>NZ_LUUG01000045.1 GCF_001644035.1 Methylomonas methanica
TTAAGTCACGGATTCAGGATATAGACAAAAAATACTAAAAATATAATAACTAATAACACCGATTGCCATCCACAAATACCGATTCTTTTTTGTTTGCTTTGCAGATTTAAAAAACCAGACTGCAATAAATATTGCTCCAATTGCCAACATGATTAATAACTCGTTAATTTTATTTTATAAAACACTGAGAATGCACTATAGCTACTATTTATTTAAATCAGAAACCACAGATATCAGCAGCCATCATTAGTTTATTATGAAGCCATTAAAGTTAATACATAAACAATATAGTCATTAAATAGCATAACGATTTATTTTATAAAAATAAATTCGTTAAGATCATATACCCAGCCAACAATAGATTGTTATTGTTGGCTGGACGTTTTATATGTGATTTTTTGTAATTAATTAACGTTTTTTGGAATTGTCTTGATTGATTAGTTCGGTTAGTTCGGACATGCGAGTTACTTGTTGCAACAAAATACCTCCAACAGCAAGTGCAAACCACACACCGATAACGAAAGCATAATGCATATAAGCACCAAACAGTTCTTCTCTAAACCAAAATGTATGCCCCCATTCGTTAAAGCCAACAGCAACAAAAATCATAAAGGGGCCCGCAACAGCCAAAGTCAACGGTAGCGAAACGTTTTTGGCAAATAATGGTAATTGGGTACGCGCATATAGCCATGATGAAACTCCCATGATGGTATAAAACGGAAAGCACAGATAAAATTCAACGACATGATTGGCGGTAAAAATGTTGTCGCGAATAGCAGCTTGATGCCAGGCATTATCTTGTTCGGCAAAATAACTACCTGCCCAATAAACTGAAAAGGTATAAATGCTGATCCACATCGTCAGATTCAAATAACGTCGTAATTCCTCGCGTGGAGATAGTTGATCAAGATGTAGATCACGGTTTTTCCAAAAATAATAGCCAAGTGCACCGATCAAACTGAGTTGAAAAATGACTTCTATATAAAACAAATTCATCCAGTATTCCTCAAAAAGAGGATCGGTTGAATCTAAACCCGTAGCAGCACCAAAAGTATATTGATAAGCCGTGATCGATACGTACATAAGCAAAATTGCCAAGAAAGACACAGCGTATCGTTTAAAATCCTTCAGATACCACTGTCTATCATAGGTTTCAGTGCTGGATGATGAAATAATTTTATCAGGTGCAGTAACCATAATAATTTCCTGTTTATATGTAGATATAAATAAATGTTGTTTTATTTGTATTCAGGTATCAAAGACGCCGAAATACTTGATAGATAGCGATTTCCCTGATCATCGAATAAAAACAACAACCCTCCAAAGCGACTATCGGCATCACCAATAACACTGGAGAGATGTTCGATTTCCCAGACAGCATCAGATGCCATGATTTTTACAACTTTGGCTTCACCGGGGTGAATCAAATCGTTTGGTTCAATTTGCATACCGTTTGTCGCCAAATATTCTGGCGGCGTATGACTGGCATCAATGTTCATATTTGAATTAATAAAACGCACAGATCCAGTGGTAAACTCACCAATCTGCAAAGTTTTTTGACTATCGTTTTTGATTTCCACCATCATCATCATTGATCTCTGGGGAATATTGTAAGTAGCGCGTTTAATTTTTGCGTTAACCAGATCGGCTTGTTCAGGTAACGGGGGGATAAGATCCAATGAAGCTTGTAACGGTATGGTTTCCGGATACTGACTGTTTGTCACAAAATAACCGCTCAAGACAATGACAGGAACCGCGACAAGTATCGCCTTAGCCAGATTTTTATCTTTAGGAGTTACCAATTTATCTTCTTCGCCCTTATTCACCATGGCATAGCGTGGAATAAACAACGGACGTCGAACCCACCAAACCAACCAGGCTATTCCCAGAATCATCCACAGCATATGCCAACGAACACCGTTGGCAGTGCCGTAGGTTTCTAAATTGATCATTTCTCCCTTGACAGTTTCGACATTGTTTGTGAACGCATTGGCATTACCGGTAATCTCAACCCATTGCCCAGGTCCCGCAACATTACCTGTATCTATGATATTAAACGAAGGATGAATGTGATAACGCCCAGGAATTCTGGCCTTAAGCTTCATTTTGAACTCATAATCACGACCAACTTTTAGGGGTAATGAGTTCAAATGGGCTTCGCCGTTGATCCACCGTTCTTTACGGAGAAATACTGGACCAGGAGCGATGACACCCAAATAAGCGGCTTCTGGCTTTGGAAGACTATTAGGCCAATCTTCTGCAACATGAACTTTACCGGTTATGGTGAGTTCATCATTAACAGCAACCGTACTAGCTGACCAGTTAACGTCATACCATTGAACCGTTCGCATGCGGACAAAAGGCTCTAAAGAACGTTCACCGTGAGCCCAAGCAGTTGACGTTGAAAGAAAAAGCCCACTAAGACAGATGGATGAAAAAACAAATAACTTCAATAGTTTCATGTTTTTTCTCCTATACACGTTTCAGGTAACGGACAGTGGCAAAGGCTTTACCGATATACCAACCTGCGGCATAAACCAGGATGCAGAGTAGCGCTGCAAAAAAGGCGGATAAAGGAGCGGCCATCTGGCCATATGTTCGTAATGTGCCTCGTTCTATGATGCGTAGATATTCCGGCATACCCGCCCGTAAGTATTCAAAACCAAATTGATCGGCGATGGTTTGCAATCCACCTTGCCATTCAATTGGAACATGGAACATAGCAAAAATAGGCCAGTTAGTTGGATAGAATAAAAGCGCAAAAGAAGCGCCCCCTGCAATCGCAGTCACTAGAAAACTAGGTGACAACATCAAAATAGCATCCAAAACTAAGGCGCTAGGAATCATGGTGGCTGGTAGCACAAAATTTAGTGGGTAATTGGTCCAAATTTGATAGGCGGTCACGCGAGTGATCCACATGCCCAGCATTAAACCCACTACTGATAAAGTTGCACCCATAGGCAAACGAAAATGGGTCCATAATACCGATTGCACTGCTGCGGGCCAGGCAATCATCAGAACGGGCGTCACAAGCGGCCAATATTGCCGGTCTTTCCAATCGAGCCAAAAATCCCAGTCGCCCACCGTTAGCATGAAATGCAGATGATAAGAGCCAATATATAAAAATCCGGCTAACACCAAGATTAGATAATCATAAATCCTGGAGACCGTGGCGGTTTCTTTATCAAAACCGGTGGATACGCTAATTGTTGACATAATTCACTCCTCGTCGCAATTTGCAACATTATTTGTACCGTTCGGTACATTTTGGCGCAAAAGAAACGCCTAAATATAACAAGCACTTACTAATCCAAATCACTCAATGCATTAGATATAATATGACTAACCGAATTCATGGGAAGAGTTTCGCTTCCCGTCGCCAGTAAACCGTAAAATAGACCAGTTAGAAAATCAGCGAGTGATTCAGGATCTTTATCGGTTGAAATTTCCCCTGAATTTTGCCCCTTGATAATCGCCGACTTAAAACCTTTTTTAATTCCTCCAAGACCCTGCTCAAAGTACTTAGCAATTTTTGGATCTTTCTGCCAGAAAAAAAAATGAACAAAACAGTTATAGAGATTGGACGTCATCGTAGCTTGAGTTACTGCGTCTTTAGCTAAAAAAATCTGTGTCACGAAAAGTCCTCACGCATTGCGCCATTCTGTACCGTTTGGTTTTTTTGGTGCGCATAAATATATAAATATTCAGTTAATAAATGCCGTTTTTAAGGTATTACTTCATTAAGACTCACATATTGATTATCTCCTTGTCGCTTATTTATATCGACTAGTACAGTATTGTTACAAAAACATCTATTTTTTAGTTTATTAAAAATCAATCCAGCAGGATAAGTGCATTTGAAATAACCTTTTCTAAAGTTTTACGATCAGGGTTGGCGCTACCCATAACTTGCAAACCATAAAAAATACCAGTAAAAAAATATGCGAGCGAGTCGGAATCTTTATCAGCAGCAATTTCCATATCTTTTTGACCTCGAATGATGACCTGACGGAAAGCATCTTCGACTTGTTTGATACCGCCTTCAACTTCTTCAGATATTTTTGCGTCAGTTTGCCAAAACTCCAACGCAGTTTTTCCAAACATGCAACAACGCTTGTCTTCAATGGCCCTATCCATAACTCTAACCAAAATCCGCTCAATCGCGTTTTTGGCAGGTAAACTTGCCGTGATATCGGCTATTTCGCGCACCATAGCTCGCTTACTTCTATAAAGTTTCAGCGCATCTAAAAATAGCTCATGTTTGCTACCAAAGGTTGCATAAAAACTTCCTTTTCCTATGCCCATGTTGTTCAAAAGGTCACTCAGAGAAGCTCCTTTATACCCTTTATCCCAAAAAACATACATCGCTCTAGTAAGAGCTTCTTGAGTATCGAATTCTTGATATCTTGCCATAAAACTTAAATTTTAATATACCATTTGGTACAGAATCTACACTATATTATCAGCCATGTCAATCAATCTGAGCATTTTTTATCGGCGTTCATAAGTCAATTGAAGTCGACGGCAGGCAGCTGCGAACGTCTTTGTTGGTCAGCGCCGTTTCATTGCACCATTGGATTTCGCCGCCTTCAGCCTTAGCTTGGGCGGCAATCACAGGATAGTGTTCTTCAGCCAAGCTTTGACGGCTTCCGGACGTTGTTCGTAGGCTTTCTTGATCGGCTTTTACGGCGTGAAACCCTAGTGTTTAGGGCATTTACATTACCAAAGCCTATTGACATTTCTTGGCGGATTGCAGCCTGGGCATTGAAAACCGGATGAGGCCATCGGGCCTGAAGTAACGCTTCGGCGCACTGGCTTTCAGTGCCGTACTGCTTCATGAAATCCATCAAGCTGAAGCCTTTTGAAATTGGATCGGTTTTTTTTCATGGCACGGATCTCCAGGCAGATCAAGGCTTCAGTTCGACTAACCGAATGATCAAAAGTTGCTGAGGGTCGTGGGTAATCAGGAAAAGTTATGTATTTTCCAAAGCGGGTTATTGATTTATCAATTCCATCAATGTGCTCATACGAATAACGCATTGGGGAAGAATTCCTCCCACCGCAAGCGCGAACCGAACTCCAATGACGAAAGCGTAGTGCATATAGGCACCGAACAACTCCTCGCGAAACCAAAATGTATGCCCCACTCATTGAAGCCAACGGCAACAAAAATGATAAATGACCCGAGAACGGCAAGTGTTAAAGGCAGAGAAATTCCTTTTGCAAATAATGATAATCAAGTTCGCGCATAAAACCACGATGCAGAACCCATGATAATGTAGAACAGAAAACATAAATAAAATTCAACTACATGATTAGCAGTAAAAATACTGTCCCAAATTGCCGCCTGATGCCATGCATTATCTTGTTCAGCAAAAAGCTTCCTGCCCAATAAACAGCAAATGTATATATGCTAATCCACATGGTCAAAACAAGATACGCCAAAACTGGCTGGTTGAATGAGTTCTTATCGCAGACTGCCAGAAATAGCGAATTTATTGCATTTTAAAATTACACTAATTTTGTTGAATAGGATAATCCTATTCAATCATAGAAAATAGGTATTTTACTAGTCATAAAAATTGGTGTTTTATATGCGCTACCATTTAGATAGCCATACAATAAACTTATGAGTTCAGCAAAATTAATTGTAATTTACCCTGTGCCGACCGATATGAAAACTTTTGAACGTCGCTACGCAGATGAGTATATCCCAATGGCTGTCGAAAAACTGGCAGGTAAAACCTCTTTCGTGGCTTCCTTTTTCCACTCCAAGGTCAACCACATTCGCAGTGGCCTCTGCGGGATACCCAAATGATTTAGTTTTTTGTAACTTCAGAGCACATTGATGGAATTGATAAATTAAGTGCGCGCATTGAAAAGAAATAATTATTTAAAATAAAAGTCAGTATTTCGCCGGGTATTACATTCTTTTGTTTGTATCCGGTGAGATGCTACCATTTTATATTCTGTAAACAGGGTGGACGGTTAGCTCCATCAGTAACTATATGACCAGCAATATCTACCAGCCATATAAACTCCCCCAAGGGTTGATGGATGAAGGTAATTGCTACTGGTTGGTCTGGTGGAGCCAACCGCCCATCCCGCTTCTTGAAATGTATTTCATTCGATTGGGAGCACAGATATCAACAGAGTGAGAGTGATTTATGCATCTTGTCTATTTACGTAAACTAAATAAAGATAATATATTGGTCAATAAAGTCAAGATTGGAAACAATTTACAGATCTTCATCATCAAAATATCAGTACATTTGATGCGCGTGTACTGGGTTTGGGGGCGTTTCTCCCAAGCATTTTCTTACCTCCAAGAGAAGAATGCTAGAACTAACTCTTTCGCCATGTGGCGAATAGGTGATGAGGGTTTTTTTTACAAATGCATTTGGCTATTTACTTCTCAATAGACAATACATGTTGATCATTAATATATCTATAAAACATAATATTATTAAAATCAATAAATTGCATAACGATATATTTAAATTGCAAATTTGAAAACAAGACAGAATATTTATTTTATTTGGCGTTAGCAGGATGTTTATATCTTGAATGAACGTCGGCTTTATCAACGTTATCGAGTTAATTTTAGTTATGCTTTTGGAGCTAAGTAGTAAGAGGTAATATGAGGAATCATACCAGTAATATGGAACAAGTCGGACAGTATCTGCAGCAGTGGATGATCATAATAGTTTCAGAGCGTTATGCGTAACATGATAGATAACGACATTCTTCATCTAAGCAGACCAGGTTGCAGTGACGAGCATGATCCGACAGCAATAACTGTGGATGTTGCACAGCAGTCCATTATAGATTGTGTCAAACCATTAGCTAGTACGGAGCAAGAACGATTACCGTTGCGACAATCCATTGATCGCGTCTTGGCTGAAGATATTATTGCTGAAATGAATGTCCCCCCTTATGACAATTCGGCGATGGATGGGTTTGCCTTGCATGCCGATGGTATACCGCAGAACGGGACGGTCACATTAAAGGTAGTTGGAAATAGTTTTGCCGGTCATCCATTTTTTGAGGGTTGTACAAGCGGCGAGTGTGTTCGCATAATGACGGGTGCAATGATTCCGGCGGGTTGCAACACTGTAATCCCGCAGGAGCATGTCGAACTGCTCGGCGCAGAAAGCATTAGAATCGATGGTCGTGCGAGACTAGGAGAAAATGTCCGATTCGTTGGCGAGGATATTCGTTTAGGGCAAACTGTGTTGACTTGTGGTCGACGATTAACGGCGGCAGATTTAGGGCTGTTATCTTCCTTAGGCATCAATAATGTTGCAGTAATGCGGCGCTTGCGGGTAGCCTTTTTCTCCACCGGTGATGAATTGCAGACAGTTGGGGAAGCCTTACAGCCAGGACAGATTTATGATAGCAATCGATATACGCTGTTTGGAATGTTGAGCCGCCAGCATTGCGATATAACTGATCTGGGCGTGGTTGGCGACGATCCCATGCAAGTACGCAATACATTGCAATTAGCTGCGAAGAGTCATGATGTCATTATCAGCAGCGGCGGAGTGTCAGTCGGCGAAGCCGATTATATATATCAAGTGTTGAACGAATTAGGCGACATTATCTTTTGGAAGGTGGCGATGAAGCCAGGACGACCATTAACCTTTGGCCGCCTGCAACAAGCATTGTTTTTTGGTTTGCCAGGCAACCCTGTAGCGGTAATGGTAAGTTTTAGCCAGTTTGTGCAGCCGGCCCTGCAGCGTTTTGGTGGCGAAATCGCGCGTCCGCCTTTAATTTTACGAGCGGTGACCAGTTCACTTTTAAGGAAGCGAGCGGGGAGAACAGAGTACCAGCGTGGCATTTTGAGTCAGGCGTCTGATGGCGAGTTGACAGTATGCAAGACAGGTGAGCAAGGCTCCGGAATTTTACGTTCTATGTCGCAAGCCAACTGTTTCATAGTCTTGACCGCCGATCAAACCCGAGTGGAAGCTGGTTCAACGGTAATCGTGCAACCTTTTGCTAGTTGGCTATAAAGTTTGAATGGAATGACTGAGCTAGTACGAACCGATTAATTCAATATAGAGGCGCCCCCCTGATTTGGGCATAAACCGTCATATTTAGTTGGTCGAGTAGCCCAAAGGAATCGCACCTTCAGGCTATCACATATCACGCAACGGTACGTGAATATCTCGATTCATACCGCTCTTATCGTTCAGTCATTCCGGCGAAGGTAATATGCCAATGTGCGAACAGGCCTGAGTTTTGCAGTGCTATCTTTTCATTCCGACCGTGAAAACTATCACCTCATAAAAAAATGAAGTGCCGCTTTCCTGTCTTGACGAGCGTTCAACAAAAAATCTATGATGTAGCCTTCTTTGTCGAATGCCCGATGGAGATATTTTCATTCGCTTTCACCTTAATATACTCGCGGGATTCTGAATCGGCTCAAGCCACAAAAGTCCGCGCAAATGTGCTACCCAGATGCTTATTGCAATTGCTAAAGAGAGGCCTGTTTTGCTCGCTGAACACGGTATCATAAGTCGCCTTATTGTCCGGGAGTCGATCGCCTTGGTGATGTGACTTCTTTCATGAAGCAAAAAAGCAAATATTGGAGCGCAAATACTTTGCGGGTTGAAGCGGTCAGATACTCATAAATAAACCAAACTGAAAATGCAGATGTTTTCAAGTCTTATGGTTTATTTTAGTGTGTCTATATAGGTATCGCCAATTATATCAATATTTTCGAACTTATGCTTTTCGAGGACACTTTTTTTTAAGATGTCTATCTCTCGTTAAATGTTAAACAAATCAATAAATTGGTCTGATAACATTTAACGAGTTGACACACCGAAAATCTAAATTAACAATGGGAAGCTATTCCTTTAAACCGAAAACGCTGTAGAAAAAAAACATTAACGAAGGAAAAAAGGCAATTATAAACCCCAAAATTACTGCGAATATATATCTGTATTTATACACGAATAATAATATTGGACGAATTGCTTCTGTTAAGTGACTATACTGTTTTTTAATGATATTTTCCAATTTCTGCCCCTCTTTTTATAAAACTATATCGAATTATGACCGTTAGCTACCATTATTTACAAGCTTTTTAGGTCACTTAATACGGTTAAAATTCATGACATATTTTACCTATTCGGTTTATGCTTGGTTTACTTGATTAAAAATCAAAATTCAGACCAAATACCTTTGGCTCCAACTAGTATAAACGTTATGAATTGACCCAATAAAAAAGCAGTCCAATCTCTAACAAGAGTTTTTTTATATCATTCATTATGTACCACCTCAGATGCAGACATCCTGTTTCACTGTAAATTACTTTAATTAGAGCACAAGCCTATTCATTCAATAAGATTATTTATACTGCTTACCATAGGTTTATCATATAGCTATTAGAGTGACACATATTTATTTTGCTTTAGGAAGATAAACTAATAATCGCAACCCTTTTATTGATGCGCCTAAATTCATTTTAAATTAAATCAGACGTGTTTGTAAAAGACTAATTTCCCATGAAAAAATAGGGTTTATTTATGGATTAAAACTGCAAGTAAGTTCTTAATTTCAGTGTTTTTCTGATTCTGCAGATAATAAATCGCATATATCTGGCGGTTAATTTCAGAATTGCTAAAATAACGGCAGGCACGTGATCGACGTTTGCAGGGCAGGCTTATACTCTGAGTAGACTGCTTATCAGAGTTTGGTTTATGGATATCACTTTTTTACCCAGCGTTTTTCTTCATCATGTCCGCCACCCCACAACATGGGGAAAGCATGTAAGAGACCAGGGAAAAGCGCTTCCATACTTTCTTGCGCGCCTTTGGAACTTCCGGGTAAATTAATAATTACTGTTTTGCCGCGGATACCGGCTAGTTCGCGTGATAACATTGCATAAGGTGTGCGTTCTTTACCATAGCGGCGTATAGTCTCAACTAAACCGGGCGCCTCTTTTTCGATGACGTTAGCCGTTGCTTCCGGAGTTATATCTTTAGGACCAAAACCCGTTCCACCGGTTGTTATAATCAGATCAATATTTTCATCTGCCAGTTGCCGCAAGCGATTTGATATTTGGTCTGAATCATCAGGTATAATTTCATAGACCGGAACCGAGAGCTCTTTATCTTCCAAAAATAATTTGATGATTTTTCCAGATGTATCTTCGCGATTTCCAGCATATGTTGAATCAGAAATAACAAGAACAGCCGATTTTAATGGTTCAGCAAAATATTCTTTAAAACTGCTTTTCCCGCCCTTTTTCTTAACCAGCCTTATACAAGAAAAAGAGATATTGTCATCTAAAGGTTTAAGCATATCATAGACATTTAATAGCGCGCCTGTAACTGCAGCCATAGCTTCCATTTCAACACCGGTTTTCCAGATTGCTTTTACTTCCGCTGAAATTTTTATTGTGTCTTTTTCGATATCAAAATTTATATCAACCCAATCTAAAGGTAGGGTATGACAAAAGATGATCCAGGATGCAGCATTTTTTGCAGCGGTTATACCTGCTGCCCGTGCAACCTGTAAAACATCTCCTTTAGGGACAGTTTTTTCAGCCACCCGTTTTATTGTTTCCAAATTAGCTGTCAAAATTCCTTCGGCTTTTGCATATCTTAATGTATTAAATTTTGGACTAACATCAATCATTTTGTAACCCTTGACTCTTAAATTATTTATTTTTTGCATTTTGTTGAACATACAAACGATCAGAAAATTATATTTTCAACTGACCTTACAATTTCTGAAAAAATGTTCTAAAAAGCTAATCCTGAACCCAGCGCACAGATTCATCTTCCATAATTTCTTTTTTCCAGATGGGAACTTTGTGTTTAATATCTTCAACAATCTGTTCCATCGCTTTAATACTTTCTTTACGATGCCCAGATGAGCAAAAAACAAAAAGTGATAACTCTCCAGTTTTTACCAGTCCAGTACTATGAAATATGTGCACGCAATTTAATGGCCATTTTTCAAAGGCTTCTTCACGAATTTTTGCAAAAACTTTGTTGGCCATATCCCTATAAGCTGAGTATTCAATTCCAGCTACATGTTTGCCTACTTTTTCATCCGCACGTACTTGACCGAGAAAAATAGAATGGGCACCTATGCCATGATTAGAGTTATGTGTTGCTATTTGCTCACCGATAAAAACCGGATCAATCGCACCCTGGACAAAATAATTTTTATCTTTCATTGTTCTCATTGTTCTATTTTTTCTTTTTTCAGCCAGGCTGCCAAACCGCCTTTAAGATTAAATACATTTTTAAGGTTATGATGATTCTGCAGCATTCTAACCGCCTTGGCGCTGCTGATTCCATGATCACAATAAAAAACAACCTTGTTGCCGTTTCTCGATATTTTATCAATGTTAGCCTGCAAATCATTTAGTGAAATGTGAACAGAATTCGGCAATTCCATTTGAAATTCACGTGCCGAACGAGTATCAACCAATTGTATTTTTTCTTTTTTTTGTAACTTTTTGTACAAATCAACAGCGCTGATTTCATTTATTTTTTGCTGATTTGAACTGCAAAAGTATTCATAATCAAATGATCCGAAATCCGAGGCATTTTGCAAAGCTAGCTGTACAGCCTGTTCGTTTCGTTGAATGGAAAACTGCATCGTTTGATTATTCAATGCATCAAATATTAAAATTTTTCCAGATAAAATTTCGCCTACTCCGCAGATCATTTTTATAACTTCGTTTGCTTGTAAGTTACCGATAATTCCCGGCAGAACTCCAAGCACGCCATTTTGCGAACAATCCGGTGCTTTTTCGGGTGCCGGCGGCTTGGGGAACAGGCAGCGATAAGTTGGCCATTTATTGCCTTGACCATCTGTAAAATTTAATACACTCACTTGTCCCTGAAAGCGGTCTACTGATCCTGAAACAAAAGGTTTGTCCAGATAAACACAAATATCATTAATTAAATAACGGGTTGGAAAGTTGTCTGTCGCATCAATAACGACATCATATTGGGAAACCAAATCGACGGCATTTTTCGAAGACAATCTTTGAGCATATGCCTTTAAAACAATATTAGGATTGAGATCTTTTAAACGATTTACCGCAGCTTCAGCTTTGAATTCTCCAACTTGTGAAAAGCCATACAATACCTGGCGATGCAAATTAGAAACCGCAACTTTATCGGGGTCCACAATACCAATCCTGCCGATACCAGCTCCGGACAGATACATTAAAATAGGGCAGCCCAATCCGCCTGCACCGATGACCAGCACGTTTGCTTTTTTTAAAGCCTGTTGTCCTGTTTTGCCAATTTTGGGTAAAATCAAATGGCGATGATAATACTGAATTTCCTCTTTATTTAGGTTCATGGCTGCCTTTAAAAAATCAGCCCCCAGCAAAGGGTGGCATAATTGCAACTATATCGTTATCAAAAAGACGGTGATTGTCTTCAACCATTTGCTGATTTACAGCCATTCTATAGGTATAGTCTATTAAGTCTGGATAATTTGTGATTAATTTTCTCTTTAAATCAGTCATATTATCCGTATCTTGAATCGTCAGCATGTTCTTCCCCACCACATCACTCAGAACACCAAAAAAAATTACATTAATTTGCATAGTTTTTCCTTACGTTTTAATGGAAACTATTTTTGTTTGTCTGTTTAAAAAAATTATAGCTATACTCTAATATCAATCCGGCTATCAACGCGATCGTCAGATTTCGTGTGGTAAAAGAAATGAAACCAACAGCAATCGCAACTGCCAACAGTAATAGTGTTCTCAAGTTATCAATAGAGCCAGACTATTCCAAAAGTCAAAATCTGTTTTTAAGTTTTTTCATCATCCACCTATCTGTGCCATTGAAAGATGTTTTTTTGAAAAATGAACTATTTGCTGTGTTCGCTGTTCCGATTCAAATCCGTCTTTTGCCCTTTTGGCCACGGCCTCTCCAATTGCCGTTTTTATTTCCTGATCACTTTTCCCTGAACGTAGCATGTCTTTTAAATTTATGGCGCCATGATCATAGAGACAGGTTTTGAATGTACCGTCGGGAGTGAGCCTTAAACGACTGCATGTTGAACAGAATGTTCTGGAATGGCCGGCGATGATGCCGACTTTTCCTCTAAATCTGGGGATTCCAAAAATTCGGGCAGTTGAACTCATTTTAAGATGTTCGATCATTTCTGGGAAAAAATTCTGCAACGTGCTGATAATTTCTTCTGCAGAATATATTTCGTTTGAAAAACACCCCCCATTAAATGACATTTGTTCAATAAAACGGACTTCGACTTTATTGCTTTTGGCTAACATCGCAAAATCAACAATTTCATTGTCATTGACGCCTTTGAGAACCACCATGTTCAATTTTACGTTCAGATCTGTTAGCAGAATTTTATCAATGTTATTCCACACCCGTTCAAAATCATCACGTCGGGTAATTTTATAAAAAACGTCTCGCTTCAATGAATCAAGACTGATGTTAATACTGCCTGATTTTATTTTTTGAAACAATGGGATGGTATCTTCTAAAAAATAGGCATTCGTTGTTAAATTGATTGTTTCCAGTTTTTCATATTGGTTTATTCTGGTTAAAAAATCAGGCAGACCTTTACGAACAAAAGGCTCGCCACCGGTAATACGCACCTTGGTTACACCTAAATCCAGAAAGAGTCCAAGAAGATGTTCCATTTCCTGAAAGCACAAAATATCATCACGCGCTTTAAGATCAATACCCTCCTCTGGCATACAATAAGTACAACGAAAATTGCAACGGTCGGTAACGGCAAGCCGCAAATAATTTAAATGGCGCCCCTGGGGATCAATCAATTGGGAACCTGTTGAATTTTCTGGATTTGTTGTATGTAAGTAAGTCACACTCATGTTACTCCTTTCCTAGTACAGGAGGCTTTGCTATTTCCGGCAAAACCTTATCAGCCATGAACCCTATATAGTCATACTTAATAGTCATACTTAGGTAGGCTCGAAGTTAATTTAAATAGTGCGTAAAACTATACAAAAATATTTTCACTGATCGTCTATCTTAAAAATATAGAAAATCAATGTCATATGCTGTTTGTTTTTATTTAGAGTCAGGCTTTTTGGGCTTTACATACTTTTTTATGTCCGAATTTCATAAGCTGCCAACAAGGATAAATTATCGAGCTCATGCTAATGTTTACGATTAATGACAAGCAATTATTGTTGGTAAATTTATGATCTTACAACTTATCGGCTCGACGCTCTTCAAGATAGGAAAAAACGATTTAGAATAGTCGGTGAATAGAGGCTATCATTCAAATCGAAATGATAGCTCTCATCTTCTTTATCAAAGCTTTGTTTAAAGCTACTTTTAAGTCTGATTACCCTGTACGTGCTACAAAAATTTTATATTGCATAACTTGTCCCTTCTGTTCCGTCCTCCACTTTATAAACTTTGCAAGCCAGTCCTCTGAGTTGGAAGTTACCTTGTTCTTTATCACAGTATTCGTCAGAGTCATGAAGGATGACCGCATCCGCCGATTTCCAGAGACTCGATAACGCCGCTCCTGGTTCTTCACTTCCTGTTGTTTCCGGGTACCACCAGCCATGAGGAACCCTGACCACGTTAGGATGCGTGTCGTTGCTGAGCCACGACCTGAGTTTTATTCTTTTTCCGCTAGTTGATTCCACCCATGCCCAATCTCCATCCGACAGGTCCAAATCGTACGCCGTATCAGGATGAATTTGCATACGAGGGTCCGGCTCACGACCACGCAGCTCTTTAATAGACCGGCCAAGGCCAAAACTGTGAAACCAATAGTTTTCTCGCATCCCGGTAAAAAAAGTCAATGGATGCGACTTAGCCAACTCAGGTTTCCTTACATGGCTATCCGGTGGCTCAATCCAGCTTGGTAACGGATCATAACCAAGCTCTTCGAAAATGCTTGAATAGAGCTCGACTTTCCCGCTAGGAGTGCCAAAGCCTGTCTGTTCGTACTTCTTGAAACCGAGTTCAGGGGCAGACGCTCGATCTTGGGTTGATAATTTTTGCCATGTTAAACCTGCTGGTGCCAACCGTTCATCGTAGGCCTCTTCCATGCTTTTCCATGGCCAATCTTTTTCCTGTCCTAGACGGACGCCAAGCTCACGCCATAACATCCAGTCGTGCATACACTCTTCTGGCGCCTCCACCGCTTGCTCTCCTCCTTGATAGATTGGAATCCAATCCCAGTAATTAAACAAGTTCGGCCTTTCCAGCCAATGGGTGGCCGGCAAAATATAATCGGCGATTTGGGCCGTGGGTGACTTAATAAGATCCATGACAACTAACAGATCCAGATTCATCAACCCTTCGTAAATGTGAGTAGTGTTGGGGTAACTGTTTAAGGTGTTGTTACATTGCGATATAAGTGCCCTCAAGCGGTAAGGCTTGCCAGTTTTCATTGCCTCCCACATGCTTGCAGGATGCGCCATTGCGCCGCCGGATACCTGGTTTGAATATTTCTTGCCCCAGACCTTTTCCATTGCTGGACCAGTCTTTTCGAGTGTTTCCCAGCTCAAGAGCTTAAAGCGATCTACACCGAGTTGTTTCTTGCGTTGTTCAGGAGATAGCCTCTCATTGAGTTCGAATTCATCATCCGATGAAATTTCCGGATGGTACCCCATCAACAATTCGCCTCCGGGTACATCGAGATTACCGGTGATGGATCTCAATATGGTTAAGGCTCGCAAAGTCTGAGTGCTATTGGCATGATGATCAGGCACTGCTCCCCAGGGGATCACAGCCGGACCAGTAGTAGCATACATACGGGCAGACTCACGAATCTTATCCGCTGGTGCTCCAGTTATTTCTGACGCCCACTCCGGAGTGTAATCCTTCACTCTTTCAGTGAGTTGTTCAAAACCAACCGTCCATTTTTTTACAAATTCTTTGTCATAGAGGTCTTCATAGATGATCACATTGATCCAGGCCAGTAAATAGGCGCTATCCGTAGCAGGTTTAACTTGCAGAAAAATGTCCGCTTGATCACTGTAGCTATTACGGCGTGGATCTGTAACGATTAGTTTTGCTCCTCTATCCAGGGCATCCTTAATCCACAGATACTCAGCCGTCCATCTTTGCGGTCCCGGAGCGTGGCCTAAAAGTACGATGCATTTGGTATTATGAAAGTCTGGAAACTGCCAAAAACCGTAAGTCGCTTTACTGGGCACTGTGGAATTGGCTAAACACACGTATCCCGTCCAAGTCCAGTTCGGACTCCCCAGTAAGTTCATAAATCTTCGTGAGGCCGCACCAGCATTAGAGCTCCAACCATAAGTGCTGCCGATTGTTTCCGGCCCATCTTCGGCTATCAACTTCTTCATCTTATCGGCAATTTCATCTAAAGCTTGTTTCGTGCTAATTTGTTCCCATTGACCCGAGCCGCGCTCACCGACTCTTTTCAGCGCATGCGTTAATCGGTCTGGGTGGGTAATGTATTTATTTGCGTTAGCTCCCTTGATGCAGATCGAATTCGGAGTAAGGGGGTGATCTGGGTTTTTTTTGATCGATTTCACCTTACCGTCTTCAACGGTGACAAGAAGTCCGCAATTGATATCGCAGGTACTGCAGATGACCCATTTCGTTTCTTTGCTCATTTTTAGCCTCTTAAACTTGTTTTTACTGATTATCAATCGCCTCTACTAGGCATGGTTAACGCTTCTAATAGAGAGTCGAGATGTAGCAGTTGGCTAAAATTTACTGTAACTCCACAAGATTGTTAAATACCAATTTCCTATCGATCAATAGATGCAACCTATACATAAAGAAATGATACAAAAACCAAACTACCATTTAACAAAATGACCCGTTACTTTTCAGGGTATAACCAATCTTTCCACGCTCTTTATTTGGTGAGGTTTTCATTGATAGTTAGAGTTAACACCTGCTCGCGCAGTTTTAAGTAAATTCACCTGACTTTATCCACTACAACTCAATGCCGACGACAGTTTTCCTGGTTTTTTAATTCTTTATATCTTCACAGTTCAGTGATTTCTAAGTTTGGATCACACCGATATTGTCGAAAACATCACTCTCTAATCTGAGCATTGAAGCATTTCTGTCTCAACTTTTTCACTTTCAGATTAATGTCTAGAAGAGAACTCGTCGCATTGTTCAGGCTTGTATTAGCAAAATTCTATTTTCCATGAAATAATAGATTTTTCCTATTCAATGGACACTAACATGGAAATACAACAAATACGTTACTTTCTGGCAGTCTGTGATAAGAGTTCATTTACCCGTGCAGCGCAATCGACCTATGTGGCACAACCTTCCCTGACACAAGCAATAAAGAAACTGGAAGAAGAGCTAGGCGGCGATTTGTTTATTCGAGATCGTAGCGGTTGCCAACTTACACCTCTGGGACGTTTCGTCGAGCCAACCATGCGGCAAATATTTCGCGAAACGCAAAGTATCAAAGCCGATGCCATTCGATTCAATCGTTTGAACACAGTACCGTTGCGTATCGGCGTAATGAATACCATTTCTGCGCAATATTTGAGTCCTTTTTTTACTGACTTTCAGCAAGAGCGGCCACATGTAGAGTTGGAATTGATAGTGGATTGCGAAAGCAATTTGTTGAAGTTACTCGATGACGATACTCTTGATTTGGTCATCAGCGCACCAAGCACGCTACCGATTGGACACTATCATTCGTTAAAGCTTTATGAAGAACGCTATGTGGTGGTCTTCAACGACAAACACCGTTTCAATCAATTTGAGCGAATCGATTTGGTAGCGATTCAGCAAGAACCCTACCTTGATCGTCTCAACTGCGAGTTACGCGAAGAGTTACGAAACGTCTGTCAAGATAAACAAATCAATCTTTATGCCGCATACAGGAGTAATAGTGAGGAATGGATATTGAGTATGGTACGGGCCGGAATCGGTATAGCATTGATGCCTGAATTCACCATACCCAAAAAAGCGGACAACCTTAATTTTCGTTATCTGTCCGATCCTGAAATACTTCGCACAGTACAAGTTTTTTTTCAACCATCATCGACAGCAAACCCTGAAGTTAATCAGCTACTGGAAAAAATACGCGTGAATTTTTGACCTTCGTATTCGATATTTGGCAATAAAACCGAACTCATAAATACCAGTAGTAGAGCTTATTTACCTTGGCGACACTGCCTACTTCTCTTTAAATGACGGTGATTGTACTCAGGGCGGGGCGAAATTCCCCACCAACGGTATCCAGGCCAATCCGGGGAATCCGGGGAATCCGCGAGCGCCGTAGTTTCCGAAATTGGAAATCCAGGTCAGCAGATCTGGTGAGATGCCGACGCCGACGGTGATAGTCTGAATAAAAGAGTACAGCGTAAGGTGGCCCATTCACATACCGTGTTTGGAAGATTTATTCTTGCTCGTTAATTTTTTTTCAGCCCTGATCCTGGTGTTTCCATAACTTTTTTCGGAGCATTACCATGAATCAGACTTTACGATGATGCGCACCAACATCTAGAAAACGCGTTGGCTGCGTTACAACGAAGCCAGGGCGTGTTAGTTACGCAACCCACTCGACGATACGAAAGTCGTCCCCGCTTTACGTAACTCGTTAATGATGCGTAATCGACCGTAAACAGGAAAATCCAGCACAAAAGACAACACTTCTAGTTCGGTGACGTCGTCAACCCGATTTTTCAGATTTGACTGGCAATGGCTTTTATCATTATCAAATAGATTGTCGACATCTCCCGATTCTACTGCCGTTTCACAGCGATAAAACGTATCTAGCGACAGCCCCCATGACTTTGTAGGCTTTTAGATACGTTACTCCATTACTCGGCCAGATTCAGCAAACCGACTATAGGTTTAATGATTCGTGCATCTTTTTTATTCATTATTCGGGTCACATCCTTGCGGATTATAAATGCGTACTGAAGAAGCGGGATATTTTTCTAATAGCTCGACAGAACGAATTGGTCTAAGTTGAAATTCGCCATTACAATTTGGGCAACGCCCTCCCAGTTTGGTATCTGCACATTCTCGACAAAAAGTGCATTCAAAGCTACAGATCATAGCTTCCGATGAATCAGCAGCAAGATCTCTATCGCAACATTCGCAATTGGGTCGGAGTTCTAGCATAACATACTCCTAAAATAGTAATTTCCACATAATTATACCCATTCTAAAAATCGATAACTTCCACTTCCGCCATTAAAAATAACGGCGCTCCGCCACTCGATATTTCAATAGCATGAGCCGCAGTTTCTTGGCCTCCAGGTGAGCCTAAACATACTATTAAATCAGCAGTTGAATTGAAATAAATCTCTGCTACACGATGATACCTTGCTGGCGCGTTATTAACATTAGAGGTTATTAGTGAAGTAACAACTTTCGTTTTTCCGACTAATTTTTCAATTGCCATTGGTATATGCTCTTCAGCATAACGACGCTCGAAATCTTCTAAATTACTAGGAACTGGATATATCACAATTAATTTTGACTGTTTCATAAATTTTCCAAAAGAGTTAAAAGTCAATTTATATTAGAATCCAATCTCGCCATTTGTAAAATAATTTTTTCCTATAAAAAAATAGGTTTTATCAATACAAGTCAAAAAGTTAGCGAATAATTATAAACTTAAGGCGCATCTAAAAAACAGCCGTTTTGAACGATATTAATTTAGAATTCCGTAAAATAATTTCAATATTCGACCATTTTTCCATCAAAACGGCCTGTTTTTTCCCAAAATAAGCCTCTTTCTGAGCCTATTTTTGAATTTCTGATGCAATAATACGCCGACGTTCATAGCCATCACCCCGGATGACATTGGCAATTAGCTGTCAGAAAGGTCAAACAGGCGGCGTTTTTGGCTACGCCCCGACAGCGAATTTTGGCGTAACCAAAGCGGATTTTAATGTCCTGCAATACATGCTCAAGCTTGGCTCTAACGCTCTCCAATTCGCTCAGGGTCTGACGCAGTCGCTGAACCTGCGCACAATCGTCGTTCGTTAGCGTATCCAGTTTGCCAAGGCACACCACGATCACACAAAACGGTGCATTTTCGATAAGCATTTCCGGACGTTTGTCCAAGCCTTGATGACCGGCATCGCTGCCTATAAACTATTCCTCGCCATGCAGTAAAGACGCGGTTTCGGCAATGTCGCTGACATGCCTTGAGGTGACTTTGAACTTATGTACCAGCCCGATCTCGTGGTCGACGCCAATTTGGAATTTGCTGACGAAAAACATTGATTGCCTTTCTTGCCGGCTTGCATCTCGGGATCGCGCGACTGGCTTTTGATCTTGGTCAAGATCAGAGCAGTAATCAGACAGGCATTGATGATGCCGGTTATTAAAAACAGCGGGCGTTCACTCAGCATTTAGTTGATGGCTTGGAATATTTCTTCGGTCAAACTGCGCTGCTCCAGTAAATGCCTAAACTGCAAAATCGGGCTTTCATACGGCACAGCGTCCAGTCGAATACCGCAAAAGCGCTGCAACGATTCAATCAATCTCGTACAACGCGTCTTCCATGCCAGGGTCGGGGTAGTTGTAAACAATCCGTGCCAAGCGAACATGTCGCATGGCATTCAAAACGGCCTACGCCCCACCCCTTGCCTGATACATATAGTTACTTAATCACCGCCATCATCACCTGTCACGGCAATAAGTGTCCTTGTTGATTGAGAAACTTTTCTCGCCGCATGACTTTGCCTTTGTTGTTGTATTCGGCATCAGTGAAACTGAGCTGCTCGTATTGTTCCATGCGCGTCATCTCCAAAGCGGGGACTGACTCTCTAAATTATATCGCTTATTAATTCAGTTTTTTAAGACCGTTTTATGTGCAAGGAATTGATTTTGTTATAGAACAATGACAATGTTACGAATTAATCAGAAGTTTTCTAATCAAACTGACTCATATCGTTAGTAACTTCACGATATAAACTTACTATATATTATGAATCTATTGCCAATATCTATATTGACTTCACTTTTTGAATGTAGTATGCTTCTGTGATTGATAAATTTGATCAAGTAGTCAATTAAGGAGAATTTATGAATGAAAAAAATAACGCATTATGTGAAAAACACCGTGATATGTGTTCTATTTCTCGATCGATTGACAAAATTGGAGATTCTTGGAGCCTTTTGATACTTCGTGACTTGAGTAATGGCCTATCAAAATATGAAGAGCTTAAGAATAGCCTCGAAATTCCCCCTGCTACGCTGAGCAAACGCCTGTCTGCGTTGGTCGGAGAAGGACTGTTGACAAAAGAAATCTACCAAGATAATCCGCCTCGCGCAAAATATGTACTTACAGATATTGGTAAGGATTTCTTGCCAGTATTGGCTATCATCATGATGTGGGGCAACAAGCATGCTTCGCCAAATGGTATTGATACGCAGCTGGTTGATAGTAAGACGCACAAAAAAGTCGTTCCCATTATCGTGGATCGAGAAACTGGTAAAGAGATCGACTTCACTAAAATCATCTATGCAGGCGGACCAGCTAATTCGCCAGGTAAAATCAAGCGTCTTAAAGAGCGCGGCATTCCACTGAATGCTGCAAAATAAAAATTAAGACAGAAGATAACCATAGTGTGACACCGAAACAAAAATTAGCCCGGCCGCATAACCTCTACTTTTGAATTTGCTTAAAAATGGGAGATTACCGCAGGGACCCGGTCTTGGTGGAAAAGTGGCAGGCCGACGAATTTCCGGCATTGAAGGCTGAAACGAAACGCACGGGTGCGGTGATTTATTTTGCCGATGAAGCCGGCGTTCGTTCTGACTTTCATGCCGGTACGACCTGGGCGCCGGTGGGTCGGACGCCGACCGTGAAGATGACCGGGCGTCGATATGGATTGAATCTGATCTCGGCGGTCAGCGCGCGAGGCGATTTTCGCTTCATGGTGCAAGAATGCAACGTCACCGCCGAGGTGTTTATCGAATTTCTGAAACGTCTACTACGCGGTGCCGAACAACCGATCATCTTGGTCGTCGACGGCCATCCGATTCACAAGGCTAAGAGCGTTAAAACATTTGTGGAGCAACAGCAAGGCCGGTTGCAGTTGGTTTTTCTGCCACCCTACGCGCCACAACTCAATCCGGACGAACAGGTCTGAGGCCATATCAAACCGCGCATCGCCAAGCAGATGCCGGAAAATAAAATCTAATTAAAGAAACTCGTTCAATCCGCCATGCATCGATTACAGAAACTCCCCCAAGTCGTGAAATCTTTCTTTAAACACCCAGAGTGTCAATATGCTGGCATGTGACAATACTTTCTTCAGGAGCAGTAACAATTTTCCGCATAATTTTTCTCAATCAACTCTTTAGCAGTTGATTGTGCAAATAATACAGGATCGCAACTATTTTTCATTTGGGCTTGAATTATAGCGCCAATCAGTAACTGCGTGAATTGTTCAGCCATTTTTGTTGAAACATCTTTAGAGAAATCATAATTAAGCTGCTCATAAAATAATTTTATGAGTGTACTGTTAAACTTTAGGGATTGATCTTTAATAAATTCAAGGTCCATTGATGTTTCAATAAAGACATTAATAAAAGCTGATCCACGATAGCCTTCCATGGAAGATAGTTCGGCAAAATAACTAAATATTGCAAGCGCTTTTTCAGTGCATATATTTTTTTTCTGCAATTCGGCACGTAATCTATACTCTAACACTTTACAATCTTTTTCTAAGTATTCTTTTATTAAGTCATTTTTTGATGGGAAATATTTATAAAAACTCATTTTGGCAACTTCTGAGCTTTTAACTATAGCATCTACACCTGTAGATTTGATTCCTTTTTTATAAAAAAGATCAGACGCTACATTTAAGATATGGTTTTTTAGTGCATTATTTTCATTCATAATAATTAAAGCTGTGCATATTAAAATTATTTAATTGTTTTATCTTGTCTTATTTCTGGCGAGTGTCGGCTTCCGGCGGGAAAGATTGCTAGCCATTCCTGACTAGCAATCGCGCCTACACCGCCACGTGATTACCTGAAACGCCCCAGATTGTCCGTGTCACATCGGCTTTGACCCAGCAAGGGGATCAAAGCTTTGGCTCTCCCATAACGACGCCACGCCATTTCGCGATACTTTGCAGTTTCCTAGTCGAAAAACCTACCGGCTCTGCAGCTTTCAGAGACCGTTCAATCTTAATTCGCTAACGCAGCGTTTGCAGTAGTTCACAACTTTAGAGATCGTTAAAAGCCCAATTGCAACATTTTTTCTAAAAGAGTGTTGCGAAGAAATGCATGATTCAATTTCAACAAGGTTCTGTTTCATAAATTGGTACGCTTTAGAAGTTAGCTAATAGAAGTATTATTTTATATGCTACGACATTCTATTATTGAATTTCATCGCTTATCTCTTAATCAACTTATAACAGCATTGAGTTTCGCAACTTCAAATATTGGTTGTAGTCTCGAGTTTTCGTTTTCTTATAAATTTATGCAGCAAAGTTGTATATAAAATTAATTCTAAATTTCAATAGGAATATTTAAAATAAAAAAATATTATATTAACTGTAAATTTTAGTATCTTTGAAAAGAGCACTGTCTAGTTTTTTAATTTCAATTAACGCCATTAATTAATAGTGCATAACCTATGCCTAAAAATCCAATTGTTGTTATCAGGAATGAAGATATAGTATATAAACGCCAATGTTTCTTTTTCCAAAAATCAGGATCAAAAGCTGCTATAGTAAAAACCGTCGGATTAGCAAAACCTCCAATTGCTACGCACCAGCAAGCAAACACCGGCAAATCAATCCCGATACCGTAAAATCCCAAATTAAATAATGCCATCAAAGCATAATCTATATGTGCTCGGATCATTGTCTTGTAATCAACTAAAAACTTCCCATCTATACCTTCAATTGGAAACCAACGAGCAAATGTCATTATCCAAGCGGATACGATCAAAGCGGCTATGCAAAAAGCCGCTCCCAACAGCAAAATATTCATGAATTACCTCTTAATCAAATCAATAAAATCGCAGACGCGTGGAAAACGTATCTGCCAGAAATTACATTCTATACCAATCGGTACAGTTTATGTAGAGAACAACCGCTGTTTTGATCAAAAATCGAGCGTATATTGAAGTTTTTGACCCACTTTGACAGTAACTGCCGCTCAAAATGGGCGTTTTTCATAGGTTCCTTAGGTAATTCAAATGACGCGGCTGTTTTTTTCATTAGAAATAGAAATAATCACCTGGAATCGGGTAATAAAAACAATTATTTTTACTACCCGATTTTAGTACCATTTTCTGCAATCAACTTCATTGAAATCAGTTTTTATTGCAGGTCAAACTTCAACTGATGCCTTTTGATTGCCTTTAGAGAAATCATAAACGCTAAAATCTGTATACCCATTGGCATCGAATGCATAGAATGTATTCCGATCATAATGCGTCAATGGTAAGTCGTGGAAAATTCGGTTGGGAAGATCAGGATTGGAAGTAAAATGTCTGCCGAAAGCAATCAAGTCAGCAATCTCGTTGTCGATTGCATTTTCTGCGGTTGCAGGTGTAAAACCACCGGCAGAAATGATAATACCTTCATAGATACCACGTAATTCTTTTGTCGCAATGGCATCTTGGTTTTCGGCTATTGTATCCGCTCCGCTAATGCGAGGTTCAATAATATGAAGATACGCCAAGGCATAATTATTCATCCGACTAGCTAGATAACGAAACAAGGCGCGCGGATCGCTGTCTCCCATACCATTAAAGGTACTACTTGGTGAAATACGCACACCAACACGATTTTGCCCCCAAACACTGATGGTTGATTCAAGTATTTCTGTAAGTAAACGTACGCGATTTTCAATAGATCCGCCATACTCATCAATCCGGTTGTTGCTTTTATTTTGTAAGAACTGTTCGATGATATGACCTTGACCTGCTTGTATCTCTATACCATCAAAACCTGCATTTTTCGCATTTTCTGCAGCGTATCTGAATTGCTCAATAACATTTGGAATTTCATTGGTTTGTAATGCTCGATGTTCTGAAGGAAGCTCAAAGCCGTTCGGAGTCGAAACCACGATATTTTTATTCTGTAAAAATTCTTGATTAACAGAGGCGGTTATAGGGAGTTTTCCTTCGGTCAAAAGTGCATTTGTAGCACGACCTGCATGAGATAATTGCACAAATATCACGCCTTTTTTTTCATGAACCACGTCAGTGATTCGTTTCCACCCTAGTACTTGTTCATCCGTATATAAACCTGGAGCTGTGTGATACGCACGTGCCTCAGCAGATACGGCCGTGGCTTCTGCGATAATCAAGCCACCTTCGGTAGCACGCTGACTATAGTGTTCTAACATCATATTGCTCGGTATAGCGTTAGGCCAATTTGCACGTAATCGGCTAATTGGTGGCATAACAATACGGTGATTAAGAGTGATATCGCCAACTTTTAGTGGGCTAAATAGTTTTTTCGAAGATTGAATGCTCATAATAATTACTCTGATTTTTTATTTTGAGATAGTCTGTCTAACTTCAAATAAAAGCACTAATAACTAAAGTTAGTTATATTTTTATTCATTTGTTTTTTAAAGTTATTCACATAGAATCCGTCTCAGAATCACATTTTTCAATAATTGTAAATAGTATTAAATCGAATACTGAATATTTTCATTTATCGGCTTGCACCATATTTTATGGTTGCCCCCATAAACCGGTAGAAAGCCTTATTTTTTTGGCAATAATTTCGTGACCGTAATTCATCGATGTGGATGAAGTTTTACCGATTGCTTGATTGATATTTCCCTCTTCCAGCAGATCGAGGCCCGCTTGGTAAGCACTCCAAATAGCACGGGCATAAAGCCGTGAGCCTAGGCTCAATCGTTTCACTCCTATTTTTTGTAACTCCGCCCATGGCACGATACCTTGCATTGTTCCGATCAGCAGATTGACGGGTTTGGGGGCCACTGCTTTCACGATCGCGCGCACGGCGTCAATATCGGAAGGATACGGTGCAAAAAGCACATCCGCTCCGACTTCGGCAAAGGCAGTCAGTCGTCGAATTGTGTCATCCAAATCTGGCCGCCCCTGAATATAATTGTCAGTACGACCAGTAAGCACAATGCGACCTTTGGCGACTTTGGCAGCAGCTTTGATGCGAGCTACTGCTTTATCGAAATCGTGAATCGGATTTTCCGGATTAGCAGTAGTGTCCTCGATGCCTACCCCAGCGAGACCCGCAGCGATTGCAGCTTTCACGGTAGCTGCAACATCTTCAGGTTCTGGCCCAAATCCATCTTCCAAATCGCCATTTACCGGTAAACCGGTGACATCCACTATGAGGCGTGCGTGCGCAAGGTGTTCTTCCCGACTGACTGCATGCCTTCCATCTATTCGTCCGAGCGTAGTTGCCAAAGCAGCAGAGGATGTTGCAAGCGCTTCAAATCCCGCATCCATCATTATCAGAGCCGATCCTCCATCCCATACGTTTGGCATAATGAAGCCTTCTGGTCGTTCGTGAAGGGCTTTGAATTGTTCATAGTGTTCTTGTTGTATGACGTTCATATTCATCTTGTTCTCCTATTTTTTAAATAACAGATCTGCATAACGTTTACCGCTGATTGATCTAATAACAGTCGTGCTTGCTCTTACCCAAATAGGGTCTGAGAAGCCTTAACGGTCATAGATTTTCACGGGTTGTTTCCCTTTGTTTTTTTTCGAATTGATGAAACTATGAATCCCACCCACCGCCTAACGCGCGAAATACGCCTACGGCAGCGCGCGCTATATCCACTTGCTTTGCGCTGAGTTGATCACGAGCTACTAGTAGCAGGCGATCCGCGTCCAATACATCGGTCAACGTAATAGAACCCGCTTTATAGGATTGCTCGGAGAGGTCGCGGGCTTTCATCAACGCTTGTACTTCGCCCTGTTGTTCATCAATATGAATTCGTGTTTGAGCAAAGACGACTAGCGAATTTTCTACGTCTTCAGCGGCGCGCAAAATAGCTTGTCGGTACACTGTCAACGCCTCGGCATTAGCCCCTTTTGCCCGCATCACTTCGGCATCAATTTTGCCAAAGTCGAAAAGACGCCATCGTAGTGTTCCTCTGGCAATAGCCTGAAATGCACCACCTGTAAATAAATTAGCACTCGAAATACTATCGAAGCCTAGTAGGCCAGACAGCGAGATTTTGGGATAATATTCTGAAATAGCTTGACCGATTCTTTCATTTGAAGCGGCAAGATGTCGTTCAGCCGCAATAACGTCTGGACGACGACGCAAAACATCAACAGGACGTTGATCGCCAGGAATAGTCGGAAGAAACACTATTTCAGTAACAGGATGCAACTCTCTCATATATGTGCCAGGCTGAACACCCATCAAAACATCTAATCTGTTCATCTGTTGCTCAAGGCCAATTCGAAGCAACGGAACAGATGCGCGAGCCTGTTTTAAAAGAGCCTCGGCCTGCGCAACTTCTCGCCCGGTAGCGCTCCCCGCAGTATGGCGATCATGTACCAAGCTTAAAAGATGCTCATCATCTTTAATTTGCTGCTCTGCGATATTGAGACGTACTTGATATCCTCTTATTTGGAAATAAGCATCCGCCGCATCTGCCACGACAAGGATTCGTGCTCCAGCTTGATCTGCCTCTGAAGCTTGGAATTCCGCTTTTGATGCCGCTTCACCGCGCTGCAAGCCACCAAAAAAATCTATTTCCCAGCTTGCTGCAGGTCCAATCGTAAAATTGGTAAAATCGCGGCTAAAGTTAGGTGAATTTCTAGCAATTGAGCCAAACAGCCCCTCTTTGCTCAGAGTCTGGCGGGTAACGGAGCCATTAAACTCAATGGTTGGCAGAAGCTTTGCGCTACTTCCATCTGAGATAGCTCGCGCCTGAATTACCCTTGCTTTCGTTACATCAAGAAAAAGATTCTGATCCAACACTCGTTGCACTACTTTAAGCAACTCTGAATCATTAAATCCCATCCACCATCGATCTAAACTAGGTGAGACAGCCATTTCCTTGTCGACAACTTCGACTTTATTGTGAAATGGCACTAATTCGATATTAGGAGCCACATAATCCGGACCTACTGCGCAACCAGAGAAAGTTGTGCTGAAAAATAAACCAGCAAGTAAAGCTACAAATATTTTGAGCATACTAGTCATGACTAATTTCCTTTTTGCTAAATTTTTGTACAAAGGCGTAAAGCGCTGGTGTGAATAAGAGTCCAAACGCTGTTACTCCGAGCATTCCAAAGAACACTGTGGTTCCAAGGGATTGGCGCATTTCAGCACCCGCACCTTTGGCTACTACAAGAGGAAATACGCCAAGGATGAAGGCAAATGAGGTCATCAAGATCGGACGCAGACGTTCTTTTGCCGAAAGCGTTGCCGCATCTTCCGGCGTCCGCCCTTCATGATCTTCATGGTGCTTGGCGAATTCCACTATCAAGATCGCGTTTTTCGCAGCCAACCCGACCAGTACGATGAAGCCTATTTGCGCAAGAATGTCGATCGGCATACTCCGCATGTCCAGCCCGATAATAGCTGCTAGCAAGCACATAGGTACGATCAGCACGACTGCCAACGGTGTACGCCAGCTTTCATACTGCGCAGCCAGAACAAGGAACACGAACAAGGCAGAAGCCGCAAAGATCGCCAGTGTAGGCACGCCATGCTGCGCTTGTTGATGTGAAAGCTCTGTCCATTCAAACGACATACCTTGCGGAAGCGTTTGTTTAGCCAGTTCTTCCATCCGCTCCATAGCCGTACCAGAAGCGATTCCTGGCGCAGCAGCGCCCATGATTTCCGCGGCTGGGAACATGTTGTAACGCGGGATGCGATAAGGCATGGATTGCTCTTTGAAATCGGTCACAGCGCTCAGCGGCACCATTTCACCGGCAGCATTTCTCACTTTGTATTTGCCAATA
Organism: Methylomonas methanica; assembly: GCF_001644035.1. Classification (GTDB taxonomy): domain Bacteria; phylum Pseudomonadota; class Gammaproteobacteria; order Methylococcales; family Methylomonadaceae; genus Methylomonas; species Methylomonas methanica_A. The sequence continues at coordinate 28,864 of NZ_LUUG01000045.1, forward strand.
TCTCCTGGAGTTTTACGGAATTCAGCATCCCCTTGGGCGAATACGGGATAAGTGCGACCCAAATAATTGAAATCATTCACATATTGCGAACCAAGATATAACTGAATAGTCGAGAACACATCCGTTGGCGTGAGCCCGACTTTTTCAGCCTTTAAGCGATCGATGTCGGCATAAAGCGACGGCGCACCAGCATTAAATAGCGTGAACACTCCAGCAAAGGTTTTATCTTTATTCGCGGCAGCAACGAGATCGTTGGTCGCTTTTGCGAGAGCTTGTGGCCCAAGACCTTCACGATCTTGGATCATCATTTTAAAACCACCAGCCGCCCCCAACCCCTGTACCGCAGGAGGATTGATTACGATCAGATAGGCTTTCTTATAATCCGCGAATTTTTCGCGCATTTTCACCAGCATTTCCGCAGCAGTGGTACCGGGTATATACTCACCGTAAAGTGAGGGAAGTGACGTGAAGATCGTCCCAACATTAGAGGCAATTGTATTTGTCGTCACATCGAATCCAGCTGTGGGCGATGTATGTTTTATGCCAGGAATGCTCAATGCCATATCATTGACTTCACGTACTACTTCGTCCGTGCGGGACAGGCTGGAACCGGGCGGTAACATAACGATGATCGCCTCATACCCAATGTCCTGATCCGGAATAAAGCCGGTTGGCATACGCGACATTTGGAAGCCTGTTACGCTGATTAACCCGACATAAACTATAAGAATACTCGCAGTAACACGCACAAAACGGCTGGTCATATTGCCATAACTGATCGAGAGCCATGCGAATCCACGATTAAAGTGGTCGAAGAGAGGGTTCTTAAAGCGTGCTACACCGCGTGGCTTCTCATATAACTCGCCAGTCTTATGCGGTATTAGCAGTATCGCGCAAAGCGCTGGGCTCAGCGTGAGAGATACAAAACTCGAGATTATTGTGGAAGCAGAAATTGTGATCGCAAACTGTTTAAAGAAAAGCCCCGGAATTCCGAAGACGAAGGCCAAAGGTACGAAAACTGCGCAGAGTGTAAGAGTAATAGCAATTAATGCGCCAGACACCTCGTTCATCGTGCGATGCGCGGCTTCTTTAGGTAGCATACCCGTTGCCATATTGCGTTCGACGTTTTCCACCACCACAATAGCGTCATCAACCACAATACCTACTGCTAGCACGAGGCCGAAAAGCGAGAGATTATTGATAGAGATTCCAAACATCGAGAGGATAGTGAAGGCACCGACCAGAGAAACGGGAATAGCTACCACGGGAATCAGAGTAGCCCGCCAGTTTTGAAGAAAGAGATACACCACGCCGACTACAAGAATAATGGCGATAAAGATGGTTTCGATTACTTCATGAATCGACTGGCTTACGAAGGTGGTAGGATCGTAAATGTTGATATAATCAACACCGGTCGGGAAGGATTTTTTAAGCTCGGCCATCTTATCCCAAATGGCGTGCTCTACCTCTACTACGTTAGCGTCAGGTGTCGGGATAACCCACCAAGGTGCGGAAATATGCTTATCAGCATAAGCGATTGAACCGTAATCTACAGAACCAATTTCAGCTCGGCCAATATCACGGATGCGAGTGATGCGACCTTGATTATCCGATTTGACGATAATGTCGGCAAACTGATCAGGAGAAGTTAACCGTCCGAGAGCTTCTACGTTGATCTGGAAAGCTGCATCGGTCGCCACTGGCGGGGCATTGAGATTACCAGTCGATACCTGTGCGTTTTGGGCGCGAAGGGCGCTCATAATCTCGCTGGCGCTGATGTTATAGGCTGCAGCTTTGTCTGGATCAATCCAGATACGCATCGCATACTGACGTTCTCCCAAAGCCCAAAAATCAGCTACACCGGGAATACGCGCGATCTCATCACGAACATGAAGCATGTAATTTGACAGATATTCGGCGCTACGCGACCCATCCGGTGAATAAACATGTACGCCTAGCAATAGCGATTGGATAGTCTTTTTCACCTGCACGCCTTGCAGCTGCACTTCTTGCGGCAAGCGTGTCAATACGTCCTGCACACGATTTCGCGTCAGCAACAGAGCGGTATTGGCGTCAGTGCCAACCTTAAAAATGACAGTAATCGCCAGCCTGCCATCACTAGTTGATTGGCTAGTGATATAGTCCATGCCCTCCACGCCATTGATCGCTTGCTCAAGCGGCGTCGCGACAGTGCGGGCAATGGTATCTGCAGATGCACCAGGAAATGTGGTCGTAATTTGAATTGTGGTGGGAACAATACTCGGATACTGTGCGATCGGTAATTTAACCATCGCTGCCAACCCGAAAACGATGATGAAGATATTGATGACTATCGCAAAACGCGGGCGATCTATGAAGAAATGTGTCAGTTTCATGTTGATTACTCTTTATTTTTTTGATTTACGGATTCGGTTTTCGCGTTCATTGGCTTCACTTTCGCGCCGGGAGCAGCCGAAGCCATACCTTCGATAATCACCAAGTCACTAGCGCCGATACCCGATTTGATGACGCGCATTCCATCATGTAAGTCACCTACTTCAACTCGCTTAGGCTTCACCGTTCCATCGTGATCGACGGTCAGTACGATATGGTTGGATTGATCAGGTGTAGCCGCCGCATCCGGCACCAACAAGGTTGATTCAGCTGAAGTCAGAGCTAAGCGGACACGAGCGAAGCCGCCTGGAGTGAGTAACAGATCTTTGTTGGGAATTGTGGCTCGAGCACGGATGGTGCCGCTGGAACGGTCGATGGCGTTATCTACGAAATCCAGTGTTCCTGTGCGATTCAGTTTTGCGTCACCGAGATCCACATAAACTTTGCTAGCCAACTCGCCTTTCTCGGTCATGCGCTGACGTTGGAAGGTTTGGTAATCGGCTTCGCTCATATCGAAATTTAGGTAAATCGGGTCGAGAGATACGATGGTGGTCAGTAAGGTAGTTGGCCCGGTACCTGCGCGATTACCTGCAATCAGGTTGCCGACCGATACTTGGTGCGTGCCTATTTTTCCGCTGAAGGGAGCTATGATGCTCGCGTGATCAAGATCGAACTTTGCATCGCGTACCAGCGCCTTTGCTACGTTTACTAAAGCAGAAGCGGCTTGTTGATCGGCCAAACGTTGCTCTACGTTTTGTGTAGTACCGGCATCCGTTTCTTTCAGAACTTTTGCCCGTGTTAATTCTTGATTTGCCAACTGCAGCTTTGCCTGTGCATTTTCCAGTTGAGCCGTCGCTTGACTGTATCTGATTTCGTAAGGAGTCTGGTCAATGGTAAAAAGCGGATCGCCCTTTTTTACGAGATCACCGTCTTTAAAATGTATCTTTTCTAATGTACCGCCGACCTGGGGACGCAGTTCAACATGCTCAACGGCAGCAAACTGACCAAGGAACTTTAAGTGAGTTTCAAAATTTCCTTTCAAAGGAGAACTAACGATCACGCTCGGTGGATCCATAACTTGCTCTAAAGTTGTTTCGGTTGCAAAAAGTTCGTGCGCACAATAGCCACCCATCATGACAACGCTAAAAATGACAAAACGATTAATTTTTTTTCCGCTTGAGGCCTTTTTAATTAACCGCGAATAGTTCGGTGAGTTAGGCTGAGAAACGTACGGTTCGAAGTTTGAACGTTGAGAAGCTTCGTTATTCATAAAATGCCCTTTTGAATATTGTTTGTTTAAAAGACTCTACGGAGGTAGTTATCGATGATGGCGTCATTGACTTGCTTTGCCTTCAGATCTGTAAATTTCGACACTGCAAGCCAGATAAATTCACCTGGCTCGCCTACAAATGCTGCTTTTAAAACATCGCCAGATAAGCTAACGAACATATCTAACAACCCTGAAATAAAAAATTTTTCTCTTATAATTCATAATCTTTCCTTCTCATTTCGCTTCATTTTTTGAAGCGACTGCAATTAGTGTAGATACTATTGTTTTTGCTGTCAATATTTTTTTTGTATTGACTATGTGTAATGTAGTTGCTATAGTTTTATTGCCTATTAACGATACGAAGTCATTTATTGAGAGGGGCTTATGAAAGGCAAAGACAAAAAAACATGTGAAAAGCATCGAGACATGTGCTCAATTTCAAGAGCAATTGACAAAATAGGTGACTCCTGGAGCCTATTAATTTTGCGTGACCTAGGCCAAGGCCTAACACGCTATGAAGAATTTAGAGAAAATCTGGAAATTTCTCCCGCTACACTGAGCAAACGGCTTTCGATGCTGGTCGAAGAAGGGCTGGTGGTAAAAAAAATCTACCAAGACAATCCGTTGCGTGCGCAATATGTTCTGACCTCGATGGGTCAGGATTTCATGCCCGTCTTGGCGATGATTATGGTTTGGGGCAATGAATACGCATCACCTAATGGCACTGATGAGCAATTGGTTGAAAAGACAACTCGCAAAGAGATTTCATCAAACGTTGTGAATGCAGAAAAACGATGTGCCGATCACGTTTGAAATACTTGTGCTCGCTAGTGGCCTGCCTCTCCTTGGAATTTCGTATGACAATTTCTAAATACATTAGATCTAATCTAACTACCGTGATTGCATCGGCTCAAAACCAAATTTTAATTAGCTATTGCCTCAATCAAATTTCTCACCTGCGAGTAATATGAAGCTATGAACGAGCTATATCCTTATAAGTACCCGTTTGATTGGATAGAAACATTGGAGTTCTTGAAAGCTCGGTCAATTAAAGGAGTGGAGTTGGTTACGGACGAATGTTATTTGCGCACTGTGCGAATCGGCAAGCATTTTGGATGGATCAAGGTATCTCATGTGCCAGAGACGCATTCGCTAAAGATGGAATATTCGCCGTCTTTATTGCCGGCGCAGCCAGCATTGCAGAATCGTTTACACAAGCTGTTTGATCTTGCGGCAGATCCCGATCTAATCAATGCGCATCTCATAAAACATAAGTTGCTCAAAACCAGCATAGCAAAACATCCCGGCCTGCGCGTTCTTGGTGCATTTGACGAATTTGAAATGGCGATTCGTACCATACTTAGTCAGCAGATCACTGTGAGAGCCGCCACTGCCATTTTCTATCGATTTACGAATGCTTTTGGCGAAAATATTATCACGCCATTTCCCGAACTCTCTCGACTAACCGTACAGGCAGAAACGGTCGCCAGGGCAACGGTGGACGCTATTGCTGAGCTCGGTATTGTGAGTGCACGCGCCAAATGTATTATTGTGATGGCTCAAGCCTTTGTTTCGGAAGGATTCCTTCTTGAGCCGAAATTAAAGCCAGAAACAGCAATTGAAAAGCTGGTTAAGCTACCGGGGATCGGGCCGTGGACGGCTCACAATATCGCTATGCGAGGCCTAAACTGGTCGGATGCCTTTCCGAAGGAAGATATCGCCGTGCGCAATGTTTTGGGCGGCGTGACTGCTCAAGAGGCAGAAGAGTTATCACAGTTATGGCGGCCATATCGCAGCTATGCGGTGATACATCTTTGGAAAATGTCATCTGAAAATCACACTAACAAATTGAAATGCTAAAAGGGGGACACATGTACTATCAGATACTTTCACAATGTATTCATAGCCTTACACAAATAGAGGCATGGCTTGATAAAGCTGAGCAATATGCAACGGATAAGAAATTCGATGTGAATATACTCATGCATAGCCGCCTCGCGCCTGACATGAAAGATTTCATCTATCAGGTCACTAGCGCGTGCGATTATGTTAAAGCAGGTTCGGCTCGGCTAACTGGCCAAACGCCGCCAAAGCATGAGGACACTGAACAAACGATTGAAGAAGCTCGTGATCGTATCAAGAAAACCATCACCTTTGCAGAAAGCGTAAAAGAAGTGCAATTTGAGAGAGCTGGCGAACACATGATTACGGTTTCGTGGCAACCTGGCAAGCTTATTAGAGGAGAAGATTATCTTCTTCAAATTATCATTCCGAATTTCTTTTTTCATTTGACAACCGCCTACAATATTCTTCGCCACAATGGCGTTGAAATCGGCAAAATGGACTATTTGGGCAGTATGAATTTTGTTGAGATTACTCGTTAAGAAGTCGAGTACTCCGAGATGGAACAATAAAATTTGCTTTAACTAAGCTTTTGCTATTTCTCCGAATTATTGAGTTAGATTAAGTAGAGCTTGTGTTAGGCAATCATAGCTCTCCTATATTAACGGGCTGCCATGCAGCAAGTCAGTAATCCCATAAAACAATGTGGTCTTTGTTACAGCACTAATCACCACGCACGATAACGAGAGTGCAACATGAGCAAACATATCCATCTAGTCAAAGTTGCTGTAGGGACAAATTCTTTTAACGATCTTAAAGAATGGCAAGTTCAACTTGCTTGTAAAAAAGCCGCCAAAGGAGAAAACGGCACGCTTATACACATTACCCGTCACACACCTAAGCGTGCAGGGGAGTTGCTTGATAATGGTTCTATTTATTGGGTGATCAAAGGCCATATCAGGGCGCGTAACCGCATTCTTGAATTACGGCCGATGATGTATGACGGCATAAAGCATTGTGGGATTGTTTATGACCCACAGCTGATCCGTGTAGCTCCAGATCCGCGCCGCCCATTTCAAGGATGGCGTTATCTCGAAGCAAAGGACGCTCCATCAGATATTGATAACAATGTTTACGATATATTTGAAACCATGTTGATTGAGTTTACAGGGTCAGACTTAAAATGAGCTATGTTTTTACAGCATTTCAGTCTCCAGTAGGCGAATTAAAGTTGGTAGCCAGTGATCAGGGTTTGATGGCAATTTTGTGGGCGAATGACAATCCAAATCGCGTGCCACTTGGCTCGATGAAGCGAGATGATGCGAATCCGGTATTGATACAAACTCGCTTGCAACTGGAGCAATATTTTGCCGGAAAGCGGCAGCGATTCGTGTTGCCGCTTAATTTTGTCGGTACGGATTTTCAAAAACTAGTATGGCAATCACTACTTACAATCCCATTTGGCGAAACCCGAAGTTACGGGCAAATCGCTCTACAAATTGGCAAACCAAAGGCAGCGCGAGCGGTCGGAACCGCTAACGGTCGCAATCCGATATCTATTGTTATACCGTGTCATCGAGTAATTGGCTCCAATGGTGAACTTACAGGCTTTGCCGGTGGGTTGAAAGCAAAGGCTTATCTGATCGAGATTGAAAATCCGGAAACATAGACCGTCTTCGGGCAGATAGTGAACCCAGATTGATTTGATTTGATTTAATTTGATTTACCGGATTTTCGTCCGATAAGCCATTGTCTGGGTAGTATAAAATTATTGCTCACTTTAACTAAACATTAAGAGCTATCTCAGCGTTATTCAGTACTAAGTCTTCGGCTGAAAGTTGCTGGAAAAAGGTTTCCTCCGTTGGGACCCAGATATACATATTAAATAGCTCTAAGGGATAGATTCTGGCAGAGTAAATATCCCCCGGCAAAGCCGGGGGCTTTATGGTGTGAACCGCTCAAAGCGGTAAATAGGGTCGCTAACGCGGCCCTTTAGAACTGGCCGCCAATAGGCGGCGACTCATTGCCAAAGGTTCATTTGCTCAACTCGCTGGTCTTCATGCTCTTGATGCCGGATATAGTCCCGAATCATCGTTTCATCACGACCCACTGTTAGCCTCGCGCCCAAAAATGCTGTCCGACAAAGTTACGCTTCTTTTCGCCATAAACCCGGGCCAAATGAATCGCACTCTTCCCTTTGATATAACCAATGACCTGCGACACTGCATATTTGGGCGGAATCGAAATCAACATATGCACATGATCCGACATCAAATGCCCTTCCAATATCCGGCTCTCCTTTTGGCTCGCTAGCCTTCGGAAAACTTCACCTAAATGCTTTCGCAACGCCTTATACAACGTCTTTCGTCGACACTTCGGGATAAACACCACATGATATTTGCACTCCCATTTGGAGTGGCTTAAGCTCTCGTTCTCGTCCATCAGGTTCTCCTCTGTCGTGTGCTTGGCGGCTCACGCTCTCGAGTGTCCTGGTGGACTCCTCTAAATGTCAAACTTCGGCTGTCTCCCCGGCAGAGCCGGGGGATTTCTCATGATTGGTTAATGAGTACGCCGACACTTTCGAAGTAGATCTAACAAAAATGCCAAGCCTGCTTTTCCGCTGGCTTGGCATTCATAATCATTATCTGGGAAACCGCATCTATCTGGTTGCATCTTACACAATGGCTGTTAACAATGAATGGCGTTCGCGATAAATCTTGCCTCGCTTCCGGCAGTAACCATTATTGAGCGACTTTCTTTTTGCGTGCGGCGCTTTCAAAAGCAGGCATCTTTGTAGGGTTTTTTTTCGACTGCTCCAGAAGGCGATGATTCATCACATCGAGAATGTATTTTGACAGCTTTGCGTCTTCGATGAGCCTCGACATCGTGATGGCACCAATCATCGCGGAAAGCGTAAATATTGCATCATCTTTTGCCGAAGCGTCGGAGTCTTCGCCAGCTACATCAATGGCGATGTCGATCAACTGCTTTAGTCCGCTGGCAACACCTTCGCGCGTAGACGTTTCGGCACGCGCCAGCTCACTTCCCATTTGGATCACTGGACAACCGCCCAGTTCGCCGTCGCGAAACTCAGATGTCAAATAATTCTGAAGGTAACGAACAAAATCCGATGGTCCCTTTTCAGCAGCTGATCGCGCAGCTTCGACGAAAACGTCCATACTGACCCCGGCGGCTTCAGCAACCAACGCTTCTTTTGAAGAGAAATGCCGATAGAACGCCCCATGCGTCAATCCCGCAGCGAGCATAATTTCGGCCACTCCAGTCGCATCAATGCCTTTCTTCTTAAAAGCCTGTGCAGCAACCTCAACGATGCGTTTATGCGTCTCAATCGTCTCAGCTTTCGACTTCTTCATTACATTTTCCTTTCAAACCACCTCGGTACAGGAGTTGGATCTAAAAACAACGATCTCTATGTTTTAGATGATAATATATATCTAAAATACTTCAAGCTTTGATCACTTAATGCTCGTTTTGTCGCCTTGGAGATAAGCAATGATCGCCAGCAGCTGAACAAGCAACGCAACTTCAAAAATGCTCTGATTACTAAATGCTTGCCGCAACAGCCCAGATAGGGCTGGCGCTAGTGCATATGCTCCCTGGGAGATTGCAACGATCAGAGCAACGGCCCGCGAAGCACGCGACTCGGAGAATTCAAAATTTGCAATCACTGACGGAATCGAAATTGCATTTCCGACGCCCAATCCGAATGACAACACATCTAAAATGTTGTGGCCATCGGCGAATGCCAAAAGCGTACAGCCTATTGCCTGCGTCAGTAGGCTATATGAAGCAACAGCAATAACACGCCAATTCGACTTGGCTGAAGACCGCCACCCCCACAGCCAAACGTCCAGCCACTGCAGCGACGGCGACGGCACCCAAGACAGACCAGCCAATGCCTGAGAGAAGCGCTGCTGCGAAAAGCTGCCGAGGCGCCGAAACTGCAGCCTAGCCCTGTGTTAAGCGACTTCATTCGGTCATGGGCGGGATCTGCGCATCGAACTTCTGACTCTGTACAACCCAGGCGATACACCCATCGTTGCTCAAGCATTCCGTGATGTGCGCTTCCAAGCCGCGTTGATACCAATAAGATCCTGGCCCCATCTTGACGAGCTCCTTGTTGGGACTGTAGTTCTCCATTTCATCCTTGATTACCACTCCGTAGTAGTCATACGTATAGCTATGCGCAGGACTCTTGAAGCCATATGAAAACTTCATAAAAGTTCCATGCGCACTATCTTTTTGGTCGCCATAACCGTCGACTACCAGAATCTCGCTGCCGTCCTCGCCCTTCAGCCCCGTAGATTGGAACTTCAGCTCGCTCGAAGGTATCGAGATTGATTTTCCGCCTTTCGTCGGCGGAAATACTTCTTCTGCCTTGGCTTTGGATACGGCCACAAATGCCAGCGCTATCAAAGCGATGACCATTACCATGTTGTTTTTCATGATCAAATTCTCCTTTCAGCCTTCCGGGTGAAGTTATGCGACCTTATTCAGCGCAGCAATGAACTTGGTTGCCAGTTCGTGATCTGACATCGGGTTCTGAGCGGTAATCAGTTCACGATCCACGACAACGTGAGAGGTGAAGTTCTCTTCAGTCGTGATGACCTCGCCACCAGCAGCTTCAAGTGCATCTGGCATGTTGAAAAAAAGCTTTGCTTTGAAAACATTGTTCTCTGCATATTCCTCTTCGCTACGCGAGAAAACGGTCATGCGATAGCCGGCGTATAGCCAGTCCTTTGCCAGATCACGGGCTTTTGCTTGGTCGCCTGCAAGCAACGCGGTACGGAATTCGCGTGAATTTTCCAGTGCAGCTAAGATGCCCATCGGGCCGTGACAAATTGCCGCCGTCGGCTTGTTGTGTGCATGAAAGTGTTTCAGAACTTCGCGTGCGTCGGGGTCTTGCATGACATCAACAACCGGCGCATGGCCGCCTGGAAAGAACATGCCAACAAAACGTTCCAGGCCGTCGTCGATGACCGAGCGCAGGCTACGCACTGCATTCATCGCCGGATTATTGTTGAAGAAATCGCGTGCATTGGTGCGTGCAGCTTCATCATTGGCGAAGTAGATCAACGCATCAGAATCTTGATCCAAGATCGGCTTTTCACCGGTCGGAGTGGCCAGAACGAAATCATAGCCGGCCTTTACGATTGCCCTCAAAGGGACCGCAGTCTCATTGAGGAATTGACCGATAGTGATGGTGCCGCCAGTTTTTGCTTCCAGCTGAGTTGCATTGGAACCGACGACGAGAATAGTGCCCTTGCTCATATAAACTCCTAATATATAAATTTGATGCCGTTAAATGGTGTTACTTAATCGAGGATTTGCTGATCGAGGCAACCGAGATTGCCGCTCCGATCTAACAGCTGTTGCCAGAGCGAGGGCTCAGGCTTTGCCTATTTCAATCATCCGGCGGACGGTCACTTCCGCTGTCCACACTGCGTTGGCCATGAAGCGCCAATTGATCATTGCCGCGTCGTAACCAGAACCTTCTTCGTTAGCTGCTGCGGCCACAGCGTCGCGCACCATGGCAACTTCGAAGCCGTTTTGGATGAGATTGCGCATGTGATCTTCAACACACAGATTGGCAACCGGACCGGCCATTATCACTTTCTCGATACCGCGGCGGCGCAACATCAGCACCAGATCATTGGTTGGTGCATAGGAGACATGGCGTGACGTGATGGTAGTGTTTTCATCTTCCATGTACTTCTTAAAGCGCTCCGGTACATCGGCGCCAGAGCCCTGTACCCCTTCGAAGCTGAGTGCGCTCTGACGAGCCACAACGCCAGCATTCAAAGCCAGATCTTCCATGGCCCCCAGATAGGTATGACCGTGATGGCCATGATGGTCATGTGGGAAAAAGTAATGCGGCGACATGAAGACCGGGATGCCATTGGCTTTCGACGTCTTCAATAGCGTCTCCAGCTTGTCATTCACGTTGTTCTTCTTCATCAATTCCGCGATGAGGACGTTGTACTTGCCTCCATCGGTGAGAAAATCGTTTTGGATATCAACCAGCACCAAAGCGGTACGGCCTTTTTCGAGCTCCATTTCTGGATTGTTATGTGTGAAGGTAACCATTTTAAAAATCCTAAAAGTTGAGACGTTAAAAACGTGTTTTACCTGTGCTCATTTCAATTGGCCCTCAAACGAACTTGATGGATTCCGAACGAGATGTGCACCCAATCAAACTGATCTTTCATGATCAGTGGCAGCAACGTTCTTCAATAAATCAGGCGTATTACTCTAAGAGTCGCCATTTTTAGATGATGTGTCTGCACTAAAGTAATGATAATACCTATCATCTAAAAAAATCAAGACTTTTTCAATCCGAATTCGCATATGATTTGGTTGATGAAATATCGGTCCGCAGACGGAATTGAAACCAGGTGGCCTGAATCTCGGCTAACGGCGTAAATACGCGCAGCTAAGGACACTTTTAGCTGCTCCCAATTATTAGTGTAAGATCGGCGTTATTTGATACAGTTTTAATCGGCTATTTCTTGTGGAGTACATGCTTAACAACTGACAATGAGACCAGTATTACACGCGGTGAAAATGTGCGAATGAGTGGGTATATTTAGAAACAAGAAATGAATTGCGAAGGGTGGAATACGTTCGCTCGTTCAAACGATGAAAGCTTTCATAGACGATCATCGGGGCGTCTATGAGATCGAGCCGATCTGCTAAGTATTGCCGAATACCCCGTCGGCTTATTAACTGCATGCGGCCAGCAAAGCCAATTTCGCATTACGTTCTGTCCACGTTGAGCAGGACGAGGTCTTGAGCCAACAGGTTCGCCTCGTCTGGAATGAAAGCGGCCAAAACTACAGCGCTCGTAAAGTCCGGATTCAGTTGAAGCGCCAAGCATGGGATGTGGCACGTTGTACCGTGGAACGCCTGATGCGAAGCCTAGGGCTGAAGGGCATTATGCGCGGAAAAACCGTAAAAAAACTCGGATCATAGAGGCCGATGCAGCTTGCCTCTTGGATCACGCGAATCGGCAGTTCAGCGCCGGGCGGCCGAATGCCGTGTGGGTAGCGGACTACACCTATGTCAAAACCTGGCAAGGCTCTGAGGTCGAAGACTCCAGCACTGTCTATGCTGCGGTTCACCTTACATCTCGCTAAAAGACTCTTTGGTAAGAGATTTGAAAATATCATATAGATACAATTCTTTCAGCTGAGCGCAAATTCGTCGTCAGCTGCAGAAGCCCTTCTCAAATTAGTCTTCACAATGATGACCATCCCAACCGGAGGTCATTATGGAACCCGTTGTCATTCCCCAATCGATAGACGATCCGATCCACATTCTGTTGTGGAGTGCAGACGAGATCGTACCCTTCATGGTCAGCATGCTCACCGGCATGTTGATCGATCAGTTCATCCCCGGCTTGGCGCTTGGATTCATCGCGGTCAAATTCTACCGGCGTTTCCGCGACAACCGGCCTGACGGTTATACCTTGCATGCGCTGTATTGGCTGGGCTTGTTGCCCAGTCGCGCGCAAACCATCCCCAATCCCTACATTCGCCGATTTCTGCCATGAGATGGTCGGATTTTCTGCAAACCTGGGATGGGCACGAGACCGAGAACCGGTTTAGCCGCGTCGTCATCATAGGATTGCTCGTCGTTTGCGTGATTACCTCGCTGGCCGCCTGGCGAACCGAACGCAGCATCATTCTGGTGCCACCGACCTTGACCCAGGAAGTCGAAGTGACGCGCAGCCAGGCATCCAGCGAGTTCAAGGAATCGTGGGGCTTGTTCCTGGCTGAACTCCTCGGTAATACCACGCCGGCCAATGCCGACTTTCTGAAAACCGCGGTCGAGCCGCTATTAGCGCCGGATATTTACCGCAGTGTCCTGGATGCCATGAGCGATCAAATCAAGGCCATCAAAATGGATCGGGTCGCGATCAGTTTTACCCCGCGTCATGTCGACTACGAAGCCGAGACTAACAAGGTCTTTGTCAGTGGCGAACTCAAAAGCCAGGGCCCCAGTTCCAAACCGGACGTGAAGCCCCGTACCTACGAATTCATCATCGCCATTAAAAACTATCGCCCCCGGCTGGAATACATCGACGTGTATCCGGATTCCCCCAGAACCTTGGATCGTCTGAAAGCAATGCAAGGCCAAACCCGCGAGGCTCGACCATGAATCGCTCATTTCCGCTAATTTTGTTATTCCTGACCGTTAGCACTGCCTTGTCTGCGGATGAATTACCCGTGACTGTGTTGCCACCGGCAACCACTGTGGCCGAAGATTCTTCCTCATCACAGCCAGTTGTCCCATCGCAGCCAGATTTTGGCATTGAATTACCCCCAGTCGATGCCAGCATCTTGAAAGCGGCCAAGCAACAGGCGTCGGCATCAACGACCGCCACTTCAATCGGTCCACAACACATTGCCGTTAAACCAGGCATCAACGAACTGATGCCAATTGCCGTCGGCCACTTGAATCGCCTGGTCACGCCGTTCGAACATCCGGTAGTCACGACCACCAGCCAGGCTACTACCAGCACCAAAGGCAAAATCGTTTATGTCGCCACCGCCGACGAAACGCCGGTCACCTTATACATCACGCCCGGTGACAACCAGGACATTGCGCTATCGCTCACCCTGATTCCCAAACGCATTCCGGCGCGGGAAATCCACCTCGATCTGGATAAGGACAGCTATCAGTTGCTGAATCAATGGCAGCGCGCCGACACGGCAAATCGAACCTCGGGCCAACAGGAACAAGCCTACATCAGCCAACTGAAAGCCTTGTTTCGGGATTTGGGTTTGCAAAAGACCCCAGCCGGGTATTCGCTACGCGACCCAAAACCGCAGGAACAGATTCGCTGCCTGCAAGACCGCGTCCAGATCAAAACCGGCCAAGTTCTGGAAGGCCAGGACCGGCTGATTCTGGTGGGTCTTGCCAAGAATATCGGCGGCGACATGCTCGAGTTAGACGAACGCAGTTGTGCGACGACGCAACAGGACGTACTCGCCGTCTCGGTCTGGCCCAACGTGGTGTTGAAGCCACAGGAAGCCACCGAGTTGTATGTCGTGGTCCGACAATCGCCTGAGGCTTCAGTCAGTTTACGTCCATCGTTACTGAGCGGAGGTCAACAGTAATGGCCAGCGTCGATACCTGGTGGACACGCTTGAGTCCGACCGCCAAACGTAATCTGGCCGTCGGTGGCATCGGTACCGTGGTATTGGCTGTCATCATCGCACTGGCCACCGTCACCCCGGAAGTCAGCAAGCCGCTGAGTAAACAGGCCACCATCCAACACATCCTGACCGATAGCGATCCGCGCTCGCTGGGGATCGACGGCATTTCCGCGCAATTGCGCGATCTGCTGCAGAAAAACGAGGAACAAGCCCGCCGTCTGGCGGCTATCGAGGAACAACAAAAGCGCGAACAGCAATCCGACGAAGTCCGCTTCAAACAATGGACCAGCGCTGAGCGCGACGCCTATGAAGCCAAGCTCCAAGCGGTCACCGGTGAAGTTGAGACGTTGAAGAACAAAGCGTCTACAACGGCAGTGGCTGGCAACCCTGGCGACGCCAATCAACCTGCTGTGGAGCCAACGGCACCGGGAAGACCGTCATACCGCCGCCCGAGCAATCCGCCGTTCGACAACGGGCAAGACGATCTCAACCGCGTGTTCGAGCAAGCCGCTATTCCCGCACCGACTGCTAGCAATACCGGCGTCTCAGGAGCACGAGCCAATAACCAAGCACCGGCGGCGATGCAAATTCGCGTCATCCAGGAAGGTGCTGAGCCGTCCAACGGTAAAGACAAAGACGCAGTGTCGAACAGCGCTCACGGACAGTCGCAGCAAGGCCATGCCAATAGCGACGTCTTCATCCCGGCCGGCAGCATTTTGACCGGCGTCTTGCTGAATGGCCTCGATGCCCCGACCGGTAAAAAAGCCAAGAAAGAACCGATGCCGGTGCTGTTCCGGATCAAGAAGGAAGCCATCTTGCCCAACCGTTTCCATGCCGATGTGCGGGAGTGCTTTCTGTTGGCCGCGGGCTTCGGCGACTTGAGTGCCGAGCGCGCTTACTTTCGCGGCGAGACCTTTTCCTGCGTACGCCAGGATGGCGGCGTAATCGAAGTACCCATGAATGCCTATGCCACCGGCGAAGACGGCAAAAACGGTGTGCGCGGTCGCGTGGTATCCAAACAAGGTGCACTACTCGCCCAATCCATGATGGCGGGCTTTTTACGCGGCTTTTCCGATGCCTTCGGTCGCAACCAGATTCCGATGCTGATGACCGGCGGACTGGGGGCTCTTTCCGGTACTACACCGTTTCAAAGCGCGTTTTCCTCGCAGTCGATGGAAGGCGGTGCCTTGAAAGGCGCCGGTTACGCCATGGAACGTCTGTCGCATTTTTACATGGACATGGCCGAAGAGATTTACCCGGTCATCGAAGTCGATGCGACTCGCCAGGTCAACTTCATCGTGCAAAAAGGCACGGCGCTGAAGCTGAAGTCGCCGAGCTGATTCTTTAACCCAACTCCAAAGGTCGTTATGACGCTACGCCAAATTTCTTTATTGATAGCCACGCTATTCAGTGCCTCCATGGCCTTGGCTGCCAATCCGCAAAAGCAGCCGGTCTCGGACATTGCCGCCGGCTTGCTGTCGATCAAAATCGACGGCATGCAAGACTTGCCGATCTCGGGCCTGAAGATGGTCAAAACCGGCGATCAAACCGTGTTTATTTCCAGCAATGGTCGTTTTGCCTTTTACGGCGGCAAATTGATGGACATCTGGACCCAGCAGGAAATCAAGGCACTGGCGGATATCGACAATATCGCCAACCGCATCGATCTATCGCGGATGAAACTCAAGGCTGACGATCTCGGCGCCGTGACGGTTGGTCACGGCAAAGGCCAGGTGTTGGTATTCATCGATCCGCGTTGCCCATACTGCGGCAAGGTCATGAATGACCTGCAAGTCTTGCAAGACCATTACACCTTCAAACTGGTGATGGTCCCCATCCTCGGTCCCGAATCGCAAAACATCGTCGTGCAACTGGCCTGTCAGCTGGGCGCGAGCGATGCCAAAACCAAAGACGCCGTGCGCGACCGACTGTTGAAACAGGATTACGCGGGCTTGCCGACCGAACCACCGGTTCAGTGCAACAAAGAGCCGCTGCAAAAAGCCGTGGTCACCGCCAAGTTATTCGATTTGAAGGGTGTGCCATTTCTGATTGCTCCTGACGGTCGTACCCACAGTGGCGCACCCGAGGTGTTAGCCGATTGGTTGGCCGATAAACCGAAACCGTCGCCCAGTCTGGCAACAACGCCCGATACAAACGCACAAAACACAAACGCCACGGAGAAAAAGCCATGAAACGCTTTCATCAGTTTTCTATTTATAGACTCAGTGTACTGCTGATCGCCATCACCACCGGCTGCGCCACCGACTACGGCTGTAAAGGCATGCCGGACGAACCCAGCTGTCTGTCGACGACGCAGGCCTACCAGGTGACCAATACGGCGTTGCCGGAAGCCCCTCCAGAAAATAGCCAGGAATCAGAGCCAATCTCAAAACCGGCACTCGCACCACCGTTACAACAACCCGTGCCCAAGATCGAGGATCCCACGCCGATTCGGACGCCATCCCAGGTGATGCGCATCTGGATCGCGCCTTGGGAAGATGCTGAGGGCGATTTGATGGTGTCCAACTACGTCTACACCGAACTGGAACCCCGGCGTTGGATGATCGGCAAGGCGGCTTCGACAGCCAGTTCGTCGTTGATTCCTTTACAAGTCGAGCAACGTCCGCCAGAGAAGCGGCCGTCCATCGACGCGAATGACGATGACGGTCCAGCAACCCGGCTGGATCACAAATTGCCCTGATACGTCTTTCCATTTCACCGCAGGGCACACCCCCTGCGAGAGCGAGCGGGCAACCGCTTAACACACGCCGGACTGAGCGTCCGAGATTCGACGGGCAACCGTCTTTTAACTTTTATGAGGACATCTTTGATGAAAACATCGCATCGAACTGGGGTACTGGTGACCCTGGCATCGTTATTTTTTATGTTGATGGCATCCGACGCCATGGCCGGTGCTGGCGGTACCGAGTTCAACAACGTCTGGACCTTGCTGACCGGCTGGGTGGAAGGCTTGCTCGGCCGCATCATCGCCATCGTGTTCGTCATCGTCGGCCTAGTCGCCGGTGTCGTGCGTGGCAGCATCATGGGCTTCGTGCTGGGAATTGCCAGCGGGGTCGGCCTGTTTGCGGCACCGACCATTATCACCAACATCGTGACGGCCACGATTTAGGCCTGGAATAACGATGACCGGTTCAACTATTGATACCGAGAACGCGGCGGGCAACCGCCGCCCTTGCACATTGGCGAAGGATAAGCGGACCGTCAAGGTCCAAGCCTCCAATGGTCAGCCGATCAACCCCTGTCATCCGGCTAGAGCCCGGCAGTTGAAACGCAAAAAGCGTGCGGTTCGCGTTTGTCGACATCCCTTTACGATTCGCCTGCGTGCCGAGCATCAAACTGAAGCCATGCAACACCTGTATTTCGAGGATCAGACCCCATGACAACCGCGCAACGCCCCCGTGCCGATCAGTTATTCACGGTACTGGCTTATGAATATGACCATCACCTGTTTTTGATGGCCGATAGCAGCATTGGTTTTGGCTTTCTGTGCCGACCTCTGACCGGCGCCGATGCCAGCGTCTCCGCGCGGGTCAACGTGTTGCTAAACCAGGACTGGCCGACCGAAACGCTATTGCAAGTGTCGCTCTGGACATCACCGGATATTGAAGAGTCGCTGGCAATCATGCAGACCCGGCGCTTGAAACAGCAAAAGCCAACCTATAAAACCATGACTCAAGCCAGTATCGAGTTTCTGCGACAAGGCACCACCAAACCGCCGGAATCGATCTCGGGGGCTCGCTTGCGGCGCAGTCACATTTTCGTGACCGTGAAATTGCCCATGGGGCATCCCCGGCCCAGTGAAAGTGACATCCGCCGGGCAACCGAATTGCAACTCGCTACGCAACAGTCGTTGTCGACCATTGGCTTGTATCCGGAGGTGTTGGGTGCTGATCAGTATGTCCGCATCCTCAACACGTTGCTCAACTGGCAGACCGATGCCGGCTGGAAAGACCGGGTGGTACCTGAGTGCGATCCTACCCAATTGATACGGGATCAATTGCTGGATTTCGACAATACGATTCGGACCGACGAAAAAGGCATTTGGCTGGGACAAAAACGGGTTAAGACCTTATCCGCCAAACGCACACCGGATCATTTTTACTTCGGCAGCGCCAAGAGTTATCTGGGCGACATTTTGTCCGGCACCCGCGGCATTCGTCAAAACACCTTGCTCAGTTTTACCCTGCATTATCCGGACGCTGAATCGACCCGTACCCACCAGGAAGGTGTTCGGCAATTCATCACCAACCAAGTCAATACGCCAATTGCCCGGTTTTTGCCGGTGCTGGTGCAACGCAAACACCATTTCGACGTGTTGTTTGACGCCTACCGCGACGGCGACCGGCCAATTCGGGCTTATTTCGGTGTGCTGCTGTTTTGCGACGAACAGGAAGAAGCCGCAGCGGTGTCCAATGCTCGGGTGTATTTTCGGGAGTTGGGTTTTCAGCTGTTAGAAGACAAGTATTTCTGCCTGCCGTTTTTCCTCAACTGTTTGCCGTTTGGCCCCGAGCGTTCGGCGATCGCCGATTTGAAACGCTACCGCACCCTGGCCACGCGGCATGCCATTCCGCTATTGCCGCTGTTTGGCGATTGGGCCGGCACCGGCACGCCGACCTTGAACTTTGTTTCGCGTAACGGCGAGCACATGGCGGTGTCGCTGTTCGATACCACTGGCAATTACAACCTCTGCATCGCCGCCGAATCCGGTAAAGGCAAATCGTTTCTGACCAACGAGATCATCGTCAGCTACCTGACCGAAGGCGCGCAAATCTGGGCGATTGATGTCGGCCGCTCTTACGAAAACCTCTGCGAAGTATTGGAAGGCGATTTCGTCAAGTTCACTCATGGCTCAAACATCTGCATGAACCCGTTCGAGATCGTGCAGAACTTCGAGGCGGAAGCCGACATGCTGGCCGGCTTGGTCAGCCAAATGGCGGCGCCGACCGAGAAGTTGACCGACTTTCAAACCGCCGGTCTCAAGCGGATATTGAAGCAACTCTGGACCGAAAAGGCTCAGGCCATGTCCGTCGACGACATTGCAAAATGCCTGTGTGCCGAAACCGATCAACGCTTGAAGGATGTCGGCGAGCAGTTGTTTCCGTTTACCACGAAAGGCGAATACGGTCGCTACTTCAATGGCAAGAACAACGCCAAGTTCACCCGCGACTTTACCGTACTGGAACTGGAGGAACTCAAGGGGCGCAAACATCTGCAACAAGTCGTGTTGCTGCAGCTGATCTACCAAATCCAGCAGGAAATGTATCTGGGCGAACGCAACCGGCCCAAGATCGTCATCATCGACGAAGCCTGGGATTTGCTCACCGAAGGCGATGTGGCCAAGTTCATGGAGCACGGCTACCGGCGGTTTCGGAAATACGGCGGTGCTGCAGTCACCATCACCCAATCGGTGAACGACTTGTACCGCAATGCCGCAGGGCGAGCCATCGTCGAGAACTCCGCCAATATGTACTTGCTCGGTCAAAAAGCCGAAGTCATCGAAGGCATGAAGCAAGATCGGCGCTTGCCGTTGTCGGACGGCGGCTATGAACTGCTGAAAACCGTGCATACCTTGCCCGGCGCCTATTCCGAGATTTTCTTCATCACCGAGATGGGTTCCGGCATAGGCCGACTGATCGTCGATCCGTTCAAACGCATTCTTTTCTCGACCAAACCGGAAGATGTTCAGGCACTCAAGCAGCTACGCCGGCAAGGCCTGAGTTTAGGCGATGCCATTCAACAACTCATCGACAGTCGCCAGCCTAAATCACGGGAGTTGAATCATGGACGCTAAATCACAATGGCTCAGCACCGTTTTAATCGCGGCTTGTCTGGGCGGCATGGGCGGTTGGCTGGCTGCGCAACAGCAACTTCAACAGCCAATGGCGCGCCTGAATCTGGTTACGCCGGTGTTCGTGCTCGACCGCGCCAAATTGATTCAATCGATACCGCCCAATGCCAGTCAGGAGCAGATGGCCAAGATCGTCGATGACTGGCAGGGTCAAGCCAAAAAGCTCAGTGACGCAGGCTATCTGGTGATCGATTCAACAGCGGTGGTGGCCGCACCGGAGGATGTCTATGTTCGACAAACAGGACGCTAAGCCTATGAATAAACCCCGGTTCCATTCGCCATCGTCGCCCGGTGTCACTCGTCATCGCTTAGGCCTCTTTTTGCTGAAGGCGATACCGATTTTGTTGCTGGTGTTAGCCGTGGAACGTTACCTCGGCCAACGCTTTTTGATCGGCGGCGATGACCAGGTCGATCGCTGCCTGCCGGATAAATGGATATACCTGATCGATACCCAAAATAAAGACATCTGGCGCGGCGATTTGATCGCGTTCCGGGCCGAGCGCATGGCGCCTTTTTTTAAGGACGGCCAGATCATTGTCAAAATCGCCGCCGGCGTCACGGGCGATACCATTCACGTCGATCCGCAGCACACCACTATAAACGGTGAACCAGTTATCGACGGGCTGCCTTTGACGGAGAAACTCAAGAAGCCGGCTACCCGTTTTAACCGCCATGAAACGATCCCACCCGCCGCGTATTGGGTGACCGGGCAAACCGACAAAAGCTTCGATTCGCGTTACTGGGGCTATGTCTACGACCATCAAGTGATTGGACGAGCCTATGCGTTGTTTTGATCGGTCACAGCGTCCTTGGCGTCAATCGGCGGTTTGTTTTCTCTGCTGGTTCAGTGTGCATACGGTTCAGGCTGAAGAAGCCTGGCTGCAACGTTCTCAAGCCATCTTGCAAGCCTTGGAAGGCCAGCCTCGACCTGAGTGGTTGAACGGTCAGACTGATCAACTGGACATGAAACGCCAGGCGCAACAAATTTTGGAAGCTTCACAAGCGATGCGAGCGAAGGCACTATCGACAGGATCGGCAGGCGGCCTGCAGACACCCCCTTCGAACAAACCACTCACACTGCTGTTTGTCTCGTTTTCACTCGGCGATACGGCGCTGATAGGCATCTTTGAAGAGGCCGCAGGCCGGGATGATGTATTACTGGTGTTTCGCGGCCCCAAACCCGGCCAAAAACTGCCGGCTTTGATGGCGGACCTCAAGCGCTTGCTGAAAGGAATAGATCCACTGCCAAACGTCGTCATCGATCCCACCCGTTTTCAACGTTGGTCGGTGACGACGGTACCGGACATCGTCGTCGAACAGGACGGTAAAGCCCGGCTACACGTTCGAGGTGTCAGCAGCCTATCCTGGCTGGACGAGCAGATCAAAGCCGGCAAACAGGGTGATTTGGGAACTATGGGCGATGTTGCCGAGATTGCCGAAATCGACTTGCTCGAAGAGATCAAACGCCGGATGGCGGCCATCGACTGGAAACAAAAGCAGCGACAAGCCATCGCTCGATTCTGGGAACAGCAAAAATTTGAAAACCTACCCACGGCTCAGGTCGATCGTGATCGGACCGTGGATCTGACCATTACCGCGCCGCGAGATTTAACGGTACCCAATGGACAGCTGATCATCCGTGCCGGACAAACCGTCAACCCATTGGACAAGATGCCGTTTGGATTATGTCTGATGGTGTTCGATGCCACGGTGCAAGCTCAAGTTGAGCTGATTCAGCATCAATCCTGCCAGGACAAAAAGGCCCTCGTGATGTATTTGGCCACGTCTCTGCCGCGTCAAGATGGCTGGGAAAAGCTTAAACACTTGGAAAACACCATGCAGGCACCGGTGTATTTACTGACACCGGATGTACGCAGCCGTTTTCAGTTACAGCATGTGCCGTCATTCATCGAACAATCAGGCAACCGTCTGATTGTTCATGAACGAAAACTGCCTGTCTCTTCGGGAGAGCGGTCATGAAACGATTCGTTTTCCCTTGGGTTTTGGGAGGCTTGATAACACTGGCAACCCCGCTTTATGCCGACACCACAACCAATAGCATCGATCCGTTGTGCTCCGACGCCGAACTGTGGTCTGGCAAGCTGGTCACCGATATTTGCTGGAGCTGTTTATTTCCGATTCGGGCGGCGGGAGCTTCGCTGGGCGGTGGCAACGTACCGAGCATCGCGACTGATGAGAAGTTCTGTTTCTGTACCGATCCGATGGGGATTCCGAAACTTGGCATGACCATGGGTCTTTGGAACCCGGCGAGGCTGATCGAGATCGTCCGCAATCCCTGGTGCTCGCCGGCTTTGGGAGGCCATAAATTCAGTGCCTCGAACGTTCGTCTGATCGCCACCACCGGCAAGGCCGACTTCGATGCCAGCGAGATGTCATTTTTCAATTACCACTATTTCGCCTTTCCGCTGACCATCCTGCTGGATCTATTCTGGGATGGTCGCTGCAACAGTGACGGCTACCGGGATTTTGATTTGCTATATGTCTCGGAACTGGACCCGACCTGGAACAACGATTTATTGGCGTTTTTTACTAGTCCGGAAACGGCGTTGTTCGCCAATCCGGTGGCCATTTCCGCCTGTGTCGCCGATGCCGCGGCGGCAGCCACAGGCAATCCGCTGGATGCCTTGTTCTGGTGTGCCGGCGCCTGGGGTCATATGTATCCTTTATCCGGGATTTCGCCTACCAGTTACGGTACCGATCCGCGCATCACCAGCTTATTAGCGACACGGGCGACGGCGTCCTTGCATCGACGCGGGCTGGCCTGGAAAACCTCTGGCAACGATGCTTTATGCGGCGGCTATATCTATCCCTTCATCCCCAAGTCGCAATACCGGCTATCGATGTTTTATCCGGTCGCGGAAACTGAGTCCAATCACGCCATTGGCGAAACCACCTTCAAGTGGGGGGCGGGACGCACGTATCCGGGGCCGGGTGAAGATCATCTATACATCCTATTTAGGTGGCAAGATTGCTGCGTTGGTTTATGAGGCGATGAGACAATTCTTTGATCCCCAAACATTTGTTACGCAAATCCTGTCAGCGGTGCTGTGCGTCACGCTGGCCTGGACACCGTTTGGCGTGTCCTGGGCGGATGCGATTCAGGCGGCCGGGCGTGATGGCCAACAATTGGGCGAGCAAGTCCTCGGCGGTTTTGCTTTTCCGATCGATACCGGCAACGGCACGCTGACCTTGAATCCGGGGACTGCTCAGGAAAGTGCCATATCGATTGGCACCTTGTTTCCGGATACTAACAGCGCTACGACCACGGCCCAGGACTTTGCCGATCTCTATGGCAACAACCCCGGCACACTGGCGGCGGGGTTAAACGCGCAGACCGCCTTGAACGGCGAAACCAGCTTCACCGGCGAAGCCTATCGCACCCTGATTGACAACGCCCACCAGTCGCATCCGGATTTACACAACGATGCAGTCTGGAATGCCGGCGATCAGGTGTTTGCCAATTTCACGCCCTGGGCTCAGTCGTTTTCGGACTGTACCACCGTGACCACGCAAACCGAGACCAGCCATTCGGTCCGTATCCCCGACTATCAGTTGTGTCTGCGCCAACCGACGGTACCGCAAAGTTGTACCGCCACCCATCAAGTCAATGTAGAGACCCTACTCAGCTTTGTCTCCGGTAACGGAGGCATGTCCAGCTGTGGTTCTGGCTGCATGGATTTGTACGTCGGGCGTGTGGGCGATAACTATTGGTCAGCCGACTGCGGCATATTCAACTGGGAAGTCACATACAACGTCCTGCACCCGGAAGCCATCATCAGTGCCACGCTGGAAGACGTCGAATTCGATGACCATGCCCGCGTCTATTACGGCGGGAATCTGATTTACACCGGCTCCACCGGCTGGGGTGGCTCATGTGAGCTCAGCAATAGCTGGGTCGACCATCCCAATCGCGACGTCACCTATGCCTTCAACAGTACGGGCAACAAAGTCTTCAAGCAGGAAACCATGGTTGGTGGTAATGGTGAAGGTTATTCCAGGATTCGGCTCCGCTATGATTTGTCGAAACTGATCACCCAGGACCAATGGAGCTGGAGCGGTCCGAATTGCCAAAACTTAGCCAATGCGATTACTGACGGCATTTGCCAGGCCGGCAGCCAATTGAGCTGCACGAATGATCCTGCCAACGCTTCGGGTTGTTACGTCGACCCGACTTCGCAGGTGATGGTCTGCGGCACGGATTTGGCCCAAGCCCCGGTGGCCAGTTCGACTGGGATTCGCAATACTTGCATGAATATTCAAGCCTCAGGGCATTGCGATTTGAATCAGTATGGGCAATGTTGGACCGACACCGCCGGCACCCACTGTTTAGAACCGCCGGCGAACGGGATACCCAACAAGACCTGTGCGTCGTTAGAAACTCAAGGCTGCTCGTTCATCAAAAGCCAATGTACCAGTGTGTTGGCCTCCGGCACCTGCTGGGACAGTGTCGATACCTACGACTGTGGGCAAACGGTGGGCATTCCCGGCATTCAAAGCAATACCCAACAACAATGCGCTGGTCCGATACGCTGCATGGGGGAAGATTGCATTACCGTGAATCGCACCCAGAGTCAGGATTTCAGCAAGGCGGTCGCCTTACTCAACAGCGCTCAGCAAATGGCGATGGACTTGCATTGCGACTACGCCAATACCGATCTGCAGCAAAAGGATCCGACTACCTGTCAGGTATTTCAAGGCAAACCGGCCAGTTGTAAAATGGTCGGCGGTGCACTCAGCCTGGTCGATTGCTGCGAAACACCCTCTGGCGCGATGGGGCTGGGCCGTTATATTGATTTATTGATCGCCACCAGTCAGATGGACAGTGCCGTCATGGCCATGGACAGCACCTCCGCTATCCGGGGCGCCTGGGAAACCATGCGCACCCCGTTCACGTTGGCTGGCGATGCCTGGAACAGTTTTCAGGCGGATTTTGCCTCGACGGTTAATGACTTGGTCGGCACCGACATGCTCAGTACCAGCGATATTGCCTCGCAAGGTTTACTCGACTCGCTGAAAGGCGAATTAATGAAGTCGGTAGCGGAATGGATCGGCCAAACCTTTGGCGAAGCCGCCGGTAACGCACTATTCAGTGCCGGCGGCCAGGCAGCCTTCGATTCGGCTGGCAATTTAACGCCAGCTGCGGAATCCGGAGGCGTCGAATTGGGCGGCGGTGCCGCAGTCGCAGGCGAGTTGCTCAGTACCTTGATGACGGCTTATACGGTGGTGATGATCATCATTATGATTATCCAAATAGTCTACTCCTGCGAAGAACCGGAGTACGAACTCGCAGCCAAGAAACAACTGAAAGTCTGCACGGACCTCGGCACCTATTGCGAGAGCAAGGTAGCTGGCGTGTGTTGGGTGCGCAAGGAAAGTTACTGTTGCTACAACTCGCCGCTAGCGCGCATCCTCAACGAACAAATCAAACCGCAGTTGGGCATGGATTTCGGCACGCCAGAAAGTCCGAGTTGTACCGGCATCAAAGTCGCTGACCTGGACCGCGTGGATTGGACCCAGGTCAATCTGGACGAATGGTTGGCGATTCTGGCGCAGACGGGGCATTTGCCGACCGCCGCCAATGCGGCGTCCATGCTGAATCTGGATCAACTCACCGGCACAGGCAGCCGACTCAATCCGCAGAAATACGGCGCAGTCTCCAGCGGCCGCCAAGACACCTTAACCCGTACTCAAGGCCGGATGACCGATTTGGATGTACCCACGGTCAAACGGCAGTCGGAACTGGAGGGCTGGGGTATGGGGTCGCAATGAGCGGTCTAAAACTTACTGAACCGCGTCTTTCAGGCCTTTGCCGGCTTTGAAGGATGGCAATTTGGCGGCGGCAATCGTAATGGCTTCGCCGGTTTGCGGGTTGCGGCCAGAACGCTCGGCGCGCTCTTTCACTTCAAACGTACCGAAGCCAACTAACGCCACGGAATCGCCCGCTTTAAGTGCGGATTGAATGGATTGGGTAAGGCCATCCAATGCGCGACCGGCGTCGGCTTTAGTCAGGTTAGCATGGCTGGCGATGGCGTCGATGAGTTCCGATTTGTTCATATATGTTATTTCCCTTGTTAATAAAAACTGCTTGTATGGACGTTTGATCTACGAGATTGAATGATATTACTTAAAATGATTGTGGCCAAAAATTGCTGACTAGCTATGCACCAAAATAGTTAATACTTATGCGTTAAGCCCCTTAGCTGCTAACATTCCATCATTTATTGATACTGCATAATAACCGCTAGGCATTTGATCAGGAAAGAACTGGATGGATAGGGATAACAAACGCGATATGATCATGACCGAGGCCGATACCAGTCGCGAGTTTGTTACCCCAAAATTGGTTCAAGCCGGTTGGTCAGTCTCTCCCCATTCAATCGGCGAACAACGTACCTTCACCAATGGCCGGATCTTTGTCACCGGCGGCAAAGTACGTCGCGGCCAACAGAAACGTGCCGATTATCTGTTGTATTACCGGCGCGATTTTCCGCTCGCCGTCGTCGAAGTCAAAAGCATCGCCTTTCCTGCCGAAACCGGCGCACAACAAGCGCGCGAATATGCCGAAATTCTTGGGCTTAAATTCGCTTATGCCTCCAATGGTCGGCAAATTATTGAAATCGATTACACGACAGGTACTGAACGTGTAATTGATCAATACCCAAGTCCCGCTGAACTCTGGCACCGCCTAACCGCCTCCTCTTCGCTGTCTGAAACAGCCAGTAACCAATTGTTGGAACCGTTTAATTTGGTGTCGGGCAAGATTCCCCGTTACTATCAGGTCATTGCCATCAACCGCATCATCGAAGCGATTTTACTCGGACAAAAACGCATCCTGACTACCATGGCCACCGGCACGGGTAAAACCTGCGTGGCCTTTCAACTGTGTTGGAAGTTGTGGAATAGCCGCTGGAACAGAACCGGCGAATATCGACGACCCAAAATTCTGTTTCTCGCCGACCGCAACATTCTGGTCGACGATCCGATGGCCAAGATGTTTGCCCCGTTCGGCGATGCCCGCTTCAAAATTTCCGGCAACGATGTCAGTCAGGGCCGGGAAATGTATTTTGGTATTTACCAGGCACTGACCAATCCTTATAGCGATGTTTTTCGTCAGTACCGTCCAGACTTTTTCGATTTGATCATCATCGATGAGTGCCATCGCGGCTCCAGCCGAAATGACAGCAGTTGGCGGGCGGTGCTGGATTATTTCCAACCGGCGATCCAGGTCGGCATGACGGCAACACCGCTACGAGAAGACTCGCGCGATAGCTACGAGTATTTCGGCAACCCCGTCTACACCTACAGCCTGCGTCAAGGCATCGAAGACGGATTTCTGGCGCCTTATCGGGTGCATCGTGTGATTACCACCGTCGATGCCGCGGGTTGGCGACCTTCCAAAGATGAACTGGATCGTTACGGTCGCCCGGTACCGGATGATGAATATCAAACCAAGGATTTCGAACGCGTGATTGCTTTGCGGGCGCGCACCCGTGCCATGGCCAAGCATCTCACCGATTTTTTGAAAGGTACCGATCGCTTTGCTAAAACCTTGGTGTTTTGCGTCGATCAGGAACACGCCTCGGAAATGCGTCAAGAACTGCTCAATCTGAATAGCGACCTGGTCAAACAATATCCCGATTATGTCTGCCGGGTTACCGCCGACGAAGGCGCCATCGGCCTGACCCATCTGGCTCATTTCCAGGATGTCGACAAACCCACGCCCGCCATACTGACTACCTCGCAACTGCTCACCACCGGCGTCGATGCCGAAATGGTGAAAAACGTGGTGTTAGCTCGTGTCGTCGGTTCGCGCTCGGAATTCAAGCAAATCGTCGGTCGCGGCACGCGCCTGAAGGTTGATTACGGCAAGGAATATTTCAACATCATCGATTTCACCGGCACGGCGACACGGCATTTCGCCGATCCTGACTTTGACGGCGATCCGGCGCGTATCGAAGAAGTCACCATCGATGAAGAAGGCGAAATTGTCGATACTTTAGTCGAGATCATCGAGGACGAAGTCCAGGAAACACCCGGCGAATACCAACCGGACGATGACAACCCTACTGACGGCGAAGGTGAAATCATCACCGATCCGCCGCAGGAGCCGCGTAAATTCTACGTCGATGGCGGCACGGTCGAAGTCATCGGCCATCTGGTCTACGATCTTGATACCGACGGCAAGAAACTGCAAGTCGTGCGCTACACCGAATATTCAGGCCGTGCTGTGCGTTCGATGTATCCCGGCAGTCAAGAATTCCAGCGCGACTGGGCCAACCCGGATACCCGTAGCGACTTGCTACGCGAACTCACCGAACGCGGCATCAGCTTCGAAGAACTCGCCGCATCGTCCGACTTGCCGGATGCCGATCCCTTCGATTTGCTTTGCAATCTGGCTTGGAATGCGCCTTTGTTGACCCGCCGGCAACGTGCCGAGCAAGCCCGCAAATCGGCTCAGAATCTGTTCAGCCAGCACAGCGAAACGGCCCGAGAAATCCTCGCGCTGATGCTGGATAAATACATCGAGCGAGGCATTAGCCAATTCAATGCCTTGTCGGAATTGATGAAAGTCCAGCCGTTCGAACAATACGGCACCCCCACGGAAATCGCCAACCGCCATTTCGGCGGCATTCAGGGCCTGAAAGCGGCTGTGTCGCAATTACAGTCCGCCATCTACCAATAATTATTCATTCTTTGCATGGTCAAACCTAAAAAAACCAAACCCGTATTAACCACCGCACAACAACTGTCCGCATTGATCAAATCGGCGCGCGACATCCTGCGAAAAGACAAAGGCTTGAACGGCGATGTCGACAGACTACCGCTGCTCACCTGGGTGATGTTTCTGAAATTCCTCGACGATCTTGAACTACTCCACGAACAGGAAGCCGAGCTGGACGGCAAACGCTATCAAGGCATCGTCGAATCACCTTACCGCTGGCGGGATTGGGCCGCACGGGAAGACGGCGTCACCGGCGAGGAGTTATTGTCTTTCATCAACCAGGACGAAACCATCCGTCCCGACGGACAACGCGGCAAAGGCTTGTTTGCCTATCTGCGCGGCTTGGCTGGCGAAGGCGAAAAAGGCAGCCAGCGCGAAGTTATCGCCAACGTATTCAAAGGCGTGCAAAACCGCATGGTCAGCGGTTTTTTGCTGCGCGACATCATCAACAAGATCAACGGCATTCACTTCAACAGCAGCGAGGAAATTCATACTCTGTCGCATCTGTACGAATCGATGCTGCGGGAAATGCGCGATGCGGCTGGCGATTCCGGCGAATTCTACACCCCGCGCCCGGTAGTACGCTTCATGGTTCTGGTTTCCGACCCCAAACTCGGCGAAACCGTACTCGACCCGGCTTGCGGTACCGGCGGTTTTCTGGTCGAAGCCTACGACCACTTGCTTCAGCAAGTTGCTACGCCTGACGACCGTCGTGCCCTCCAGCGCGAAAGCCTGTTCGGTCAGGAGGCCAAGCCCCTGCCCTATATGCTGGTGCAGATGAACTTGCTATTGCACGGTTTGGAAGCCCCGCAAATTGCTTACGGCAATACTCTGGAACGCCGCGTCACTGAAATTGGCCATAGCGAACGCGTCGATGTCATCCTCACCAACCCGCCGTTCGGCGGCGAGGAGGAAGCCGGCATCAAAGCCAATTTCCCGGCCAACATGCAAACCGCCGAAACCGCTTTGTTGTTCCTGCAGTTCATCATGCGCAAATTGCGTTATGCGGGCTTCGGCGCCGAACGCGGCGGTCGTGCCGCCGTGGTTGTGCCCAACGGCACTTTATTTGGCGATGGCGTTTGCGCCACCATCAAGGAAGAACTGCTCAAAGAATTCAACCTGCATACCATCGTCCGCCTGCCGCAAGGCGTATTCGCGCCCTATACCGATATTCCGGCCAATCTGCTGTTTTTCGAGCGTGGCGGCCCCACCGAAACCATCTGGTATTACGAACAACCGCTACCGGAAGGCCGCAAGAAATACAGCAAAACCGCATCCTTGCAATTCGAAGAGCTGGAACCTGCCTTAAACTGGTGGCACAACCGCGAGGAAACCCCGCAAGCCTGGAAAGTCGATTTTGCCGGCAAACGTGCGGCAGCCTTGGCCGCCGCAGAACCGCACTGGCAACGCGCCGAAAGCGAACGCTCAGCAGCGCTGGCCTTGGGCAAACAGATTCGCGAACTGGAACAAGCCGTGTCCGCCGCCGGCAACGGTGACAAAGCCGCATTGCAAAGCCAGCTTCGCGACCTGAAAGGCAAACAACAAGCCCACGAAACCGCCGCCAAAACCGCGCAAAGCGAAGGCGATGCGCTGTACTGGCCGATTTATAATCTCGATCAAAAGAATCCCCACGCCAAAGCAGGCCTTGAACATGCCGATCCCAAAGACCTGATTGCCAGCATGCGCAGCCACGAATCCGAGGTCATGCGCTTATTGGGTGAGATCGAGACTTTGGTACATGAGGTGGAACAATGAACATTTCCGAAACACTGTCTCGGAAATCTCAATTCCATGGTTCCCACGTTCCGCGTGGTAACCCAGTCACAGACGCTCCAGCGTCCCGAGTCGAGACTTTAAAACATGAGGTGGCGCTATGAGCGAAACCAACGATTTGCCTATTGCCTACGGCGACATTCATACCGACATCGTCCAACTGCTGGAAAATGCTCGCCGCGCCGCCGCCCGTAGCGTCAACGCCTTAATGACCGCCAGTTACTGGGAAATTGGCCGCCGCATCGTCGAATTCGAACAAGGTGGCGAAGATCGCGCCGCGTATGGCGAGGCGTTGATTCAGCGGTTGGCATTGGATTTAAGCAATCGTTTTGGCCGGGGGTTTAGTCGTCAAAACCTCCAGCAAATGCGGGCGTTCTATCTGACCTGGCCGATGGATAAGATTCGCCAGACAGTGTCTGGCATTTCTTCCCAAAAACCGCAGACAATGTCTGCAGAATCTTCCCCTACACCAATTGTCCAGACAGCGTCTGGACAATTACTCACGCTCTCAAATTTGGCCGAAGCCTTCCCGCTGCCCTGGTCGGCTTACGTGCGCTTGCTTTCGGTCAAAAAACCAGAAGCGCGCGGCTTCTACGAAACCGAAGCCCTGCGTTGCGGCTGGACGGTGCGGCAACTGGATCGGCAGATCAACAGCCAATTTTACGAACGCACGGCGTTATCCAAAAACAAAGTGGCGATGTTGGCGCAAGCGGAACACGCCGAACCGGATGACGCCATCACGCCGGAACAAGCTATCAAGGATCCGTTCGTGCTGGAATTTCTCAACCTGAAAGACCAATACTCGGAATCCGATCTCGAAGACGCGCTGATCCAGCATTTGGCCGATTTTCTGCTGGAATTGGGCGACGACTTTGCCTTTGTCGGTCGCCAGCGCCGCTTGCGGCTCGACGATACCTGGTTTCGCATCGACTTGCTGTTTTTCCATCGCCGCCTGAAATGTCTGGTGGTGATCGACCTTAAGGTCGGCAAGTTCAGCTATGCCGACGCCGGCCAGATGCACCTATACCTGAATTATGCCCGCGAACACTGGATGAAACCCGGCGAAAACCCGCCGGTGGGTCTGATTCTATGCGCCGCCAAAGGCGCGGCGGAAGCCCATTACGCCTTGGACAACCTGCCGAACAAGGTACTGGCCGCGGAATATCAAACCGTGCTGCCGAATGAAAAGCTGTTGGCGGAGGAATTGGAGCGGTCGCGGATTGAATTGGAAGCGCGGCGGTTGTTGGGTTCGAAAAATGAGGGTGAGGCATGAGTCGGTGGCCAACAGTCGAACTTGGAGAAGTATTACATACCCAAATTGATGCTGTTGAAAGTGCTGAACTGGAAACGGTCAATCTTGCCGGCGTTTACGGTTTTGCAAGAGGCCTATTCAAACGAAAACCGATTTCTCCGCTGGATACAACCTATAAACGCTTTCACCGTTTGAATGCTGGGGATTTTGTTATCAGTTCGCCCAAGGCCTGGGAAGGCGCTATTGCTCGAATCCCAGAAGAATTTGATGGGTGGTTTTTATCGCCGGTATTTCCAACTTTTAGAGCGAATCCGGATCGGCTCGATACTCGTTACCTCGATTGGTATTGCAAAAGGGAAGCAGTTTGGACACAGCTACAAGGGAAAGCCAAAGGCATGGGCGCGCGACGTGAATCGGTATCGCCAGCTCAGTTTTTGAGCCTGAATATTCCGCTGCCTAAAATTGACGAACAACAACGCATCGTCGCCCGCCTGGATCAATTGGCGGAAAAAGTACGGCAAGTCAATGAACATCTGGATGCAATGGAAACCGATGCCGAAGCATTGATTCGCAACTATATTTTTTCACCCTCCGAAACAGGCATTACCAAACGCAAAATGTCGGAACTGGTATCGTTACGACAAGCTGACGTCATAGTAGATCAACTAGAAAATTATCAATTCGCCGGGGTATATTCGTTCGGGCGCGGCGTGTTTGCCAGTGTCAATAAAGCCGGAAGCGAGTTTGCCTATCCGCGACTATCCACCGTAAAGACTGGCGACTTTATTTACCCCAAACTCATGGCATGGGAAGGCGCACTAGGTGTCGTTCCCGAAGCTTGCGACGGCATGGTGGTATCCCCTGAATTTCCGGTGTTCACTATTGATACCGACGTCGTTTTGCCGGAGATAATCGACATTTACTTTCGTACGCCCTCGGTTTGGCCAGAACTGGCAGGAATAAGCGGTGGCACTAATGTCCGTCGTCGCAGGCTGCAACCATCAGCATTTTTGAACTACGAAATGCCTGTTCCGCCAATGCCGACACAGTTAAAAATCCGCGAAATGCATCGGCGTGTTCAACAACTAAAAACATCTCACAACGCAATCCGCGAAGCCAACCAAGCGCTCATTCCAGCAACGTTAGAACGCATATTTTCATCAGAGGGCCACCAACATGGCTGATGACTCCTTACAAAATTCGCTATTTGAAGAGGATTATCTTCTCCGAGAACTTGGTTCAGTTGCCCATGTGCCGCAAGTCGCGCTCACTGAATTGGTTGCCAATTCCTGGGATGCCGGCGCATCGCGTGTTGACATACAAATACCGGAAAAAGTCGGAGATAACTTGACGGTACAGGATGATGGTCACGGCATGACTGCGGCGCAATTCAGTAAACGC
This sequence comes from Methylomonas methanica, assembly GCF_001644035.1. Classification (GTDB taxonomy): domain Bacteria; phylum Pseudomonadota; class Gammaproteobacteria; order Methylococcales; family Methylomonadaceae; genus Methylomonas; species Methylomonas methanica_A. The sequence goes on from NZ_LUUG01000045.1 coordinate 62,569, forward strand.
TGGATGACATTGCGTTATGACCGTCTAAAACATCAAGGTGAGGATGTTGAATTTCCGGCTGGTCGTTCTGCTCGCCAACGTAAAGCCTATGGTCGTAACGGCGTTGGACGACATGGTTTGCTCTGTTTTGGCGATGAATACCAAGTTGAGACTTGGCGGGACGGAGCCTTAAGTACTTTTCTTGTCGGCACGGAATCCGGTCCAAGCCCTTTTGTGTTACGCAACAAAGAAGCAGGAAGCCGTAACGGCAGCGGCACCCGCCTTATCGTCCGAGTTGAACGACATCTACCCGACCCTGAAGAAATCTTGACTGTACTTGCCGCAAGATTTATTCACGATCCTGAGTTCGAAATTCGCGTTAATGGCATTGTTCGCCCCATGCAGAACATTGAGGGTATCGCCAGCAGAACTGAGATTGATTTTGGCGGTGGCAATACGGCTACGGTGATCGTTATCGACTCCACCTGTGTAAATCATTCTTCAGTTCATCAAGGCGTTGCATTTTGGGTGAAGCATCGGCTGGTCGGCACCCCATCCTGGACAGTTGGCCAAATCCATAGTTTTGATGGCCGCACCCGTTTCGCGCGACGCTACAAGGTGATTGTCGATACTCACGGATTCGAAAGCGAAGTGGAACCGGATTGGACCAGCTTCAAGAAAAGTGAACGAGTACATGAGCTGTTCAAAAAGACCACTGCATGCATTATTGAAGTGGCAGCATCCATTGCCGCTGAAGTTATTGAAGAATCCTTGGAAGATGCCCTTACTGAAAATCGACTGGAACTTGCCGGTTTAGGTAGAGGAGCTCAATATGAAGTCACTGAATTTACCAAAGCGATCGCTCAAGCCCATCCAACGGTATCCCCGGACTTTCTCGCCACAGCCGTGAATGCTGTCATTAACCTGGAAAAAACCAAGAGTGGCGCGGCGCTACTGCAAAAACTTTCGGCTCTGCCGGCCGATGACATTGATAGCCTCGACCGACTGCTCGACGAGTGGTCAGTTAAAGACGCGCTACGAGTTCTCGATGAAATAGACAGTCGTTTAAGCGTTATTGAGACAATCAGAAGAATTTCAGGCGATCCAAATACCGATGAACTGCATACATTACATCCGTTGGTACTTCGCTCACGCTGGCTGTTTGGACCAGAATTCGAATCGGAAGAGTATTGCTCAAACGTAAGTCTGCAAAAAGTGGCCAGAGAACTTTTTAAAAACACGGTCGCAGAGTTCGATAATCCCAGAAAACGACCAGATATTGTCGTATTACCGGACAAAACCACTATCGAGTTAACAGGGATCGAAGCATTCGATATCGCTGACCCAACTGTTTCTCGCATACAAAATATTTTGCTTATTGAGCTTAAAAAAGGCGGATTCCCGATAACTCGAACCGAGGTAAATCAAGCCGATGCCTATGTGCAAGACATTGTAAACTCTGGATTCATCATTGGCTCACCGTATATTTGCGCCTGGGTGGTTGGTGAAACTATTTCCAAAGGTCTAGCAACAGACAAGAAGGTTAGCGATTCAATTCGAGGTGAATATGGTCGCGTAAGAGCGACCACGTTCAGCCAGTTGGTTGGAACTGCAAATTTGCGATTAATGAAACTTCGAGATCGTCTAAAAAGCAGATATGGCGAGATGCCAACTGATAGTTTGTTGGAACGCGTTCTTGGCAAGCCCTATCAAAACAATATTCCGTCAGAATGACTTAACTTAACCCACGATTCTGTTCTACCAACAAACCTGAAAACCGATCCGAATTTGGCATCTCAATTCCCCAAGCATAAGGATTTTCGGTTTGTGCGCGTTGATATTGGTAAACGATCATTACTGGCATATTCCGTGGGGCATAACAACTTCCTAATCGCATCGTTAGTACGCTAGGCGCAGCCAGGGCCAAGTGGATTTTGCGAACCCCCATTCCTTGCAGCGCCGCAATAGCCTGCATAAATTGCTGCATGATGTTTTGAATCGAGGCTTCGCTAATAACTCGGCCTGGATAGGCGCCGTCTAATTTCAACTCAACAATCGGCAATTTAGGAAACGATACAGTCAATTCGTTCCTGTCAATTGGATATGAAATGGACATGGCGCAGACTATCTCGTCGCCGTTGACAGATGAAAAATCCACAGGCGCTAATTCACCGACATCAGCTCCATCGTTCGGTGAAATCCAGCGCAATTCTTTACGATCCCAGTCCATCCAATTGATTACACTTTCCGAAGCAAGCAATGTGCCGGCTAGAAACAAAACAGGTACTGGCGCGAGCCCGCACGCATAAACAGCAAGGTCATTTCGATCGCGCCCATCTTTTGCAAGTTTGAGTTGTTGCGGTAAAAGATTTACTAAATCAATCGCTGCTTGTCGCTGGTTTTTAGTACCGTCAATTTGATTTCGAACATCGATTAACAGTGTATGACGCGCCCCCAACACACGGCGCGGGATTGCTGATTCAAGGGGGGTATCAACCGATTGCGTCAAACCGCGTAGCTCAATAGCAATAACTCGTTTGCGTCGTTGATCCTGGAAAAGATGCCACGAAAACCATAAACCAATTGCTATCAGTACTGTACCGATAGCCAAACAACCAGCGCTGATCCACCATTCCGTATCAGCGGTAGCAAATTGGCCTTCAACATACTCTTGTTCCGAAGCACGCGCACCGAAGTTTAGTTTTACATCAAAAGTGGAGCCTGCTGCCATTAAGAGTGCGCCGGTTCCAACCAGTTTACCGGCAGGGGATCTACGAAAATACAATTCCAATAAATCTAAAAGGCGGTGGATTATTTTATTCATGGGGTGAAATATCCAAGCAAAACTAAAGGGGAACCGGATTTGGCAAACCAACAACCTATACTGCGCATGCCAACAATCAAATAAAGGATTCCATCAACAGCGAATTTACCGGTCACCAAAACATTACGACAATCTTCTAAATCAGTTTGTGAAGGCGTTGGGTCAAGTTCAGGATGCGTATGCCACAATCCAAGCTGGGTGCCCCGTCCGTCAGTAACGCGATTCCATTCAATTGCTTCTTGTTGATGGCGTAGTCCTCGATAAAAACTGGTGCGGCTACGGCGATCTCCTCGGCCTGGGGTCGTCGCGAATTCGCCCAATAAGCCTTCCGTTTCGTTGTCGACAAATCCCAACAATAGCCCCCCAGCTTCTCTCGACCAAAATGAGCGCTGAGCCCATTTAGACAGCAGAGCGATCAGTTTCGGGGACAACGAGCCTGAACAACTTTCGTCAAGACGCCAAACAATATGCCCTGTACTCAAACGCTGCAACATGGGCACTCCGGGTGTGTGAAATCTGATGACGACAGGAATGTAGAAATACGCTGAGACCTCAGCGCCCAGTAGGTGTCTGAGGGGCTAATATTGGCATTATTGGCCTGCGTCGTATCGCCCACCCAACGGGAATAACCAAGCATTTGGTTTATGACATGTTCAGCGGCGATTAACGCTGTGCGCGTTGCATCAATGGCTGTGTATGGCGTGAAAGCCCCGCAGCCCGTCAACTGTCGGGTCACAACCTGTCCAGGCTTGATTAAAGCTGTTCGCATACTTGGTATTGGTTGTTGTGTTTCCGGATCAATATAGAGACAGTCCAAACAGCCAGCAGTACCTGGGCGCATGGCTATCACGTGTCCGCCAAGTCCAACTGCCTCAACACTGGTAGAGACAATAAGCATGCTCCAATGCTCTTGATATGCCTGGCGTACAATTGCTCGCTCAAGAGGGGCATTCCCGGTTGCCAATACGATTGTGTCTACATTGGCGGGAATACCCTTAGCGAGCAGTCGTTGTATATCCGTAGCTTCCGGGACAATATCGATGCCTGGCATGCGTTCTGCCAAGAAACTTGCTAAGGACTCAACTTTCTTCTTTGAGATTGCGTCTTTGCCAAGAACGTGGCGGCCAAGATTATCAGCAGTAAACATGTCTTGATCTACCAACGTAAGTTTGGAAACGCCGGCCAGTACCAAATGTTCAGCGACTCGAGAACCAATAGCGCCGACTCCCGCGACCAATACATGACGGTCAAGAACTGTTCCACCAGTCCGGCGAATCAGATAATCGCGATCTTGTCGTTGCAAAATATAGACAGTGGCTCCCCATGGTTTCTTGTTACCTCGGTTCCCCCAATACAGTGTTAACAACGCGTGGCCATAGTTGTTAGCCACGCGAAGGACAAGTCCTCGATGTTTTGGTGAGGTAGCAATCACATGTTGCGATTCATCAAGACAACTCAAAAAATGCAGCCACCAATTGGCATTGAGCTCTGATCTGAGAGGTGGTAGTTGATTAATGGAAACATCGAGTAAACCAATACGAACCTGCTGGCAGTTAACCAAAGCAGTTGAACCTGCATTCACTCGACGAAGGACAGGGACGGTCTTAAGCCCCAATTTTTGATTATGGACTTCAGCGTAGACCGATTGATTTGCTGCAAATTGCTCATCGAGCTGGGCAAATCGGGCACCCAGATTTTTTAGATAGCCCTCAAGTTCATCGGCAAACAGTGAGAGACGTTCACAGTTCGACATTCCGTGAATTTCACGCAGCAATCTTTTGACCTCGGCTAACAGCCAGCTTAGTACCCCCGTGATGTCGCTAGGGTCATAGTCCAGTCCCTCCCGATCACTAACGCAAACATCACCACTGCCGCTTATATGAGGCCATCCCCAAACTGGCAAACTGGTTAACCAGTTTACTGAAGGCAGACGACAAAAATCCCAACCGGCCGGACATAATTCTAGCGGCCAAACATAATCGCCATCTGATAATTCAAACTGCCAAACCGGCTGAGAATTAGAAAGCCTGAAGTTAATTTGCGTTGCGCCAAGCTCAGCCAAAGCGCACGCAATACTGTCAGTAAATTGTTTCTGCTCCGATGTCAAGCCGATCTGCCCGAAACGCTCACACCCGATGAAGTCTTTTTAGTAGTGCTCGCTTTTTCAGGTACTGGAAAATCATCTCCAAACTGCTTTTGCAAAATTTTACATGCTTCATGAGTGTCTGGCTGGCTTTCAGCTTCGTTCAAAGCATTTCGTAAAGTTTCCAATCGTTCTTTGAAATCCTTCATTTGGGTATCGGTCATCCGCTCGAAAAGGTCGCAATCAGGAGCTACTGGTAACTTTACAGTTAAACGAGAAAATCCCCACCGAGCAAGCATCTGGTTAATCAAATTCCGCATCGCAATTAAATCGATATGCTTACCATCAACACTGTCGTATGTGGGCGTGAACCAGTGATAAGCAGCTACAGTTAAACCAATGCTAGGAACATTTTTGTGACCAATTTTATTGTCGCGCCAGCGTTTTAAAGCACGAACCACTCGGCGAAATTGTTTACGATCGTTATCTTTAAACTGATCAGTAATTTTGCTTGTAAGCTCGCGAGCTTCGGATGGTTCCCATACCCGATCTTCCTTTGCATCAGTTTCTCTGCAGCGGGCAAGCTGGGTTTGGCCATTGCCATTTACACTGTAAACAGCCAAGTCAATATGATGCGTAGCCTCTCCATCCTTGAAATAGGTAACAGTGACGCAAGGGCGACGAATTTTGACAGTACGATTGTGACGAGTTAGAGCGTCTCTAACATATTTTTTTAAAGTCAGCGGATCAGGGTAATCTTCAGGAGCGCATTCGAAAATCACCCCAATGTCCATATCGGGATCGCCGGCAATGGGAGTGATACCCGTATATAAGGCATAACTGCCCTGATTAAAAGTATCGTATTTAGGGGCATCTTTGCTGATATTGTTTTTTAAATCATTCAGCAAAGTTTCACGTCGATCACGTAAAACAGAACTTTCGTCATAACCAAGCAGGATCTCGCTATGAAAATTTTCAAACTGGTTTTGTGCATGAGCCATCTTTGCCCTCCTTAAAAAACGGATCATGGGGGCTAGATATGCGAATTCAAGTCTTCGGTTATCCCGGCAAATTGAAAGCTAGTTGTCTAGTAAAATTAACGCGGGGCGTAGCCAAGCTGGTTCAGTGATTGTCTGACTTTTCCAGCAACATTTTGCATTCGGTAAGCCTCCTCATCATCGACTGCGTTACTTCGAAAATCAGTAAATCCAGTTCGCTTTAAAAATTGCGCCAAATCCCAAGCCTCCTGTTCGGTTAAAGGAACTACCAAATAAATTTCACTCGGATTAGCTGTCATTGCATACCGGCCTTATCCGAACTTGGAGATGATTCGTTGTCATCAAATACTGAATCATCATCCTCGGCAAGCTTCGACGGGTCATCCAACAACCCCGATTCCTGCCGGGCCAGGCGTACTTCCTCCCCATGCCCTTGTTCATACGCTGCTTGATGCGCATGTCTTTCCATCGTCACAATTTTATTGGCTAGTCGCTGCAACCGCTGCTGCCACTCTAGGCGTGCTGCAATGCAATGTTTGTTGGAGATGACCTGGCACAGCCACAAGGTGTCCATCACGATCATCAACTGATCCAGCAAACGAATCAACTCGACGAACTGGGCAATCTGGGGCGAAGCGATCTTGGCCACAAACTCCCTGGGGTGCGTGTAAGTCGGCGTTTCGCTGATGCCATTGTCGGCCTTGAGTTTTTCCAGCCGACTCTTTTCCTGCTGTAGCTGCTCCGCACATTCGGCAATCATCTGACTGACGAGGCTTTCGATTTCATCGACCGTTTCCTCCCGGCCGATGATGCGCAGGATCACGTCGATCGCGTACAAGGACACCATCAACCGGTTATAACTGTTGCGGATGACGCGAATGGCTTGTTCGCTGTTGATGCTAAACGTACGCTCAAATATCGGACGACTGATGGCGTGGCGTGGAGCCGGTTTTGGCTGTTGTGGAGCTGTTTCGGACATGACCATTTCTCGAGGTGGACGAATAAGCCACGATCGTAAGCCAGATTCTTTTTAGCCTTTCCGCAGTCAACGGCGAATTCGACATCAGCTGCAAGACCCCTTCAAAAAATCTCTGCTTCAATACCCGCCAACGGAATCGGTTGGCCATCAGCCTTCCGCTTCTCCCAAGACTTTCTCGGCTGATCTTTCACGATCACCTTGATCCGACTTCGGTCGGCGTTCCGCTTTTAAGCGGCGACGGTGGTTGTCCATCGGCGTGTCAGGTGCGTCAAGCCTGATGTGAGTTTTTATTGTTTAACCCTGCCGGGCGTATCGATTCCCCAGGGATTCGAGGCGCCGGCATGCCCATCGCCGCGCCGCTGGGTATTGTTTTCGTTGAGTCGGGCGCGGCCGACAGGAGGAATGTCATCATGGCCAATCGCGGCGTGAACAAAGTCATCTTGCTGGGCCGGCTCGGCGCCGATCCGGATGTTCGCTTTATGCCCAATAACGGCGGCAAAGTAGTCGCCGTCCGTTTGGCAACCAGCGAAGTCTGGAGCGATCCAAAAAACGGCAAACAGGAGCGGACCGAATGGCATCGAGTGGTGTTTTTCAAAAAACTCGCCGATACCGCCGAGCAGTATTTGCACAAAGGTAGCCAGATCTACATCGAAGGCCGTTTGCGTACCCAGCAATGGGGCCAAGCAAATGACAAGCGGTACCGTACCGAAATCGCCGCCTTTGAATTGCAGATGCTGGATCGCCCAAACGCATCGGCAGCCGCCAACGGTTCGTCATCATCGCCAGCGGCACCCGAGGACAACGATTGGGATGACGAATACAGCGATATGCCCATCCATTAAACCCCGGCGCGCCGATTATAGGCGTTCATTGGTTTAACGGTTACACCGCCGACCCTTTTCAGGTTTCGGTATTTCAACCCCCTGGGGAACTCCATTCCCCGGCGGGCGATGGCGTTCCCTTTTTTATTGAAGGAGACCCACCATGAGCCAAAATAACCGCAACACCTTACCCAAAACCCGCGACCTGCCAATGCCGGTCACGGCGCAACAAAGCTACGGCCTGTCGGAGCAGTCCTGGAAAGTACTAACCGAAGTCACTTTTCCCACGGCGAAAACCCCGGAAGCCATTCTGATGGCCCTGGATTATTGCAAGGCCCGCAAGCTCGACATCTTCAAAAAGCCGGTGCATATCGTGCCGATGTGGAGTGCCGCTTTAGGCCGCAATGTCGAAACTGTCTGGCCGTCCATCATGGAAATCCAGACTACGGCATCCAGAACCGGCGTTTGGGCTGGCATGGACAGACCCGTCTGGGGACCCGATGTCACCAAAACCTTTACCGGTCGCTATAAGGACGACAACGAGCAATGGCAGGAGTCCAGTGTCACCGTGACCTTTCCCGAATGGGTGGCGGTTACTGTGTACCGGATCGTCGGTGGTAAACGTTGCGCCTTTACCGAGGAAGTCTACTGGCTGGAGGCTTATAGCACGGCCGGCGGTAAAAACTCGCAAGTGCCGACCGCGATGTGGATCAAACGTCCCAAGGGGCAATTATCCAAATGCGGCAAAGCAGCTTCACTCAGGGCAGCCTTTCCGGAGGAATGCGGTTATGCAGCCGAGGAAATGGATGGCAAAACGCTCGACGACCTCACCGACGCTACCGTAATTGATGGCGAAGCGACTGTGTGGGATGGCGATGCAGACGATCGGTTTCCCGAATCAACCGAGCACACGCCTCAGGTGATCAACTTGTCGCAAATCCATCCCAAGGTGCAAAAGGCCGTAGCGGAATTGGTACGTCGTACCAAGGCGGCAGGTGCCTGGAAAGCAGCCTACGACTATGCTCACCAGAAGTTCAAAGGGATCGACCTGACCTTTGCGTTGGCCGAGTTGGACAAGGTATCGCAAGTTGAACCCAAGGCAACACCAGCCCTGGAACAAACCGACAACACTGGCATGCCACCCTTGTCCGCGAAAGACATGGCGATGAATCAGGCCCGTCAAACCCTGGGACACGCGGCGTAGAAACGCTGCAATCCTAAATTCTTTAACCACCCACGAGGGCGTCATGATTCGCCCACGGGGTAGGACATGGCGCTCTTGTTTTATCAGGAGAGGTCATGAACACAAACGATCAATCTTTAAACCGCGTGCCCTGTCATACCGACTGGCAACGTTACGATTCACCCACGGTGTTACGCCGTCACGGCCGAGGTTTTCTGGAACGCCTGTGGCGACCCCAGAGCAACGAACCCAATCCGCAACCCTTGAGCCAACCGGAATTGACGACACTGGCCGAGAGTTTTGGCGGAGTCTGTCTGCCGGCGCAAGACGAACTGCTGTTGCTATTCGGCGATGGCCATTGGGCCCGGCGTTGCCAAACCCAGTTGCACAAGCTCGGCATCGAGACGGTGCGCTTCGGTTGTCAGGTACAACTGACCGGATTCTCGCGATGAAAGTCGTCAACGTCTCCCAACGTAGCGACGCCTGGCGGCAATGGCGTTCACAAGGCGTCAGTGCCAGCGAAGCGGCCATTGTCATGAACCGCTCGCCGTACAAGACCCCGTGGAGGTTGTGGGCGGAGAAAATCGGCCTGGTGCTGGAAGTCAGTCTGGACAACAACCCGTTGATCCGCGCCGGCATCCAGCAAGAGCCCGAGGCTTTACAGCGCTTCGAAGACAAACACGATCTGATGTTGTTGCCGCTGTGCGGCGAGTCGGAACAGTATCCGTTGATGCGAGCTTCGTTCGACGGCTTGTCCGACTCGAATGAGCCCGTGGAAATCAAATGCCCGCACGAGACCACGTTTTTGGATGTGGTGTTGAATCGGGAAGCATCCCAGGCCTATCAACTGTATTGGTGCCAAGTCCAGCAACAATTGCTGGTTTCCGAAGCGCAACGCGGGTTTTTGTTTTTCTACCACCAAGACCAGGATGTGGAATTCGAGATTCAGCGTGATGAGACTTTTCTCACCCGGCTGGTCGATACCGCGATGGACTTCTGGTCGGCGGTCAAATCGAAAAAGGAACCTCCTAAGGATCCCGAACGCGATTTGTACTTGCCCAAAGGTCATGCGGAGCAGCAATGGCAACAACTGGCGGCGAGTTATCGCAATCGTGCCGTGCAAATCGCGGATTTGAAAGTGGAGCTCAAAACCTTGGAGGATAGTCAGGCGGCCATTGAAAACACTTTGGTGTTGCTGATGGGCGATTACGTGGCCGCAGAGCATTCCGGGTTGCGGATCAGCCGTTTTCAAAGCCAGGGTGCCATCGATTACAAGGCAGCACTTCAAACCTTGCAACCGGATGTTCAGGCTTCGGCGCTGGAAGTCTATCGAAAACCGTCTGCCACGCGAGTCCGTGTGACCTGCCGGGACGACGACGGTAAACACGCCGAAGTCCCGTTCGATGCCCAAGCCTTGAAAGACCTGGCTGGCGTGGACTTTTGGTTTTGAGTTTGATGGTTCGTTTCACGACATCCTGTAACCCTGGCGGTTGCAGGGTGTCGCTTGATGGACAGGAACATACATTCGGTGCCGGCGTGTCGGTTTTAGGCTGGATTTTCAAAAAAATCCAACCCAAAACCCGCATCGTTCAGGCATTCCTTTCGTGGAATCCCGAATCCGGTTTCGACCGGCGTTCCGTTATTAAGCGGCATGAGCGTTTGCCTCGTGTGCCAGGTGCGTCAAGCCTGGTGTTTTTGTTTGTCCCGTTGGGGTTCATCACCTTTGCGGGATTCGGTGACCCCTTTTTTTGATTGAAGGAGGTCATTATGAATCACGACTTTTGGAAAACATTGCATGGCTGGTTGAACGTTGCCCACAGCAACGACATTCAGGCCAAAAAGCGTTTGCTGCTGGAGATGCATCGTCAAATCTCGGACCCCGGTTTGAGAAGCGACATTCAGCGTATTGTCCGTTTGATGGATCGGGAGCTGTTGGCCCGCGCCGAATGGGCGATGTACTGTGTGATGCAGTTGCGTTAATTTTTGTATCTGCCCTGGTTTGCCAGGGTTTAAATCACCCGATGGGGCTCATCACCCCTCGGGGCGGTGTGCCCCTTGTCATTTGAGGCTAGTCCTTGAGGAGTTCACCATGTATCAATCCTATTCCATCGCCGACACCTTCGGCATTCCTGCACCGACCGCCATGAAAGTAGAAGGCTTCATGCCCGGACAAAACGCCTATGTCCCCACGCAAAAGCCGTATGTGTTTCGTAAGGATCACTTGCGGGACGTTCTGGCATTTTTGGGTGCGCACAATGGCGACGGTTTATATCTCATGGGGCCGACCGGCTCCGGTAAAACCTCATTGTTGGAGCAAGTCGCGGCGCGTCTCAATTGGGGCGTGCATTCGGTCACCGGTCACGGTCGACTAGAACTCAATGACCTGCTCGGTCAGTACATGCTGGTCGACGGCGGCGCGATGAAGTGGATCGATGGTCCGTTGACCCTGGCAGTCCGCCTGGGTCATGTATTGTTGATCAACGAAATCGATGCCATCGATCCTGCCGAGTTAATCGGCTTGAATGAAATCGTCGAAGGCAAGCCGTTGACGATTCCGCAGACCGGCGATGTGATCACACCGCACCCCAAATTTCGTTTGGTCGCCACCGGCAATAGTGCAGGTAGCGGCGATCAATCGGGCTTGTACCAAGGCGTGTTACGGCAGAACCTGGCGTTTCTGGATCGTTTTAGATTGATGGAAGTCGGCTACCCCGATCCTGAAGATGAAATGAAGTTGCTGGCCGATGTGGTGCCAAGCATGCCGGAAACGGTACGCGAAAGCATGATCAAAGTCGCCAATCAGATTCGTAAAGTCTTTATCGGCGGTGCTGACGGCGGCGGCATGTTATCGGTAACGTTATCGACGCGCGGTTTAGTGCGTTGGGCGTCATTGGTGTCCACCTTCAAAAGTGCGCCGAATGCCTTGGCCTACTCACTGGATAGGGCTTTGACCTTTCGGGCTGAACCCGCCGAACGCGAAGCGATTCATCGCATCGCCAAGGACGTGTTTGGCGATGACTGGCAGGTGTAATCATGGCTGCCTGGAATCTCTATCGTCACCGTAACAGTGACGGCAGTTCCAAAGACTGGGCAGTCAGGAGTAATTCGGATGGTTCGATCACCACTCGTTGGGGGAAAACGGCAGATAGTTTGCCGGGCATTAGCAACCGATACGGCGTTAAGCAGCTCGACATCGAACGACAAAAGCAGGCCAAAGGCTATGTGTTGGTCGGCGAAGTTGATATTGATGTGAACGGTAATGTGGTGTTTCCGGGCAAGACTTCGGCAACTCAATCACAAGGCCCTGATCCTAATCCCGAACCCCTGCCAACACCACCAGTCGAGTCGCTGTATTGGACTATCGAATGTCGGGCAAAACAGGCTGTCCGAGTGGACTTGGGTATCGAGGTCAGGCGACTGATCGGCGCTATTCAAGCCTTGTCGGATAGTCATGCTACGCCTGATCAGGAGTGGAATGGCTGGCAACAACTGATTGATGCGACGCTTAATGCTGAAGCCTTTGAACTGAGCGGTCAGATTAAACAAGTGCACGGTGTTTTGCCTTGGCTGTTTTTACTGGCGCTGAAAGCAAAAGGCTTCAAAGGTGTGGACATTGATATTGCCACCGAAACCGCCCGAGACCTCACGGTCGATCTGAAATTGGAAAAGGAGGTGCTGGCATTTTTCGGCACCGATCTGGACAGTATCAGAGAAACCGCTGAAGTCTTAGGTTTGCTCAAACCTCGATTAAATCTGGCATCGGCCATGTCCGACACGGACGACTGCTGGTTTTAAGCGTATTGTTATTTTTCATTTATCCCGAAAGGGGCACATCTGCCCCAGCGGGATGGGTGTGCCTCTTTTCTTTAGGAGGTTCCCATGTCGCATGAAACACAAGTGATATTAGATCGCGTGGTCTTGGTGAAAGTCGAAGCCAATATCTACGGCGCCCGCAAGAAACTGAAAAAAGAAGACCTGGTGCTGGCCGATGGTAGCAAATTGCCGCCGGAGGACTTAGCCAGCTTAGGATCCAAACGTTTGCTCGATCCCGATAAGCTGACGGTGTTTAACCGCCTGAAGAAGGAAGCCGAACGCATTTGTTTGCGCGTCGGCACCCGCTTTCTCGGTGGTTTTGCCGTGCCGGTTGAATCCGCGGCCAGTATTACCGCGGAACTCGAGCGTATCGCGCTGGAATTTGCAGCGGCTAAAACCGAGTTTATTGCCGGTTACGATGCGGCGGTGACGGACTGGGTGGTTCGCCATCCGGAATTTGCCGGCATCATCGAGCAAGCGGTGGATTCGGTGGAGTTTGTCTCGACGCGGTTGTCGTTTGATTTTCTGATAGTGAGTGTCGGTTTACCCGAAAGCTTGCCGCCGGCAGATGTCGCGCGACTGGAAAGCAAAATCGGTTCGTTGAGCGAACAGATGTTCCATGAAATCGCGGTGGACGCCAACTTGCTGGTCGAGCAATCGTTACTCGGCAAGGAGCAAGTGACGCGTAATGCGTTACGGCCGATTCGCCGCATGCGCGACAAGCTGGATGGTTTGGGCTTTCTGGATCATCGGGTCGCGCCGGTCGTCAGCACCATTGACGATCTACTGGCGAGAATTCCCAACAAAGGTGCCATTGAAGGCAGCATTTTGCAGGAGATTTTGGCCACGGCGATGCTGTTGTCCGATCCGGATAAAACCCGCCGGCACGGTGAAGGACTTTTGGCGGCTCAACCGCCTGTTGTTGAAGAGGCTGAGGAAGTCATCGAACACGCGGAGTCCGAGCCACCAGTGAAACCAACACTTGTATTCGCTGAAACTATTCCAGACAGTCCAGATTTTACCGATCTGTTTGAGGGCATCTTTGATGATGAACTCGAACCGGAATCGGTATCGGTATCGGAGGACTGGGCGCTTGGGGTCTTGCTGGATAAAAGCCAAGCCGATGCTGCTCCTACTGATGATTCTGATGAAGACATCCAACCGGATGATCAATCCGATTTGGTAGCAGTCACTGCTGATGGCGATGATGATGAGGATGCTGTGGAGCATTCTAACCAGGACTACTGGTTCTGAATGAGCTGACGCCATTTAACTATTCACCCACAGGGGCAAATTCATGTCCCGCTGGGGCCATGGTTTGCCCCCAACTTTTGGAGCACACCATGAAAAATAGAACCTTACACAACGCGTTCCCCATCGTCGCAGCCGCCATAGGTAACCGCTTTGGTATTAAAGTCAGCGTTGGGGGCGATCAAGCCTATACCGATGGACAGTCGATTCAGCTACCTGCCTATGAGGGTGATGATCCCGATTATCAGAATGTCGCCTGGGGGCTTTTAGCCCATGAAGCGGCGCATATTCGTTATTCGGATTTCAGTTTGCGTTATGGCAACTCAGTCTTACGCCGGCGCTTATGCAATGCAATTGAAGATGTCCGCATTGAGCACGAACTGGCCAAGGACTTTCCGGGGACACGGCTGACGATACGCACCGTGATTGAAAAGATGATAGTCAAAGGCGACTTTGTCGCCAGCAATATCGATGATCATCCTGCCAATATTCTCTACAGCTTTGTATTGAAAAATTTGCGTGCAAGGGTACTGGGTCAAACGGCCTTATTACCTTTGGTCGCGCAAACCGAAGTGGCACTGAAAGCGAAATTTCCGAAAGGTACCGTAACGCGGGTGAAAGGCTTGTTGTCCGAAGTGCCGCAGGGTTTGCAGTCAGAAAGCGATTGTCTGCACTTGACCGACCGTATCCTGACGATGATCGAGCAGGAGTTCGAGCAACAACGGCAGCGTAATCAGGCGCAGTCAGCGGCAGATGAGGACACACGGCCTGAACCGGATGATACCGATCAGGCCGCTGTATCAGCAGATTCGGACGGTTCGAACGGCTCGGATTCCGAGGATGATATGGAACACGATCAACGTTTACCTGCCGATAATGACGACGAACAGTCTTCAGAATCCGGTGGTAACGATGATTCCAATCCGGAAAATCCTGACGATGAACCCAGTGCGCAGGCAGAAAATTCTTCACCCGACCCGCAAGGTGATGACGAAGAGAGCACGGTGATTGCCGATCCTGTAGGCGTCTTGCAAACCCTCTTATCGGCTGGCGACAGTGACATTGACCAGGATCTGTTCGAATCCCTGAAATCATCGTTATCGTTGGCCGCAGAAAACGTATCGGAACTGTTGATGCCGAGCGGCAACGAGCCGCCTATGGATGATCGGGCCGGTGCGTTTTTGCTGCGCAAGGTGCAAAGCGAATCAGGAAAAATCCGCGCCGCTTTGCAAGGCTTGGTGCAATCGCAAACTCTCAACCGCTCGCAACACGCCTGTCGTGGTCGGCGGATGGATGGCAAGCGCTTACACCGCCTGCCGCTCGGTGAAACCAAGGTGTTTCAGCGTAAGCAGGTCAAAGCAGCACCCAATACGGCGATTCATCTGTTACTGGATAAATCCGAAAGCATGGGTTATCAGGTGACTGATAGCCAAGGGCAACCGATTGGATCGCGAATGCCGATTGCGTTGGAAGCCACTTTGGCGCTGGCGTTGGCCTTTGAAGGTATTCCGGGGGTTAATCCTGGCGTCACTGCGTTTCCCGGGCATCAGGATGATTCGGTGTTCCAGTTGCTGGAGCATGGTCAACGGGTGAATGTCCGCACCGGTGCCTTCTCGCTGGCAGCCACCGGCAGTACGCCGATGACCGAAGCGATTTGGTTTGGTGCGGCGTCGCTATTGCGTTGTCGAGAACCGCGCAAGGTGCTGATGGTCATGACCGATGGTCAACCCAACGATACGCTGAGCACGCTGGATATTTTGCAGCGCTGCCGAGATAGCGGTATCGAAACGGTGGGCATTGGTTTGGGACTGGATGTCAGTCATCTATTCCCGATTGCCATCACCATTAACGATCTATCAGAGCTGAGAGCACAATTGTTCGAACTCTCGAAAGCGGTGTTGTTGGCGGCTTAAATCTCGGCCAGTCAATTATCCGTAGCCCAATCCTTAGGTCATAACCTAAGCGATTGTGGCTATGGGTAGCTGATTGCAAACGCAGTTTGTCGAATGCACTCACTTCCTGGAGCCCATTCGACAAACAGACATTTCATGCGTTCTTTTCAAAGAATGCTGAATCCGACTTCGGTCGGCGTTCCGTCTTTAGACGGCGAGCACGTTAAGCCGTGATCGTGTCGGGTGCGTTAAGCCCGATGTTAATCGCAGTTTGCCCTGGCAAATTGTCTGCAATTCATCCCACTTCGGGCGACCATCGCCCGACTGGGCGCTGTTCATTCGAAGTGTTTTCTTAAATTTTCAAAGGAGAACTTCAATGAACTTTATTTTCGGCATCATCCTACTGGCTATGTTTATCCTCGCCTTGCGGGTGATTTGGGCAACAGCATTGCAACTGCTGGGCGCATTGAAACATGCGTCTCAAACGTTTCACGGCTATCGTGCAAAGCGCCTAGCTCGAAACCGATTACCGGTGATCTTGCCCCAAATCCGTCATGAAGTGGATTGGTTGGCGATGTCAGATTCGGTGCGTCAGGAAATTCATAGTCGCAATCGTGAAACGAATCGCGAGCTGGATCGCTTGGAACTCCAATATCAAGCCAAACAGAAAACGATCAAACTTTACGAGGCGGATATTGAAATCGCCAAACTAGAGCGGGATTTATTGAAAATCAAACCGACTATCGTCTCGGCGGAAACCGAGGCTAAACCCCGTCGGCGGTCTAAAAAAGTGGGCGATTCAGCCCTGGTGGACGACAAATCCGCTAAGACTGCCCAACAGGTATTTCAATTGAGGGAAGCGCTGAAAGGTAATGCCAACGCACCGGCTAATCAGCAAGCCCGCCATTGAATACTCGTAGCGTGATTCCGGTTCCTGTATTGATGCTGCGAACCGGAATCTCGCGTTGGTTGGATTCATCAGCAAACACCCAGCTACCTTCGGGCAATAACGACAACAGGTCGTTCTGGGTTTCCCGACGTATTTGGCGAATTTTGTTTAGAAACGGCCAGGCTTGTTCAGGATCGTCTACACGATTGAGCACGTCGGCTTCCAAAGCATCCAATTTTTGGAAAATTTGTTGGCAATGTCGAACGACTTTTAGTGGTTCGTCGATTGGCATAGCCATCGGTTTTCTCGTTGGAATAAGTTCCTCTGTACGCTTAGGACTGAGGAAATCAAAAATGCGCAAAATATCGTCAATCATGGCTTTTTCTCTGCTTTTTAATGAGTTTTAGCCACCATATACCGATTTTTGTGCGAATTCAACCCCGCTGCATAGGCCTGTTTATGGCTTTGATCAGCGTTTTTAACCCTGCGGGAACCTCATCCTGCCGGGTGGTCGTTCCTGTTTTTTTCGGAGGAAATGACCATGTCATCGACATTAGAAATTGGCGTTAGCCATTCACATTCTGAAATTGAAGCTGTTCGGTATTTGAATCAGTACCGCTGCCCTTACTGCAAAACCGAATGGGCGGATGTATGGGATAGCGGCTGTAACGATCGCTGCCCGGACTGTAACAAGGAGATCGAGCCTTATGAAAGCGCATTGATCGAGGGTGAATCGGTGGAAACCGAATTACCAGTCGAAGAACCAGCCTCGGCCAATGTCACGGCGGAGGGTGTGAATCGGCTCTTCGTAGTCTCCTACGAAATCGACTATGTGCACCGGGTGTCGGTGGGTATCACAGCGGATAGTCCCGAAGCGGCACAACAAATTGCCGAACAGGCATTCAACGATGCCACGATTTGGGATGACACCGCTGCCATGCCGTTATTGTCCGATGAATATCATGAAGCGGAGGGTGAAAGCCTAGTCTGGGAATGCGTTGCCGTTGCACAGTTGCCGGAACCGGATTATTCGGTACGGCAATTGAAGAAGGAACAAGCGGCCATGCGGGTTTGCCGGGGATTGGTTGAAGCCTATCAACAAGGCGAAGCCACCGGCGGCAGTATCGATTGGGAGGATTTGGATCAGTTAATACCTCTGGCCCTACAAGCCGTGGGAAAACCTGCACTGGACATCCAATCCTAAAAATGCGCCCGTTGAGACGCGCAATTTGTAAAAGCCTGAGTTAGCCAAGTCATTCGATTCGGTGCTCAGTTTTATCCATCCACACGGGAATGTCCTATTCCCGCTGGGGAATCGTGATGTTTCCGTTTTTTCATTGAGGACAACATCATGACACAAATCTTTGAACACACATTCGACACGGGGCATTGCATCCAATATCAGCGTTTGCCCTCCGGCACCTGTTATCACGCTGATACACCGGAGCCAGTAGTCGATCTGTTGGAACAGCTTCGCCAAAGCCGGCGCAACATCCGGCTTTATTACGGCGATACCCAAACCGGCCAGTCCTGGCACGATGAACACGATGTCATCGGCTGGATCGGCCGCTCGACCGGCACCATCAAAGTGCCGTTGTTGATCGAACCCGGTGATATCGGCGGTCCGGCATTACTGGATCACTGCATAGTCCGTGTCGACAGTCCCCGCCAGGTGCTTTACCAACACGACGACTTTCGGGTTGGCACGGTGGAACTGGTCAGAGGCGAGCTTAAACGCTTGCCCTGGGAAATCTGCATCGACGGCAGCGTGCATGCCCGGTTCAAAGTAAAAACCGAAGCCCGGCAGTATCAGGACTTCATTCAAGGTAAGCGGTTCGCGTTGATCTGACGCGCCGTTTGATTTCGACACTCGGTTAAGCCGAGATTTTTTATTTTACCCCTGCGGGATGATTCTATCCCGCCAGGGATAAATCGGTCGTCAGGGGCTTCTTTGGAGAATACCATGACAGGCCCCTATCAATATTACCCCACGCCAGAGGCACTGAGCCGTAAAGCTTGGGCGATGTTCAAGAACCAGCAATTCGCGCGGGTATTGGAGCCTTCAGCAGGCGAAGGACATTTGCTTCGTCCAGGGCCATACCAGTACGGTAAACGTTTGCCGATCGATTGCATTGAAATCGATATCCGCAAACACGCGGTTCTGCGCGATAAAGGCTATGCGGTGGTGGGGATGGATTTTCTGCAGTTTCAAAGCGGCAGTGTCTATTCTCACATCATTATGAATCCGCCGTTTGCCGAAGGCGCCAAACACGTGTTGAAGGCTTGGGAGATTTTGTTTGACGGTGAAATCGTCGCCATCCTCAACGCCGAAACCGTGCGCAATCCGTTTTCGAAAGAACGCCAGCTGTTATTGCGTTTGATCGAGCAGCACGGCGAGGTCGAGTTTCTGCAAGAAATGTTCGCCGGCGAGGATGCCGAACGCAAAACGCCGGTCGACGTGGCCCTGGTCTGGTTGAAAAAAACTTCGACGTTCGAACAGGACATCCTCGGCAGTATTCTGGACGATTTGCGCCAGGATCGTCGAGAGGCCGACGATTTAGCGGGCGAGTTTCATTTGCCTCATGAGCTGGCCTTGCCGAATGCCTTCATCGATAACGCGGTGTTGATGGTCAATGCCGCAGTCGAAGCAGCGCGACAGGCCGTGGTCAGTGAAGCCCGTGCCAGCCGTTATCGGACCATGCTGGGCAAAACCCTCGGCGAACTAAGCGGTGGCGGTATCAGCAGTGAAGACGACTCGTCATCGGATGCGGTGAAGCGGATGCTGTTCAAACGCTATCACGATCTGAAGAATCGGGCCTGGGCCAGCATTTTACGCTCTACGCAGGTGACTTCACGCTTGTCATCGACGGCGCAGAAACGCTTGGAGTCGGATTTTGAAGCGGTGAAGTCCTTGGAATTTACCGTGCCGAATATCTATGGCTTTCTGCAAGGCATCATCGATCAGCAAGGTGAAATTCAACTGAGCATGGTGTGCGATGTGTTTGATCTGATCACCCGCTATTACAGCGATAACGCGGTGTTTTACATGGGCTGGAAATCCAATGATAAACATCGCACGCTGGGCATGCGGATCAAAACCACGCGCTTCATTCTGCCGGGTCATGGCTCGAGTCCTTACCAGAACGGCTTGAACTGGGAATCGGAACGGCTGTTAGCGGATTTCGACAAGGTGTTTGCCTTGCTCGATGGTAAGACCGAAGCGGAAGTGTGTTTGGTGTCGGTGTTTCGACAGCATTTTCACGCGCTTCGGGTCGGCAAGCGGATCGGTGGCAGTTATTTTGACGTTCGCTATTATCCGGGCGTCGGTACCATCCACTTTTTTCCGAAAAGCAAAACCTTGATCGATCGCATGAACCGTTGGGTTGGCCGCCAGCGCCGCTGGTTGCCGCCTGTAGATACGCAAGCCGGACAAGGTTTCTGGCAGCAGTTCGAACAGGCAGAGAACTTAGATCGGGCGTTTCACACCGAAGTGCACAAGCAGTGTCCACACAGTAGCCGGCATGTCCATTTCGATCCCTTTTGGGCGATCAAGCACGGCGGCGAGTCGGAACGGGAAAAAGGCCATCGTCTGTTAACCCAGGCGATGAGCAGCGTGTTGGCCAGTCGAGGCATCGATTCCGATGCGGCATTGGAAAACGAACAATCCAGCTTGTTGGAATGGACGGGTTCTCTACCATCGGCTACCGACCTGGCTTTGGCATCGTAATTCGGTGTTGTACCGGTCTTTAACTTAACCACTGGCTTTGCCAGTATCACCCGCCTCGGGGAGATGATCCGTTCTCCCCGTCGGGGTTGGACTGTGTCGTTTCCTCGGGGCTTTTTAATTTGAGGAACTCACATGAAAACCACACAATTATCGGTAAACCCCGAAAAATTGATTAACAACCTGCGTTTCAGCTTTACCCAGTCCACCACGGTACTGGGCGAACTGATGCAGAATGCCCGCCGCGCCGGCGCCAGGTTCATCAGCTTCGAGTATTCGGAAGACGCTCGAACCTTGACGGTGTGTGACGATGGCTGCGGCATCGCCTGTTTGAAAACGTTGCTGACGGTGGCCGAGTCTGGCTGGGATGCTGACGTCATCGAACGGGAATGCCCGTTTGGCATCGGCTTTTTGTCGGCGCTGTTTTCTTGCGAAGCCATCAGCGTCGACAGCAAAGGCGGCCGATTTTCGGTGGATACGGCCGAGCTATTGGCATTCCAACCGATTGCGATCGAACCTGCTGACTGGAAAGGCATCACTCGTTTGACGCTGACCCAGTTCAAGCCCGAAGCGGATCGGATTGCATCCCAGTTGTATCGCTTGGCACGGGGATTTCCGATTGAGGTGCGCTTTAACGGTGTCAGCCTGGATCGGCCGCGAGCAGTCACGTCAACATTACCATTCATCGAGACCGAACTGGGCGATCTGTACTTGTATGGCTTGTCCCAGGGCGAAGACTGGTTGCGGCAATCGGATTATTTTCATCTGTATCTGCAAGGTTTACCGGTCTATCACAGTCACCACGAACGAGACCCCGGTCATGTCATCCACTTGGATTCAAGCCGGTTTTTCGCTCGGTTGCCCGACCGGGATAAATTGATCGATGAAGCACAGGTGATTGCTGAGGTTAAGCACGTTCTGCAACGGGAAGCCAGGCAACGAATGGAAATGATCAAACGCGAATTGTCTGCTGAGGAGTTTGTCCTTGGCTACGACACCTTGAAAACTTACCGCTGCCTGGATTTACTGAATGACGTGCCGTTATTGCCCAAACAGGTATTGGCGATCATTCAGGATTATCCGATCAAGGAAGGTTGCAGCAACGTTAATTTGGCTGTGGATTCGCAACCGGTCAGCCGAAGCGATGTGGAAAAAGGCCTTGTCAAAGTTGCCGACTTGGATGATCTCGATGAGGTCGGTGCGCTGCGCTGGATGTTCGCCTGGCACCGCGATTATCGGGTATTTCGGCCGGGGTTGGATGCTAGGCATTGGCTGTTTACTTACTTGGTCGATTTGAACGGGCCGGCCATCACCTTAGACATCGTCAACGAAACGCACCGCGCTTTTTTTGAAGGGCAACGGGTGAGTGGTCCGGCGGTATTTTGTGAAAAATATCGGTTAACCCTTAATGGCGAGTCTGTCGACATCGATCACGATGCCGTCTATGACGAGGATCAGGACTGCTTCATCGTACCCACTCGGGGGGCATCCGGATTAGTGGTTTGCCAGGCATCGTCCTACTACGACGAATGGGATACGTTCATGGAATCCGCCAAGGAAGCCGATGAATGGGATTTTCAGAACTTCGTGGTGGCCAATACGGCGGATAAACCCGCGGATGCATTGCAACGACTGCTGCCGAAATTTGGTAGTTGTCCGGCGCTGTTTTCCAGGACCTTTCAAATCGTGCTTGGCAATAGTGGCGATGTCGTCACCGTTGCGGAAATGTAGTCGAAACCCAATCGGGCCGATGGTCGCGGCTGTGTTAGCCCGTGGCTTTTGGCTGGTTTTCTGGCGAACGACCATTTAACAAGCACGCATTCCAAAACACCTGACGCAGTACTGGCGTCAGCTTAAGCGTCTTTAGCGAAATGTGTTCTGCCGACGGTCAACGCCTGCAGACATCGCTGACGATGCTTTGAATATTCTTACAACCCTTCCGGAGAAAGTCCACTCCGCAAGGGGCTGCTTTCTCCAAATTTTATGATTACGGGAGAAAGCCCATGTTATACATTCGAGGAACCAATAATCGTTACCGTATGGCCGATGAACAGGATGTCATCTTAGAGGCCATTCAGATCTACAACCGCACTTTTAGTCGAGGCGAAGCCTTGACCAGTCCGGACAAGGCGAAGGACTGTATCAAGTTAAAATTGGCGCCGTATGAGCACGAAGTATTTGTGTGTCTGTTCTTGGACAATCAACACCGCGTCATCGCTTGCGATGAATTATTCCGGGGGACGATTGATGGCGCTAGCGTGTATCCGCGCGAAGTGGTCAAGGCCTCGTTGCACTATAATGCTGCGGCGCTAATCATGGCCCATAACCACCCATCCGGGATTAGCGAGCCCAGTCAGGCGGACCGCGTAATTACAGCAAAACTTAAAGAAGCCTTGGCCTTGATTGACGTTCGCGTACTTGATCACTTCATCGTCGGCGAGACCGTGTATTCCTTCGCAGAGCATGGCTTGTTGTGAAAAGGTATTGGCGCCGAGACTATTCGTTGGTATCCAAGGCAACCGTATGTATAAACGAAGTTGAGCAATGGATTCGCCATTGGTAACCATGAAGGCGGCGTCGATACGACTGCGTAAAATGATATAAAACCACGTCTCCCCAAAATCAGAAGCTAAGCATTGTTCTGAATTCCGGGGAGACTAACTCGCGGCGGCCAGGATACGGCCATAACCGGTCATTGGAGTTTTTTCAGAAAGACTTTAAATACTCAAGCGACCACCCAAAAGCGGACACTCAGTAATTTAAGGAGGCTGCAAACCCGCCACATAAATCAGCCCGGCACCCCACCCCTAAACATTCCTATCTCGCTTGATGGACTCTATTGCCTAGTTTCTACCCCAACGACCCTATTGAGTATTATTTTTGTCCATTAATACACTTGTCATATTTGCTCGGTAAATTTTTATCGAGGCCGTTATTTGAGCTGTTAGTCATTTCAACACGTAACCGCTTACTAGGTTAGTAAGATCCATAGCTCGTAAAAGCAGTATACCTACGCACAAGCTTGTCTGATTCCGATTCGGACACTTAAGTTCGATGGGGCCCGGCAGCCTCTCGTTTGGCGTTCAGGTAAATGCAGTTTGACCAAAGGATGGTTATGGCATCGCGCGGTGCGATGAGCATCCAAATTTAAAACAACCGGTGTCAGATTTGATTGAGGCTGAGTACCTGCTCAGGTGATCGGATCAGGGAGAATATGGAAATGAAGCGTTTAAGGTTGGGTGCGGTGTGCTCAGGGTTTTTCATGGCAACGACCGTGATGGCGGCGCCCGTCGACGATGCCCGACTTAAGGCCATGGCCTGGCTGATTACGCACCAGAGCGGCGACGGCAGTTGGCAGGGAGCGCCGGGATTGGAAATGGCTGAAACTGCCGCTGCGGTTGAAGCCTTGATTAATGCCGGCATGACCAAGAGCGATACTTATGCTAACGGTGTTGCCTGGCTGCAAAATCATGAAGCCTACAGCACGGATGCCTTAGCCCGCCAAGCCATCGCGCTCTACAAAGCCGGGCGTGATGTCTCAGGATTGATGACTCGACTGATTGCGTTACGCAACGATACCTCTCAGAGCTGGGGCGCTTACGATCATTTCGATGGCAGTTCTCCCGATACATCTCTAGCTTTGGAAGCTATCAAACAAACTGGAACCACGTACACATCGGAATTTAATGCCGTTTGTTTTATTTATGGACAGCAGAACACTGATTTTGGCTGGCCATATATAAAATCAGACACAGGGATTCCACCAAGCCGAATCACCCCAACGACATTTAATTTGATAGCACTTCAGCGATACAACGGATATTCAGTTGACTGTACCAATGATCAAATCAGTAACCCCCTTTCCGTATTGAGCTATATAACTTCCGGGATTGCCTGGCTGAAGACTCAACAGAAAACGCCCGGCGGCGGTTTCGGTGAAGGCAGCGCCGGCACTATATTGGAAACTGCGCTGGCCTATCGAGCGCTGGTAACCGTGGCCGGCGCTAACGATCCCGCCGCCGTAAGCGCTCAGAACTTTCTCATCGCCCAGCAACAAGCCGACGGCAGTTGGGGCGGCGGGGATGCATTGCTGACCACGTTGACGTTAGCGGCGCTTCCGGCAACCACATTGGCCGATACCGATAACGACGGCTTGCCGGACGGCACGGAGACACAGGCTTTGCTCGGCACAAATCCCAACGTGCCCGATGCCTTTGGTTTGTTGAAGGGCAATGGTCGCAGTATTGCCGGTGTCACCACGGCCATCCCCTTAACCAAGGCCATCATCGATCATCCCTATCTCTCAACGCTGACTGCTAATGATGGTGCGCCACCTTATAGCTGGTTAGTGAGTTCAGGCCAACTGCCGGACGGACTCAGCCTGAATACTAATACCGGCCAGATTACCGGCATACCCACGGCGCTAGGCTTTTATAATTTTACCTACGAAGTGCTGGCAGCCGATATGCACACCTCTGTCACTAGTCAAATCGAGGTAGCGGAGCCCACTGAACCCACCCAAGTGCCGGCACTACCGACCTGGGCCATGTTGCTGATGGCGGGGCTGCTTTGCCTCATCATGCGGCATATTGAGCAACATAAAACACGCGATCTCCGCTAAATATCTAAAGGCTCTGCCAAGGATTCTTGCATGTCTCCCGTTTCCCGTTTTCGCTTTCTACTGGCGTTCGTTTTGCTGTGCCAGGGCCTCCTCGCGACCTCAACCCTATCCGCCGCACCGCAAGACCCAACTGCATTGCCGGATGCCGTGGTGCAATCGCTGCTCAAGGTGCATCAACAGCCGGGCAACGCCCTAGCGCAGCAACTGCGCGAGCATCTGGACGAGGCCGCTGAACTGATAGACGAGGCGGATAGCGAGGACCAATTACAGCAGGCCGGCCAAGCCAACCGGCTGCCCTCCAAACAAGAACTATTGGAAGGCAAACGCTCTGAAATCGCGGATTTACGCCAGGACGTGGAAGCCGAACTCGACCGGGTGCGTTCCACACTGGCCGGGATGAAACAGCCCGATAAATTGGCTGCCTTCGAGCGTTATGCCAAGCAGGTCGCGCAGCGCTTCGACCGCGTTGATCGTTCATTATCGGGATTTACCTCGGCTCATCAGGACGGCCCTCGCCGCCGCGCTTTGGGCAACGCCAAGGCCGAGCTGCGTGTTTTGCACCGCCATGGACAAACCGCCGAGACCACGCCCGAAGCGATACCCACGCCCACTAACCGCCTGGGCACCGAGGTAACGCCCACGCCGATTGAACCGAGTAAAAAATTACCGCGCTATCTGAGCGCCGGGCCATTCAAACCCGATATGCCAACCTATGCTTTTCTGCTGGATATGCTGGGGACGCCGGCTGAAGCAGCGGTGCCGACCACGCCCAACGAGGCGGCGGCCTGCGGTTATTCGCAGCCGGACCTCGCCGCCACCGAAGACGTGGTTATCTCCCAGGAAATCCGAGACCTTGCCGCGAAACTGAATTACTCGCCGGTCAAACTATACCAGTACGTTTATAACACCATCCGTTTCGAGCCTTACTTCGGATCGATGAAAGGCTCACTCGGCACCTTGTATAGCAGTGCCGGCGGCGCCACCGACCAAGCGTCACTGTTGATCGCACTGCTACGCGCGTCCAACATACCGTCTCGCTATGTATTGGGCGACATTCAAGTGAACGACGCCTCGAACCTAGGTGCTAACGGTAGAGGCCCACGTTGGGTCGGCGCTAAAACCTATCAGGCTGCCGCGTCCATCTTGGCTACCAATCAAAATCCCGGCGCCGGCTCCTATGCGAACGGCATCCAATTACGCCACGTCTGGGTGGAAGCCTGTTTGCCTTACGGCAATTACCGGGGCGCGTCTGCCGACAACACCGGCTACCGCTGGATTCCGCTAGACCCGAGTTTCAAGGACAAAAGCTATCAACCGGGTATTGCCGGTATTCAACAAAATGTTGCCTTCGACTATAGCGCCACCGGTTATCTGGCCGGTCGTACCCATACCCTGCCGCATGAACGGTACGCCTCGCAGGTCGAAACCTACATCAAGAGCCTAAACGCGGATAACACCTTGTTGGACGTACCCTATCTGGGCGAACAAACCGCCAGAACCTATGACATTTTGCCGATCACCTTACCTTACCAAGTGGTGCAATACGGCAGTTGGGCCGGCACCAGTTCATCTGAAATCGCTAGTCTGCCGGCGAGCCACCGCTACCGGCTATCGATCAAAGTCAAAAATAGTAGCGGCGCCGATCTGGTCGCCGAGCAAATCCTGTCACTGCCGTCCATCGTTCATCAGCGGGTGACGCTATCCTATGTGCCGGATGCCGCCTCACAAACCGATTGGAATAACTGGAACGGCGATCTGGCCGCCCCGCCCAGCCTGGTTAATCTCCATCCGGTTATCAAAGTCGACGGCGTCATCCAAACGACGGGTACCGGTTCCATCACCTTGGGTACGGAGCATCGGTTGATCATGAAGGTCACCCTGGATGACACCACGCGCAGCCCCTCCTGTCCGAATGATGACCCCGCCAACAGTGCGCCGGATACCGATCAGCATTGTTTCAACAAGACCGTCTACACCAATTTGAAAGCCGGCGCCCATCACGCCCTGATGGCCTACGCCCGCCAAGGTTCGGATCGTCTGTTGGCGGAACGGTCCGACCGATTGATCCAATCGGTGCAAGCCGTGCCCACCGCGCCGACGCCGGCCAACGCCGCCAATTACGATAATACCGAAGGCGAACTGCTGCATATCGCCTTGCTGAAATACCTGCGTTATGTCACCGACGCCAACCAACGGCTGGGCGAACTGCAAGGCGTCAGCGGCGAAAGCGGTACTCATCTGGGTTTGACCGCCGCCGGTCTCAAGGTCGATTACCTGTTCGACTTACCGTATGCAGTGCATCCGAGCGGCCCTTACATTGATGTCAAGGGCGGTCTGGCGCAGTTTGTAAAGCTGGATTCGACCATCGTGGTTTTGGCCAGCGACTCGGATGCGACCAAACAAGCGAAATTTGCCGCAAAACTGGCGGAAATCTGGCCAACCTTTAAATTATCGGCTTATACATCCTCGGCCTACGAGCACTTCATCTGGCAGGAACTGATTCGTACCGATGCCGTATCGACGGTGCGAGGGTTGCAGTTTGCCGGCGAATCGGGTGGTGCGAATCCGTTGGTCACGCTGAACGGAAGTAATATTAGCAATTGGTCGACACTGATGGATTCAAGTATGAATCCGTTTCAAGTCACAATCACAAACTATATCAGTGACGGTGCGACGATCACTGTACCGAAAAAATCCATCGCTTACACCGATGGACAAGCCAACAATAACCTGCAACCTTGGAACGGCGGGGTTTTCATGGCTGAAAACCAGACTAAGGGCTATATCTCCGCGATGATCAACAAGCTGGGCGGCGGCTGGGCACTGGTCAACCCCACCCCGGTCGCCACCAGCTTTCCGCGCGATAGCTACCTACCCAGTAACTTCTTCAGCAACTTCCCGATCAACTCCACCACACTGTCCAACGGCTTGAACTGGCTGCAAAGCTGGGGCGGCGATCCGGTTAATCTGGCGACCGGCAACCTGTACCATAGCGAAAAGGATATTGCAGTGCCGGGCCGCGGCCTGCCGCTGGTCTTCGAACGTAACTACAACAGCCGCAATTCCCTGGATGGCCCCTTGGGTTTTGGCTGGACCCACAGCTTTAACCACAAACTGAACTTTTACGGCGTCGACGGCGGCTTCGTGAAAGTCGGCTGGCTGGACGGCAGCGGCGCGGAGCGTTTCTTTAAGCTGGCCGGCAGCAGTGTGCCGGTTAACAGCGCCTTCCAGGCTGCGCCCGGCGTGTATACCGCGCTGAAACGCGAAGCCGACGGCAGCTGGAGTGTCACCGAGAAGAACGGTCTGCGCTACAGTTTCGAGAATAATACCGGCGTCACCGCCGGGCAAGCGGCCCGCCTGCTGACCATCCAGGATCGCAACCTCAACACCCTGACCTTGGCTTACAACACCGGTTGCGGCAACGTGCTGTGTACGGTGACCGACGGCCCGGGCCGTAAACTGGCGTTTCATTACACGGCTAATCGCATCGACCAAGTGCAAGTGCTAGCCATCGGCGGCACCGTACTGGCCACCCATCAATACGGTTACGACACCGCCAATGGCAACCTGACCAGCTACAAAAGCCCGCTGGCCGTGGCTAGCCAGCATGCGCCGGTCACGTATGCCTATTACAGCAGCGCCGACGGCCAAAACCTAAACCATGCCCTGAAGACCACCACCGCGCCGCAAGGCGAAGGAATGCGCTTTTCCTACTACGTCGATGGCCGGGTCTTCCGCCACCAACGGCACAATAACGGCAGCTTGTTACCGGAAACCACCACCTTCCGTTATCAGGATTTCCGCCGCGAAACCGTCACCGTCAACGAACGCGGCTTCGAACGCCGGCATACCTTTGACGCCAACGGCAACCCGCTGCGCATCGTCGACGAAGCCGGGGCCGCTCACAATTACAGCTACGATTCTGATCCGGCCAAGCCTTTCAATCGCCTCAGCGAATCCGACCCGGCGGGTTTGCAGGTGCAATACCAATACGACGGTGCCGGCAACGTCACCCGCATCACCCAACCGTCCGGCGCCACTACTGAATACTACGACTTCACCGCCTTCAACGCCCCGCAGCGCATCAAGGACGCCAAGGGTAACTGGACCCTGCTCAAATACGACGCCAAGGGCAACCTGACCGACAGCGTCCGCTTAAAAGCCGGCATCGAGCCGACCGCCGGTACCACCCCGGCCTTGGCCAACATCGCCGCCTGGACTAAACGCAATGTCGACGCCGCCACCGGCCAGCCCACCCACACCAAAACGCTACGCGACTTCACCGGCGCCACATTAGGCACCTTTGCCGGCGGCACGGGACCGACCGTCATCACCAGCTATGATGGCAACACCCTCTATCCAACGCAGATCGCGCGGCTGGGCGACAAGACCGGCGACGGCCTGATCAATGCCGCCGACCCGACCGACACCGCCACGCTGCAATTCGACAGCCTGGGCCGGCAGACGCTGGGCATAGACGCCGACTGGCAAACCGTCAGCAGCAGTTACGACGCCGACAACCTGCCGCTGACCGGCACTGATGCCGCCGGCCACCCGCGCAACTACTTCTACGATGGCGATGGCCGTTTGACGGCTAACGAACTGGAACTGAGCCAAAACGGCAAAATCCGACTATGGGACAGCGCCTACCGCAGCTATGATACCGTCGGTCGCTTGCAACAAACCTTGGACGCCGGCGGCCACCTCGCCCAATACCAATACGATGCCGCCGGCAACCTCACCCAAATCACCGACCCCGACAACTACACCCTGGGTTTCGATTACGATGCCGTCAACCGCTGGACTAAGGCTTACGACAAAGCCGGGCATCACGTCGACCGCAAACTGGATGCCGCCGGTCGGGTTAAAGCCGTCACCGACCCCAACGGCAATAGCACGCTTTACAGCTACTGGAACGCCGCGCAAGACGGTCGCCTGAAAAGCGTTACCCAACCCAAGATCGCCAGCTACACCCTGGGGCAAATC
>NZ_LUUG01000046.1 GCF_001644035.1 Methylomonas methanica
ACGGCGCTTTAACCGCGATTACTGATAAGCCAACAGACTCGTAAAGCCAGCCATTCCTTGACCAAAGCCCCGCAACCACTTAACGCCATAGAGGAACGCACCATGTCCATACCCACCGAATCCATAGGCAGCATTCCCCGTCCGCCGCAATTGCTCGAAGCACTCCGGGAATTTCGCGCGGGCCGCCTATCGCAACAACGACTCGATGCCTGCTACGACGAAGCGGTACGCGACACCCTGCAACGTTTTGCGGACACCGGTTCACCGGTAATCTCCGACGGCGAACAGACCAAGTCGAGTTTCGCCACCTACCCCTTACAAGGTTTGCGCAACATCGCCGAGGACGGCATCGTGATCCCGTTTGCCGACGGCCACACCCGGCAATTGCCCCGATTAACCGCCGGGCCGTTTCGCTACGGCGTCTATGCCGGCGCATTTGTGCAGGCCGCCAAACGTTACACCACGCGCCCACTCAAGCAGGCGGTGATTTCAGCTTCCGCCTTGAGCCTGCTTTATCCGCCAGAAGGCATAGCCGCTTACTCACGAGAAGCGTTCATTGATGACTTGATCAAGGAAACGGTGGCGGATATTCGCGGCTGTTTGGATCAGGGCGCGCACCATGTGCAAATCGATTTCACCGAAGGGCGCTTGTCGGTCAAACTTGATCCGTCCAAGCAATTGCTGCGACAGTTTATCGAGCTGAACAACCGGGTATTGGCGCACTTTAGCCCGGAACAACGCCAACGCATCGGCGTGCATACCTGTCCCGGCGGCGATCATGACTCCACGCACAGCGCCGATGTCGATTACGCCGACCTGCTGCCGAGCTTGTTCCAGCTCGAAGCCGGTAATTTCTACATGCAGATGGCCAGCGAAAAAAATCCGGAACACGTATTAGCCATCATCAAGGACAATCTTCGTCCTAACCAACGGGTGTTTGTTGGCGTGATCGACGTGCTGAATCCTGACGTGGAAACACCGGAATTGGTGAGGGATCGCGTATTGCGCGCCGCCGAGTACATACCGTTGCATCAGCTCGGCACCACCGACGACTGCGGCTTTTCGCCTTTCGAAGACGACACCTCGACTGGCCGGGACACGGCATTCGCCAAAATCGAAGCCCGCGTTATCGGCACGGAACTGGCTGCTAAGGTGTTGAATAGCTGAATGCGGTGCGATTTGCGGTTCGAACGGGCCACAAATCGCAATGACTAACGGGTAATGCACCGAATGTTAAACGAATGCATGCGACGTAATAAGGCTACGACAATTGAGTTCCCTTGGATTACGCCCTACAGCAATAATTTACATTAACGTAATATTTGAAATGGCCCGGCAACCCGGTCACGGACAACTCGGATCCCAAACCAGGCGCCCTATGTTGGTTAAATCGACGTTTTTATTCACCGGACATTCCGGGCAATCCTGGCGATTGGGGCGATTGTGACAATTCCCGCATTGGCGGATCAACATGTCCGCCCGCTCCAGATCGCGATCCAGTTCCTCCAAATCATTCAATAATCCCCGAATTCTGATACGCAAATCATGCAGGAGTGGCTGCATCGCGGCTGATGCTTCTTTGCCGGAAGCACATTGCTGTCGGGTTTGAGCGAGCTTTTGCACCGATTCCAGCTCGATGCCGACCCGACCAAGCTGCAACGCGATAGCCATGCGCTTCAAATCTTTCCGGGCATAAAGACGGGTGCCGCCCTCGGTGCGGTCAGGAGCGATCAGTCCAAGTTCCTCGTAAAGGCGAATGGTTCTTGGCGTGGTGCCAAGTTCATCGGCCAATTCACCGATTTTAAGAACATCGCGCTGGTGTTTAGGCGGCAGGCGCATAATGGGTTACAAAATATAAGGTAGACGTCACATAGTGTAGGTATTGCACTAACCGAACACAAATTTTGCCTATCAGGATTGCCTGAAAGAATCTTGATCTACTAAGTGGCGATGATGTCTATTAAACCAGTGAAATTAAATTTGCCGAGATAGTTGTCAGGAATGACTGGCAAACACGACTAACAGGCAAGCCCAATAGTACTTAAGGAACATAAATGTTTAGCCAGACAAACCGCCAACACCCTTCGAAGCCTAGCCCACTCAGAATTGGTAGGTCGGCATGAAAACCTCCAGACTTTTGTTATTGCTGGGTATTGCCGCATTGGTGGCAACATTTTTTGCCTTGGACTTGCAGCACTATCTGACGCTGGATAACTTGAAGGCGCAGCAGACCGGTATCGCCGATTACCGTCAGGCTCACCCAATGCTAGCGTCGGCACTGTATGCCGCGCTGTATATCGCGGTCACTGCGCTGTCATTACCGGGGGCGACGATATTGACCCTGGCCGGCGGCGCGGTATTCGGGGTGTTATGGGGTACGCTGATAGTGTCGTTCGCCTCCAGCATCGGCGCTACGCTGGCATTTCTGGCCGCACGGTTTTTGTTGCGCGACTGGGTCAAATCCCGATTTAGCACCCGATTACAAGCCATTGATGAGGGTGTGAGCCGCGACGGCGCCTTTTATTTGTTTACCTTGCGATTAGTGCCGTTGTTTCCGTTTTTCATGATCAATCTGGCGATGGGTTTGACGCCGATCAAGACCAGGACGTTTTACTGGGTCAGTCAGGTCGGCATGTTGGCCGGCACCTTGGTGTACGTCAATGCCGGCACCCAGTTGGCGAAAGTCGAGTCGCTCTCCGGTATTCTGTCTCCAAGCTTGCTGGGTTCGTTTGCCTTGCTCGGCGTGTTTCCTTTGTTGACCAAGAAAATGCTCGAATTTTTCAAACAACGCAAAATTTACGCGGACTGGCCTAAGCCCGACCGTTTCGACAACAATTTGCTGGTCATCGGCGCCGGTGCTGGCGGTTTGGTGTCGGCCTATATCGCCGCCGCCGTCAAAGCCAAAGTGACGCTGATAGAAAAACACAAAATGGGCGGTGACTGCCTGAACACCGGTTGCGTGCCGTCCAAGGCGCTGATCCGTTCGGCCAAGTTGCTGTCGCATATCAAACGCGCGCCCGAGTTCGGCATCGCCAAAACCGAGGTGGAATTCGATTTCGCCGCCGTGATGGATCGGGTACAACAGGTGATCAAAACCGTAGCACCGCACGATTCCATGGAACGATATACCGAGCTGGGCGTGGAGGTCATCGAAGGTTCGGCTAAAATCGTTTCGCCCTGGGCGGTGGACGTCACGACAGCCGACGGCGTCAAAACCCTCACCAGCCGTGCTATCGTCATCGCCGCCGGCGCCCGGCCCTTCGTGCCGCCGATTCCCGGACTGGAAAACATCGATTATCTGACTTCGGATAACATCTGGAACTTGCGCGAATTACCCAAGCGCCTGCTGGTGCTAGGCGGCGGGCCGATAGGCTGCGAGTTGACGCAAACCTTCGCCCGCCTGGGCAGCAAGGTCACCCAGGTGGAAATGGCGCCGCGCCTTATGCTGCGGGAGGATGCGGAGGTGTCTGACATCATCCAGGCCCGCTTCCAGGCGGAAGGCGTGGATGTCAAAATCAACCACACCGCCAAGGAACTCATCGTCGAAAACGGCGAATACATTATGCTGGCGGAACACGACGGGCAAATCGTCAAAATTGCCTTCGATAAAGTGCTGATCGCCATCGGTCGCGCCGCCAATGTACAAGGCTATGGCGTCGAGGAACTGGGCATTGCCTTGTCGCCGCGCAACACCCTGGAAACCAACCCGTTCCAGCAAACCAACTATCCGAATATTTTCGCCGTCGGCGATGTGGCGGGGCCGTATCAGTTTACCCACACCGCCGCGCATCAGGCTTGGTATGCGGCGGTCAACGCCTTATTCGGACATTTTAAAAAGTTTCGTACCGATTATTCGGTGATCCCCTGGTCGACCTTTACCGATCCGGAAGTGGCGCGAGTGGGTCTGAACGAACAGGATGCGCAAGCGCAGAATATCGCTTATGAAGTCTCAACCTACGGCCTCGACGATCTGGATCGGGCGATTGCCGATGGCGAGGCCCATGGCTTTGTCAAAGTGCTGACCGTGCCCGGCAAGGACAAAATCCTCGGCGTAACCATCGTCGGCGAACATGCCGGCGATTTGTTGGCGGAATTCGTGCTGGCGATGAAACACGGCATCGGCCTGAACAAGATTTTAGGCACCATTCACATCTATCCAACCCTGGCAGAAGCGAATAAATATGTGGCCGGCGTCTGGAAACGCAATCACGCGCCCAAGCGTGTGCTGGCATGGTTGGGCCGTTATCACGCCTGGCGGCGCAAGGTTTGAGCCATGCAAACGCTTTTCCCCGACAGCGTGCTGCTGATTTTTTGCAAAGCGCCAAATCCCGGCCAAGTCAAAACCCGGCTGCAACCGACCTTAAGCGCCGAACAGGCTGCCAAAGCACATAAGCAGTTGACCTATATGACGCTGGACCGGGCCTTCCAGCAGCCTCTGTGCGCTGTTGAACTCCACTGCGCGCCAGACGCCAGCCATGCCTTTTTTCAGGATTGCGCGCGCCGTTATCCGCTGACATTGAAGTTGCAACACGGCGCCGATCTGGGTGAACGCATGCATCGCGCTTTCGATGATGCACTTGGCCGATACCGGCATGCATTGCTGATGGGTTGCGATTGCCCCAGTCTTTCCGGTGGCGACCTACGTCGGGCACTGACGGCGTTACACGAAGGCCACGATGCGGTCGTTGCACCGGCCGACGATGGCGGTTACGTCATGATCGGTTTAAACGAGGCACAACCGAGACTGTTCAGCAACATGAACTGGGGTCATGACCAGGTGATGTCTTCCACCCGTCGTCGGTCAGAAGACATCGGCTTGAAGGTTTACGAACTGGACAGTCAGTGGGACGTGGATACCTATCAGGACTGGCAACGTTATTTAGAGTTAACAAATCGCTGAGACGAAATGGCATTCCCCCAAAGGTTTCTTTAACTGTTTATGCATACAAAAAAGCCGAAATGCACCAATTGCACGGAATTGGCGCATTTGAGCTATGGCGAAAACAATCAACCCTTTAAGCGCATTTCTGGCTGCTGCAATGCGCCGGTTCGTCCCAAGCTTCGGCCTGGAATGCGGTGTCCAACGGGGTATTGATAATATGGTTGGTGTAGTTGCTGAGGGTTTTGAACGCCACGCCCAACACCACTTCCAAAACCTGCGCCCGGCTGTAGCCTGCCGTGATAAATTTGTCCAAGGTTTGACCGCAAACTACGCCGCGGTTTTTTACCACTGCACGGGCAAATCCGGCCAATGCCTCCAATTTGCTGTCAGGCAGCGGTTTACCGTTGCGTAAGGCTTCGACAATCGCCGGATCGGCTTTGACCATGTGTTTGGCGATCATCGAATGCGCGGCGACACAATAAGTGCAATGATTCTCGGCGCTGATGGCCAGCAAAATGACTTGCTGTTCGGTCGGGCTAAACGACGTTTGGTCAAACAAGGCCGTCAACTCGATGTAAGCTTTCAGAGCCGCCGGCGCTTCGGCCAAACCGCCATGCAAATTGGGCACGAAGCCGTATTTTTTCAACGAGCCTTCCAGTAAAGGTTTTGCCGTGGCATTGGCGGTCAGGATGGAATGAATTTGAAATTGGGACATGATGTCTCTCCTTTAATTTATAAACATGAGGTGTAATGCCGATGCGAATTCGTTTCGACGGGAATAGGTTAAGAAAAACCATTGGTTCATCCCATGCGCACACTTCCGGCGTACTTGTCCGATATTCCGGGAGTAAACGATGGATGCCTTGACCCCGTTGATCAATGGTTTGAATCTGCACGCCAAATTGGTCTATTCGGGTGGGGTGTGCGGGCGCTGGTTGATGGACCACAACTCACAGACCTCGGTCTGGTTTCACTTGGTCAGCAAGGGACGCGGTTTTGTCCACTCACCACGCTGGCCTGAGCCATTGCGGCTGGATACCGGCGATTTGATTCTGTTTTTGCCGCATGCAGCCCGGCATTTTTTGTCTTATAGCGCCGAGCATTTGCCAAACGACGCTAACGATACCCAAATGACTCCATGGCTGGAGGGCGAGGCCGGTTTCGTTTGCGGGGAAATTCAACTGGCCACCCCAAAATCCCTGTTATGGCAAGCGCTGCCGGCCGAAATCGTGATCCGGCAAAACCAGAGCGGGACTATCCTGACGCGTTTACTTGAACTGGTGGTAGCTGAAGCGTCAACACCGCGTTTTGGCAGCGATTCAATCGTGGAGCGCTTGTGTGATAGTTTGTTCGTATTGGCGATTCGTCATTGCATCGAGCAAGACTGGGTCCGCGAGGGTGTGTTTGCTGCCATGCAGGACAAGCGCCTGGCCAAAGCGCTGAGCTTGATTCACGAACAGCCTTGGCATGCCTGGACGCTCAGCGAATTATGTACCCAGGCCGGTGTTTCCAAGTCAGTGTTATCGGAGAAATTTACCTCCTTGATCGGCCATTCGCCCATCGAATACCTAACGCTATGGCGCTTGCAAATCGCTGCTCACTGGCTAATGGAACCCAACATGAGTGTAGAACGCGTTGCAGAAAGAAGCGGTTACGAGTCGGTGCCGGCCTTCAGCAAAGCCTTTAAGCGTCACCTTGGCGTATCGCCCGGAACGTTCCGGAAAAGTTAAAAGGCGCTCGTCAGTTCAACGCCAATTCTGCCCGAAGCCTTTCAACCATCAAATCGACGAACGATCGAATTTTCGCCGACGAGTGGCGGCCTTCGCGGTGCAGGATATGCACAGGAACCGGCGGGCTTTCGAATTCGCCGAGCACGATTTTTAGTTTGCCGGTTTGTAACGGCGCGGCGATTTGATAATTCAGCAGGCGGGTGATGCCCAATCCGGCCATGGCGGCGCTGGCCGCCGAGTCGTTGTCGCTGACACTCAACATCGGTTGCAATTTGACCGTCTGCACCTGTCCATCGTACTGAAAGCGCATCTCGTTGTGCGGATTTAGACCGCGTGCCAGAATGATGCGATGTTCGGTTAATTCGTCCGGCGTTTGCGGTATGCCGTGTTCGGCCAGATACTCCGGCGAGGCACACAATACCCGCCGCACCGAGCCAACCCGTAGCGAACGGTACGAGGAATCGGGCAATTCTGCGATGCGGACCGCCACATCCACCCCTTCCTCCAGCATATTGACCACCCGGTCGACAAACAAAGCATTGACTTCCACCGCCGGATAGCGACGCAAATACGCGACAATACCCGGCATGATGAACAAACGACCGAACAGCACTGAGGCTGTGACGGTGAGTTGGCCGCGCGGCTCGGCATTGATGCCCAGCGCCGCGTCGTCGGCTTCATCGGCCAAGGCGATGATGCGTTTGGCGTCCTCGTAATATTTCTGACCGGCTTCGGTCATGCGCACGTAGCGGGTGGTACGGTTCAGTAATTTAACGCCCAAGCGTTCTTCCAACGCCGCCACCGCTCGCGTCACGGCCGGTGGTGACATGTGGAGCTTACGCGCACCGCCGGCAAAGCCTTCCGCCTCGACCACCGCGACATACACGCTCATTAAATGCAGACGATCCATTGATAATTCCTATTATCGGAATAGTTAATTGGAAATTATAGATATTCTTTATTTTTATGCAATAAGACACACTGTACCCGCCTGCTGAATTTAACCCAGGCATACGACAACCTATTTCATTTTTTGGAGAACACTCATGAGCCGTATTACCAGCGTTAGCAACGAAACCGCCAATATCGAACAACGTGCCCTGTTTGAAGCCATCCAAGGTCAATTGGGTATGGTGCCCAATTTTCTGCGTGTATTCGCCCATTCGCCGGATGCCTTGAAAGCCTTCCTCGGTTTGCATCACATCGCCAATCACGGTTCGCTGGATGCCAGCACCCGCGAACGGATTGCATTGGCGCTGGCACAGCAGAACCAATGCGCATACTGCTTATCCGCCCATACCGCCATCGGTCGCGAAACCGGTTTGAATGGCGCGGAAATCGAAGCCAACCGGGCTGGTACCAGCCAGGACGCCAAAGCGGCGGTCGCGGTCCATTTCGCCCGCGCCTTGGTCGAGCATAAAGGCGAGGTGACCAATACCGAACTACAAGCGATGCGCGATGCCGGTTTCAGCGAGGCCGACATCGTCGAGGTGATCACCCATGTCGGCATGAATATCCTCACCAATATTTTGGGCAAAGCCAGCCGGGTCGACATTGACTTCCCGAAAGTCGAGTTAAAACAAGCCGCTTAAAGCCTAACCGGGCGAAGCGCAGAGATGGCGTTTGGCCCGGTTTATTGCGCTGATTGGAATAAGGTATTTCAAATTATGACTATTCAGCACAGCTGATGATTGTGCCAGAGTAGCCATCAACATTTCACCCCGTCCGGAGTAAAGACCATGGCCCGTGCGTTTGCCAAGATCAGCTTCACCCCCAACGTCCAAGCGGTACAAACCGAAATGGGCAGTCGCACGGCCTACCGGACAGCCGAACTGGGCGACACCGAAACAGTGGCTTTGAGCGAATTCGAACAAGCCTTCATCACCGAACGCGATAGCTTTTATCAAGCCACCGTCAGCGAATCCGGTTGGCCTTATGTCCAACATCGCGGCGGACCGGCGGGATTTTTGAAAGTATTGGATGAACAAACCATTGGTTACGCCGATTTCAGCGGTAATCGCCAATACATTTCGGTGGGCAATTTACGCGGAGATGATCGGGTGAGCTTACTGTTGATGGACTATCCTGGTCGACAACGCTTAAAAATCTGGGGACGAGCACGGGTGGTGGACGAACGTAGTGAACCGGCATTGCTATCCAAGCTAGAACCGACAGACTTTCGTGGCCCAGTTGAGCGCGGCATCGTGATCCGAGTCGAAGCCTTTGATTGGAATTGTCCCAAGTACATCACACCACGTTACAGCCAACGCGAAGTCGAAGCGCTATTGGAGCAAACCCGGCCTCAACAACAAACCAATCCGGTAGCACCGCAAGCGCCCATTGTTTTGGGAAACGGCGCATTGCCCTTGACCATCCGCGGGATTCGCCAGTTAACACCGCGCATTCGCGCTTACGAATTACGCCATGCCGACGGCGAGTCGCTGCCGAACTACCGGGCAGGGGCGCATATCCGCGTGCCGATCATCCTGCCGGACGGTAGCGTCACCTCCCGCACCTATTCGCTAACCGACACGCCGGAGGATCCGGATTGCTATCACATCGCAGTTTTGCGTGTCGACGATGGCGAAGGCGGCTCGTCGGCATTGCACGACGGCTGGCAATTGGGTAGCCGCATCAACGTCGATGCGCCGGAAAACTATTTTCCATTACACGATGATGACCGCCCTACATTGTTAATTGCCGGGGGTATTGGCATCACACCCATCAAAGCCATGGCCGAAAGCTTGGCCGCACGGAATACGGAATTTCAACTGCATTACACCGGCCGAGCGCCGCAAGACATGGCCTTTGTTAAAGACTTGCAACGGCAGTTTTCCGATCGATGCCGGTTTTATTTCAGCCAGGCGCAAAGCCCTATCCGGTTGGACGTATCGGCGCTGCTTGCTAACGTATCCGCAGATACCGTCATTTATGTCTGCGGCCCACCCCGTCTGATTGACAGTGTGCGCCAAACCGCTCGCCAACTCGGCATTGCAGACGACAGAGTGCAATTTGAGAGCTTTAATTAACCGAAGGAGTCCAACATGATTACCCTGTACGACATGCCACTATCAGGCAACTGCCACAAAGTTCGCTTACTACTGAGTTTGCTGGCTTTGCCCTATCAAATCCAAGCCGTGGATTTACGCGGCGGCGAGCAGCGCGGCCCGGAACATTTGCAACGCAACCCATTCGCCCAGGTGCCGGTGTTGGATGACGAGGGCCTAATCATCCGCGACAGTCAGGCCATTTTGGTGTATCTGGCCAAACGTTACGGCGGGGAACGGTGGTGGTCGGACGATGCTTACTCGTTGGCGCAGATCGCCGCCTGGTTATCGACCGCCGCCAACGAAGTTGCTAACGGTCCTGCCAAACTGCGCGTACACCATAAATTCGGTAGTCCTATCGATACGGCAACGGCCCGGCAAACCGCCGACAAAGTGCTGGGCATTATCGACCGCCATCTGCAAAGCCGCGATTGGCTGGTCGGCGATTCGGTATCCATCGCCGACATCGCTGTCTACCCCTATTTGGCGTTGGCGCCGGAAGGCGGTTTGGACATCGGAGCCTTCCCCAACATCATCGCCTGGTTCCAACGCATTCGCGCATTGCCCGGTTACATGACCATGCCCGGCATGTGGCAAGAATAAATCAATTCCTTTTCATCACGGAGAAACATCATGACCCAAGAAATCAAAGCCCCCGTCCCGCCCTTTACCGCTGAAACCGCCGCGCAAAAAGTACGCATGGCCGAAGACGCCTGGAACTCGCGCGATCCGGACCGCGTCGCCTTGGTCTATACCGAAGACACGCTCTGGCGTAACCGTGCCGAGTTTCCGCAAGGCCGCGAACAAGTCCATCAGTTTTTGCAACGCAAATGGGTCAAAGAATTGGACTATCGCTTGATCAAGGAATTGTGGGCATTTACCGACCACCGCATTGCCGTGCGCTTTGCCTACGAATGGCACGACGATTCCGGTCAGTGGTTCCGCAGCTACGGCAACGAAAATTGGGAATTCAACCCGCAAGGTTTCATGCAAAGGCGCTTTGCCAGTATCAATGATTTGCCTATCAAAGAAGAACAGCGCTTGTTCCACTGGCCATTGGGCCGCCGTCCCGACGATCATGCCAGTTTGAGCGATTTGGGGTTATAAATGGTCGATTGACGGTGCGATTGAGCCATCTTCGGGAAACGTCTTGACAATATTAGCCTCGGAGAGGATTGCATCCGAGATCAAGCTAAAGGCCTTTAAAGTTTAGAACTCTCAACCTACCGTCAATTTTTACAGCTAATCGCGAATTCGTCATCAGCTGCAAACGACCTCCTTAAAATCCGCTTCACAATAATGACCATCCCAACCGGAGGTCATTATGGAACCCGTTGCCATTCCCCAATCGATAGACGATCCGATTCACATTTTGCTGTGGAGTGCGGATGAAATTGTGCCTTTCATGGTCAGCATGCTGACGGGTATGCTCATCGACCAATTCATTCCTGCTTTGGCCATTGGCCTGATCGCCGTGAAGTTTTATCGCCGCTTTCGCGATAACCGCCCAGATGGCTATACCTTGCATGCCTTGTATTGGTTAGGCCTTTTGCCCAGTCGAGCATTGACCATTCCCAATCCGTATATTCGGATCTTCCTGCCATGAGGTTGTCGGATTTTCTACAGACCTGGGACGGGCATGAGACCGAAAATCGCTTCAGTCGGGTCATTATCATCGGCCTGCTGGTGATTTGTGTCATTACCTCACTGGCGGCCTGGCGTACCGAGCGCAGTATCATTTTAGTACCGCCCACGTTGAGTCAAGAAGTAGAAGTAACACGCAGTAGCGCCTCTAGTGAGTTCAAAGAGTCTTGGGGTTTATACATGGCGGAATTACTCGGCAACACCACGCCAGCCAATGCCGATTTTCTGAAGGTAGCCATCGAGCCTCTATTGGCGCCGGACATTTATCGCAGTGTCTTGGATGCCATGACCGATCAAATCAAGGCCATCAAGATGGATCGGGTGGCGATCAGCTTCACGCCTCGTCATGTCGATTATGAAACCGAGACCAACAAAGTCTTCGTCAGCGGCGAACTGAAAAGCCAAGGCCCCAGTTCCAAACCCGACATCAAGCCGCGCACCTACGAATTCATCATCACCATCAAGAACTACCGGCCACGTCTGGAGTTCATTGATGTTTACCCCGATTCGCCCAGAACATTGGATCGTTTGAAAGCGACCCAAGGCCAAACCCGCGAGGCTCAACCATGAAACGATCATTCCCGCCATTTTGGTTACTGTTGACGATTAGCGCCCCCTTGTCTGCCAACGAATTACCGATCACCGTGCTGCCGCCAGTGACTACCGTAGCCGATCGATCATCATCGCCACAGCCACCCGCCAATCAAAATCAGGATTTTGGCATCGAGCTGCCGTCGGTGGATGCCAGTGTATTGCAGACAGCCAAGCAACAGGCGGCAGCCACATCGACAACGTCCGTCGCTCCGCAACACATTCAAGTCAAACCTGGCATTAACGAATTAATGCCGATTGCCGTCGGCCACTTGAATCGTCTGGTCACGCCGTTCGAGCATCCGGTGGTCACGACCACCAGTCAGGCCACCACCAGTACAAAAGGCAAAATCGTTTATGTCGCCACCGCCGACGAAACACCGGTCACTTTATATATCACCCCCGGCGACAATCAAGACATCGCCTTATCGCTGACCTTGATCCCCAAACGCATTCCAGCACGGGAAATCCATCTCAGTCTGGATAAAGACAGCTACAAGCTGTTGAGCAAACTGCAATCGCCCAGTACGTCTTCAGGCAAAACCAGCGATCAGGAACAAGCTTACATCGCCCAAATTAAAAAGCTATTCCGCGACCTGGGTCTGCAAAAGACACCGCCTGGTTTTTCCCTACGCGATCCGAGTAAGAGCGAACATATTCAGTGCTTGCAAGATCGGGTACAGATTAAGACCGGTCAAGTATTGGAAGGTCACGACATGTTGATACTGGTCGGTCTGGCTCGTAATACCGGCATGGAGCCTCTTGAGTTTGACGAGCGATCTTGTGCAACGACCCAAGACGAGGTGTTAGCTGTTGCCAGCTGGCCCAAAGTCGTACTGGGACAGAACGAATCTACCGAACTCTATGTTGCGGTCAGACATGCTCCAGAAGAATCATCGACGCTCAGACCGTCATTGCTCAAAGGGAGTCAACCCTGATGGCCGGCATGGACAACTGGTGGTCACGTTTGAGTCCTACCGCCAAGCGCAATGTTGCGGTAGGCAGTATCGGCACCGTGCTATTGGCAACCATTATTGCTCTAGCATCAGTGTCACCAGAGATCGCCAAGCCCACCAGTAAACAGGCGACGATACAGCACATCCTGACCGACAGCGATCCTCGTTCTTTAGGCATTGACGGCATTTCCTCCCAGCTTCGCGATCTGCTGCAAAAAAACGAAGAGCAAGGACGGCGGTTAGCGGCGATTGAGGAACAGCAAAAACGCGAGCAGCAATCCGACGAACTGCGTTTCAAGCAATGGACTAGCGCTGAACGGGAAGCCTATGAAGCTAAACTCCAAGCTGTTAGCGGTGAAGTCGAGTCGTTAAAAAACAAAACCACAGTAACGCCGCCTACAGAGAGTGTTGATCCTAATGCATTGCCTGGCAACAACACAGCACTGCCCAATTATGCTGGCCACCGTTACAACTCGACTAGGCCCAACACCGCGCAAGAAGATCTGAACAGCG
Organism: Methylomonas methanica; assembly: GCF_001644035.1. Lineage (GTDB taxonomy): Bacteria > Pseudomonadota > Gammaproteobacteria > Methylococcales > Methylomonadaceae > Methylomonas > Methylomonas methanica_A. Next base: position 13,364 of record NZ_LUUG01000046.1, read on the forward strand.
TGTTTGAACAGGCGGCGATTCCTACACCTACAACTGGCAATGCCGGTGTCTCGGGCGGACGAACCAATGCCAATGCACAAGCGCCTGCAGCGATGCAGATTCGCGTGATCCAGGAAGACAAATCGTCTAAATCGACCACAGATGCCAAAGCAACGGGCGAGAGTAGTGCCACTCATTCTACCCACAACGACGTATTCATCCCTGCCGGTAGCATTCTGACTGGCGTGTTATTGAACGGCCTGGATGCACCTACCGGCAAAAAAGCAAAAAAAGAACCGATGCCGGTGCTGTTCCGCATCAAGAAGGAAGCCATTCTGCCCAACCGCTTTCACGCCGATGTCCGCGAGTGCTTTCTGTTGGCCGCCGGCTTCGGCGACTTGAGTGCCGAGCGCGCCTATTTTCGTGGCGAGACCTTTTCCTGTGTGCGCCAAGACGGTGGCGTGATCGAAGTACCGATGAATGCTTATGCCACCGGCGAAGATGGCAAAAACGGGGTGCGCGGTCGCGTCGTGTCCAAACAAGGCGCGTTATTGGCGCAATCGATGATGGCCGGATTCCTGAGAGGCTTTTCCGATGCTTTTGGCCGCAATCAGATTCCGGTGTTGATGACCGGCGGCCTAGGCAGTCTGGCGGGCAGTACACCGTTCCAAAGTGCCTTTTCCTCGCAGTCGATGGAAGGCGGCGCACTGAAAGGTGCCGGTTATGCGATGGAGCGGCTGTCGCATTTTTACATGGATATGGCCGAAGAGATTTACCCGGTCATCGAAGTCGACGCCACCCGCCAAGTCAATTTCATCGTGCAGAAAGGCACGGCATTGAAATTGAAAACCGCTAGCTGATTCCTCAACCCAAGATCCGGAATGATTTTATGACCCTACGCCAGACCAGCTTACTACTTCCATTATTTTTATCGGCTTCAGCTGCATTAGCTACCACCCCACCCAAACCTAATGCATCTGACATTGCCGCCAGCTTACTGTCGATCAAAATCGACGGCATGCAGGATTTGCCGATCAGCGGATTGAAGATGGTCAAGACCGGCGCACAAACGGTGTTCATTTCCAATAATGGTCGCTTTGCCTTTTACGGCGGCAAGCTAATGGATGTCTGGACCCAGCAGGAAATCAAGGATCTGCCTGACATCGACAAAATCGCCAATCGCATCGATCTGTCGCGGATGAAACTCAACGTCGATGACTTGGGACCAGTCACGGTCGGACATGGTAAAGAGTCGGTTTTGGTGTTCATCGATCCGCGTTGCCCTTATTGCGGCAAGGTCATGAAAGACCTGCAAACCTTGCAGGACAAATACACCTTCAAGCTGGTGATGGTGCCGATCCTCGGTGCCGAATCGCAAAACATCGTCGTGCAACTGGCGTGTCAGTTGGGTTCAGCGGATGTCAAAACCAAGGAATCCGTGCGCGAACGACTGTTGAAACAGGATTACGCCGGGTTACCGACCGAACAACCCACGCAATGTAACAAAGAACCGTTACAGAAAACCATCGTTACCGCCAAGCTGTTTGGTTTGCAAGGGGTGCCGTTTCTGATTGCCCCAGATGGTCGCACTCATAGCGGCGCACCTGAAGCTCTGGCCGATTGGTTGGCCAATAAACCCAATGCCGTATCCGTATCCGCCGCAACCGCTACTGAACCTACGAAAGTGGAGAAAAAGCCATGAAACGTTACTGCCCGTTTCCGTTACTCCTTTCCAGCTTGATGTTGGTACTTGTCACTGGCTGCGCAACCCAATATGGCTGTAAAGGTATGCCGGACGAACCGCAGTGTTTGTCGACCACACAAGCCTATCAAGTCACTAACCCTGCCTTGGCGGAACCATCAGTCGAACAGGACACGCCTATTGAACCTCAACTTCAGCCGAGCCCACCCTTACAACAACCCGTACCGAAGATCGATGACCCCACGCCGATTCGCACCCCGTCGCAAGTCATGCGGATCTGGATCGCGCCTTGGGAAGATGCCGAGGGCGATTTGATGGTGTCGAACTATGTCTATACCGAATTGGAGCCCAGACGCTGGATGATTGGCAAGTCGGCACCGACTTTGAGCCCATCGCTCATTCCGCTGCAAGTCGAGCAAAGGCCACCTGAAAAACATCAGGCATTGGATAACGATGATTTGGAATCGCGTGGTTTGCCATCCACGCTGAACAGCCCAGCCGCCAAAAACTAAATTCTTCACCGCCGTGACCTTCGGGATCGGCGAGTCTTAGCGGGCGACCGCTGATGTTGAGCCGGAGCAAGCTTCCGAGATCGGACGGGTAACTGTCGTCATTCAACTATGAGGTCGTCTTGTATGAAAGTGTCCTATCGAACCGGGGTTCTAGTCGCCCTGGCTTCCTTGTTTTTTGTGTTGTTGGCGCCCGACGCCATGGCCGGTGCCGGCGGCACCGAGTTCAACAACGTCTGGACCTTGCTGACCGGTTGGGTCGAAGGTTTGTTGGGTCGGATCATCGCCATCGTCTTCGTGATTGTCGGTCTGGTCGCAGGCGTGGTACGCGGCAGCATCATGGGCTTTGTGCTGGGTATCGCCAGCGGCGTGGGTCTATTTGCGGCACCGACCATCATCACCAATATTGTCACCGCGACACTATAAGGTTGTTATGAGCAACATTACCGGACCACACCCCGTTACCGAGATGACGGCGGGCAACCGCCGTAACCCAGAACACACGACTGATCGCACGGTTCGCGTTCAGGCCGCCGATGGTAAACCAATCAATCCGTGCCATCCGGCGCGAGCGCGGGAACTGCTGTGCAAGAAACGCGCGGTCCGCGTCAGCCGGCATCCCTACACCATTAGACTGTTGCTGCAAAATCAGGCCGAAACCATGCGTTTGTTATACGCAGAGGAGGAATCGGCATGAAACAGTCCAGAATCCATACCGCCGATACGCTTTTTTCAACCCTCGCTTATGACAACGACCATCACCTGTTCTTGCTGGCGGATTCCAGCGTGGGCTTTGGCTTTATCTGCCGGCCATTGACTGGGGCCGATCCCAGTGTTTCCGCTCGAGTCAATGTGTTGCTGAATCAGGACTGGCCGACCGATACTTTATTGCAAGTCAGCCTGTGGACGTCGCCTGACATCGAAGAATCGCTGGCGGTGATGCATACCCGGCGCCTAAAGCAGCAAAAACAGACCTATAAAACGATGACCGGTGCCAGCATCGATTTCCTGCGACAAGGCACCACCAAACCACCGGAATCGATTTCAGGCGCGCGACTGCGTCGCAGTCATGTCATCGTCACGGTAAAACTGCCCATCGCCAATCCAAGACCTACGGAAGCGGAAATCCGTCGCGCAACCGAATTACAACTGGCCACGCAGCAATCTTTATCAACGATTGGCTTATATCCATCGATTTTGGGCTCCGACCAATATGTGCGGGTATTGAATACCGTCCTCAACTGGAGCCCGGATGCCGGTTGGAAAGACCGAGTAGTTCCGGAATGCGATCCGACCCAGTTGATCCGCGACCAATTACTCGATTTTGACAATGCCCTACAGACCGACGAAAAAGGCATTTGGCTCGGATCAAAACGGGTAAAAACCCTGTCAGCCAAACGCACGCCGGACCATTTTTACTTTGGTAGCGCCAAGAGTTATCTGGGCGACATATTGTCCGGCACCCGCGGTATTCGCCAGAATGCGCTGATCAGCCTAACCCTTCATTATCCCGATGCCGAATCCACTCGCACCCGGCAGGAAGGCGTTCGGCAATTCATCACCAACCAGGTCAACACACCGATTGCCCGATTTTTGCCGGTACTGGTGCAGCGTAAACATAATTTCGATGTGCTGTTCGAAGCCTATGGTGACGGTGATCGGCCCATACGCAGTTATTTCGGCGTGCTGTTGTTCTGCGATGAATCTGATGAGGCTGCAGCGGTTTCTAATGCCCGTGTGTATTTTCGGGAACTGGGCTTTCAACTGTTGGAAGATAAATACTTCTGTCTGCCGTTTTTCCTCAACTGTTTGCCGTTTGGCCCAGAGCGCTCGGCGATTTCTGATTTGAAACGCTACCGTACTTTGGCCACTCGCCATGCCATTCCCTTATTACCGCTATTTGGCGACTGGGCCGGCACCGGCACCCCGACGTTGAATTTTGTCTCGCGTAACGGCGAGCACATGGCCGTGTCATTGTTCGATACCACGGGCAACTACAACCTCTGTATCGCCGCCGAATCCGGTAAGGGCAAATCTTTTCTGACCAACGAAATCATCGTCAGCTATCTGACCGAAGGTGCGCAAATCTGGGCCATTGATGTGGGCCGCTCCTATGAAAACCTCTGCGAGGTTCTGGAAGGCGATTTCGTCAAATTTACCCACGGTTCTGGCATCTGCATGAATCCGTTTGAGATCGTGCAGAACTTCGAAGAAGAAGCCGACATGCTGGCAGGGCTGGTTAGTCAAATGGCGGCACCCACCGAGAAATTGACCGACTTTCAGACCGCCGGTCTCAAGCGCATTCTCAAACAACTGTGGACTGAAAAAGCCCAGTCGATGTCGGTCGATGACATTGCCAAATGCCTGTGTGCCGAAGGCGATCAACGTTTGAAGGATGTTGGCGAACAGTTGTTCCCCTTTACCACCCGAGGTGAATACGGCCGTTATTTCAACGGCCACAACAACGCTAAATTCGCCAGCGACTTTACGGTATTGGAATTGGAGGAACTCAAGGGTCGCAAGCACCTGCAACAGGTGGTCTTGCTGCAACTGATCTACCAGATCCAGCAGGAGATGTACCTGGGCGAACGTAACCGGCCCAAGATCGTCATCATCGACGAAGCCTGGGATTTGCTAACCGAAGGCGATGTGGCCAAGTTTATGGAACATGGCTACCGTCGCTTTCGTAAATACGGCGGTGCCGCCGTCACCATTACCCAGTCGGTGAATGACCTATACCGAAATGCCGCCGGCCGAGCCATCGTCGAGAACTCAGCGAATATGTATCTGCTCGGTCAAAAAGCTGAAGTCATCGAAGGCATGAAGCAGGATCGTCGCTTACCGTTATCCGATGGCGGTTATGAACTCCTCAAAACCGTCCACACCCTGCCAGGCGCCTATTCGGAAATCTTCTTCATCACCGAAATGGGATCCGGCATTGGCCGTCTGATTGTGGATCCGTTCAAACGCATTCTTTTTTCCACCAAGCCAGAAGATGTGCAGGCGCTGAAGCAGCTGCGTAGACAGGGGCTCAGTCTGGGCGATGCCATTCAGCAATTAACAGACGCACGCCAACCGAAATCACGGGAGTTTAACCATGGACGCTAAATCGCAATGGCTGAGTGTTGTCTTGATCGCCGCCAGTTTAGGCTCGGTGGGCGGTTGGTTTTCAGCTTATCAACAACTTCGGCAGCCACTGGCACGCCTGAATTTGGTGACGCCGGTATTCGTACTGGATCGGGCCAAATTGATTCAATCAATTCCGCCGAATGCCACGCAAGAACAAATGGCCAAGATCGTCGATGACTGGCAAACCCAGGCCAAAAAGCTCAGTGACGCGGGCTATCTGGTGATCGATTCCACGGCAGTGGTTACGGCACCTGACGATGTCTATGTCCGGCAAACCCAAAGGTGATGCGATGGACAAACCCATGACGATACGTCAAACATCCCACAGAAAGCCTATCGGCAAGTTCCTGCTCAAAGCCTTGCCGATCTTGATTCTGGTATTGGTGGTTGAGCATTACATCGGCCAACGCTTCCTGATTGGCGGCGACGATCAGGTTGATCGTTGTTTACCCGACAAATGGGTTTATCTGATCGATACCTACAACAAGGACATCTGGCGCGGCGATCTGATGGCATTTCGTGCCGAGCGCATGTCACCGTATTTCAAGGACGGCCAGATCATCGTCAAAATTGCCGCAGGTGTTACCGGCGATCATATTCAGGTCGACAGTCGGCAGACCACCGTCAACGGTTCCTTGATCATCGAAGGTTTGCCATTAGCGGAAAAACTCAAGAAACCCGCGTCTAGTTTCAAACGTGACGAAACCATTCCGCCGGCGGCCTATTGGTTGACCGGCAAAACGGATAAGAGTTTTGACTCGCGGTATTGGGGCTATGTCTATGACCATCAAGTGATTGGGCGGGCTTATGCGCTATTTTGAATTCCTGTCCAATCGCCCGCGTAAAGTAGTGTTCTTTTGCTTGGCGAATGTATTACTGGTGGCCTCGGTGAATGCTGAGGAGGAATGGTTATCCAGATCGCAACGAATTCTGAATACCTTGGATGGTCAAGCTAAGCCTGCGTGGCTGGAAGGCAATGCCTATCAGTTGGAAGCAAACCGGCAAGCTATGGAGATGATGCAAAACTCGAAGGCTATGCAATCAATTTCAGCATCCTCAAACCCACTCGACAAAACAGCAATACCTCATCCTGGCAAACCGCTCAAAGTGGTGTTCGTTTCGTTCTCGCTTGGCGATACCACATTGAAAGGCATGTTCGAAGAGGCATCTGGACAGGACGATGCTTTGTTGGTGTTTCGAGGCCCCAAGCCCGGTCAAAAACTACCTGCTCTGTTTGCCGATCTCAAACGGCTTCTAAAGGACATCGATCCCGTTCCGAACATAGTGATCGATCCTCCCCGGTTTCAAAAATGGGCGGTAACGTCAGTGCCGGCCATCGTCGTCGAATCGGATGACAAGGCTTTACTACAAGTCAGAGGCGTCAGCAGTTTGACTTGGCTGAATGATAAATTCAAATCCGGTGCTACCGGCGATTTAGGCCGATTGGGCGATGTTTACGACATCGCCGAAATCGATCTGCTCGAAGAAATCAAACGACGGATGGCCGCGATCGATTGGCGGCAAAAGCAACAACAAGCCATCGCCCGTTTCTGGGATCAGCAAAAATTCGAGGTGTTGCCAGTCGCGTTGGAAGACCGTGAGCGAGTAATCGACATGACTATCACCGCGCCGCGCAATCTGATTGCGCCGAATGGTCAACTCATTGTCCGGGCCGGACAACCCGTCAACCCCTTGGACAAAATGCCGTTCGGCTTATGCCTGATTGTGTTTGATGCTACCGAAACCGCCCAAGTCCATTGGATTCGCCAATTGTCATGCCAGGACAAAAAAGCCCGCGTGATGTATCTGACCACGTCGGTGTCGCGTCAGGACGGCTGGGCCAACTTGAGAGCCTTGGAAACATCGCTGAATTCATCGGTGTACTTGTTGACGCCAGACGTGCGTAGCCGATTTCAATTACAGCATGTGCCGAGTCTGGTAGAGCAGACTGGCAATCGTCTAGTGGTTCGCGAACGAAAACTGCCGGCTTCGGCGGGAGAGCGGTCATGAATTGCCTGATTTTCCCTTGGGTCTTCTGGCTGCTCATATCCCTGGTGAGCAACCTACATGCCGACACCACAACCAGAGCCACCGATCCGCTGTGTGCGGATGCCGAGCTGTGGTCAGGAAAACTGGTCACCGATATTTGCTGGAGCTGTCTGTTTCCGATACGCGCCGCCGGTGCCTCATTAGGCGGTGGCAATGTGCCAAGTATCGCTACCGATGAGAAGTTTTGCTTCTGCACCGATCCCATGGGTATACCGCAATTAGGCATGACGGTAGGCTTATGGAATCCGGCTCGACTGATTGAAATCGTCCGTAATCCCTGGTGTTCACCGGCACTGGGCGGCCATAAAATCAGTGCCTCGAATGTACGTTTGATTGCCACTACCGGCAAGGCGGATTTCGATGCCAGCGAGATGTCGTTTTTCAATTACCACTACTTCGCCTTTCCGCTGACCATCATGCTGGACCTGTTCTGGGATGGACGATGCAATAGCGACGGCTATCGCGACTTTGATTTGCTGTACGTCTCGGAACTCGACCCCACCTGGAATAGCGATTTGCTGGCGTTTTTCACCAGTCCGGAAACGGCGTTGTTTGCCAATCCAGTTGCCATTTCCGCTTGTGTAGCCGATGCCGCAGCCGCCGCGACTGGAAATTCCCTGGATGCCTTGTTCTGGTGTGCCGGTGCCTGGGGTCACATGTATCCCTTGTCCGGTATTTCGCCGACCAGTTATGGCACCGATCCTCGGATTACCAGTTTGTTGGCCACGCGGGCGACAGCGGCCTTACATCGCCGAGGCCTAGCTTGGAAAACATCCGGTAACGATGCCCTGTGCGGCGGGACGATTTATCCCTTCATCCCCAAATCCCAATACCGGCTCAGTATGTTTTATCCGGTAGCGGAAACCGAGTCCAATCATGTCATCGGCGAGACCACCTTTAAATGGGGTGCGGGACGTACCTTCCCAGGTCCGGGCGAAGATCATCTCTACATCCTGTGGCGCTGGCAGGATTGCTGTGTGGGGTTGTGATGCATATCTGGACATTATTCGAGCCGCATCGCTGGTTTACCCAAGCACTATCCGCCCTGTTATGCGTGACGATGGCCTGGACGCCGTTTGGGGTATCTTGGGCTGATGCGATACAGGCGGCTGGCAATGATGGCCAGAAATTGGGGCAGCAGATTGTTGGAGGTTTTCAATTTCCAATCGATACCGGCAGCGGTTCTCTGTCGTTGAATCCAGGTACTTCGCAGGAAAGCGCGATTTCGATCGGCACGCTGTTTCCAGATACCAACAGTGCAACCACGACAACCAGTGACCTTGCCACTCTCTACGGTAACAATCCCGGTACCATCGCCGCCGGCTTGAATGCCCAAACCACTTTGAACGGCGAAAGCAGTTTTACCGGCGAAGCCTATCGCACTCTGATCGACAACGCCCATCAGTCGCATCCGGATTTACACAACGATGCAGTCTGGAATACCGGCGATCAGGTGTTTGCCAATTTCACGCCCTGGGCGCATTCGTTTTCGGACTGTACCACCGTGACCACGCAAACCGAGACCAGCTATTCGGTCCGTATTCCCGACTATCAATTGTGTCTGCGCCAACCGACGGTACCGCAAAGTTGTACGGCGACACATCAAGTCAATGTAGAGACCCTACTCGGTTTTGTATCCGGGAACGGCGGCATGTCCAGTTGTGGATCTGGCTGTATGGACTTGTATGTCGGACGTGTCGGCGATAACTACTGGTCGGCTGGTTGCGGCATATTCAACTGGGAAGTGACTTACAACGTCCTGCATCCGGAAGCCATCATCAGTGCCACGCTGGAAGACGTCGAATTCGATGACCATGCTCGCGTGTATTACGGCGGGAATCTAATTTATACCGGCTCGACCGGCTGGGGTGGCTCTTGCGAACTGAGTAATAGCTGGGTCGATCATCCCAATCGTGATGTCACCTATGCCTTCAACAGCACGGGCAACAAAGTCTTCAAACAGGAAACCATGGTCGGTGGTAATGGTGAAGGTTATTCCAGGATTCGGCTCCGATATGATTTGTCGAAACTAATCACCCAGGATCAATGGAGCTGGAGCGGACCGAATTGCCAGAATCTGGCCAATGCCATTACCGATGGGATTTGCCAGGCTGGCAGTCAGCTCAGTTGCAGCAATGATCCCGCTAATGCCTCGGGTTGCTATGTCGACTCAACTTCGCAAGTCATGGTCTGTGGTTCCGATTTAGCCCAAGCACCCGTGGCGAGCTCGACCGGTATTCGTAATACCTGTATGAGGATCGATGCCGCCGGGCAATGTGATTTGAATCAATACGGTCAATGCTGGACCGACACGGCCGGCACGCATTGCTTGGAGCCACCTGCCAACGGTGTTCCCGCCAAGACTTGTGATACTTTTGAGACGCAAGGCTGCTCATTCATCAAAAGCCAATGTCTGGATGTGCTGGCATCGGGCACCTGCTGGGACAGCATCGACACCTACGATTGCGGACAATCAGCTGGCATTCCCGGCATTCAAAGCAACACCCAACAGCAATGCGCGGGGCCTGTTCGCTGCATGGGCGAAGACTGTATCACCGTGAATCGGACTCAAAGTCAGGATTTCACCAAGGCGGTGGCCTTGCTGAATAGCGCACAGCAAATGGCGATGGATTTGCATTGCGACTACGCCAACGCCGATCTTCAGCAAAAGGATCCGACCACTTGCCAGGTGTTCCAAGGCAAACCTGCCAGTTGCAAAATGGTTGGCGGCGCGCTCAGTCTGGTGGATTGCTGTGAAACGCCAGCGGGGGCGATGGGACTTAGTCGCTATATCGATTTGCTGTTGGCCACCAGCCAACTGGACAATGCCATCATGACCATGGACAGCACCTCCATCGTCCGTGGCGCCTGGGAAACCATGCGCACGCCGTTTACCCTGGCCGGCGATGCCTGGAATAGTTTTCAGGCTGATTTTGCCTCGGGCGTAAATGACTTGGTCGGTACCGATATGCTGAGTACATCCGACGTCGCCTCACAAGGTTTACTGGACTCGCTGAAAGGCGAACTGATGAAATCGGTCGCGGAATGGATCGGTAATATCTTTGGCGAGGCTGCGGGTAATGCCTTGTTCAGTGCCGGCGGGCAAGCGGCTTTCGATTCGGCCGGCAATCTAACGCCGGCGGCGGAATCCGGCGGCGTTGAATTGGGCGGCGGCGCAGCCGTGGCAGGTGAAATGCTCAGTACCTTGATGACGGCTTATACCGTGGTGATGATCATCATCATGATTATCCAGATCGTATACGCCTGCGAACAAGCAGAATACGAACTGGCGGCGAAGAAGCAGCTTAAAGTCTGTACCGACTTGGGTACTGTCTGCGAAAGCAAGGTAGCGGGGCTTTGTCTGGTAAGAAAGGAAAGTTACTGCTGCTACAACTCACCGCTGGCCCGCATCCTCAACGAGCAAATCAAACCGCAACTGGGGATGGATTTTGGCACGCCGGAAAGCCCTGTCTGTACGGGGATTAAAGTCTCGGATCTGGATAGAGTCGATTGGACTCAAGTGAATCTGGACGAATGGATGGGGATTTTGGCTCAGACCGGGCATTTACCGACTGCAGCCAACGCCGCAGCCATGCTGAATCTTGATCAGTTGACCGGTAGTGGCAGCCGACTGAATCCACAAAAATACGGCGCCGCCTCCAGTGGCCGACAAGACACCTTAACCCGCACCCAAGGCCGGATGACCGACCTGGATGTACCTACGGTCAAACGGCAGTCTGAATTGGAAGGCTGGAGCATGGGGCCGCAATAATGCGGCCTAAACCTTACTGAACGGCGTCTTTCAGGCCCTTACCTGCTTTGAACGAGGGTAATTTAGCGGCGGCAATCGTAATGGCTTCACCGGTTTGAGGGTTACGACCAGTACGCTCGGCGCGTTCTTTTACTTCAAATGTACCGAAGCCCACCAACGCCACGGAATCGCTGGCTTTAAGCGCGGCTTGGATCGATTGAGTAATACCATCCAATGCACGGCCGGCATCGGCTTTCGTGAGGTTAGCATGGCTGGCGATGGCGTCGATGAGTTCGGATTTGTTCATACGTCAATTTTCAAAAAGTGATTGAAGAAAAGAAATCTAGTCAAAATTAGTGAATTAGCTTCGATTTTTAGGACTTTGGAATACATGTTTACAGACAAAGTTCGGCATTGCTTACATCAATTGGATACCGAGCCCCCTTCAGAGCAAAAGTAGTCTAGCCTTGAACCATTAAACCACATGATAATAGCCGTACAGTAAATTTCGGAGATATGAGGAATGGCAGACAAGTCACTTAACATGGAAATGGGAAATCTTATTTGTCGATTTGGAGATAAAAAGGTATTGCTTGATTTAGCTGAAGAAGTAGTGTTACCTGCTTTTATTGATAATTCACTTGTCAGAAGCTACGACAAAACAAGTTATTTCTTTTACGACGTATCTCCAGTCGTTTTACTTAATAATCAGCACGAACAAGTTATTGGCATAGCTGGCCGCTTTATTAAAGATACGACATTGGAGCGAGAGCAAATATTCGAAAATGGAAAAGGACTTATTAAAGACAATGAGTATATGCGTTCATCTCCATCAGCTCTTTTCCTGCTCATTCTAAATAACCACCGATTAATATATGTCAAAGAGACAAAAGATGCACCATCAAAAGAGTCATTCCGTTCCACTCTACTAAACTTCCTTAGTTTTAAGCATGAACAGCATATAAAAATTGAGCATGAAAGACTCAAGAGTGATGGAAAGAGCATCACAAAAAAATCTCTTTACATCGAAACACCAAGACCAACGCTAGAGTTAATACCTTTAACATCGGAAGACAGTATTGAAGAGTTCTTAAAAAAATACGACGTACTCAAGTCAATTGAAATTACTCTTTCAGATAGGAATGATGAAAACGACAACGATCCTTTTTTTGACGAATTACAAAAAAGAAAAGACAAAATTGGAAGTAAGACTTCAGTAGTCAGACACGCCAATTCACAGGGTCTGAACAAGGATAATGCAATCCAGGAAATATCAGAGGCAACAGAACAAGGAAATCAATCGGTCAAGCTTAGCGGAATTGACATAGATGGTGACATATTGAGTGGCAATAATGAAAAATTTCAATTAAGAAAACCGTTGGAAAACTTGAGCTCAAAGCCAAACCAAGCAGCAAAAGAACTTTATCAGTCTTTTCTTGGATTAGTGGACGACGGATTGGTGAAAGTGCCTGAAACCTCACCAAAAGCGAGAAATATTATTGGACTGCTAATGCAGAGGTTGTTCTGATGGTAAATACAGACTTTGATCCCAAAGACCTGACGAAGGAAAAAAGCTTATGGGACGTGTATATCGAATCCAGAAAAATACCTTCTAGCAGATTTAACGATTTAACAACTTTAGCAGTGGCTACGCTGCTAATCTTAAATGCCTATTTAACAAAAACACCGATTAACGAATTGCTAGAGTTAGTCAGAAAGTCATCAGACACAGGTCTTTCTGTTTCTCTCAGTACACTTGGATTCTTAGTTTCAGGATTCACAATATTTGCAACCATATCTCAGCCAGCACTTTCTATTAAAATGTCTGAAATAAGACATCCAGAAAGCGGTCTATCTACTTTAAAACATAACTACTTTATTTTTCTGAGAGTATTCATTTATTATATTGCCTTCGCTTTTTTCTGTTTGTTAATAACCATGTTTGGTCATCAGGGCGGCCTAGTGGCATTGGCGGTTTCTTACTTTGATTGCATACCACTCTTAAAACCAGTTTTAGTAAAAATGTCCTATATTCTATTATTTACTGGATATTTTTATCTGCTTATTCAACTTAAATCATTCATTTTCAATATTTACCATGCCGTTATGACGGCGCTTCGATGGAAAGCTGAAGGATATGATGAGGAAGAAGGTAATCAAAATACCCCCTCACCATAATCACTGTCTCTGAGAGACACTATTTTCTGTCAAACTAGGCTTATAAGTCACATCAAATACAGTATCGGCCAACCAGCGTTTAAAATTTGGATTATCACTAAATTGCTTAAACAATTCGGTATGATCGGCCAACAGCTCTAAAATTACTCTATTGAGAGCCTTATCATGTTCCATTCGGGCAGTGGACGGCGTATTTGCCATCGCGTTTTGATAGGCCTTATCCTGAGAAACCCGATTCGGAATTTCCTCGGTAATCACCTTGCGAATCTTGTCGCCATCCTTCCATTCGATATTGCCGAACAAGTCGTTGAAGGCTTTGATGATGTTGGATAGCTTGTCGATTTCGGTAATCTTGCCTCCACCGCCAGCACTGGTCGGTGCGGGCTCTACACTGCCATCCTCATCTTCCATGCCCATACTCAACGCGGCTTTCACTTCAGGCCGATAGCTGTCCATGTCGATGGCGTCGAGCACGCCTTTGGAAAGATCTTCCTCTTTCGGCGCCGGCAATTTCGGTATCAGGAAATTCAAGAAAATCGCCAGTTTTTCCCAAGCAGGGTGACCATAGGTCAATATCGCACCGAGGAAACCATAGCTGCGCACGAAAGCCTTGGCTTTGCCTTTAAACTCGACTTGGGCATTTTCATCCAATTGCTGTTTGTACGCTTCGACGCAAACATCCAGAATCGGGTCCAGCTTGTCGCGTTCCGCACCTTTGATGTACAGCGCCACCAAGTCTTCCACCTGCTGCCAGGCATACACTTGATGGCCGTCCAGATCGTTTTTCAGGTCATGCAGTTTGTTCGGGTCGGTTTCGCCGACTTGCACCGTGGCGCGGTAATATTCCTGAAACGCCGCCTGTACCGCTTCGGCGTTGTCGGCAAAGTCCAGCACAAAGGTATCGTGTTTTTGCGGATGGGCGCGATTCAGTCGTGACAAAGTCTGCACGGCCTGCACCCCAGCCAGTGCTTTATCGACATACATGGTATGCAGCAATGGCTCGTCGAAGCCGGTGACGAATTTGTTGGCGACAATCAAAATCCGATACGGATCCTGCTTCAGCTTGACCGGAATGTCCTTACTGGGAAAACCATTCATGTCAGCTTCGGTCACATTCTTGCCGCCCACCTCATGCTCGCCGGAAAACGCCACGATAGCTTTATAGGGGCTTTTGATTTCCCGCAGGTAATCGCTGATCTCGCGATGATAATCGATGGCCCGCGCGATGCCGTTGCAGACCACCATCGCCCGCGCCTGCCCGCCGATCTTGCGTTTACCGATCACCTGCGCAGTGAAATGGTCGATCATGATTTCGGCCTTGCGGCGGATGGCCTTGTCATGCGATTCGACGTAATGGCGAATTTTCTTTAACGCCTTGACCTTGTCAAAATCCGGGTCGTCTTCCACGGTCTTGGCGACCCGGTAAAAGCTGTCCACCGATGTGTAATTCTTGATGACATCCAGGATGAAGCCTTCCTGAATCGCCTGCTTGGTGGTGTAGGTTAATTCCGGCGGCGAACGGAAATGCACTTCGTCGCCTTCCTGGTAGCGCTCGCCGAACAGTTCCAGGGTTTTATTTTTCGGCGTCGCGGTAAAGGCAAAGTAACTGGCATTCGACAGCATCTTGCGCGACTCGATTAGTTTGTTGACCGCGTCTTCGACCGACTCTTCGTCATCTTCATCGTCGCCGGGCGCGGCGGACAAGGCAAGGTGCATCTTGGCTGTGGTTTTGCCGCCCTGACTGGAATGCGCTTCGTCGATCAGCAGCGCAAAGCGGCGGGATCCCAGGTCGTCCAGCTCGTCCAAAATAAACGGAAACTTCTGCACCGTGGTGACGATGATTTTCTTGCCCCTGCGCAAGAAGCCGCGCAATTCCTCGGCGCTATCGGAATGGCCAAAGATCGAGGCGACATGGTCATAGCCCTTGATGGTCTTGGCAATTTGTGTGTCCAGCGCACGGCGGTCGGTGATCACGATCACCGAATCGAATTGCGTGCTATTGGCAGCGTCGGCCTGTTTCAACTCCACTAACTGATGCGCCAACCAGGCTATGGTATTGCTTTTGCCGCTGCCGGCCGAATGCTGAATCAGGTAACGGCAGCCCACGCCTTCGGTTCCGCAGCGGCGCAACAAGGCCCGCACCGTGCGCATTTGATGGAAGCGAGGGAACACCTGTTTGCGCTTTTTCTTGCCGCGCTCGTCTTCCTCTTCGACGATCTGGGCAAAGTTTTCGATGATGTTCGCCAGCGATTCCTTGGCCAGCACCTGTTTCCACAGGTAATCGGTTTTCAACCCGTCCGGATTAGGCGGATTGCCGGCACCGCTGTTCCAGCCCTGGTTGAAGGGCAAAAACCACGAGGTTTTGCCGGTCAGATGCGTGCAAAACGCCACCTCGCTATCGTCCACCGCAAAATGCACGATGCAGCGGCCCATTTGAAACAGCAATTCGCGCGGGTCGCGGTCGGTTTGATATTGGATGATGGCGTCGGCCACGGTTTGCTTGGTCAACGAGTTTTTCAATTCAAAGGTTGCCACCGGCAGGCCGTTGATGAAAATCGCCAAATCCAGCGAGCGCGCGGTTTCGTCGTTGCTGTAGCGCAGTTGGCGGGTGACGCTGAACAGGTTTTTGGCGAAATTCTCCGCCGAACTGGCATTGCCCGGCGTCGGCAGAAATTTATACAAATCAACATGCGCCGGACCGTGGCTGACGCCCTTACGCAACACATCCACCACGCCGCGTTTGGCAATCTCGCCCTGGATGCGATGCAGAAACTGGGTGCGTTTGATGCCGTCCTGCGCCAACTCCAGGGTTTCGACGATCTTGGGCTGGGTGGTTTGCAGAAAGGCCAGCAACTTGACGACATCCAGCGCCACATCGCGGTTGTAATCGCTGGGCTGGCCTGACTGATAGCCGCCGACGCTGTAATAGCCCACACTGGATTGGACTGAGTTATCCGCTGCAGTAGCCGGGTTTTGTTGACCGGTGAGATGTCTAACGATCAGGACTTCCAGGCCTTTTTCGCTGGTGTCGGTGGGCTTCATGCATTGTCTCCCTTCTTTCCGCTCTGGGGTTTGGGCGCTTGGCTCGCCGCCTCGGCAATGGTCGCCGGCTGCGGCAAAGTGACCTGTGCGGCTCGTTCGCGCGCCAGTTCCACGGCGCGGTGTAGCTGTGCCTGCAAAACTTTCATGTCCGGGATGTGCGCCAGATATTCAGCCACGCGGATATTGGAGGCATCCATATCCATCAGCTTGACCTGCTCCGCATCCTTGGTGGCGCACAGAATCAGTCCGATGGGTGGTTCCTCGCCCACGGCGCGGTCGTGCTGGTTCAGCCAGCGCAGGTACAACTCCATCTGGCCCTTGTGCGCGGGTTGGAACTTCTCCAGCTTCAGTTCCACCGCGACCAGCCGTTTCAGATGGCGGTGGTAGAACAGCAAGTCGAGGTAGAAATCGTCCGCGCCGACGCTGATGCGCTTTTGCCGCGCCACAAAGGTGAAGCCCACGCCCAGTTCCAGCAGAAAGCGCTCCATTTCGCGCAGGATGGCGTCTTCCAGGTCGCGTTCGCTGTAGTCGTGCGGCAGGCCCAGAAAGTCCAGCATGTACGGGTCGCGGAACACCAGTTCGGGCGTCATCTGCCCACCCGCGCGCAGGTGGCTGATTTCCGCCTTCACCACGAATTCCGGCTGCTTGGCGATGGCCGTGCGCAGGTACAACTGGCTGGCGACGCGCTCGCGCAGGGTACGCACGCTCCAGCGCTCCACGCGGCACAGCTCGGCGTAATACTCGCGTTCCAGCGGCTGCTTGAGCGGCAGGATTTCAATGAAATGGCTCCAGCTCAATTGTGTCGCCAGCGGCGACACAATGTTTTCGTCCGGAAACACCTCAGCGAACTGAATCATGCGGCGCAGGCTGCGCAAACCGAAGCTCTGACCATACTCCCGTACCAATTGTGTCGACAGCGTCGACAAAATCTCCTCGCCGTACTCCGCGCGACCATCGCGCAGCACTTCACTACGGATGCGTTTACCCACATGCCAATACAGCATCGTCAGCGTGGCATTGGCGGTCTGCGCGACGTGCTGGCGGGCATAGTCGATCAGGCCGCGCAACTCCAGCAGTAAGGCGTCGGCCGGTTTGGGTGCGGCGGGTTTATTCTTCGCCATTCTCTTCCTCCCCATTGGCTTCGAGGTCTTCGTCGCCACCCAGTGCCGCCAGGTTTTCCTCGGCCACCACGTCGTCCGGACCGGGCAGCCAATTGCGGACATCGATTTGGCCGGTGACGACATCGGCAATCAGGCGGTCGCGGTATTCACGGAGCAGGTCAATCTCCCGCTTAGTTCGTTCAATAGCTTCATCAAGTGGCTGACCATCCACCTCGACCCTATCAAGAATTATTCGTTGCTCTTCGACTGGAGGAACTGCAAAAACAACATTGACCAGTTTTTCTCGCGTTAAATGTGCAATGCTCACTCGATTGACGATTGATTCAAATCTGCCACGTTTCCCATTTGCAAAGAACTGTAAATATAGGAATTCCGATAGCATCTCCTGCTTTACGGCAATTCGGTGTACGGAGTTCTGAATGTAACATTCGGGCAGTTCGTCATTCCAAAGGCAAGCTCGGCCGACTTCACCGCCTTCGCTCACCAACAGATCACCTTTCTTGACGCGAAGCTGTGATTTTTCCGAATTGGCAATCCACATTTCACGTATGTCACGAATATCTGGTGTTAGCCACTGTATATTCGTAGATCTCAAATAAGGCTTGAAGTCACCATCGCTCTTTTCTTCAGTTGTGAGCATCTTGCCCAAAATGACATCAGCAATGTTTTTAAGTCTCTTTGCTTCCCAATGCTCAGGTATATCCCCTAGCCATTCTATGCCCGTTGGTTTCAATTGAACCGATGGGTCAAGACCGCGCGTGACGGCTTGATCAATTATTTGCAGCTTCTGCTCAATCAGCAACTTAATCAACTCACGCTTAGCTTTGATGAAACGGGCAATGTGAGCATCCTGCACCCGCAGATAGGCGACGATTTGTTCCTGCTCATCTCGTGGCGGCAATAGCGAAGGCATTTGCTTGAATTCGTCCCAATACAACCGGTTACGATCCGAGACGATGCCGCGCGAGAACTTATTCACCTCGCGCATATAGGCTGCCGTGCGGAACAGATAGCTGTAATAGGCACTGTTGGCTTCTGGAAACGGACTGGCCACCACATAAGCCGGGCTGACCAGACCATCGACCGGCGCCGCGCCGAGCGCGCCTTGCCACATGCGCATCATGTTATAGGCAATGTCGCCCTTGGCCGCGCGTTTGTATTTTTCCTTCTGGCTCATCACCTGCTTTCGCTTCAAGTTCTCCATGTCGCGCACCCGCACGCCGGTGCGCAATGACACTTCCAAAATCGGCA
Organism: Methylomonas methanica; assembly: GCF_001644035.1. Lineage (GTDB taxonomy): Bacteria > Pseudomonadota > Gammaproteobacteria > Methylococcales > Methylomonadaceae > Methylomonas > Methylomonas methanica_A. The sequence continues at coordinate 32,075 of NZ_LUUG01000046.1, forward strand.
AGTCCGGAAAGCCGGTTTGCACCCGATGAGCAAACAGTCGGCCATTGCGTAGCACCTGCCAACCTTCCGGAATTTCAGGCACCCAAGGCAAGCCGGAGTCTCGATAAGACGGATATCGAACCGTATCCATTACGCAACTCCCGCAGCTTCGCAAGGGCTATAAGTCAATTGTCTACTCAGTGCGTAGACAAAACCGTTCATGCCGCCCCCACGATTTTATGCAACAAGCCCTCGGTCTGCTGTTCCAGGGCCAGAATGTCAGCGCGGATTTGATCCAGTGTCCTGAGCGGCGTGGGCCGGTAGAAGTAGCGGGCAAACGAGATTTCATAGCCGATTTTGGTGGCGTCCATCGCGATCCAGGCGTCGGGCGCATGCGGCAACACTTCGCGTTTGAAGAAGACTTCGATACCGCCGGGCTCGGTCAGCGACACTTGTTCGGTGTCGCGCAAATCGCTGTCGGCTTCATATTCCAGCATGTAGCGGTCTTTGCCGTCTTGCTCCAGATAAGCGCCGTCGTAGCCGGGCTCGAAGAAGTCGTTCGACTTGAGTTTGGTGCGTTTGGCGATCACCGGCTGCGCGGTTTCGTCACGCCAGCTCACGGCTTTGTAGATGATTTTTTTGTCAGAAGCGCTGGGTTTCTTATCAAGCTGTTTCATGGCCGCATCGAAACGAGCGCGGAACTGGTTGTGATCGTCAAAGATGTCTTCGCCGAGTTCCTGTTGCGCCAAACGGGCCAGTTCGACCAGGGCTTTGTCGCGCAGCCAAGTGGCTGGGTCGAGCAGTTTTTTCCGGCGTTTTTCGGGTACGGCTTTCTTGGCGGACTTGCTGTCTTCCTCGTCGCTGTCGTCCGCCTCTTCGTCGCTGTCGTCCCCTTTCAGCCAGGCTTCGATCTCGGGCCGCAATTTGGCGAACTGATCGTACAGTGCATCGCCCCAGCGGCCATACATTTCGCTGCGCAAGGCTTCATCGCCGGAGGCAAAGCGCAGGGTTTCGATGGCGCTGCGTTTGAGCTGGCTCTTCAGGCGTAACGGCCGTTCGACGGTGATTTTCCAATAGCCGAAATCGGCGTTGTTAAACCATTTGGATTCCGGCATTGTTTTTGCCGCATCGTCATCGGCCGACGGCGATTGCAGGTAATGTTCCAGAATGCGTGCAATGTCAGATTCGCTTAGCTCGCAATTTTTCTTGCCCATGTTACGGCGCAAGGGCTGGAACCATTGGCTGGCGTCGATCAGTTGCACTTTGCCTTTGCGGTGTTCGGCCTTGCGGTTGGTCAGCACCCAAATGTAGGTAGCGATGCCGGTGTTGTAAAAGATGTTTAGCGGCAAGGCGATGATGGCTTCCAACCAGTCGTTTTCGATGGCCCAGCGGCGTATGTTGCTTTCGCCCTGGCCGGCGTCGCCGGTGAACAGCGCCGAGCCGTTATGCACCAAGGCAATACGGCTGCCCAGCGGGGTGTTGTGTTTCATCTTCTGCAGCTTGTTGACCAGGAACATCAACTGGCCGTCACTGGAACGCGTGATGAGTTTGTATTCCGGGTCGCCGTCGTGAGTAACCATGAAGCGCGGGTCGCTAAAACCGGCTTTGCCGCCCATGCGTTCCAGGTCTGTTTTCCAGCTTTTGCCATAAGGCGGATTGGACAGCATGAAGTCGAATTCACGCGCCGGAAATTGGTCGGCCGACAAGGTGGATTTATCGGCGCCGCCGACGATGTTCTCGGCCTCTTCGCCTTCGCCCTTTAGCAGCAAATCGGCTTTGCAGATGGCGTAGGTTTCCGGATTAATCTCTTGCCCGAATAAATGAATCGAAACTTCCTTGCCATGGCTGGCGGCCAGTTCCAGCAGAGTTTCTTCGGCCACGGTTAGCATGCCGCCGGTACCGCAAGCGCCATCGTACAAGGTATAGGTGCCGGATTCGATCCGGTCGGCGATCGGCACGAACAACAACTTGGCCATCAGTTTGACCACATCGCGGGGCGTCCAGTGTTCGCCAGCCTCTTCGTTGTTGTCTTCGTTAAATCGGCGGATCAATTCCTCGAATGCCGTGCCCATGCCGTGGTTGTCCAGTCCCGGCAGTTTAATGCGGCCATCGCCATCCAACACCGGCTGCGGCGACAGATTAACGTCCGGATTGAGAAAATCTTCGATTAGGTAGCCCAGGACATTGGCATCGACCAAGGTCTGAATCTGGTCGCGGAATTTGAATTTGGCCAGGATTTCTTGAACATTGTGGGAGAAACCATCGAGATAATCGATGAAGTTATCGCGCAATCTTTGGCCTTGGCTACTGGCCGCCAGACGCGACAGGGTAAATTCCGAGGTGTTGTAAAAAGCTTGGCCAGCCGCCATGCGCAGCGCACCTTCCTGATCGACAACGCCATGTTGATCGAGGAACTTTTTGCGTTCTAATACGACATCTTTTGTGGATTCCAGCACCGCATCGAGGCGGCGCAGTACGGTGAACGGCAATATCACATCGCGGTATTTGCCGCGCACATACACATCCCGCAGACGGTCATCGGCGATATTCCAGATGAAGTCTGCAATCCATTTGAGTTGGCTTTGATCCATGGTTTCCTATCGCCGGTTGTCCGGCTTAATCGTTAAATTCGGGTTGATTCAATTCCGAAGCACCCATCCAATAGCACAGCAACGGTGCTGGCAGACGCATGATCTGGCTGGCAGTCTCGCCAGTTTGCGGCAGACCAGTCATTAAACCGAAGTCATCGAGCGATTTGGTAACAACATAGCCTCGGGCGATTTTCTTTTGCTCGCACAGTTCGATCAAGCCTTTCAGCTCCCGCGCGCCAGTATGTTGAGCACGGTATTTCACTTCGAAGGGTATCAATTGCCCGCCAATTTCCGCGACCAAATCGACCTCACGGTCTTTTTTCCCATGCCAGTAAGTAAAACGCACATTCTGGGAATAATAGCGCGCGAATAGGTGTTTAAACACCGCCGTTTCGGTGGCCACGCCCAAGGCGGCGGGATCGTCGATGATGCTTTTGCCCTTTAGCAATACGGCGGGCGCGATGGCGGCATCGGCCAGGTAAATTTTGAAACGGCCCTTGAGCACGTCCTTTCCGTAACCAAACGGCGGCAAGCGATAAATCAGGTGGCAGGCTTCCAGCAGTTCGATGAAATGCTGGGCGGTCGGGCGTTTGACTTCCAAGTTACTGGATAAATCGGTGATATTCAGCAACCCGCCATCGTGCATGCACAGATACAGGAAGGTATGTTCAAGATCCAGAATGCGACGCACACCAAACAGCGCGGTCATATCGCGCTTGAGCGCCTTATCGATAATGTCTTCACGCAGCAAGCGCTGAGCCTGGGTGATGCTTTCCACTTGGGCTGTTTGCGGGAAACCGCCGCGAATCAGATACTCGTGAAAATGGCCGACATAAGGCACGGCGATTTCCTGCGCCCGGTAAAACTGCGGAGGTGTCCAGTCGAACAGCTCGGCCAAACTTTTTAATGGCGGCAACGGCGGCAATTGCACCTGTTTGATTTGCAGGTACTCGTAGAACGATAGCGTAGTCAGCCGAATGGTATGCCAACGACCGACGCCGGACTCCTGGTCCGCTTCCACCAAGGGCATGGCCGAACCGGTAAAGACAATACGGCGCTGTTTGTTGAAATCGATCTGGTGTTTTACCCAAGTCCCCCAATCACGAATAAACTGGGCTTCGTCGAGGAACAGGTATTCAGGCCCATCGACACGCGGCTCGCGCTCACGCCACGCTTCCAACACGGCTTCCATACCTGCTAGTTTGAGCACTGGATGGTCGAAGGTGGCGTATAGGATGTTGGCCGCTGGAACACCTTGCTTTAGTAAGGCATCGATCTGTTGTTGCAACAGAGTGGTTTTGCCGACCTGACGCGCACCGGACAACAAAATGGCGCGATGAGCCGGAGGATGATTGATCCAGCGATTTAACTCACGCGAAGCGGCACGCTGCCAATCCGGTAAATCGGCAATGGGTTCGCTACGCCACCAAGGATTGAATTGGGCCAATACGGCGATTAGTTCTTCTTTTGAGACTCTCATGAAGCAATCTTAGCATCCCGCTCAGTTTATTGTCATGTATAGATAGCAATAAACAGGATTTTATGCTGTTGATACCTAATTTTTCATAGTTCGCGCATTCTTCTGCCTGGAGGCATTTCGCCCCCTTCGACAGCTCCGGCAGTAAGCCCATGCACACGAGTTTGCCAGCGGCAAAGCAATCCTTAAAGAATAGGCGATTGTCTGGTCAAAAAAGACATCAAGTCACTTTTGCAAACCTAATTAAAACGCCGATGATATTGCAGATTAACGATATTATTCTGAATCGATTCATCAGCTTTAACGCCGACCAACTGATCGAGAAGTTCAGACTTTACAAACATTAAATCGGCAATCATTTTTCTGGACATGCCGCATTGTTGAGCTAAAACCTTCATACTGTCCAAAATGACTTCAGGCTTTTCCTGAACCATATCTCGATCTTCATGCTCCTGAAGCGCTTCCCCGTGTCGACGTAAAGTAATAACGCCAGATCGATATTGCTCTTCCGAAAACGCCCCTAGTTGCCGGCCGCGATACAAAATCGCCGCTTTTGAGACACCCCAACGCATTTTGATGTCGGTCAATACCTGCCAATTAAGCCGAGTGCCGCGTAAAGCTCTATGGCACTCCTTAATGAAATACGCACGCGGCATTAAAAATGCGCTCGCAAATCGGTTGGCTTGGGTTTCCGTCGCCCGATCACCCGTTTGGATGCCAACGTGAATTGTTAAATGTCCAATTTCGTGCGCGATTCCAAATCGGGTACGGCAAGCCGATTTCCCTTCAGCATTTAACGTAATAACCGGCCGCCGAGTGGCAAACGAAATGGCGTCGATCTCGTCCGCTAACCCATCCGTTTTAACCAATACCGCACCAGCATTCTCAGCAACGCGGCTCATGTTGGCAATTGGTCCTAAACCCAGTCCCCAATGAGACCGGCTTATTTCAGCAACACGTTCTATCTCTTCGGGTGTTGATACCTCTTCATGTAGAAAATCGTAATTCGGAAAATCTAGGTTCTGGTCAAGAACGGATACCAGTCGCTTAAACATCTCGCCCTGGGCACGGGCAACCTGTTTAAGCGCAACTTTCGTGGTCAGCTGTTTACGAAAATGGCACTGCTCGTCCGAAATCGGCATCGGATCAACTTCCCTGAAAAATCGGGGCAGCACGTCCAGAGCTTCCGCCAAAGCTATTTCCAGGCTTTCATGTGGAGGCTCTAAGCCAGACTCCAGCCGACTGAGATATTGCTTTGACTTATTGACTCTATCGGCCAAATCCTGCAAAGAAAGCCCGTGAAACAATCGAGCAAGCCGAAGGTTTTGCCCAAGGAAATCAGCGGTCATAGCTGATTGGCCTCGTCTGCGGATTCTGCGACTGATTTTTTCGGTTTGACGGCAGGTTTGCCTATCTCAACAGCGTCAGGAACAGCAACTGTATTAACGCTATTGAAAGTTCTGATCGCACCGGACTCCCATTGACACCTCACCACACCAGTCGCGTCGAATCCGAGAAAAACAACAGAAGGCTCTGCATCATCATTAATTCCTTGATCAATGACGAAACAATAACGGCATGGCTCCTCGTCGCTCTCAACATCATCGAAAAATGAGGCTTGGTAGCGATGGGTCGTTAATACAGCTTTTTTCTTCGGGCTGCTCGGATCGTCACTGCTGAACCGACAAGGTACGCTACCAATTGTGAAGACCAAGTCATTGGCGTTATTACTGATCTGCAACCAAGGATAAGTTTTTGCCAGCGCCACGCCCTTAATCCGGTTTTTTTGCCGCCCGAACGAGGTACAGCCGCGCGTATAATTATCATCTGTTTCAGAAGAAAGATCATCGAGCGTTTTGTAGTGTTCATCCAGTAACAGCTCTGCGACGACGGATAAACGCTCGTGAGTCAAATCCGAGTGGTAGTGTATAGGTTGAGGAAGCATTCGCTCTCCAAATTGTGCAAAATATAAAAATCGTCAACCTAATAATTGTGCATTTTTGTATTTTTGTCAACCCGTTAATTCAAGATCACTAGCATACCCAGTTGAATCTGCGATGAAACCTTCTGAGACCACTTAGTGCTTAACAAAATTTATATTGAATTGGTCGAAATTCAAAAATCAATGAAATTGCAGATAGGTTTTGCTACCGTGGGCTATACCCCATAGCAGCCAAGTTTCCCCTGAACTTTTCCGCTGCCGACTGCATTCGGTAAGCCTCGTCATCATCGACAGCATTACTGCGAAATTCCGCAAAACCAACCCGCTTTAGAAACTGCGCCAGATCCCAAGCCTCCTGATCGAAAAATTGCACCATCAAGCATATTTCCTTCGGATTGTCGGTCATCTCGCACCGTCCATATCGTCGTTTTTTGGTGGCTCATTTTCCTCTGTCACCGATTCATCTTCGGTAACGGCTTCCGGCTCATCTTGCAGCCCTGATTCTTGCCGTGCCAATCGCACCTCTTCACCATGCCCTTGTGCATAAGCCGCCCGATGCGCCTGCCGCTCTATGGTGACTATCCGGTTGGCCAAGCGCTGCAAGCGTTGCTGCCAATGGTATCGGGCTTCCACGCAGTGCTTGTTGTCGATGACCTGGCAAAGCCACAAGGTATCCATGACGATCATCAATTGGTCCAGTAAGCGAATCAGTTCAACGAACTGAGCAATTTGCGGCGATGCGATCTTGGCGACAAATTCGGTCGGATGAGTGTAGGTCGGCGTTTCGGTTATACCGTTGTCGGCTTTGAGTTTTTCCAGGCGGGCTTTTTCCTGCTGAAGTTGCGTGGCGCAATCGGCAATCATCGTGCTGACAATGGCCTCGATTTCATCAATGGCTTGTTCCTGGCCGACGATGCGCAAAATCACATCGATCGCATACAGCGACTTGATCAGCCGGTCATAACTTTTGCGAATGACCCGTATCGCCTGTTCGCTGTTGATCTTGAAAGTGCGTTCGAATACGGGCCGGCTTATTTCAAGTCGAGCCGGTTTTACTGGGGCAGAAGTTTCAGCCATTTGCATTCCTTGATGAGTGTGGGATGGACTCCGATAGTAATCGAAGATTTTTTCATCCCTTTTGCAGCTAATGGTGAATTCGACATTAGCTGCAAGCTCACACCAAAACATTTCTGCTTCAATGGCGCCAAGTGTTATTGGCCGCAGCCTACCTGATCTTTCCGGGCATTCATTTTTTGCCAAAAACACTTCCCCACTCTTCATGCTGTCTTTCCAGATAGCTTGGATCCGGTTTCGGCCGGCGTTCCGTTTTTAAGCGGCGTCGATGGTTTTCATCGGCGTGTCAGGTGCGTCAAGCCTGATGTGTTTTCGTTTTTTTAACCCTGTTCCTGGGAATGCTTATTCCCAGTCGGGGTGAGCCTGCGGGACTCTACCCATCACCGCGCAGGTGGGTTTATTTCTTTTTTGTCGGGCGCGGCCGATTGGAGGATTTCATCATGGCAAGTCGTGGTGTGAACAAAGTCATATTGCTGGGCCGTCTCGGCGCCGATCCGGATATTCGGTATTTACCCAATAACGGTGGCAAGGTGGTGGCTATACGTTTGGCCACCAGTGAAGTCTGGAAGGACCAAGCCAAAGCCAAACAAGAACATACCGAGTGGCATCGGTTGGTGTTTTTCAAAAAACTGGCCGATACCGCCGAGCAGTATCTGCGCAAAGGCAGCAAGATCTATGTGGAAGGCAGTCTTCGCACCCAGCAATGGGATAAAAACGGCGAAAAACGCTACCGCACGGAAGTGGTTGTCCGTGAATTACAGATGCTGGACCGTGCCGATGAAAACGGGGCGCCTCGTCACTCCAGTCAATCCCCTACACCGCCAACTGCGGCAAATGAGGACGACTTGGACGAGGATTTCGATGACATTCCGTTTTTCTGAGTAGCCACTTGGCAAAAGTTATCCGCTATTCAGATTGATCTTTAATTTACCCACCAGGCAGCATCCGCTGTTTAGGTGTTTCACCCGATGGGGACGTCATTCCCCAACCGGGGCATTGCGTCCTCTATTTTTTAAGGAGACACGCCATGAGCAATCAACCTCGCAATAATCCTGTAAAAACCCGCAATCTGCCAATGCCCATTGATGTCAATCAGGTCTATGGCCTTTCCGAGCAGTCCTGGAAAGTCCTCACAGACGTGACGTTCCCAACCGCTAAAACCCCGGAAGCCATCATGATGGCGCTGGATTACTGCAAGGCCCGCAAACTGGATATTTTCAAAAAACCAGTCCATGTGGTGCCAATGTGGAGCGCCGCCTTGGGTCGTAACGTCGAAACCGTCTGGCCGTCCATCATGGAAATCCAGACCACTGCATCCAGAACCGGCCTTTGGGCTGGGATGGATAGACCGGTTTGGGGTCCCGATGTGACCAGAACGTTCACCGGGCGCTACAAGGACGACAACGAGCAATGGCAGGAATCTAGCGTTACTGTGACCTTTCCCGAATGGGTCGCGGTCACGGTGTACCGGATCGTCGGCGGCAAGCGCTGTGCATTCACCGAGGAAGTGTATTGGCAAGAAGCCTACAGCACCGCCGGCGGTAAAAACTCACAAGTGCCAACGGCCATGTGGATCAAGCGACCCAAGGGTCAATTGGCCAAATGCGGTAAAGCGGCGTCGCTGCGTGCAGCCTTTCCGGAGGAATGCGGATACGCCGCCGAGGAAATGGATGGCAAAAGCATCGACGACATGAATGACAGCAGCGTGATTAACGGCACTGCCAGTCGTATCGACGAAGCGGATGTTATCGATGATGCGATTGTCGGCAGCGTCGAACCACCGCGGGTGATTGATTTATCCATGATACCGCCCAAAGTACAAAAAGCGGTCAGTGAACTGGTTAGACGCACCGCACTTGCAGGCGCCTGGAAAGCCGCCTACGACTATGCCAATAACAAGTTCAAAGGCCTGGATTTGACCTATGCCATTGCTGAACTGGACAAGGCATCAGCATCTGCCAAGGCGGCATCGACTAAAGGTGATGTTAATCATCAGCCCATAGACGCTTCTGGTATGCCACCCGCTAGTGATCCGGCTTCAGAGGCTCTGAACAAGGCTCGCGAGACCTTGGGATCGGCACGTCAGTCATAGCCGTTTTATTCATCAACCGCCGGCAAATTGCCGGTGATTATTTTCAACCCTACCTGGGCGTCTTGAATCGCCCTTGGGGTGAAATTCATGACGCCCTTTTTGTTTTAGAGGAGATGTCATGAATGCCATTGATCAATCATCCAACCGCATACCGTGTCATACCGACTGGCATCGCTACGATTCACCCACGGTGATTCGCCGGCATGGCCGTGGTTACTTGGAGCGTAACTGGAGTCCGGGCAATTCTGTCCATGAAGTCCAAGCACCTACCAAGCCAGAACTGCAAAGTCTGGTGGAAAGCTACGGCGGTTTGGTCATGCCGACCCCAGATCTCGTGTTGCTGCTGTTTGCAGACTATCACTGGGCTCGGCGTTGTGAAAGCCAACTCATAAAACGCGGATTGTCGACACTGCGCCTAGGCTGCCATATCCAATTGCAGGAGTATCGGTGATGAAAGTCATCAATGTCTCTCAGCGATCACCGGAATGGCGGTTATGGCGTTCACAAGGGCTTAGTGCCAGTGAGGCGGCGATCATTATGAATCGTTCGCCGCACAAAAGCCCTTGGCGGTTATGGGCCGAAAAGACGGGGCTCGTGCTGGAACAAAGCCTGGACAACAATCCTTTGGTCCGAATTGGTATCGAACAGGAACCCGAAGCCTTACAGCGTTTTGAAGAAAAGCACGATGTCATGCTGCTGCCCCTCTGCGGCGAGTCTGATTGGTATTCGCTAATGAGGGCGTCCTTCGACGGTTTGTCGGAAAACAACGAACCAGTCGAAATCAAATGCCCGCATGAAACGACTTTTCTGGATGTGATGCTGAACCGCGAACAGTCTGAAGCCTATCAGCTTTACTGGTGCCAAGTGCAACAGCAAATGCTGGTGGCAGATGCGCAGCGCGGCTTTTTGTTCTTTTATCACCAGGGACAGGATGTGGAGTTTGAGATCGAGCGGGATGAAGTCTTCTTAAACCGGCTCGTCGATACCGCCATGGAATTCTGGTCGAACGTCAAACAGCGACAGGAGCCCGAAAAAAATCCTGACCGCGATCTTTATCTACCCAAAGGCCATGCCGAACTGCAATGGCAGCAATTGGCGGCGAATTATCGCAGCCAGGCGTTAAAGATCGATGACCTGAAAGCCCAGCTCAAAGCTTTGGAATCCGCGCAATTCGACATCGAGCAAACCTTGGTGTTGTTGATGGGTGATTTCATGGCAGCCGAGCATTCGGGTTTACGTGTCAGTCGCTTTCAGATCCAAGGCAGTGTTGATTACAAAGCGGTGATGAAGGCCTTACTACCGGATGTCACGGAAGCGATGCTCGACACTTACCGAAAACAACCGGCTAACCGCGTCCGCATTACTTGTCGGGATGACTCCGGCAGACTGGCGGAAGTGCCTTTCGATGCGGACGCGTTGAAAGAGATGGTCGGTGCTGATTTCTGGTTCTGATCTTGGATTTTGATGCCAGTGAGGAAAATTTAGCTCTCAAACAGTTTGGCTGTTTCTTTGGAAACACGCTGAATCCGGTGTAATACGGCGTTCCGCTTTTGAGGCGGCATGAGGGTGAAACACTTTCATGTGCCAGGTGCGTCAAACCTGGTTTGCAGTCCCGTCGGGGTTCATCACCCTAGCGGGTCATGGTGGCCCCTTTTATCAACAAAGGAGGTTCGCTATGAATAAAGACTTTTGGAAATGCCTGTTTTGCTGGTTGGAAACGGCCAGTGTTGACGAGATTAGACATAAGCAATACGTGGTGCGGCAGATGCTCGGTCAAACCCGAGATCCGGATTTCAAAGCCGACATTCGCCGGATTTTGCGCTTTATGGACGAGGAAGTCCTCGCCCGCGCGGAATTGGCGAAGCTGATGCGCATTTCAGTATCGATGCCGCGCTAAAGGTAGTTTTGACAACGCTTTAACCTTTTATCGTTCAACGTACTAAACCCCTGGCTTGCCAGGAAATTATCTCAACCCGACGGGGCCACACACTTCCCGTCAGGGGAATGGTGCGCCTCATGTTGCGGGTTCAACCCAAGCATAAGGAGTTCACCATGTATCAACAATATTCCATTGCCGACACCTTCGGCATACCTGCACCAGCCTCCATGAAAGTGGAAGGCTTTATACCCGGACAAAACGCCTATGTACCGGCGCAAAAGCCGTATGTGTTTCGCAAGGATCACTTGCGCGATGTGTTGGCGTTTTTAGGCGCACACAATGGCGACGGCTTATACCTGACCGGTCCTACCGGTTCCGGTAAAACCTCGTTGTTGGAGCAAGTCGCGGCGCGTCTCAATTGGGGCGTGCATTCGGTCACCGGCCATGGTCGATTGGAACTCAACGATCTACTAGGTCAGTACATGCTGGTCGATGGCGGCGCGATGAAGTGGATCGACGGTCCCTTGACCTTGGCGGTTCGCTTGGGCCATGTGTTGTTGATCAACGAAATCGATGCCATCGATCCGGCGGAGCTGATCGGTTTGAATGAAATCGTTGAAGGCAAGCCGTTGACGATTCCGCAGACCGGCGCTGTGATTGCCCCGCATCCCAAGTTTCGTTTGGTCGCCACCGGCAATAGTGCCGGGTCTGGTGATCAGTCGGGCTTGTACCAGGGCGTGCTACGTCAAAACCTAGCGTTTCTGGATCGGTTTCGTTTGATGGAAGTCGGTTATCCCGAGCCCGAAGACGAAATGAAATTGTTGGCCGATGTGGTGCCGAGCATGCCGGAAACGGTACGCGAAAGCATGATCAAAGTCGCCAACCAGATTCGTAAAGTCTTCATCGGCGGTGCGGATGGCGGCGGTATGTTATCGGTGACCTTATCCACGCGCGGTTTAGTGCGTTGGGCGTCATTGGTCGCCACGTTTAAAAGTGCGCCGAATGCCTTGGCGTATTCGCTGGATCGGGCTTTGACCTTTCGAGCTGAACCGGCTGAACGCGAAGCGATTCATCGCATCGCCAAGGACGTGTTTGGCGATGACTGGCAGGTGTGACCATGGCAGCCTGGAATTTATATCGTCATCGTAACAGTGACGGCAGTTCCAAAGACTGGGCAGTCAGGAGTAATTCGGATGGATCAATCACTACGCGTTGGGGCAAAACAGCAGATAGTTTGCCTGGCGTTAGCAACCGATACGGCGTTAAGCAGCTCGACATCGAACGACAAAAGCAGGCCAAAGGCTATGTGTTGGTCGGCGCAGTGGATATTGATGTTAACGGCAATGTGGTGTTTCCTGGTAATACTCCGGCAACCCAACCACAAAACTCTGATCCCGAACCCGTGCCAACACCCCCAGTCGAGTCGCTGTATTGGACCATCGAATGTCGAGCAAAACAGGTCGTTCGTGTGGAATTGGGTATCGAGGTCAGGCGACTGATCGGCGCTATTCAAACCTTGTCGGATGGTCATGCTACTTCTGAACAGGAGTGGAATGGCTGGCAACAATTGATTGATGCCACCCTCAATGCTGAAGTCTTTGAACTAAGCGGCCAGATTAAATCTGCCCACGGCGTTTTGCCATGTCTGTTTTTACTGGCGCTGAAAGCAAAAGGCCTCAAAGGCGTGGACATTGATATTGCCACCGAAACCGCCCGAGACCTCTCGGTTGAGCTGAAGGCTGAACAGGACGTACTGGCATTTTTCGGCACCGACCTGGACAGCATCAGAGAAACCGCTGAAATCTTAGGTCTGCTCAAACCCCGATTAAATCTGGCAGCGGCCATGTCCGACACGGACGACTGCTGGTTTTAACCGGTTTGTAATTTTCATTTAACCCGACAGGGGCACATCAGCCCCTGCGGGGATGAGTGTGCCTCTCATTTTAGGAGGTTCCCATGCCCCATGAAACGCAAGTGATATTAGACCGCGTGGTCTTGGTAAAAGTGGATGCCAATATCTACGGCGCCCGCAAGAAACTGAAAAAAGAAGACCTGGTGCTGGCCGACGGTAGCAAATTGCCACCGGAGGATTTAGCCAGTTTAGGTTCCAAACGTTTGCTCGATCCCGATAAGCTGACGGTGTTCAACCGCCTGAAGAAGGAGGCCGAACGCATTTGTTTACGCGTCGGCACCCGCTTTCTGGGTGGTTTTGCCGTGCCGGTTGAGTCTGCTGCCGGTATTACTGCAGAGCTCGAGCGCATCGCCCTGGATTTTGCAGCGGCTAAAACCGAGTTTATTGCCGGCTATGATGCCGCAGTGAATGACTGGGTGGTTCGCCATCCGGAATTCGCCGGCATCATCGAGCAAGCGGTGGATTCAGTGGAGTTTGTCTCGACGCGACTGTCGTTTGATTTTCTGGTGGTCAGTGTCGGTTTACCCGAAAGCTTACCGCCGGCGGATGTCGCACGACTGGAAAGCAAAATCGGTTCACTCAGTGAGCAGATGTTCTATGAAATCTCCGTGGAAGCCAATCAACTCATCGAGCAATCATTGCTGGGCAAGGAGCAAGTGACGCGTAATGCGTTACGGCCGATTCGCCGCATGCGTGACAAACTCGATGGCTTGGGCTTTCTGGATCATCGGGTCGCGCCGGTGGTCAGCACTATTGACGATCTTCTGGCGAGAATTCCCAACAAAGGCGCCATTGAAGGCAGCATTTTGCAGGAGATTCTGGCCACGGCGATGCTGTTGTCCGATCCGGATAAAACCCGGCGGCACGGTGAAGGCTTGTTGGCGGCTCAACCGCCCGTTATTGAAGAGACTGAAGAAGTCATCGAACACGAGGAGCCCGAGCTATCAGCAGTACCAACACCTGTCATCGCTGAAACCGCTTCAGACACCCCCGATTTTACCGATCTGTTTGACGGCATCTTTGATGATGAACTCGAACCGGAATCGGCATCGGATGACTGGGCGTTTGAGGTTTTTTTGGATAAAAATCAGACCAAACTGGACACCAACAGCGATGCAGATGAATCCAACCCTTCTGAGCATTCAGCAGAACCGGCAACAGTGACGGCAGGAGACGATGAGGAAGCGGACGATTCTGACCAGGACTACTGGTTCTGAATGATCTGACGCCATTTAACTATTCACCCATTGGGGCAAATTCATGTCCCAATGGGGTCATGGTTTGCCCTGCATTTTGGAGCACACCATGAAAAATAGAACCTTACACAACGCATTCCCCATCGTCGCGGCGGCCATTGGCAATCGCTTTGGCGTCAAAGTCAGTGTCGGCGGTGATAAAGCCGAAACCGATGGCCAAACCATTTGGCTGCCGGCCTATGAGGGCGACGATGCGGATTATCAGGATTACGCCTGGGGACTATTGGCCCACGAGGCGGCGCATATTCGTTATTCGGATTTTACGCTGCGCTTTGGGCATTCGGTATTACGCAGGCGCTTATGCGGTGCCATCGAAGATGTCCGCATCGAGCACGAACTGGCCAAGGACTTTCCGGGAACGCGACTAACCATCCGCACCGCAATTGAAAAGATGATTGCCAAAGGCGACTTTGTGGCCAGTAGTATTGATGATCATCCGGCTAATATTCTGTACAGCTTTGTGTTGAAAAGTTTGCGGGCAAAGGTATTAGGTCAATCGGCCCTGCAACCTTTGGTTGAGCAAACCGAACTGGCACTAAAAGCGAAGTTTCCGAAAGGTGCGGTAACCCGACTGAAAGGCTTATTGTCCGAAGTTCCGCTGGGTTTGCAATCGGAATCCGATTGTCTGCAGTTGACCGATCGCATCCTGACCATGATTGAGCAGGAGTTCGAGCAACAACGGCAGCGCAATCAGGCCCAACAATCGGTAGATGAGGATACATTGTCTGACCAGACTGATACGGATGATGCAGAACAAGACACTGGCGACAACGCGTCTTCAGAATCTGAGGGTGACGATGATTCCAATCCGGGAAATCCTGACGATGAACCGACAACATCTCCCGATAGTACCCCATCCAACCCGCAAGGGGATGATGAAGATGCTATGGAGATTCCCGACCCGATGGGCGTCTTGCAAACCCTGTTGTCCGCCGGAGACGGTGACATCGAGCAGGATTTATTCGAATCGCTGAAATCGGTGTTGTCGTTAGCAGCGGAAAACGTATCGGAACTGTTGATGCCCAGTGGCCACGAGCCGCCCATGGACGAGCGAGCCGGTGCGTTTTTGCTGCGTAAGGTGCAAGGCGAATCGGGAAAAATCCGTGTCGCGTTGCAAGGCCTGGTGCAGTCACAAACCCTCAACCGTTCGCAACATGCGTGTCGTGGACGGCGGATGGATAGTAAGCGTTTACACCGTTTGCCACTCGGCGAAACTAAGCTGTTTCAGCGCAAAGAGATCAAAGCGTCACCGAATACGGCGATTCATCTGTTACTGGATAAATCCGAAAGCATGGGGTATCAGGTCACCGATAGCCAAGGCCAGCCCATTGGATCGCGAATGCCGATTGCACTGGAAGCCACTTTGGCGTTGGCTTTGGCCTTTGAAGGGATTCCGGGAGTCAATCCTGGCGTCACTGCGTTTCCTGGCCATCACGATGATTCGGTTTTTCGTCTGCTTGAGCATGGCCAACGCGTAAATACCAGAACAGGTGCCTTTTCGCTAGCCGCTACTGGCAGTACGCCGATGACCGAGGCAATTTGGTTTGGCGCGGCATCACTGCTGCGTTGCGGGGAATCGCGCAAGGTGTTGATGGTGATGACCGATGGTCAACCCAACGACACCCTGAGCACGCTGGAACTTTTGCAGCGCTGTCGGGATAGCGGTATTGAAACGGTCGGTGTGGGTTTGGGACTGGATGTCAGTCATCTATTCCCGATTGCCATCACCATTAACGATCTATCAGAGCTGAGAGCGCAATTGTTCGATCTCTCGAAATCGGTGTTGTTGGCGGCGTAATCCTCAGTCCGTTATCCGTAGCCCAATCCTTGGCCCAATGCCTTGGATTGTGGCTATGGGTAGCTGATTGCACTTTCTGTTTGTCGAATGTACTCCACATAAAGAGCCCATTCGACAAACAGACATTTCATGCGTTCTTTCCAGAATGCTGAATCCGACCTCGGTCGGCGTTCCGTCATTAGGCGGCGAGCAAGGTGTTTCCTTGATCGTGTCGGGTACGTTAAGCCCGATGTAAAACGCAGTGGTATGACCCTCTGCAAATTCCAAACCCGCTTCGGGCGACCATCGCCCAGCCGGGTGCTGTTCATTCGAAGTGCTTTCTTAAATTTTATAAAGGAGAACTTCAATGAACTTTATCTTCGGCATCATTATTTTGGCGATGTTCATTCTCGCCTTGCGAGTGATTTGGGCAACCGCGTGGCAACAGTTGAATGCATTGAAACACGCAGCTCAAACGTTTCACCGCTATCGTGCGCAGCGATTGGCACGTAACCGGCTACCGGTCATCATGCCACGTAGCCGCGAGGACATGGATTGGTTGGCGATATCGGATTCGGTGCGTCAGGAAATTCAAACCCGCAATCACGGTGTTAATCGTGAGGCTGTCCGACTGGAAGCACAATTACAGGCCAAGTTAAAAACGATCGAAATCTACGAGGCGGATATTCAAATCGCCAAACTGGAACGGGAGTTGTTGAAAATTAAGCCTGTGATTGATAGTCCCGAGCCTGAAGTCAAAAAAACTCGACGCTCTAAAAAGCAATCGGTTGCGGTTGCTGACGTGGCGGTCCAGAAAGTTCCGCATCAGGTATCCCAATTACGGGCAGCGCTGAAAGGCAACGGTTTATCGGTGCCGGTCAGTGAGTCTGTCCGCCATTAAATACCGCAAGCGTCGCGCCGGTTTGTGTCATCACTGTGCGTACTGGCCTGGCCAAATCAATCTTGGGTTCGTTGAAACGAAAGCCCTCCGGCAATAGCGATTGGAGATCCTCAAAGGTTTCACGTCGCAATTGTCGGATATTGCTCAACAACTCCCAGGCTCGCTTCGGATCATCGATATTTTGCAAAACATCGGCTTCCGCGGCATCCAACTTGGTCAAAATTGTTTTGCAAAGATTTAACGCATTCAGTCTGGGATCGAGTGGAATTGCCATCGGTTTTCGACTTGGATACTGCTCCTTGGTCTGCTTAGGACTGAGGAAATCAAAAATGCGCAAAATATCGTCAAACATAGCTATTTCTCTACTTTTTAATGAGTTTTAGCCACCATATACCGATTTTTACGTGAATTCAACCCCGCTGCATAAGCCAGTTTTAGGCTTTTTCAGCGTTTTTAACCCTGCAGGAACCTCATCCTGCCGGGTGGCTGTTCCTGCGTTTTTTTGGAGGAAATGACCATGACATTAATCGAACAACCAAACATTACCGCAATGCAGACCGAAGCCAGCACGGTTCGCTATCTGAATCAGTACCGCTGTCCCTACTGCCAAACCGAATGGGAGGATGTATGGGATTGCGCCTGCAACGATCGCTGCCCGGACTGTAACAAGGAGATCGAGCCTTATGAAAGCGTATTGATCGATGGTGAATCGGTGGAAACCGAATCGCCAGTCGAAGAACCAGTCTTAGCCAATGCCACGCCGGAAGGCATGAATCGACGTTTCGTAGCGTCCTACGAAATCGACTATGTGCACCGGGTTTCGGTTGGTATCACCGCGGATAGTCCCGAAGCGGCACAAGAGATTGCCGAACAGGCATTCAACGATGCCACCATTTGGGATGACACCGCCACCATGCCGTTATTGTCGGATGAATACCTTGAATCGGGCGATGAAAGCCTGCTCTGGGAATGTGTTGCCGTTGAACAGCTGCCGGAACCGGATCATTCGGTACGGCAATTGAAGAAAGAGCAAGCGGCCATGCGGGTTTGCCGGGGATTGGTTGAAGCCTATCAACATGGCGAAGCCAACGGCGGCAGTATCGATTGGGACGACTTGGATCAGTTAATCCCTCTGTCCTTACAAGCATTGGGAAAACCGGCACTGGAAATCCAATCCTAAAAAATGCGCGCGGTGTTTAAGCGCAATTTGTAAAAGCCTGATTTAGCCAAGTCATTCGATTAGGCGCTCATTTTTATCCACCCACACGGGAATGTCCTATTCCCGCTGGGGATGCGTGATGTTTCCGTTTTAATTGAGGACAACATCATGAACCCACACATCTTTGCACACACATTCGGCACGGGTCATTGCATCCAATATCAGCGTTTGCCCTCCGGCACTTGTTATCACGCCGATACAGCGGAACCGGTAATCGAGTTACTAGAACAGCTTCGGCACAACCGGCGCAAAATCCGGCTGTATTACGGAGACCCAACAACCGGGCAGTCCTGGCTCGATGAGCACGATGTCATCGGCTGGATTGGTCGCTCGACGGGCACGATCAAAGTGCCGTTATTGATCGAACCGGGTGACATCGGCGGTCCGGCCTTGCTGGATCATTGCATCGTTCGTATCGATAGCCCGCGCCAGGTGCTTTACCAACACGAAGATTTTCGAGTTGGTGACGTGGAACTGGTTAGAGGTGAGCTTAAACGCTTGCCCTGGGAAATGTTCATCGACGGCAGCGTGCATGCCCGATTCAAAGCAAAAACCGAAGCCCGGCAGTATCAGGACTTCATTCAAGGTAAGCGGTTTGCGTTGATCTGACGCGCCGTTTTCATTGTTGACACTCGGTTAAGCCGAGTTTTTCACACTACCCCTGCGGGATGATTCTATCCCGCCAGGGATAAATCTGTCGTCAGGGGTCTCATCGGAGATCACCATGATAGACAATCTTCAATATTATCCAACGCCTGAAGCTTTAAGTATCAAGGCTTGGGAAACCTTCAAGAACAAGAATTTTGTTCGTGTATTGGAGCCCTCTGCAGGCGAAGGCCATTTGTTAAAACCAAGGCCTTACAACCGCTGGCAGCAAATTCCGGTCGATTGCATTGAAATCGATATCAGCAGACACCCGATCTTGCGTTCGCAAGGTTATTCGGTGGTTGGTATGGATTTTATGCAGTTCAAAAGCGGCAGCCTGTATTCCCATGTGTTGATGAATCCCCCGTTTGCCGACGGCGCACAGCATGTGCTGAAGGCGTGGGAGATTTTGTTCGACGGTGAGATCGTGGCCATTCTCAATGCCGAAACCTTGAAAAACCCGTTTTCCAAGGAGCGAAAGCATTTGGTCAGATTGATTGAGCAGTTTGGCGAATTGGAATACTTGTCGGCGATGTTTGCCGGCCAGGATGCTGAACGCAAAACGGATGTGGAAATCGCGCTGGTCTGGCTGAAGAAAACCTCAACCTTCGAAGAAGATCTGTTAGGCAACATCCTCGATGACTTACGTCGCGATCAAGCGAGCGCCGAGAGTTTGGCCGGCGATGACCAGCCGGTTCATGAACTGGCGTTAGCCAATGCTTTTATCGACAATGCGGTGCTGATGTTCAATGCCGCCGTCGAAGCGGCCCGGCAATCGGCATTCAGTGAAGCGCGCGCTATGCGCTATCGCAAGATGCTGGGGCAAACGCTCGGTGAATTGAATGGCGATGCGGCGGTCAAATCCACGCATACCACGCTGGATTGGGTAAAGAATCAGCTTTATACCGATTACAGCGATCTGAAAGATCGTGCCTGGTCGGGTATTTTGCGTTCCACGCAAGTCACCTCGCGGTTGTCGTCGGCGGCGCAAAAACGGCTAGAGTCGGATTTCGAGACGATTAAGTCACTGGAATTCACCGTACCTAATATCTACGGATTTTTACAGGGCATCATTGATCAGCAAGGCGATATTCAGCTGAGCATGGTCTGCGATGTGTTCGACTTAATCACCCGCTACCACAGTGACAACACGGTGTTTTTCATGGGCTGGAAGTCCAACGATAAACATCGTACGCTGGGCATGCGCATCAAAACCACCCGTTTTGTCATCCCTGGTCATGCCACCGAATCGTATCAAAAAGATTTGTCGTGGGAGTCCCAACGGATGCTAGCGGATTTTGACAAAGTGTTTGCGATGCTGGATGGCAAGTATGAAGCGGCTGTAGGGCTGGAATCGGTTTTTCGAAATCACTTCCATGCCCTGCGGACCGGGCAACGGATTAGCGGCAGCTATTTTGATGTTCGCTACTATCCGGGCGTGGGCACGATTCATTTCTTCCCAGCCAACAAAGCGCTAATTGATCGAATGAATCGTCTGGTTGGTAATCATCGCCGTTGGCTACCACCGGCGGAAACCAAAGCCGGAACCGGTTTTTGGCAGCAGTTCGACCAAGCGGAAAAACTCGATAAAGCCTTCCGAACCGAAGTCAGTAAACACTGTAAACGGGATGGTCGGCATTATCGCTTTGATCCATTTTGGGCGATCAAATACGGCGGTGAATCGGAACGGGAACAGGGGCACGCCATGCTGACCCAAGCCATGAGTACTGTATTAACGAATCATGGCATCGATCCCGATAGCTTGTTGGATAGCGATCAAAACGGTGTCCAGCAATTGGATTGGGATGGCCTGCCTGATAGTCATTTGGCTTTAGCTTCATAGCCAGGGCGCAACACCTAAAGCATTACTTTTACATAACCACTGGTCTAACCAGTATCACCCGCCTCGGGGAGATGAACGACTCTCCCCAAGGGGTTAGTCTGTTTCATGTCCTCGGGGTTTTTTTATACCCGGAGATAACATATGAAAACAGAAACTAACGAAGTCGCTATGAAAGTAAACCAGGCCAATTTGGTCAAGAGCCTACGGTTCAGTTTCACCAACAAAACCACGGTTCTGGGCGAGCTAATCCAAAATGCTCGCCGGGCCAATGCCGCCATGGTGGTGATTAACTTTTGCCCTGAAACCAAAACCCTTCAGGTTTTGGATGATGGCTGCGGCATCGACTCAATTGCAACACTACTGACAGTAGCCGAATCCGGTTGGGACGCAGACGTGGTTGCCCATGAGCATCCGTTTGGAATCGGATTTTTATCGGCACTGTTTGCCTGTCGGCAAATCAGCGTCATGAGCAAAAGTGGTTCGATCGATATCGAAACCGACCACATTTTGGCATTTAAGCCGGTGACGATCACGCCAGTCCAAGACTGGAACGGCATCACTAGCATTACCTTGCAGGATGTGGATATTGAAATGGGTCAAATTGCCACCACGCTGAAACGCTTGGCGCGCGGTTTCCCCATTCCAGTGCTGTTCAACGATCACTTGCTTGAACGTTCATGCGCACTGGATGGCGGATTGACCTTTATTGACACCGAAATTGGCGCGATTTATTTGCATGGCATGGACCAACCCAATGGGGCTCAATATGAGTTCGATATTTATCTGCAAGGTTTGCCCATTTATACCTCGCACAGCTACACATCGCACCGCCATATCATTCATCTTGACTCTTCCCGTTTTCACGCCCGCTTGCCGGATCGTGACAAATTGGTGGATGAAGCTGATGTGATCAAACGGGTTAAAGCCGTACTAGCGCAAACCATCGAACAACGTTTTATCCAGATGAAAGGCACTCAGTCTGCCGAGGATTTCGTAGGTTTTTATGAAATGCTTCGGCATTGGGAGCTTTTGAAGTTGCTTAACGATGTGCCCGTAGTGCCGCCTGAAGCATTACGCGAAATCATTGCCTATCCGGTTTGCGATACCGAAGTTTTTGATAACTTTGAGCAACGGCCGGAAAAAGCCATGACCCGTGCAGAAATTATGGCCCGTGGCATCGTCTCGATTGATGATGCCATCAAGCAGGACGGCGCCGGGCGTTTTATGTTTGCCTGGAGCCGAGACCATTTGCTCTATTACGGCACGTTGGATAGCGGGCATTGGCTTCATGAATTGGTTCGGCATCTTAATGATGAAGAACTGGTGATTGAACCGATCAATGAAAGCCACGAGGCTCAATTCCAAGGTGATTGGTGTTGGGTTCCCGTGCGTTTTTGCGAGGCTTACCGAATCCGGCTTGGGCAGGATGTTGTTGAAATCACGGATGAGGCTTGTTATCAAGGCCAGGAAAACGCCGATGACATCATTGTGCCCAAGGGTGATTGCTCAGCACAGGCATTGCAGCAAATGGCCAGCTTCAGAAGCGAATATGATGAGTTTCAGGAATCGACCTTTGAAAGCGATTCGGATGCCTTCATCGCCTTTGTGGTGGCCAATACCGCCAGCGATCCGGCCAATGCCATGCAACGACTGTTGCCGAATTTTTGCGGCTGTCCTGCACTGTACGGCAAAGCCTTTGTTGTATCACTTGATCAGCAAGGCAAACCGGCATCAGTGATGGCATATCCGACTGAATCGGGCCAAAAGCAAATCTTTCAAACCAGCATAGATAGTTAAAACTTGATGAGTGAGCGCATTATCCAGCCGGATAATGTGCTCATTTTCATTACCGAAAACAAGCTACCAACACTTGTCCCCCTAAAAACATTGAGATGCACCTTCGAAATGCTATCTATCTACCAGTAGCCGCCCGCAACGCGTGATTCGGTCGAAACTAAACACATGCTCTCTTGGACTTTCATAACATCGCCCAACCAATCTTCGCCGGTAATCAGGTTCGCCTTTTTCGAGATAAATAGTGGCGCCACATATTGGGCATACCGCCGAATACCGAACCAAGCGAACCACTCTTAAATCTCCATCTCGTAGCAGTTCGAACTGTGCAGACTGTTCATAAAAATTTGTGAATAGTTCATGGGCTACAACAATTCGATCATCCAACAATAATATCCAAGGCTTGATGATAGTGACCCAGGAACCATAAGGAATCACAAAAATACTTACCAGTAATGTCAAATCTTGCGTTGTCACCGGCCTGGGCACGGATAACGATAGCCATCCGGCATAAGCAATTAACACCGCGAACCCAGCTATGATTGCTAGCCAACCCAATATAACCCATACATGCCATTGTCTTAATTCGATTTGTCCATGCCGGAATAGCCAACTCGCGATCCAACTGGGTTTGACTTCACCCAGTTCAGTCATTTGGTAGTTGGCTTTCATCTCGGCTGCGTTGCTGCCAACCCGAACCGCCTCAATTGCTTGGGCTTCTTCCGTAATTTCCGAAACCGGCTCCGCCTTGATATAGAACGTCGTGAGTCGCCCCGGACCGCCCTTTGTGCTTTTTCGTTCCGGCTTCGGGTAATGCTGTAGCCCGCGTTTACGAGCAAACTCTACAATTTGCCCCTCGCGAGTTTCGCAATATTTCTTTAATGAGCCCGGCCAGTCGATCCATTTTTTAGGTTCGGCACTTTCTAAAGTTTCACCAACAGCGGCGACGATTTCTTCGGCTGTGAACCGTCGCTTCGACTCATCGAAATCCGCTTTCTTCAACGATTCCTGGGCTAACGCGCGCAATATGCGGTGGCCTTTTTCATCGCTTTTCTCACTATCCAGCCAGTCAATCAAGCATTGAATTACCTCGCGCATAAACCACCCCAAACCAGGTAACCGACAGTAACGGACTGGTTAGCGAATAGCCGATTCATAACAATGTCCTCCATAACAAATTCGAGATGAGCGATATAAAAATGTTGGAATGCACTTATTCAGGTCAAACACCAATTATGGCTCCACTTGTTGTAGGCAAAGCCTCTGATAAGCAGAACGAGATTAGAAGAATTTCAGGATCATTCAATCCATCAGGCCGAACAAATAGCCTGGCGTTATCAAAGTGGCCATCCATCACATGCCGAAAAAGGCGTCGCCAGCGCAATAAGCCAATTATTTTCAACAACGCCAAATCATATCAATCGGGGTTTCCGGAGCTTTGTGACCCAAAACAGGTCACTTTGCGACCGGGACATTTGCGCGTTGCCCTCCTAGCATATCGACAACAGTCATTAATCAACTCAGAGGCGTTTATGTCAACACTGGATGAAGATCTTGCCCGGTTAAATTTCGAATATCTCATGCTCGCCAGGGAATGCGCACGCAGTAATCCTGAAGAAACGGCCTGGCGATTTGGATTAGACCAGGCTGGCATAGACCGTCTCGCCGGTATGACACAGGAACAACTTCGTGAACACGCCGAAAGCAGTCGCGCGGTGATTCAGTTATTGCCTGTCTATGTCCCAAGCAACTTGCCCATGGTTGCCTATGTGAATCTTCTCCAACCTTGTATCACTGGAACTGCGGATGCAAGCAATGCCCTTTAAAAACAGATCAAACATAGGCGCGGACTTGCTCTTGGCGAAAAGACTAATCCAACACGGTGCCCGTCCTCCAATTGTCAGCCAACTCTGCCATTTAACCCGAAAACAAAGCATCGCTTTTTTTAAAACGGTACAAGGACAATCGCCCAAACAAGGCATGCTGCCACATGATCATCAATGGGCCATCCGCTCGGCGCACAACAACATTCATGCTTCGCTGTTTTTAGGCATGATCGAAGGCATCCGAGACCGGCTTCCTACCCCGAACCTGAGTGCGAACTTACTGGTTGCGGCCTATGAGATCTACATCAACGTTGCTTCAAGAATGTTAGCCGATCGGCAATTTATCCAACCTCACTCCAGCCAACATTATCCGTTAGACATCAACCGGGCTTGGTATTTAATTACCCTGCTCTCTACGGGTGATTTGGTATTCATTCTTTGTGGACGTTGCCACGCCCGTTACCTGGGCATGATTCATCCTGATACTGCATTTAGTCAATGCCCTATCTGCGAGGTGTGGACTGATCGCTCAGGTCGACGGCGTTGGGTTTCCGCAAAATCAAAAAACCACGCCTTGAACAAACCAAGCGCTCGCTAGAGACGATCCATCAGCTACTAAGGAGAAGTCGCATGCATATCGTTGTCGTTACAGCCACCCATTCCCAAATACCCCAGGCAATCCATGGCAAAAATCTCGCGCGACTGGCTCGCGAGTGCTTTGCCAATCAGCAATCGCTAACGATTGATTTTAAGGACGTCAAAACCATCACGCAGGGGTTTTTTCAGGAATTGTATTTTCCGCTGGTCGCCGAATTCGGATCCGATTATCTGAAATCTAAACTGAAAATAGTCAATATGGCGGAGCACATCGACAACATGATGCATTTAGCATTCAAAAATCTCGAGGTCTACTTTGACAAACTGACGGCGATCGATCAAGTGGGTTGCGATGAAGAAATTTATGCCATGAATCAAGCCTGGCTCATCAAAGCCAGAGAAATCGCACGGGAGAATCCTGTGCTGACCGAATTAATCTTGGGGATTACCGATGAGGCCATGCGCTTGGCAGTTGGGCGTTTATCTTTAGAAGACATTGACTTCATTGCCCGCTCCAACTGGCTATGTTTTACCCCCCGATTTTCGAGTCAGTTTATACAAAACATCAACAGAGAATCGCCACAGATGGTGGAAGCCATGCTCGGATTAAGCGGCACTATTGATTAAGGGAGGCGGCGAATGCTCAAGAAATATCAACAACAAACCTTGGCAATAGAGCTGCTCAATCTCCACGCCAAGGTAAAAATTGTGCATCAGGCAACAGGCATTCCGATCAAGTTGTTGCGACAGACCTACCGACAATTACATGGCCGTTCGCCCAGCCGTGGATCCATCAAATTTTCCACCCGTGGCCTGACTGGAAGCCGGCGGAAATACAAGGACGTAACGCTGTTTGCCGTGTGCTTTCAGGCTGCTTCAAACAAATCGGCTGACAGTCAAATTCAAACACTGATAAGCGCTTTTGACGCCTACAAGCGTTCCTATCCTTCCGGGCAACTCGACTTTTCGGCTGCTTGGGTGGTGGCCCAGGACATCAAAGATAAAAAAGTTCAGATTTCGACATGCAAGAATTGTCGAGCCTGGGTCTTGTTAAATGCTAGGGATGATCATGATCGCTGTGAGATCTGTAAGACCGGCATGTAAGCGATATGTTGATAATAACCACAGACGCCTAATTCAAAAAACTGCTATGGAGACACTTGATTTAAATGAAGCCGCACTTTTTTTGAAGATCAATCCAGAAGTACTCCGAAGAAAAGCAAAATCGAAGCAAGTTCCCGGTAAAAAAGTTGGGAAACGATGGGTTTTTGTTAAGGAACATCTTGCCGATTGGGTCAGTGATCGTTATCCTGCATCTGCGAGAAATCTGCAAGTAGTTGACGGATATACATCTAAGGAGAATATTCCATGTCAATCTACAAGCGAAAAGACACATGGTGGATCCAATTCACCGCGCCGGACGGAACGAGAATACAACGATCTGCTGGCACTAAAATCAAGCAAGAAGCGCAAGAACTGCACGACAGATTAAAGGCTGATGCTTGGAAAACGAAAAATCTTGGCGCGAAGCCAATACGCACTTGGCAAGAAGCAGTTATCAAGTGGCTTATCGAACAGGGTCATAAGCGAAGCATAGAAACCGACAAATTTCACCTTCGTTGGCTTGATGACATTCTTGGCAACAAGACTTTAAATCAAATCGACAAAATGATGTTGGAGCGCATTACGGAGGCAAAAAAAGCCGAAGGTTCGAGTAATGCCACTGCCAATCGGATTCTTTCGCTGATCCGGGCGATTTTGAATCGTGCTAAAAACGAGTGGGAATGGATTGATGCTGTACCCAATTTTCGCTTTTTGCCAGAACCGAATGAGCGAATCCGCTGGTTAACACATGAGGAAGCCAGCAAGCTCTTAATTGAGCTGCCAAGTCATTTGGAAGCCATGGCAAGATTCGCTCTTGCTACTGGCCTGAGGGAAGCCAACGTCACCGGTTTAAAATGGTCGCAAGTCGATTTGAGGCGAGAATGTGCATGGGTAGATGCCGCGCAAGCTAAAGCCAAAAAGCCGATTTCTGTACCGCTCAATACTGATGCTATGGCAGTACTTAGAAGTCAACAAGGGCAGCACAATACCTTTGTTTTTACTTTTGATGGCGAACCCATCAAAAAGGCCGGCGGAAAAGCCTGGAAAAAGGCGCTAAAACGCGCAGAAATTGAGGACTTCCGATGGCATGACTTACGCCATACTTGGGCAAGTTGGCACGTTCAAGCGGGAACGCCGTTAAACGTTCTGCAAGAACTAGGAGGATGGGCAAGTTACGACATGGTTTTAAGATATGCACATCTTTCGAGTGAACACCTTAAAGTCCATGCAGGAAACTCAAAGCTTGTTGTGACAAAAATACTACACTTCGAAAAAAGAGCATAGTAAAAAATCATGTAAGCTATTGAAAATATTGGTCGGAACGACAGGATTTGAACCTGCGACCCCTTGTCCCCCAGACAAGTGCGCTACCAGGCTGCGCTACGCCCCGAAGTCTATCGCTAAATACTTACTCTAACTTAGTAGAGCAAGCCGCGCATGATATCATATTATTCGCGAAACGCTATTTCAGTAGCTCCAAAATATCTTCCAATTCACCTATCATTTGATGAATTAGCTGCTTGGTGCGCAAACTGTCTTCCTTGGCGCTACCACTCGCGAGATGAGCACGCGCGCCACCTATCGTGTAACCTTGCTCGTATAACAAAGCGCGAATTTGTCGAATCAACAGCACGTCATGGCGCTGATAATAACGGCGATTTCCTCGGCGTTTGACCGGACTTAGCTCTGTGAACTCTTGCTCCCAATAACGCAATACATGGGGTTTTACTGCGCAGAGGTCGCTAACTTCGCCAATCGTAAAATATCGCTTGGCCGGAATAACCGGTAGTTCGTTGTTATTACTGGGTTCCAGCATACGCTTCTACTCGAGCTTTCAGTTTTTGCCCTGTTCTGAAGGTCACTACACGCCGCGGAGTAATAGGAATCTCTTCACCGGTTTTTGGATTCCTACCTGGACGACCGCTTTTGTCGCGCAACTCGAATTTACCGAAGCCGGAAATTTTTACTTGCTCGCCGCTCTCCAGACTTTTCTTAATTTCGTCGAAAAACAACTCTACGATTTCTTTAGCTTCTCGCTTGTTCAAACCGAGGTCTTCAAATAATTTTTCTGCAATATCTGCTTTGGTTAATGCCACAATCACTCCCTCAATTTTGCATTCAGTTTAGCCGCTAAAGTGTCCAGCACTTTGCGAAATATAGCATCAATTTCAGTGTCGGTAAGAGTTTGTGCAAAATCCTGCAAGACTAAAGCTAACGCGACACTTTTGTAACCTTCTGCCACACCTGGTCCGCGATAAATATCGAAGATAGATATTTCGCGTATAGCCGTCTCGCGACACTCTTCAATAACCCTGGTAATTGCAGCAGCCGATACGGCCTCCTCCACCAACAAAGCCATATCGCGGCGTACCGAAGGGAATTTAGATAACGCGCTAAATTTAGGTACATTACGCTCCAATACGGCGTCCTGCTCCAACTCGAACAAGTATACCGGACTATCAAAACCCAATTGCTTCTCCAGCGTCGGGTGTAGCATCCCCAATAAGCCTATGGTTTCGCCGCGTTGGTTTTTAACTTGAGCGGTTTGTCCGGGATGTAACGCCGAGTGTTGAAACGCAACGAAATCAGCACTAACGCCCGCTAAACCGAATAAAGCTTCGACATCGGCTTTCATATCGAAGAAATCCAGTTTTCTGGATTTTTCGCCCCACTGTTCGACGTTAACCGTTCCCAAGGCCAGACCGGATAACATTTTCCGCTGTTGAATTTGCCCGTCTTGATAGAAAAACCGCAAGCCGGCTTCAAACAAGCGCACTCTGCTCTGTTGACGGTTTATATTATATAAAGCCGCATTCAACAAACCACACCAGAGCGTAGTACGCATCACGGCTAACTCGGAGGATATCGGGTTTTGAATTCGGATAAATTCTTCGCCAGGCGCGACGGCATTTTGCATCGCTTCATCGACAAAGCTGTAAGTAATCGCCTCCTGATAACCGCGATCAACAAGACAATCCTGTAACCGGGCTAACGACAACTGCGCCTCGGGCGCCTTACCAAGCTCGGCACGCATTAACAAGCTGCTGCTGGGCAAATTGTTATAGCCGTAGATTCTGCCGATCTCTTCCAGCAAATCTTCCTCTATGGCAATATCGAAACGAAAGCCTGGCGGGGTAATTTCCCAACCGTTCTCGACTACTTGAACCTGCATACCCAAACCTTCGAACAACTTATGTACTTCATCGTCGCCGAATTGAATACCCAATACTTTGGTAATGCGCTGGCTGCGCAATTTGACCGGCGCTCTAGCCGGTAGCGCCGCGGCCGCAATCGATTCTTGAACAGGACCGGGACTGCCACCGGCAATCTCCATGATCAATTGCGTCGCACGTTCGATGGCGCGGCGCTGCAAATTAAAGTCCACGCCACGTTCAAAGCGATGCGATGAATCGGTATGCAAGCCAAATTGACGCGCCTTACCGGCGACATCGATTGGCGTAAAAAATGCGCACTCCAGGAAGATGTCGCGTGTTTCACCAAATACCGCGCTATCCTTACCACCCATCACGCCAGCCAAAGCCAAGGCCTGCTGCTGATCGGCAATGACCAAGGCATCGCCATCCAGCTCTATGGTTTGGTCGTTCAACAAAGCCAAGGACTCGCCTACCCGACTACGTCTGACCACGATAGGTGCGCTCAGTTTATCGGCATCGAAGGCATGCAGCGGCTGCCCCAGTTCGATCAACACATAATTGGTGACATCGACAACCGGACTCAAACTTCTAATACCGCAACGACGCAGACGTTCTTGCATCCACAATGGCGTGAGCGCCGCAGGATTGATATTTTTGATCAAACGTCCCAGATAAACCGGGCACGCTTGCGTCGCTTCAACCTTAACTTCCAAGGTTTGTTGATGCTGCGGCTCGATAGCGGCGAACTCTGGGGCTTGGAAAGACAGATTGTTCAAAACCGCCACTTCCCTGGCAAGCCCTTCAACACTGAGACAATCGGCGCGATTAGGCGTTAAGCCCAACTCGATTACGTTGTCGTTCAGCATTAAATAGTCGCGGATATCAATACCCACCGGCGCATCGGCCGGCAACTCCATCAAGCCTTCCGAACTAACCGCCAAACCCAGCTCTTTTTCCGAGCACAGCATGCCGAACGACAATTCGCCACGCAGTTTAGATTCTTTTATTTTGAAATCGCCGGGCAATACCGCACCAATCAATGCTGCCGGGATTTTCAATCCGGGCCTGACATTGCTGGCGCCGCAAACGATTTGCAGTGGGTCGGCCTGGCCGATGTTGACCTGACAAACCCTAAGTTTATCCGCGTTTGGATGTTGAATGGTGGAGAGCACTTCGCCAACTACCACACCGGAAAATTCGGCTGCAACCGGCGTCAAAGCATCGACTTCCAGACCGGCCATGGTCAATTGCGCGACTAATTCAGCGGTGGCAACAGGCGGATTGACCAGTTCTCTTAACCAGGCTTCACTGACTTGCATAACTACTATCCACCGTTACCTAAACTGTTGTAAAAATTTCAGATCGTTATCGAAAAACATCCGTAAATCGTTAATGCCGTATTTCATCATCGCCAGACGTTCGACTCCGGTTCCAAAGGCGAAGCCCGAATAAACTTGATTATCTATGCCGACTGATTTAAAAACTTCCGGATGTATCATGCCGCAACCACCGACTTCCAGCCAGCCCGTTTGTTTGCAGACGCGACAACCTTTGCCGTCGCACATTACACAGGACACATCGAATTCGGCAGAAGGTTCAGTGAACGGAAAATAGGAAGGACGAAAGCGCACGTTGACTTCTTTTTCGAAAAAAGCGCGCAAAAACTCAAAAATGACGCCTTTCAGGTCGCCGAAGCTCACATCGGTATCGACCAAAAAGCCTTCGACCTGATGGAACATAGGTGAGTGTGTCATGTCCGAGTCGCAACGGTACACCCGGCCCGGCGCGATAATTTTCAAAGGAGGCTTTTCGGATTCCATCACCCGAATCTGTACCGGCGACGTATGGGTTCTCAATACCGTGTGAGCATCGAAATAAAAGGTATCGTGCATCGCCCGCGCGGGATGATGTTCGGGAATATTCAAAGCGCCGAAGTTATGATAATCGTCTTCGATTTCAGGACCTTCGACGATATTAAAGCCAGCGTCGGCAAAAATTTTGGAAATCCGCCGTAAGGTAATCGTGACAGGATGCAAACCGGATACGGTTTGGCCGCGACCCGGCAAGGTGACATCGATACATTCTTTAGCCAAACGAGCAGCCAATTCATCACTTTCCAAAGTCACTTTCCGTATTTCTAACGCTTCTTGAAAGGTGTTTTTGGCATCGTTGATAACTTGACCAGCACTGCGGCGCTGTTCGGGATCCAGACTACCCAGCTCTTTCATCTGCTGAGTAAACAAGCCTTTTTTGCCTAGATAATTGACTCTGACCTGATCCAGTTGGCTAAGGTCTGTTGCACTTGCAAGCTCTTGTAATGCCTGCTTAACAATATCTTCGATACTAGCCGACACAACTCAGCTCACTTTTGTCTGCAATTGAGGGAAATTCCAAAACGATAGGTCCCCGCCTAAGAGATGTGGCGGAGAACTCCCCGCCAAAAACGGGGAGTCGAGCAATTCAGCCGTTCTGGTGAACGGCTGAATGTTTTCCTTACGGTTTGCTTTGGTTTGCTATAGCCACTTTCGCGATCGCGCCGAAAGCGTCGATGTCACGAACAGCCAAGTCAGCCAATACTTTGCGATCAATCGCTACGTTGGCTTTGTTCAGACCGTTGATCATACGGCTATAGGATATACCGTACATGCGTGCGGCAGCGTTGATACGCACAATCCACAAGGCGCGAAATTGGCGTTTTTTCTGTTTACGGTCGCGGTAAGCATATTGACCGGCCTTAATGACCGCCTGCTTGGCGACGCGGTAAACCCGGCTACGGGCACCATAGTAACCTTTTGCCAGTTTTAAAATCTTTTTGTGTCTTGCTCTAGCGGTGACGCCGCGTTTAACTCTAGCCATGTTCTACTCTCTTCAATATCAATGATAAATCAACTGTACGGCAGCATACGCGCAACCAATGGCGTATCCGACGGATGAAGAATGGCTGTTTTACGCAGTTGTCTTTTACGTTTGGTGGTTTTTTTGGTCAGAATATGACGCTTATGCGATTGTTTGCATTTAAAACCGCCGCTTCCGATTTTCTTGAAGCGCTTGCCGGCACCACTATGGCTTTTCATTTTTGGCATTTGTTTTCTCCAATGATTAAAAGTAAAGTCCCTGAGATAAAACCCAGTGAGGCAAAATGCTTGGCCCCATTGAATTTCCGGACACGAAAGTATCCGCTAGCCGATTCGTTCCTGAATCGCGTTGCCGTTTTAAAAAACGGCTAAAACCTTGTGTTTGAGCTATTTCTTTTTCTTAGGGCCCATCACCATGACCATTTGTCGGCCTTCCAACTTGGGAAACTGCTCGACGATAGCCATCTCTTCCAGATCAGTTTCGATGCGTTTCAATAAGTCCATACCCAACTCGCGGTGAGTCAGCTCCCGGCCTTTAAAACGTACAGTGATCTTGGTTTTATCGCCTTCGCTTAGAAATTTTATCAAGCTGCGCAGTTTTACCTGGTAATCGCCTTCTTCGGTACCGGGCCTAAACTTGATTTCCTTGATCTGGATTTGTTTTTGCTTTTTCTTGGCGGCTTGCAGTTTTTTGTTTAACTCAAACTGATATTTGCCAAAGTCCATGACTTTGCAAACCGGAGGATCCGCATTGGGCGATATTTCGACCAGATCCATGTTTGCATCGTAGGCGAGCTGTAACGCTTCGTTTATTGAAACAACCCCGACTTGTTCACCTTCAGCGCCTACTACCCGAACCCGCCTGGCGGTAATCTCGGTATTTAAGCGCGTTGCATCTTTTTTAGAGCTGATACCCTAATCCTCCAAGTTGTTATTATTTTCGATCCGCAATCTGGTTTCTCAAGCGTTCGCCAAGTTCGCCAATTGACAGACTTCCTAGATCCTCGCCCTGCTGTGTGCGTACACTGACAGTCCGAGTTTCTAATTCCTTGTCGCCGATAATCAAAAGATACGGCACTCGCTGCATGGAATGCTCGCGGATTTTAAAGCCTATCTTCTCGTTTCTCAAGTCAATTTTGACTCTAAGACCTTGTTTTTCAAGTTCTCGCCGCACCTGCCCGGCATAATCGGCATGACGGTCTGTGATATTTAACACCACTAACTGCACCGGCGCCAACCATAACGGAAAGGTCCCGGCAAATTGCTCGATCAGAATCCCTATGAAACGCTCCAAGGAACCCAGAATCGCCCGATGCAACATCACCGGCACGTGTCTGGCGCTATCTTCGCCTATGTAAGAGGCATCCAATCTTTCGGGCATCGAGAAATCAACCTGTATAGTACCGCATTGCCAGACTCGACCTATACAATCTTTTAAGGAGAATTCAATTTTAGGGCCATAAAAAGCACCTTCGCCCGGCTGTAACTGCCAATCCAGGCCTTTAGTATTCAACGCCAATTCCAAGGCATTTTCAGCTTTATCCCAGACAGAGTCATCACCTACTCTATTTTCCGGACGGGTCGACAGCTTGATAATCACTTCTTCAAAACCGAAATCCTTATAAACCTCAAACAACAGATCGATAAAAGTGGCGACTTCGGATTGAATCTGATCTTCGGTGCAGAAGATATGCGCATCGTCCTGCACAAAGTTTCTGACCCGCATCAAACCGTGCAAAGTACCGGATGGCTCGTTGCGGTGGCAGGAGCCAAATTCGGCCAAGCGCACCGGCAAATCCCGATAACTTTTGATACCTTGATTATAAATCTGAATATGACAAGGACAGTTCATCGGTTTGACCGCGTAATCACGGCTTTCCGAATGCGTGGTAAACATCATGGCACTGAATTTATCCCAGTGACCTGACTTTTCCCACAAGGTGCGATCAACAATTTGCGGGGTTTTAACTTCGCCGTAACCATTCACGCGCAATTTCTCGCGCACGTATTGTTCGATCTGCTGATAAATAGTCCAGCCTTTGTCGTGCCAAAACACCATACCCGGCGCTTCTTCCTGGGTATGAAACAAGTCCAGCGCTTTACCTATCTTACGGTGATCGCGTTTTTCTGCTTCTTCCAGACGATGCAGATAAGCGGCTAATTCCTTAGCATCGCCCCAGGCGGTTCCGTAAATGCGTTGCAGCATTTCGTTTTTGGAATCGCCACGCCAATAAGCGCCGGCAATTTTCATCAATTTAAAGGCTTTTAATTTGCCGGTGCTAGGCACATGCGGGCCGCGGCATAAATCGGTGAAATCGCCTTGTTGATATAAAGACAAATCTTCATTTGCCGGGATCGACGCAATAATTTCGGCTTTGTATTTCTCGCCCAAACCCTCAAAAAATTTTACAGCCTCGTCGCGCGACAACAGCGAACGGCTAATTGCAATGTCTTGAGCAGCCAACTCCGCCATTTTCTTTTCGATGGCAGCCAAATCCTCAGGCGTAAAAGAACGTTCAAAGGCGAAGTCGTAATAGAAACCGTTTTCTATGACCGGACCTATGGTTACCTGCGCAGAGGGGAATAGTTGTTTGACGGCCTGCGCCAGCAAATGCGCTGTGGAGTGGCGGATTACATCAACGCCCTCCTCATCCTTGGCTGTGACTATTTGCAAACTTGCATCGGAATCGATCAGCGTACTGGCGTCTACCAACTTGCCGTTCACCTTGCCGGCCAATGTAGCCTTTGCCAAACCCGTGCCAATAGACAGGGCCACATCCATTACAGACACCGCTTGGTCGAATTGACGCTGAGAGCCGTCAGGCAAAGTTATTACAGGCATTTTCGATTCCACAATAAAAAAAGCACCGTCATGCGGTGCTTTATGTTTTGGTAGGCGCGAGTGGACTCGAACCACCGACCCCCACCATGTCAAGGTGGTGCTCTAACCAGCTGAGCTACGCGCCTAAAGTCTATCGTTCGAGCCGCGCATTATAACGATCTAAACCGCTTATGCAAGCTTTTTCTACTGCGACACCTGGTTCAAGCCGTTGCAGTTAAGATGGAACCCGCGGCGGCGGGGGCTGGCGAATTGCTCTCACGGTTACCGGACAACTTGTTTAAGAATTCCAACAAAGTCGGTTTTTTACCATTCGCCGGGGTGCCCAGCAAATTTACTAGATCGTTAAAACTATCTTGCAATTCTTTGTATTTACCGCCAGCTGCACCATTTGCGTCACTCAGAGCCGTGATCAAATTTTGCAAATTATCGGTGAATTTACCGTAGCCATTTCGACCTACCGCTTTGTCGCCATGCTGACCGTCATCGTCGGAGCCGTGACGACGATCAGCGCTGTATTTCAAAGCTTGCCGCAAATCGTGTAAGAAGCTGTGCAACGCCTTGCGCACATCGGCGACAGTTGCGCGTGGCACGGACGTTGAGGTTGTCGCCGTTGATGTGGTCGTCGCTGCCGGTGCAGTTGTCGTAGTTGCTGGCGTAACGGCGTTATTCTGGATGCTGGTTGCAGGCGTTGTGGCCGGAGCTTGTGCTGTGCTAATTGTTACAGGCGCAGAAGTAGTCGTAGTCGTAGTCGGCGTAACCAGCTTTGGCGGTGTTTGCACGGCACTTGTATCACCTTGCGCCGCAGTAGTGGGTTGCTGCACGCCGTTTTGCTTCAACACCTGCCGTAAATCCTGCAAAAAGGTCTGCAATAACTGCCCGAGATTGGATGAGTTATTTTGACCACTGTCCTCATCATTATCAGCACTATCATCTGATGAGCCGCTGTTACTACCAGGAATATTCAATCCAAAACTTTGCAAAGTTTTCACGACGTTTTGCATAAACGCGCCACCACCGTGATGATGCCCGCGTTTCTCCCCTCTTCCGTTTACCGCCGGACGCTCTTTGTCCTCATCGTTATAAGTACTTTTGGTACTGGATATGCTGATGGTGGTTTGCGATACATACAATGATGTTGTCAACGAATTGATCGTAGTCATTAGATTCACCTTGACGCTGCATAAAAAACAAATGGTTAATAACCAAAATCAAGCACTGGACCGACATACTCCAATCGATTCCTGTATCGGCGGTTATCACCATGCCGTTTCTTTTAGCGGCAGAAATTTTGTGAACTTTAGGGGCTGTTGCCATTTTG
>NZ_LUUG01000047.1 GCF_001644035.1 Methylomonas methanica
TTAAGTCACGGATTCAGGATTATTTTAGGGTACACCCAGGAAGAACTAATAGGTCGCAAAATAAGCTCAATTGTCTTGTCATTACCTCCATGCTGGAATGGATGCCATTCGCTGGGTGCGATAAAGCAGCCTAACCAAATAATTGAAAGCGAAGGCATCCATAAAAACGGCGCAAGAGTACCTTTGGAACTGACAAGAACAGAATATACGATCAATAACGTTTGTAATTTTGTCGTCATTATCCGGGATATTAGTCTACGCAAACAGCGGGAACAACAAGATAAGGCCCATTTAGACGAATTGGCACATATAACCCGCCTGGGATTAATGGGAGAAATGGCCTCAGGTATTGCACATGAAGTGAACCAACCCATGTCAGCAATTAGCACTTATACACAAGCAGGTATAAACCTAATTAATTCGGAAAAATGTGATTTGGCAGAACTCGGTGAGATTTTACTTAAAACCCAACAACAGGCATTAAGAGCGGGTCAGATTATTCATCGAATGCGGGAATTCATCAGAGCTAGCCCAAAACAATTTTCAACTATTGAAATCAACTCCCTGATTGTTGAAGCCACAAGCTTATGCAGTGATGATTTGAAACAGCAAAATATTAATATTGTGTTTGGCTTTGAAAACGATTTACCGCCCCTTAGTGCCGATCATATTCAAATTGAACAGGTAATCATTAACCTGATGAGGAATAGTATTGAAGTGTTGCAAACCCTGCCTAAGGATCAGCCTAGGCAGATCAGCATCCAAACTCAACTAACCGACGATAGACACATACAAATCCGGATAAAGGATAATGGGCCGGGTATGGATCTGGATCAGCAACGTAGAATATTGACGCCATTTTATACGACAAAGCAATCCGGCATGGGTATGGGGCTGGCCATCTGCCGCTCGCTGATTGAAGCCCATCACGGGACTCTGCGCTTTACCAGTAAACCTGGGAAGGGCACCACGTTCTACTTTACATTACCTGTACGGATAAAAAACAATGGAGCTTGAATACGCGAATTCACGGGTCTATTTAGTTGATGATGATCCAGACGTTCTTGATTCTCTGACAGTTTTAATAAAATTAACGGGGTTAAAAACAGTCAGTTTCGAATCAGCGGTAGATTTTTTAGACAGTTATTGTTCTGAACAACCTAGTTGTCTGGTTTTAGATATACAAATGCCGCTGATGGGCGGTCTTGAATTGCAGCAAGAACTATCCAAAAGAAATATTAATATTCCCATCATTTTCATTAGCGGCAACGCGGAAATACCCGATGCAGTAAAAGCACTCAAGGCAGGTGCCGTGGATTTTCTTGAAAAGCCTTTTGAACCAAATAAGTTAATCGAAGGTATTTTAAGTGCGATCAGAAAGGATATTAAAAATAGAGAAGAGCGAATTGAAAAAGAAAAAATAAAAGAATTATTTAGTAGTTTAAGCGCAAGAGAAAAAGAAGTGTTGCAACTCATTATTAGCAACCACAGCAGCAAACAAGCGGCAAAACAGCTTGATGTCAGTCATCGGACTATAGAAGCTCACCGAGCGCGCATCATGGAAAAAATGCAAGCCGTAAGCACAACCGAATTGGTTGCACTAGCAGTGAAGCATACGCTGATTTGAGGGGATAATCTGTATAACTGTATTAGTCTAAAAATCCCCTCCCCCTCCGGGAGAGCAACTGAGTTTAAGATCAGGCTTGTCTAAATCAGGCAAAAGGTTTTCAAAGTCTTCTTGTGCGATTAAATTGCCAAATAAATAGCCCTGGAATCGACTGCATCCATAGTTTGCCAAAAGCTTCATCTGCTCTTTTGTTTCGATGCCTTTGGCAATCATAGTCATTCCCAGCCGGTTACCTAACTCGATTATGGCCTGCATCATTACAACATTGGAAGATGTTGCATTGATACTCGTGATTAAAGATTGATCGACCTTTAATTGACGAAAGGGCAAATGAATTAGTGTCGATAGTTGGACATCGCCAATACCAAAGCCATCCAAACAGGTACTTACACCTAACTCATTGAGAGCGTTTATTTTTTCTATACTATTGCTGGAATGATCCGATGCCACACCCTGCGAGATTTCCAGCGTAAGTAACTGTGGAATAATGCTGATGTCATCCAACAAACATTTAACCTGCCGGACAAAATCATTCTGATGGAATTGGCGCGCACAAATGTTGATGGCTAACTGTAAGTGCTGGGCAGCCGGATTGGCCTCCCATACCTTGAGTTGTAGCACTGCGATTTTTAATAGCCATTGATTAATCAATAATATTATTCCGGTATTCTCCGCCACCGACATAAACTCTTCTGCAGCAATTAAGCCTTTCTTTGGATGTTGCCAGCGCAGCAAGGCTTCCACACCAGTTATTTTGCCATCCAAATCACGTTGAATCTGATAATAAAGCTTAAATTGATTATTCCTGAGAGCATAGCGTAAATCTCTCTCCATTTCGGTATGAGTAGACAACAATGCCTGCATATTCTGATCGAAAAAGCGTAAGCGGTTGCGTCCCTCTGATTTTGCATGGTACATAGCAATATCAGCACATTTCAGCAAATCGTCTTCATTTACTATACATTCGCTATGCCCAAATAGAGAGACGCCAATGCTAGGGGTACAACAGTACTCACAATCAACAAGATCATAAGGCTTATTTAGAGCGACTAAGATTTTTTGACCGGCAATTTCAGCTTGAGTAACCGCTTCTTCAACGCGCTCACTCAGTCCATTTAGCATCACAACAAATTCATCCCCACCCAATCGTGCCGCGGTATCACCTTTCCGCAAACAATGCCGCAAGCGCTGAGCAACCTGCAATAATAATTGGTCACCAGCATAATGACCGAAAGTATCGTTAAACCTTTTAAAATTATCCAAGTCGATGAACATTATCGCCCCATGGCGTTTAGAGCGATTAGTAGCCATTAGAGCTTGCCGCAACCGCTCTTTTAACAAAAGCCTGTTAGGGAGATTCGTCAATGGATCATGGAAGGCCTGATGTTCAAACTGTTCCACGATAGGATTAGGCGATGCAATGTTGATTATCTTTGCAATAAACTTCGCCGTTGTCTCATAATTGTCAGATTGAGTTATGCTCAGACTAAGCCAATGCGGATGGATCTCCCCATTTTTATATTGCAACCAGACTTGACCTAGCCATATTCCCGTGCGTTCCACGCTATCCCATATTACTCTATTCAAGGTCGTGCTTTGATCACCTAAGATAATTTGCTGAAATGTTTTGCCATACGCATCCTCTGTCCTATATCCCGTTATTCTGGTGAATGTCTGATTTGCCTTTAAAATCTGTTTTTTTGCATCAAAAATCATAATGCCTTCTTGAGACTCAAAGGCACTAGCGGCCAAGCGGAGATCAGTCTCTATAAACTGGCGCTGTCTGATATCTGTAATCGTGAGGTAAATTAACGTCGAAGCATTTCGACAATGTCTTGTTTGGTACATACATTCAGTGGGGATTTTTACCCCATCACTACAAATCAAACCTAATTCAAACTTAGGAAAGTCACTAGAGGCGTGATCAAATCGTTTTAAAAGGTGTTGACGCCAAAGATTTTTATAATTATCTTCAACAAATAATTCAAAATTTTTCCCTTTAACTTTAAGCCGATCTAAATTAAGTAAGTTTGCACCAACAAGATTGCAGTTTACGATAATACCGTTAGGGGAAAGTATAAGAAAAGCCGTCGGAGAGAACAGATAAATATCTAAATAGTTATCCTGAAATTCTTTTAAGCGCAATTGTGTTTTTTGGAATTTTTTCTCGGCTGTTTTCAACAGAACTTGAGGAGCCTGTTGGTTACATGATTTATTTTTCATGATAACAAATTAAATATTTAGTCATTTTAAAACGCCACTTAATTCCGTTACG
Source organism: Methylomonas methanica (assembly GCF_001644035.1). GTDB lineage: Bacteria > Pseudomonadota > Gammaproteobacteria > Methylococcales > Methylomonadaceae > Methylomonas > Methylomonas methanica_A. The sequence continues at coordinate 3,903 of NZ_LUUG01000047.1, forward strand.
ATCAGACGTATTACATCATCGACAAAAACTATTTCTAATTACTAATAATGATTAACCCCATGGATCCATGAAGAAACCCCATCGGACACAAGAGTAGACGTAGGCATTAAATAGATAATTTACACCCAGCACCCTCACCGCCAACTTGAATAATGTTGTTTTTAGCACCTAGTTTTAGTAAATCACGCTTTAAATTGGCATAAAATATTTTAATTAATAACTATGCAGTATATTTTCACTGATCCATAAAGAATACATAGTTAGTGCTTACCATACAATGATACATTTGTAAGTAAATTAAATACCATTCAGTCATTATTAGAAACACCCTCAATCATCGCTCCGCGAAGTGATCTAAGATATCTTCTCACGGGATTGTCACCATTTCCATCGCCAATAGATATTGGTAGTACTACCACATAGACCAAAAATGCAAAGCTTCAAAACTACTTGCAAAGACTCAGATGGTAGCTTTTTAATAAGGTAAAAAATCGATATATAAGTGATATATGTGAATACTAAAATGTGTAAATAACTTAATATAAATCACCACCTGATTACGTACAATCCTCAGCACAAACCTACTAAATACAAATCAATTTAAACACTATGTTATGAATAACCTTCAACGACTCTAAATAGGATACCGCACTAAATTCATGAAATTAGCATTGAGGACACTCCTGATTCAATCTTGTTTTTTGCCCAAGGCTCGAAAACCAAGGTAGACGGTTTTCAGCTATCGCTTGATTTAGTTGAAGCTTGTAAGTAATCAGGAAACTATTTATGCCCTGTGGGTAAACCGCAAGGCTTCGTATCTATTGCTGATGGCGAACAGTTATAGCCATGCCAAGCAAATGAAACGCAAACTTAAAATGCTCAAACAATAGAAAACCTTGGTGGGCCGGGCGTATCTAGACATTGAACGTCAATTGAACAATCAATTCAACGCCGTCAAATCGGCTTTCAAAGAGACGCTGACGAAAACCCAACGGATTTTGAATCAGCAACCGCAGGATAAAAACAAGCTGTACAGTTTTCACGCCACGGAAGTGGAAAGCATTGCCAAAGGCAAAGTCCACAAGAAATATGAATTCGGCGTCAAAGTGGGCATCACTGTCACCAACAAAAGCAACTTCGTGCTCGGCATTCGCCGCTTTCCGGGCAATCCCTATGATGGACATACCCTGGAATCGTGTCTGGAACAGGCGGAAATACTGAGCGGTACGCGCGCCAAAGAGCTTTTGTGGACTTTAGTCATTGTGGCGTCGAGGTATCAGGAGTCACAATTTACAAAGCAAGGCAAAAACGCGGCGTGGATACCCGACGTCTGAAGCGGGCCCTGAAACGCCGCAACGCCATCGAACCGATCATCGACCACCTGAAGAACGACGGCTTATTGGGGCGCAACTACCTGAAAGGCGAGCTGGGCGATGCGTTGCATGCGATCCTGTGCGGTGGCCGGCCACAACATCCGGATGACTCTAAGGCGGTTGAGGATTTCTTGGCCTCGTTTTTTGTCAGTCGCTGTCTCGGCTTTGGGGCGCATTAACATCCGAGCAATTTTTATCGTTCGCATGAGCCGGTCGTCCCTCAAAAATTTCGGCTTTTTCAGGGAAGGCTAATTAATGACTACCAACACTAAACCGAGACTGTGATCCAGACTTGTGATTTGAGGGTATTCGTTGATGCACCATAGCAATGATCGACACGCAAATGCCGCCTTGATCCATCTGAAGAACAATTCTACCTCCCAACGACTTTTATAGCGGCCGCAAACGTTGACGAGGGCAAGGTACAATTATTGACCAGATACACCGGCATTTTGTCGGTACCGGGTATTTAAACCGAATGCGGAGTAAGTGTTGTGGATAGTCTTTTTAGGTATATAACCCATCAAACGCAATACTCTGGTCACGGATAATGCAGGCGTTGCGGTCAGTTATGGTGGAATAAATGCGATGTGCATCTAGGTTTAACTTGGCACGAATGACAAAGAAAGCAACCCTCAGTGCGGATATACAGCCGGGCAAAATCGACATCACCTCGATCCGTAAAATAGATGGCACCGGTTTCAGACATTAGCCGATCAAGAGCCTTGGCATAGTGCATTTTGCTGTCTGGGATAGGGATAAAGCTCGGAAAACTACCGCGCAAATTCAGCTATCCCTGCACTAATACTCGATTTATTGAACTTTAGGTGAACGAGTGAAACCTATCAGTCCAACTAAACCAAAGCCAAAAAGCCAAGCTGCCTTAGGAATAGGTGTTTGAACGGGTGCCTGAACTGGTGTTGAATAGAAACTATACGTTATGTTATTAATACCGCCGTTAAAGCCATCGGGTCCAAATAATATCATAAAACCTTTGTTGGACGATGCATTCACAGTAATAAGAGTACCGATATTACCATTTATCCATGGCGATTCTTCCAATATGCTGGATTGGGTTGCCAAATCGATTACGGTATAGCTAACATAATTCCCATAGCCATAATAGCCAAGATCAAAACTTTGCAGCTGTAAGGCCGTGTTTTCTGCGGTAACCGAAAGCTGTAATGCGCAGTTTTCACCATACCAGCAAAAAGCTGCCGCGCCCCCTGAGTAACCTCTATCGTAAGCAAGCAATTCCGTAAAAAAATCATTATATGGATCCCAATTTAAGGATACCGGGCCATTACTACCGAAACCGGGCGATATTTTTTGTATAGGATCCCAATTAAGAACATCTGAATGTTCAATATTTACCGTTATTGCTGAGGCATGAGCAATATTAATATTTAGCACAAAAAAAAGTATCGCTATTTTTTTCGAGAAAAAATTAAATGATGTGCTTAGGTTTTTTACCAACAACATAATAACCTCTACTTAATTAAGTTTACCAGCCCATCTACATTTCTCGTTTCAATTTTATGAATTGATCGGTAAAGGGTCTAATATTAGAATGCGAATACAGCTGGTTCTTCTTCGTAACGAAGCGGTTTAGAAACCACCATATTACCTTTGAAGACTAAGTGTTTTTTACTTTCTTTATTGGTTTTATCGGATTCGACGGCGCTATCAATAAGAATACGGCACGCTGATGCGCCAACTAAACGATCTGCCTGTAAAACTAGGCGAATAAGTTGCCCACCTGTTCTCAACGCTTTAAATCGTATCCAGTCTAAATTAGCAGGGTAACCTACGCTCGACAAAGACCTTACTCCCCAGCCATTGATATATATACTGGAATTGCCTTGCGGTGTTTCTATGTAAACATTCTTATTAACTAAGTTTTGATAGGGAATAACGCTATGGTTTTGACCTTGAATATTCGACTTGCTATGCATGGATAAAAGCGTTAAGCCGTGATTAACCGTTAAGGTTGCTGAGTAATCCGATATCAGCGTGTCTTTTAATTTATTTTTTTTAGTTTGACTTATTGTAAAGTTTTGCCCGAAGAAATCGATGGGTGCCTCTATTATTGAATTGAGAATAAGAGGATCCCCACTTTTGGGTGAACTAATTTTAGCGAAATTTGTTTCCGCGCTATTGATATTACCATCTGCAGAAATTTCTATAGAATAGCTATCCTCAAATGATTGGCATCCACCGGCTAATATTGCTGAGCTCGATATATCCATCACACTCTCTAACAACATAATAATTGTTATTTCATTAGGGTCCAGATTTATCGCTGATACGTCCTTAGGACCATTATCATATAAGCTGGGGACTTTTACGGATACTGAAGAAGATTCGGCCATCAGGCTGAAACCCATAATAGCAAGAAATATCATTTCCATATTAATCTTCATAAAACCGCATCCAGATTTATAAGTTAAAAAATTAATAATCTATACTAGAAATACAAAACAACCGGATCATCGGGCCATGACATATCGATGGTTAGGTATCCATCTTGTGAAACAGAACCCATGCCATTACGCCCTACCATTTCAGCTTTAATTCTACAAGTCTGGCGATATGATAATAAATCTCTCAAAAATAATGTATGAGCATTTGTACCATCATCTCTGGTTATTCTTAAACGTTGCTGATACCTTGCTTTTTGAGTTTCAGAAATTGATAGCTGACTTATGCCTTCGCCTCTATTGCTAGAAACTGCATCAGTGATATCACTAGTTTCGCTAAATTGAAAGCTAATGTTTGCTTCGGCACTGTATTCTTGAGTAGTAAGATAATTGTAGTTTAAGAATAGCTCCAAGTTACTAACCATCGATATTCTATCGGCAGTTGCGTTAAAACTATATATAGCGTCATAATTCTTAACAGGATCAAAAATATTGTAGTCAGAGGTACGGGTATAAACCGTTATTATTTGCGATCCGATATCAGGGATTTTATTCTTCGGATAAGCGACTACTGAAACGGCATGATCAGCCAATTTAACTGTGGCCATATTATTTTGTCTTCGTTGTGCAACCACCCCAGTGGCGAATAGCTTCAAGGGATATCGTCCTCTCATTTCATAACAACTACTGTTATCAATCTTTGATATTATTATGTCCATGATGCTACTCAGTAGGGAAACACTCGACCTTTCCGGATCCGTTAATTGATCGTCCGCATGAACAATATTTGAAAATCCAAGCAAAATAACTGAAAAGCAAGCGCTGTAATTCATAGTAATCTCAAGTTGTTAATACCCTATAAACGACATTTAAAAGACATTGCTACAGCAAGTTATCTATTAATAACTACTGAAGATTTTACGGCAGCATATAAGCTGTAATGCCATAACTTATAGGGCAAGTAAAACTATTATTTTTGACACAAACCGCCCGGCGATGTGCCGGGCGACATGCAATAAGATTCTGCAACAATAAATATTAGGCTATTGTTTATTTTCCAATTTATGGCAATTGTGGCAATTGGAAAGCTGGATTTACATTGCAGTTATTAATCTCTGATGGGGCTCCTGGTAAAACTTTAGATACTTTTAGTGTACCGGTTTGCCAGAATAGGTCGGGTTGACTTAATCCTTTTGTAGCCAATGTAATACGGCATGCGCCGGAACCCACTAAACGGTCTTTTTGAAACACTGTACAACCTTGTTGGCCGTCGTCACGAACCGCTTTAGATTGTTGCCACCATTTATTGACCGGGTAGCCGAATTTTGACACTGATTGCAATCCGTAATCATAGATCTCATAAAAGTCACCAGTGCCAGGATATGTGCCGCCATGGTAGAAATCTTTAATTACGGTGCTATAGAATTGGTCAAAAGCTTTATTTTGACCTTTCACTTGAATGCCGGTCTTTTCCCCGACCATCATGTTGTTTTTATCGTTAAAGGTATAACGACCTTTTAAACCCTGTACAGCCGTCCCATTCAACATACCTTGGGTAGCTTGGCTCACATCAATATTCTGACCAAAGCCCGGTACTGCTGTTAGTGGATTTGCAGTAAGCTGAATACCGCCGAATGTGGTGTCCATTATGTAGTGAGTGTTGCTGTCTGGGTATGAATATACTTCAACGGGGACTTGGAACTCAGCACAACCTTTAACGTAAATCATGGATTCGGTTGCTTGCATCATGGCTTCATTCAGAGCGAATGCAGCTTTTTCTGCTTCTCTCATATTTGTCATGTTCAACCTAGGCTCAGCAGGACCGTTAGCATAGATACTTGGCACTGATGGCGGATTTGCTGCACCAGCCATTGAAGAAATGCCGAGTAACACTGCGGATGTTAATACGCTCAATTTAGTGTTCATAATAAAATTCCTTAACAGTAGATTATTTTTTTTACGCCATTATTAACTTTATAATTGCCTGAGAATGGCAAACTCGGCAATTAATTAGGGCTTGTTACCCAAATACAATTAGTTTGAATAACTTAATTTTTTTCTACGACCAATTGTCAGCAGACCCATTAATGCCGACGCCATCATCCAGACCGCACCTGGCAACGGCACAGTTGCGGGTGCGAGCCTGGGTGTGATGCTATTTAGTCCCAAGACATCAAAGATGTAGGGTGAACCTTCTCCTCCCCTGGTGTCGTAATGAGCTAACCAATATTCATTTTTTGGCAATCCATTAAAAAACCAGCCAAAATCAGGATTTTGATCGACATTAGTCAATTTGAGCCAATAGGCTGTATTTGGCTGTAATATTGCTGGGGCGTTTTGATCTTGAGCGTCTGCAGAAAAATGAATTTTCGTGCCGAAATTTCCATTAAAAGTAACGGATGTTGGGCTATTTAATTGAAATAACGATGTCCCTAAATCCTTACCAATATTGGTGGATGAACTAGCGACGTTACTAAATATTTCTAGTTTCACGCCGGCTAATGAACTTGGTTCAACAGGTGAGTATTGTCCGCCGTCTAATTGAAGATCAGCACCAGTTATATCGCAGCCATTAGAGCAGACAATGGGGTTGACAAAAAAATACCCAGCCACCCATTCATCAGCCTCTTTATTGAGCATATCAGTCCCTGACTGAGCTCCAAAAATTGGGTTACCTTCAGGAGTAAACAGATAATGATATGTACTATAAATGCTATCCGCTGACGCCGACGTTGCAAAAAGACCTATTACTATAGCCGAACTTAATTTTGTTATGGGTGATTTAAACTTAGACATAACTACCTCTTATATATACTTAATTGACTCAAAATAAAGCCACGACCACTAAAATCAATGACAAAATCTCGACTGACGCTTATTAAACTAGACAAAACAAAGCATTAATAACTTTCAAAAATATTCATAAATTTTTTTGAACTTTTTTAAAGCGTGATTTATCGTAGCCAAATGTTAATCTAATTAAAATTCGTACAAATACTCTTAGTAGTTCTACGTATTGGGTTGAGTATTTGTCGTGACATATCCCAGTAGCCAAAGTAATTCTGCTAGTTTTATCAGGAGATACCCGTGCAGGAATATCCACCACAAACAGTCGAAGCAATACACAAATGCTTAAGCTGTATAGCTAAATGCTTGCAGTGGATTGACAACCAGAGAACTGGTAGGCTTTTAGATGTGGAAAACAGTTGGGATGAAGCGATTTTTAGAACTTTGCAGAGGATCAGGTTATCAGGCGGCGATTCTTTCAAAACTGGTGACTCGTATATATTCGATAAAAATCATCAATCAACTCGCCTAACAAGTGTGTAACCGCCTCAAAAATCTGGGTTACGTTAATGTTATAAATTGAAACGCCGACGGCCCAATGCTCGTTAAAAAAGCAGTTAGGCAACATGAAAGTGACGCGATTCTGGGTGTGGTTCATCTACCCCGTACTGGTGCTCAACCCTCTGTATTGCCGGCAGATAGTCAGCGGTTTTTAGGACGTCGCTCTTAAATCAAGTCCGCAAGCCGGTTTGTTCATCAGTTAAACTCTCAAACTGGCTTGCCTCATAGGTATTTATACCAATTTCCTTTCTTTGGATTTTATCGATAATCTGAAAGCCTGCATTTCTATGATGTAGTGCCTTGCAGTTCATGTAACCCAAAAGAGGTCAAAAATGAATCCCACTGACAAAGTTGAACGGGGATCAGACCTTGAACAACCCACAACACACTAGAGGTTCTTGATCGGAATACAAGAATTGCCGGGTTGATTTATCATAAGGCGGAGCAACGTGGATTTTTATTGGCTAGACAATTTGATGACAGGCTAAAAGCGGAACATAAACTATGGAAATTCTGATTTAATCAATTCAAGATAACCTTCATCATAAGTCATTTATTTAATTTTTAAAAAAAACTAATTAGGCAGAGGTACCCTAGCGGAATAGTGTCCGCATAATACTAATTGTGCGCCCCCCTAAACATGGCAGAGCCACCTCTTTCTTGTTTTGATTTTTCTTGCGAGATATAAAATATATGGAGTTTGAATATACTAACTCAATGGTCTATTTGGTCGATGATGACCCTGCCATTCTTGATTCGCTAACAGTTTTGATTAAACCAACTGGATTAAAGACAGAAAGTTTTGAATCGGCAGAGCAATTCTTAAACAATTACTCCCCTGAGCAACCTGGATGTTTAATTTTAGATTATAAAATGCCATTTATGGATGGCCTTGAGTTACAAGCAGAATTATCAAAAAGAAAAATAAAAATTCCGGTTATTTTCATCAGCGGCAACGCTGAAATTCCCGAAGCGGTAGCAGCGCTTAAGGCTGGTGCAGCAGACTTTCTTGAAAAGCCTTTCAACTCATTTCAATTAATTTCTTGTATTTTCAAATCACTCAAAATAGATAGTGATAACAGAAAAGAACAGATTGAAAAAGAAAAGATAAATGAGTTATTAAGCCGTTTAAGCCCAAGGGAAAAAGAAGTTTTACAATTAATTATAAATAATTGCAGCAGCAAAGAGGCCGCAAAAAAACTGGATATCAGTCACCGGACAGTAGAGGCGCATCGTGCTCGCATCATGGAAAAAATGCAGGCTACGAGCGCTACCGAACTAGTTGCTATGACAGTGAAATACTCACCCACATGAGAAATTGATATTTTGAAATCATAAGCTGATCTTACCCTGATTTCAAAGACATTCAGATCGAGGCGTGAACGCGATTCTAAACTGTTGTCTGTACGCTTAAAAAATTGGGCCCAAGGCCAATTGCCAACCAATAGATTAATAAAAGGCATGTGTGGAAAAACTGTGTCCAAATAAAGCAGTTATCGTAATGCTGAGTTGAATAGCTTAAGCAGCCATATCGGCGGGTATTGGCAACAGGCGATCATATTCGGTTTTAACCACGTTGTAGCACTCGCAAACCTGACTTTCCAAGCCAGGGCGACTTAATACTCTAATATGTCCTCTGCTGTAAGTTATCAGCCCTTTTTGCTGTAACTTCCCCGCTGCCTCAGTAACACTTTCTCGGCGTACCCCCAGCATACTGGCGATGTGATCTTGCGTTACAATCAATTCCTCCGACGATTGTCGGTCGAGATTGACCAGTAACCAACGTGATAGCTGCTGATAAATTGAATGATGGCGATTACAAGCGGCCGTCTGCGCTATTTGGGTAATCATTGCCTGAACGTAGCGTAATAACAGTTGTAAGAACACTGGATCGTTACAGTGTCCGGAGCGATGGTCAAATTCATGGATGAAAGTTTGTCTTCGCAGTCGGTAGCTAAATCCGCCACGGCTAACCATGGCTTGATGGGTCATCGTTCCACCACCCGTTAAGAGTCCAAGACCCACAAAGCCTTCATTACCAACCAGCGCAAGTTCGCTGGATGTGCCGTCTTCAATAAGATTAACTTTTGACACGACGCATGTCGTCGGAAAATAAACGTAATTCGGCACACGCCCACACTCGTAAATGACTTGACCATAGTTCGTCTCAACCAATTCCAAATGAGGAAATAGCCGTTTATAGGTTCCCACGGAAAGTGAGCCCAACAATAAATTACGCCTAGGACTTTCTGGTGCTGTCACTAATTACCCCCGGATGTTTTATCTAAATTAGTTAGCTTTAAATGTTTTTATCTGACATGTATTTCAAACTGCCAATTCGCCAAAAAACCTACTCATCTCAATAGAATCGCTCTTTGCGTTAATGCTCTTAGTGATACAGAGGTCCTGTATTTGCAAGCCTCCTACATTCGGATGACGTAAAAGAAGAATAAAATGACCTTCTTGAAAATCAAAAGGAACTCGGCAAAAACAGTTAAACTCAATCGAGCCAACATAGAAGTATCAATAGAAAAGCCCACAGGAATCAGCTCATATTAAAAATATTTCATGTAATGCATTTGATTTTTATATTCGCACAGTCATCTTCTGGTATTGACAAACACCACAAATCCAGCAACGATCAATATACAGACTTTTTATATCATCAAGCTTTAGCTTGATATTTGAATTTCTTTTATCATCCAGTTTAGATAAGCTCTAAAAAATGTCTGACTTACACCCAACTTTCCATTTTTACATTTGCATATCCCATCTTTCTTTGATAGGTGCGGCTTATTCTCAATTAAAGGCTTATATCTGTTGAACGGCATATTTTTTACCTATAAAAAACTCTGTACCAATACTAACAATTTGATGAATTTTGTACATTAGTAGCAATACCAACAGTAAATAAAACAATAGTTTTATATGACCAGCCGAGTAACCGGATAGCTTTATCTGATGATTAATAAGAGACGAGACATATCAGTATTTATAACAATAGACACGATTGATGCCGACGACATTGACAGGTTTCTTGAGCCTGGACGCAGCTGTAATGATTGGCCGAGCCATTGCGAGTTGGTCGATGGCCTACCGAAGCGCTAATTCGGAAGCCTCAGCCAAATTTTCAGACATTATGCAGATTTCAGAATTCGACCCTACCCAATTAAAGGGCGATCATATCCTCGACTTGCTAATCAACATCTGCTTGAAGGCGAGTAATCCCCATAGAGCTTTGCCAAACTCAAGTACCAGAAGGCCAATATACGAGCGAACCATAGTCGCAGAACCCTGGGCACATTAGATGCCGATTGTTCAATCCAGCCAAACAAAGCTTCAATGGATTCTCGTACGTGAGAAACGTCGGTGGACAGCCGACTCTGTTGGTAATTCCGGCAGATATAAACGTAAAGCGTTGCGAATTGAGCCAGCCAGTCCACCGGTTCCTGCGCTAAAGAGAGGACGTCATGTTTTTATCAGTATTTTAATGGGGCCTTTGGCCTGACTCTGTTAGATCTTAATTCGCAATCAAGCATATTTCTAATGTGGGATAACGAACGGACACCGGCGGCATATTCGCTCAAACTCAGCCTGTAGGCTTGACAAATCAGGACCATAAGCCGAAAGGATCCAGAAACTTAGCGCGGCGGACAGCCATTTCATTCAACTAGCAACCCGAAGCACAATTATCGTCCGCTCCACCGCAGCTCCGTTCCAGTCGCAGCCAGTGTGTTTACGCCATCAGCCGCACGATCCTTATCAAACATTAGCACCACAACTTTTTAACTACCGCGCCTAGTACCGGTAGGTAGCTATCCCCCTTGGCCGTCTAATGGATAGCCAAGGAATAGAGACTGTGCGGACGCAACCGCTCCGAAGCAAACGGTCGAATTAACTCTGTCAAAGCCGGCATTGCCTGGCAAGGCCGGTTGCGGGGTAGGCGCCATTGGATGGCAATTAATTAACTTAAATCTATTGAGAAATACCTATGAGAAAGATCCCTTATTTAAAGACCTCGCTTGCCGTTTGCCTATTGGCAGCTTCCAGTGCTAGCTCCGCTAACGTTTGGGCACCAAATGACGGCGACATCAACTTACTATCGTTTAGCGCTTCATCGTTTCCGTTTCCTTCGCTGTCGGATACGTTCGGTATTTTCGAAGACACAGCCCTTATTAGTACGGCTGAACCTGTCGTCGCCTTTACCGGCGTCGGCGCGGTCTCGTTTGTCGCAAACGGTGGCAATTACACTATCGACACAGGGACCTCATCCGGCACCCTACTGGGCTCCAGTAATTTCCAAATTGGTATGCTGTCGGACGGGGTTTGGAGTGCCGCATTCGGCAATACCGATTTAGGCTCGGACGCTAAATTATTGGCGTTCGCGGATGCTTCGGAGTTTAACAATCTGCACTTTTTGTACGCCTTTGACATTAGCCCGTCGCAAGCAACTGACGACGGACCATCCGCAGTGCCCTTACCGGCATCGATATGGATGATGACCAGTGCTCTGCTGGGTGTCTTATATGCCGGACGCCGTAAAGCCAGTGTTTACGCCTAAGTCATAGCTTAAATAGCCGGTACGTGCGTTTTGCACGCCCCGGCTATTTCTTTGCCCGCTATCGACATAACTGCGGGCATAAAAAAACGGCGGATAGACTCATCTACCGCTTTTTTACGGCTTTGTTGCATAAATAGACAACAGCCCCATGTTACAAGGGAATTCACTAATCCCCAACTTGTATGCCCAAGCCACAACCGAAGAAATACCGCACCCAAAACTGGCCTGATTACAATCAATCTCTGAAGCAGAGAGGCGCGATGCTGTTGTGGATTGATAAAAAAGATGGATTGGTTAGC
>NZ_LUUG01000048.1 GCF_001644035.1 Methylomonas methanica
CCCTTGACCGAATAAGCCGGTCTTTCTGCCAATATCAGCGCACAGTAAGCAAGCCTCTCCCATTAAGACATCTGAAGGCCTTGCTGTTAGTGACAACGACAGCAAGGTGCGGGCCTCTTGGCCGATAGTGGATTTACACCATGTTTTATTCGTGTCATGGTCGGAAAGCGGCCACTCGTATGGTTAAGGAAATTAACAACATTATTTGTAATAAGATTCTACCTATTGTTTACCAAGTAACTTATTTATAATAATGTTCTCCATTTTTGAACAGAATGATAGAGCAAAACTAGACCTTTCATTTTGACCAATTAAACCCTTGTGCTCTGTTTGACAAAACAGTGAATGTATCCTGAATCTCCTCTTCCTCGTGTTCAATTATTCGTTTCGCTGTTGGGAACTGTACCAAAAAAATGGCTAAATCAAAATTATCAGAAATAATTACGGATTCCTCTGCTTCCATTTCTGAATGCCAAATACCTTGCGAGACTCGATAACTTTGATTTACTCGTTTTGTGTCAATATAATTTAATCGGTCAAGCGCAGATTGTGGCACTGGCGTACCTGGTTGCAAATACGCCCCCCTTTTTCTTGCAAGCTTACTGGGATAAGACCAACAAATAAAATCATCACGAGCTACTACCAATAAAGCGGCTTTTTCCGTGAATTCAAGCCACTTTAGTGCAGTAGCGGTAAATGAGGTTCCATAACGTTCAGCACAATGGCCTAACAAATCAAGAGTAACAGCCTGTCCTTGGATTTGTTCTTTAAAATCATTTATTGGCATCAATAAATAAGACGCAAACTTGTTCGCTTCCGATTCAAGTTGTTTCGATTCTGTACTTTCATAGTCCAGCATATCACCTTGACCGCACTGAAATTCTTCACGCAATTTTCGGTGCAAAAGATAATGTCCAAACTCATGTCCAAGGGTAAAGTTGATTCGCCCCGGAACAGGGACAGTATCATCATAAGAAATACACCAATCACCTTTTTTTCGTTTAGATAGCATTCCATCAATACCAGTAATTCCGTGCGCTTTAATTATTCCTACAGGTTCATCTGGAAATCTCGTTTTAGTAACTTCTGGAGCAATTTGTTTTACATCAACAGGGAAATTTTGACCGCACACCATCCAAAGTTTGGATAACTCAATTCCCCAAGCTGAAGGTGTTTTTGGATTACTCATCATCGTCAATTGCATTTAGAAATTTTTCAAGTTGCGCTCTCTTAGTTGCGTCAAGCTGAGTAACACGGCGAAAAAACACTTGGTTTACATCTGATTCTGTCAACGTCTGCTTTTCATCATCCAAAAGAAATTCTACGGTAACTCCGAACACATCAGCAATTCTAGAGATTTTTTCGGCTGATGGCCTTACAACTGGACGGTTCTCCAACTCCCAAATGTAACTTTTACTTGAACCGGTTTTTTCAGCAAGCTCATCAAGCGTGAGCTTTAAACGCTTACGTTCCGCACGTATTTTTTCACCCAATATCGTGGCCATAAGGGTAATTCCTCATAAAATAAGTTCAGAGTAGCAATATTTTTTGTACCTGGCAACAAAATACTGTATAGTGTTATACGAAATACCTATATACCGAACTTTTTACCGTAACCGCTCATTTTATTAAGGGCAATCAACATGACATTTGAAATTAAAGGGTTAAAAGAGCTTCAAAATAAGCTTAAGGCAATTGATGGTCAGCAAAGTGTTCCTCTTACGGAAATGCTTACACCGTCTTTCATGGCTTCCTGTTCAAGCTTCACTTCTGTAGAAGAGCTTTTTGAGGCAAGCGGGTTCGAAGTCAACAACGATGAAGCCTTTAAGGCTATTCCTGATATTGAGTGGGATCTATTTATCGGCAACAACACCAGTTACCTTAATTGGTCTGAAATGCTTAAAGCTGCTGGTACTAAATGGACTATAGACAAACTAGGGCTATCGTCTTAACTGATATTTAATAGGAAACGAAAATGACTAAAAAAAATCAACATGTTGTTCCACACGGCGATGATTGGGCAGTAAAAGGTGCAGGAAATAGCAAGGCAACATCGATACATTCGACTCAAGCCGAAGCTATTAATCGTGGCAAAGAAATTGCTCAAAATCAAAAGTCTGAGCTTTTAATTCATGGGCAAAACGGTCGCATCCGCGAAAAAAACTCTTACGGAAATGATCCATATCCTCCAAAAGGCTAATTGTTTAGCTTCTGATAGCAGACGATCTAATTAATTTCATTACGAAAAGGAAATACTATGGCACTTTACAAAAATGGAAATCTCCTTCAACACTCACAACACGCTAACTTTGACAAAACATACTCACCAGGTGCGTCAACACCAGACCCAGGAATTTACAAATGCGTAACTTGTGGTGATGAAATTGGCATCGCAAAAGGACATACGCTGCCACCTCAAAATCATCATCAACACAAACCAGGCCTTGGAAGTATAAAATGGCAACTAATAGTATGCTCTGTTAGTGCTGCTAATTAGATATTTTGTGTCGAACTATCTAATCGACAACCGTCCTGTTCGCTATTTTCTATGAAACTGCGTTCTATTTTTCTACTGCCATTTGCAACATGCAAGACCTTGATTTTATGATGTCGGCAGCATGTTGCAAATCTTACCCTTTGTGCAACATTTTTTGTTAACTTCTGTCGATGGCCGCCAATCAATGACTACTTACCCAACGTTTCATTGCTTGCCTAGCGAGTAGGAAATTCTTTAGGTTCATGTTGAACTCCCTTGACGATCTGAATAAACGCTTACGGGTACCTTTAAGCGGTACCATTTAAGCACTGTAGATACAAACGGCTGTGAATCCGGATACCGTTTGTTGTATTTCTCAACACTCGTAATAAGCCTGTCCTCCCCTATCTCATTCACTAGCCATAATAGGCTTCGAGCGTCCTTGTCATTCTCAACAAGAACGCCATAGGTATTGTCTGGAAGATCAAGGACAAGCATTGTCATCGCGTCCTTTCATCCCTTGGTTCCGCCCTACCCTGCTCAACCTCATTTGTTTTTACCGCCTTTTTACGCGCTTCAGTCGCCCGCAAATCATCAACAAGCTGCTGATGTTTAGTAACAACGGGCGGCATCTGCTTTACAAAATCAACGATCTGCAACGCCAATGCCTTATCTTCGGTATCACCCTTACTAAGCGTTCTGGCGATCTGCCCATAAACCTTTTCCACGCCCTTCCTTGCTGCGCTGAAATTGTCTTGAATTGGGTTGTTACGCCTTTTATCCGTTTTTACCTCTTGTTCGGCGGCTTGTTTTCGCGCCTTGGTAATTAGTGAAGGCGAATCACGTTTGCCTTGCTCAAATTCTAAGTCGATATTGTGTACAGCTTGTTTCTCGGCCTTCTTAATTACCCCTCGCGCCCGGCGTGGTGTTGCATTGGCCTCTATCCCTCTCTCTCTTAACTGTTCGGCGAACCGTACCCGCCACAACTGTAAATCGGCCTTCCTTGGATTCAAGCGAATACCATCATGGGCCACCGCTTTAACGATCAAGTGAACATGTGGATGTCTTTCATCCTCATGTGATGCAAAAACATATTGATGATTGCGAAATTGCGCGGCAGCAAATGCGCGGGCGGAATCCTTAACTGATTCTCTATCGGTACCTGGCGGCATAGACAGAATGATATTGAAGGCTTCTTTACGCTTTTGACCTTCTTCGGGTATGCCGATACGCCCCCTTGCCCACGCGTCACGGACATCCTTTACACCATCAAGGCCTTGATGTAGATCGCCGTTCTCATCTTCGATTTCTATCTCTCCATCTCGCGAAATGTATTCAATACTCGCCTCGATGTGCTTCATGTTCTTGCCGCCGCCGGTAATTTTTACCATAACCTCCGGCACTCGTTTAGTGGTCCGCGCGAGCTTTTCACGCGTCGCGGGCCCACTCGGTTTTTCGGGCTTTGAATCCGCGTTCTTGCCGCTCCGGATGTTTTTACCCTTACGCCCATTAACAGGCGAATAATCTACCCGTTCGCCCCAATCCTTAAAGATTCCGTCACTGTTTATAGTCATTCGACGTTCCACCTTTCAAGGCTTGCACGAATGGCAGAACTAACGACATCGATATGTTTGTCGATACGTGTTCGAAGCTGTTCTATCGTTTCCACGGTAACGGGTTCAAGCCGCCCTTCGTTTAATCGCTTGGCGACTTGGTTTAAGTTACGACCAATCGACAATAATTGATAATTTGATTCACCCAGCGCTTCAACTTCCTTCATGCCGAACTGCGGTTCATGCGTGAGGCCTGCACGAATGGCGTCAACTATCCATCTACGTTGAGAACAGCGTTCAAGGTTCGCCCGTTCTTGAACGGCCACCTTCTCAGACTTAGTTAGCAATATTTCAAATCTTACCTTGGGTTCGCCTTCTGGTGATTCCCTGGTTTGTCGATAGGGTTTAGGCGTCGGAAGTTTTTTTGCTTTTTCTAGCTGCTGCTCAATCGCTTCCTTCAAGGCTGCGCCTGGCTTCTTACCCAAAGACTCACAGTAGTCACTCCAAGGCTTCTTTAATGAACCAAGGTATACGTTCAAATATGGGTTCTCTTTCTCCATAACAAGCTTCCAATGGCAATAACAGTAAGTGTGGAGTGAAAAAAGCGCGAAGTACGCGCGTATTATACCGGCGTTTAGCCTATCCTGCAATAATCCACACCATTACAATAAGTTCGTCATGACGAACGAAATCAGCCAAAAAAACCGCCTTTAGGCGGTCGCCTCCAACGGTTCCCTTTCACCCAGAAACCTTACACTCTCGCCGTATAAGTTTAGAACCGACAACAAGGCCAACTCTTTCAAATTGGCCGAAGGACAATTCAATTGCATCTGATGCCGGCAGCATAGATAAATAAAACTTATCACTGGCGGCTTCCATGTGCTCAATCGAAAACAAGGTACCATCATCAGACAAGAATCCAACCGACAAGGGAAATCGTACACCACGCATAGTAAAAGCCCGTGGTTCAGAATCAGCCCAAGTAAATAACATCCCATAGCCCACAAATTCACGGCCAGACAAACCCTTACTCCGTCGCTCAACGGTAGAGGCTACCGGTATAGACTCAATAGAAATGCCACCTGAGAAAAAAAGATCACAGGTACCAGAAACGGCCGTGTGTGCTCCCCCACACACACCAACGAACGGCAAAAGTAAAAAAACTATAGCCGTTAGTTGCCACCTTTTCATTTGTCAGTATCCGTGAGCAGATTTATCTTGCATTGGGCGGCGTCTACTTCAGCATCACCGCCGCCGTCTTCATATCGGATATGCAATAAACCCGGTGTAGATGGCCGCTTATTTAAAATCACCGCCGCGGAACGGCCGTCATACTCAACAAGCAATAACGGCTTGTTCATCCGTTGCGGATCGGAAATCGCTCTTCCTTTCGGCCAGCTAGTAAGCTCCCCATGATCGTTGCCGCCCTGGTCGTCGTCATTATCGGTTTCGACCTTTTTGGACTTTCCCGGCTTAGCGTCGCCGTCGCCTTTGATAATTAAGCCACCCGGCTGTTCAGTGCCACCTGACGAAGAAAGTTCGTCATGACGAACTTTTTCGGCATTAACACCTGTCAAGACAACCCCTTCACTTTTTCCGCCTTCTTCACCGGACGGCTGACTAATAGGACTAACGAACTTTTTCTTACCACTTAATTCGGCGGCCAATTCAGAAACAGAACGTCGGGTAATATCCGCCCCGTCTGCACACCATTTATCGACCTGCTCAGGGTATTTATCGTGTAGTGTCCGTAAATCATAAAGCGTTCGGGCGGACATGCATTTACCAGCATTATAAATTTCTTCAACACAAGCGGGCGGATCGATTAACGCAAGATGCTCAGCAATGTACGATTTAGTTTTCGAAAGTTCTTTCGCAATAACAACCTGCTTTTCTCCCTTGTCTATCATCTTTTTCAAAAAAAGAGCAAGTTCCATAGGGGTCAAGTTTTCGCGCTGTATATTTTCAATTACCTGGTCGTAATCATCATGTAAAGCATCGACGAAAGCGGGAATAGTATCTTTCCCGGCAGCAACAGAACCACGATAACGGCGAGCACCATAGTTAAGAATCCATTTACCCGGTTGGTGTGGGTGAGGTCGGACAGACACAGGCGTCTTAACGCCTTTTTTCTTAATGCTCTCCGTCATTTGTTTCATGGATTCTTCGGAAAACTCGATACGCGGTTGATCGGGGTCTTCCTCAATATCCGCCAACGGAATATCTAAGGGTTTACCAGTATGTGCCACATGTTGGGGCTTCACCTCTGGTTTGTCTTCTAATGCAGATAGATCAAGGGCCATTATATAACTCCCATAGTAGTTGCGATTTGTTCGAAAACCGGCCTGATTTGCGCCCAGGCATCACGGCCAGAAGTTTTCCCAAGCTTCCAAATTGGCAAGCCAACGGCTTGCGATTCAGGTATAGCGGTTGATTTCTTGATTGCCGCGAAACCTGTCGCCATTGGAATTAGCAGCTTCGCGAAGTGGGTAGATAAATCGCGAAAGTTATCCCGTTGGAAAGGTGTTGGTTCAACAAGATTCGGTAAAATACCAATTAGCTGAAGGGTAGGGTTCAAGGTGGCCTGAATCTTCCGAATGCCTATATTGTCATGATTGAGAAGATCGCCGATACCGTCGATAGCTTCCTGATTCAACTGCAAAGGAGACAGAACATAGTTACTCACGACTAGCGCCGCAAGCTGGCGAATGTCTGGATTAGGATTTGTATCTATGATGCAAACGTCGAACTGTCCATCAACAGTTTTTAGAAACGATTGCAAGTTAGTGGCAAAGCCGTTGTGTTTGTCGGCTTGCTTTTCCATGCGAAGCAGTTCGGCGTTATCAGCCGAAATCAAGACAAATTCAGCGTTTTCTACTTCGCTGCCGTCGATCCTTGTTGATAATAGGCGGCTTGCCGTTAGTTGCGAAACAGCGGCGATTGCCCCGGTGCGAATTGCTTTCGACGTATTTCGTTGATGGTCAAGATCAATGACCAAAACACGTTTTTTCATAACGAGGTTAAAAAAATAGGCCAATTGAACAACAACGGCGGATTTGCCAACACCGCCTTTTTGATTTGCTAACACAAGCGTTTTCATGCTCAGTTCCCCTTTAAAAAATTTCGAATGGTGGTGGCCGATGCAGTGACATTATTTTCAGCAAGAAAAGTAATGATTTGCTCAACCGTGTAACCCTTTTCGTGTAGCGTCTGTATTTCAGGTTTAAACGACTCAAGTTCTATTTTCGGAAGTTTCGGTTTTTCACGATCCATAAACGACTGAAGGCGCACCTTGTCAGCTTTTTCAACAAACCGTGTTCGAATAACGTTAGCTTGTTGGGGTGACATATCATGTTTTGCAGCAGCTTCCGAAAGAGGAACGCCATCAATAATTAACGCTTTTGCGACGCCTAATGAACGATCAGACCAACGCCGCAATTGAAGCGAAACACGTTCAAATAGGTCGTTATCAATTTCTGGTGTAATAGACATGGCGAAATCTCTATTGAAATCCACCATTGGTATCAAAAAACGCGTGATCTATCCAATATTGGGATACTGGCGTAATGACGTTACTAGGCATATCTACTCTCCTTATTTTGAATTCACAGACGAGCTAAATCAGTGCGAAATGGGTGCAATGACCACAGATAAAGTATAACAGTAACAAAACATATATATAACTAAAAATAAAACAAAATATAAAACAATTAGCGGCCAAGATGATTCTTTATAATTTTGGATTATCCACAAAAAACCGTAGGCAAATATAGGAATAGCTATAGGAAGGTATAGGTTTATTTATATAGGGTAACGTCGTTGTAAAACCGCTGTAGCCCAATAGCCACGCGGGCTAGAAGGGTTTTAAGATTGACATCCGCAAGACAATTTCAGCGTAAGAGCAAGACAATTTCAGCGCACAAAAAACATAAAATCGTTATAAAACAACACATTAGAGCAAGACAATTTCAGCGTAAAAACAAGACAATTTCAGCGTGGATAACTTTAGCCGTCCACAGGGTAATCCACAGCCAAATAAGCAAGGAGCAAGACAAATTCAGCGTGGATTATGCAGCGGATTAATTAGAAGCAGGGGAGGGCTTTAATGCCGCTAACATTGCCGCGTTTTGGGTTTTAGTCGCCTCCAACTGGCCGCGTAATGTAGCGGCTTCTTCGCGGGCTTCAGCGGCGGCCATCCGGGCCTTGTCACATTCCGTTTCGGCTTTAGCCATCCGTTCGGCGCTCCGGTGTACTTCCTCTGCTGTACGTTTCCGTTGTTCGGCGTGTAGTTGGTCTGAGGCTTCGGCCTTGGTGCGCGTTTCCGTCAACTCAGTGCGCAATTGTTCGATAATAGCGTCGGATTTTGCTATTTGAGTAGTAAGCGATTCGCGTAGTTGCTCGATGGTTGAATCGGCTTTCTCAGTTTGGGAGGCTAATACCTCGCGCAATTGTTCAGTGCGTGCATCGGCTTTCTCGGCCTGTTTTGCGGCTTCTTCGGCTCGATCCTGGGCTTTATCGCGCTCGATCCGCAAGCGGTCGGCCTCTGTGTGAGCATGGTCTAGCTCGGTGCGAAGATCGGCGGCGCGATGCTCAATCTCATCGGCCTTTTGCTCGGCAAGGGTTGCTTTTTGCTCGGAAGAGAGTAGGGCGTGTTGCACGTCTTCAAGCTGTTGCGCGATAGCCTGGGCGGTCGTTTCGGCAACTTCTACAAGCCGTTCCAGTTCTGCAATCCGAAGGTGCGCAGTTTCAAGCTCAGCGGCTTGCTTCTCGTAGGCATCGGATTGTTCAACAGACAACTGAAGCAAGTCAGCCTTTTCTGATTCAAACGCCGCCCTGGCCGTGTCTAGTGATTCGTTAGCGAGTTGCTGGGCTGTTTCCCAAAGGCTTTGCCCCATATTCTGTAAAACACCATGTAGGTTAGCCGGTAACGGCTCGCGCACAGCCTGTACCTGTTTCCGCTGGTTCTGCCGCCATTCTTGCATTGCTTCAACCACGTTGTTCATGCCGGCACGACTACGTTGTCTGACGGCTTCGACATTTGGATATTCTCCGGTTTCACTGGTCGCATGAAGCTCGTCAGCCGCGTCAAAAATACGTTTTTTTACATCTGGATTTAAAGCCATTTTAAATACCCCTGAAAAATTTGCTATTGCGCCTTTCCGCCTTTTCCTGCTCCTGATCGCATGGGCCAACCATTCGCTGTAATTCAGCTAAAGATTCAGCAATTCTGATCGCGGTTATTAACAGTGATACGGTGATTGTATTCATAATTCACTCCGCACAGACATAATAAATAATAGTTGTAGTAATAATACTATTACTATTATTGTTACTACGCAAGATAAAAAGTGCATCAACCCTAATAAAACTGGTTACTTTTGTTCGAAAGATGCCGTAAGCCATCTTTCATAGCAAACAAACCGCTTTGTGCTCGGCCTTCAAAACGGCTTAGTTCAACCATCAACGCGTCATACTCCTTTGCTCGCGCAAGGCCTTGTCTAGCCGCCTCGATCCGTACCGGATCACAGCCAATATAATTGCGCCGCCTTGGCTCGCCTTGCTTAAGCGGGTATAGCAAATAGAAATATTTCGGGTGACCGTCGCTATCCTTCCGCCAGTATTCATAGGCATAAATTAACCCCAGCACTTCCAGTTCGGCCATGCGTGTTGTAACGACCGCCATTTCTGATGCTAACGCCTTGATCAACGGTTTAACCTCGTTGGCCAGCGCCATCAACTCGGTGATATGTTTGCTTTTCTGAGTCATAAGTTACGCTCCCGATAAGGCGTTGAACGCCGCCACCAGCAACACCGAGAAAGACACGGTGCCGAACATTGATGCTAAAAACAACAGCGCCAAAAACTGGACATAAACAGCCCCAGCACCGACCGCGAGAACACCCCGTAGAATGTACGTCGCTATTGCCACGATCAGATCATCAAGGTATTTCATGGATTACTCCTTTCAAGTGTTTGGGCTACTCTTTGGTGACAGATCCCACGGAACCAGGTTTGATTGATGTCACCAAATATAGATATGCCCTGATCTAGTTTTTATGCTCCGTCTCACACATTGCGTTGCAAGATGCTTGAGCCGGCTTTTGATTTTGTAGTTTGTGAACCATATCGGTGTCCTCCTTTAGTGCTGATAACATTGCTTCGCTGAGTGCCTTTCGCCGTAGTTGCACGTATCAAGGACCGGACGGATAAGGCGTATTGCAAGGGCGAAACCGGAAGCCGCAGCTAAGCGAGCGTAAGCGAGTCTGAACGGGTGAGGATTTCGGGCGTAGCCTTCCCTTGCAATGCGTCCCGGCTGGTCTACCGTATGTGCAGGCGAAAGGTTCACAGCGAAATAAGCAACTCATCAACGTAAGGAGGGCATGGATGTGGAAACGATTAATTCAGCGGGTAATGTGAGGTACGAACGACGTACAAAACAGGGCGGTGCTGCGCCTTGCGTCTTTTTAAGGATAAGCTCCAGCGGCTAAGGGGTGTTGTGCCTGGTAAGGTGCAACGTCCCTTATTGAGCGCGGCAAGGCGGCCTGGTGGTTGTAAGCATGTGCTTATAAGTCCGAAGGACCGAGCGAATAGCGAGCCAAGAAGGGCGTCCGGTTTTCGCGATAGCGAAAATGCCCAAAGAAACAAAAAAAGGCCATTGATGAGGGCGACATATGCACAGATTTTCGCTTTTTCGGGGGCAGATTGGAGGCCCCCACGCGAAAATCTGTGCATATGTCTTGTTTTTTTTGATTTTAAAACCCCGGCGACCAAATTGGTGACAATAAACACCCGGTGCCGGCCGCGGTCGGTGACTGATCTGTCGCCATACTTAAGTGTAACGGCTTGCAATCGAAAACGCGCAAACCAGCAATCAGCGTATTTTTCAACCAGGATTAAATGCAAATGACCGGCGCTCAAACCGAGATTATTTGCAACTGAACCTGCAATCATTCGTGCCGACCTGCAATCATCCGCAGCAAACCAGGATTATTTGCAACTGACACCAGTTCCAGAAACTCAGCGTCAAGGAAACAATATGGACGTTGATTTGTTGACGAGATAGTTGGACTATCAAGGTCAGATTCGGCGTGGAGCGCATATTTGAAAGACAAACGTCCAGAAAATGGACGTATTCTGGACTAGTAATTTTTCGAAGTAAGTGTCAGCAGCGACTTGGCCGACCCATTCCTGCCGGTCGCATTTTTCCAAACCGGCCCGTCAGCCAAATCCAGTTCTGCGAACTGGAGAACTACAAAGCAGCCATCCAAAATAGCACCAGTTTATCCTGGGATAATGGGATGCTATCCTTAGATGACCAGATACCCGTACTACGAGTCGAATCCTAAAAACAACAATGCGAAATCGATCAATCTATAGAAACACTCCGCGCAACCAAATTAAGCTATCGGAGCGCATGGATGCATATTCAATAAAACGAGCAGATCTCGCAAAAAAATATTTCGTAAACGACCTTCCGGGGGCTTTTATCCCTGCGACTCGCCTTCAAAACATTCTCGAAAATATAGAACAAGGCCGTCCCCCGTCAGAAAGCTCTCAGTTGTACTTGCTACAAAATGGGCTTGTTGCTCTGCAGCAGTTTGTGCGTGGCGAAATGACGTATGAAGAATTCCGCAATATTGCCTCTGGAGAACAGGTTTTGCGAGGGTATTCACCCCAAACGGTAAGGAAGAAAGAAGATTCCAGAATTGAGGAGATCAAATCCACAGGCTCTATTCGTAAGACCGAATGTGAGCGCGAACATCAGCAGCGAGAAAGTAATCCTCAGAACAAATCTAAAATGCAAAACCAGCATTTTCGCAACCGGACAGATTTACGTAAGTTCGTGCCTGCTGAACAAAGCCGGATTGATCTCGCTAACAAATACTTCGTGAACGACTTTCCTGGGGCATTTATCCCGGCGACACGCCTTAACAATGTTCTCGAAAAATTAGACCAAGGCCGCCCACTTCCATTGGAAGCAGTAATGTACTTGCAGCAACAAGGGCTTGTTAATCTGAGCCGTCTTGCGCAGGGTGAAATCCCCTATGAAGCGTTCCGTAAGATTGCAGCTCAAGAGCAGGCCACTCGTGAACATGCGCTTAAAATTGAAAGACAGAAAGAAGAATCGGCACGGCTGCGAATGATTGAGGAAGCAAAGGCCCGAGAAGCTATTCGGCAAGCCGATTACGAGCGCGAACGGCAGAAGCGTGAGAGCGATCCAAAGTACATAGCTAAAATTAAAAATCAAAAACTTCGGCAGCGCTACGGCCTAGATCAGTTCATCGAAAAAGAGTTTTTTGCTCGTCTGATGGATATTCTGAATCGCTTCGATGCCGGCAATCGCCTCTCTGACGATGACATTTTGTGGCTTACCACCAAAGGCAAGGATTACTACACGGAAATCCTACAAACGGCCTTTCACGAGCGAGAAGCCGAGTTCTATATTGCCGAATACAAACGAACGAATGACTTATGGAACGCGGTTAATGCAAGTGGCCACTACCGAAAGTGCAAACAATCCAGAAATGCCCATGAATTGCTGAACTCGGTTCCTGCTAAACGCAAAATGGCGCCCAAACTGAATTCCGCTATTTGCACAACTCATGGCGGTGTGATGCGAGATTTGAGTCGCTTTGATGAAGCATTAAAACTTGGCAGTCAAGCACATGGTTTGACGCCAAAGGATTTCCGCCCCTGCACCTTACTGGGTGCCGTAAATATCGAGATGGGAAATTACAGTGCCGGGTCAGAATGGTATGAGAAGGCGGAAGAACGCGGAGCCAGTCAGCGCTCAATTGATCATGACCTTCGGGGCATCTTGCTGCGTGCCGACAATGACAAGCGAGAGAAACTAAAGGCATTTCTGCTGCGTGAAGATCCGGACCGGTATAAATGGGTCCGTAGTTTCAAGGCTTAAGATCATGTGCTCACGGGATCGTCTTGTCTTCAGATTCATCGCCGGAAAGCGGTCATTGAATTCCGATACCTGAAAGCGACCGTTCGTCACTGTGTCCAACCGACCCGTTGCCGCCGTTCAGCATCCAAAAACCCATCCGACCGTTCTTGCTGTATAACCAGTCACAAAGATAATTTTTTACACCAAATATTCATTCAAAAATTGGTTCGGTCAGCTAGCGGCGTAAAACTCATTCTTTCATGACAAGGCTCAAAAATCAGATAATCTTTCTAAGTCTCAAATCGTTTATTCATTTTCAAACCTCAAGAATCATGGACTTTAATCAAATTCGTTATTTTCTGGCCCTTTCCAACACTTTAAACTTTACCAAAGCGGCGGAGCAATGCTATGTCACTCAACCCGCGCTAACCCAGGCGATCAAGCGTTTGGAAGCGGAATTGGGCGGCGATTTGATTGCGCGTAATGGTCGCGAAACCGAACTGACGGAACTGGGAAAATCTTTAAGAAGTTATTTCGAGCAAATCGAACGTACTCAGCACATGGTCAGAAGGACGGCCAAGGCAGTGGTCAACGGAGAAACCTCAGAGCTCAATATTGGCGTGATGTGCACCATCGGACCGCACATGATCTGCGATTTATTGGATACATTTCAGATGAATCACCCCAAGGTCAAGCTTATACTGCACGATGTCGTTCACGAGAGTATTCCGGGTTTATTGCTCAGCGGCGCTATCGACGGCGCTTTCTACGCGCGCCACGGACCGGCTAATCCGAGACTGGAGCACGTCGAGCTGTTTAACGAGGAAATGGCAATTACCTTTCCGCAAGGCCATCCCTTTGCTCGGGAAAGCGAAGTCTCCGTGCGCAGTATCGCGGCCGAGCGGTATATCGAGCGATTACATTGCGAATTTGGTAAGGAATTTCGCGAATTGTTTTCGGTTCAAGGATTGAATCTCAACGTTGTATTTCAGTGCGAGCGCGAAGATTGGATTCAAAGTCTGATTCGCATCGGCATGGGCGTCGCGGTGATTCCTCGTTATTCGGTATTACAACCCGGCCTGGACTGCAAGCCGGTCACCGATCCCAAGTTAACACGCGTCGTCGAGTTTGTCGTACCCATGGATCAAACGCGGAAACCGGCATTGACCTACTTCATGAACGAGATTAATAGCCATCAATGGCCCAAGGCATAGATCCGCATATAAATTTCAACCTTCGCAAACCGCTTTTAATTCGGCGCATTTCAAACTATAAGCACGGCTTATCGTTCTTCAACAAATCCCTATTTCTCAAAACCATTTCTCCGCATTAGAGTGTTGCCGAAGTCAGGAAAATTAACCTTTTCCCTTTTCGGCAAGCGATCCTTGGAGGCGGGCGATGGCAGCGAATATCTCAAACGAACAAGTATTCATAATCCACTGTCTGACAAAACTGCAACGGGCGGTTACCCAATATTGAGCGACCGAACGACCGTTCGAAAACGAATTTTGGGATCATCATGCCGAAGGGATATATGTCGATGTCGTTAGCGGCGAACCGCTTTTCTCCTCATTCCACAAATACGATTCGGGTAGTGGTTGGCCGAGTTTTTTTCAGGCTCTAGAGACCAAAAACATTAAGGAAGTCACTGACCGAAGTCATAGCCTGATTCGCACCGAAGTACGGTCTACGCTGGGAAATTCGCATCTTGGTCATGTTTTTCCGGACGGACCGGAGCCTTCGGGGCTGCGCTATTGCATTAATTCGGCGGCGTTACGCTTCGTGCCGCGATCTGTACTTTCGGCTCAGGGTTATGGCGAATACGAACATTTTTTTGCAATAGAAAACCAATAAAAACAGTATTCGAGTCCCTGAAAGCCGCATTAAAACAACTTAGTCGATGTGAGAGGTTTGCAACCATGCTGAAAAAATCAATGGCTATCAAAAAGTTCTTCTGGATTGTATTTGCTTCGGTTCTATGCGCGATTGAGATGGCTTCTGCTGAAAACGCTAGTGACGTGCGGGCGATGAATATATCGAAGCTAACCCCATTACAGCGCGAGGTGACACAAAACGGGGCAACCGAAAAACCGTTTGAAAATGAATTTTGGGATAACAAAGCCGAAGGTATTTATGTGGATATCGTCAGCGGCGAGCCGCTTTTCGATTCATTACATAAATACGATTCGGGCACCGGTTGGCCAAGCTTTTTTCTGACATTAGCGCCAAAAAATATCACACAGAAAGAGGATCGAAGTTGGTTTGGCGTTAGCCGAGTCGAAGTACGTTCTGCGCAAGGTAATTCTCATCTCGGCCACGTATTTTCGGATGGTCCCAAGCCCACAGGGTTGCGTTATTGCATCAACTCTGCCGCCCTGCGCTTTGTACCAAGAGCGGAACTTGCTGCGCAAGGTTATGGCGAGTTTGAGACATTGTTTCAACAGCAATACGGTCACTAATTGATTTATTTCGGGTGTTCAAAAGCAAAAACAATTAGGCTGACACAGCTCAAACCATCACAACCAGGAGAAAAGAAGATGAAACAGCAAAACCGATTCGTAAAAAGCAGTTTAGTTATGGGTGTTGTCGCTTTGGCGTTGGGTTCGAACCCAGTCATGGCGGAAAAGTACTTCACGATCAAGGACGGAAAACTGGAACGGCCGACCGGATACCGGGAATGGGTATATGTTGGTACACCCTTGACGCCCAATGACATGAATAACGGCAAAGCGACGTTTCCCGAGTTTCACCACGTCTACGTCGACCCGGACAGTTGGGCTCACTACAAGAAAACCGGAACATTTCCCGAGGGTACTATCACCATCAAAGAAATGACTTCAGTCGGTTCGAAAACGGCCGTTAGCGGCAACGGTTATTTCAGCGGCGAATTTGCCGGTCTGGAGGCAACCATAAAAAGCAAAAAAAACTTCCCGAATGAACCGGGCAATTGGGCGTTTTTTTCATTCAGCACAGAAGATCACAAAACAATTAAAAAGACGGCAGAAGCCCTGCCAACAGCAGCGTGCAATGCATGCCATGCAGCTTCAGCAGCGGACGACTTCGTTTTTACTCAATACTATCCAATTTTGAAATTTGGAAAGGGTAAAGGCAAAGCCGCAACCGGCGGTTATCAGGATGTATTAGAACCAGCACCATACAAATAAAACAGGACTGAAGTTCGCTACTCGGAAAGTGTAATTGGGACAACCCAATTGCATTTTTCGGGCTGCGTCAGGGTGATCCGGATATGCCGGCCAACATTGCTTTGACGGGTCGGCAGACTATTAGCTTTGCCTGGAAAGACCGGAATGTTCTTCGCAACCTATTTTTCCTTCTAGTCAGAACGCTGCCGTAAACAAAGAGCATTTGGCCCTAACTGTGCACATGAAGCCAATAGTAGATTCGGCAAACGATCAACACTTTGGTTGCGCCCTTGTCGGATAGCGTCCTTGGCACCATTCTGAACGACCCATTACTTAGTCAGGAATTCAAAATGAAAAAAGAAATATTGTTTAACAGGAGCCTATGGATATTGTCGGTCTTGATTTATTCATCGGTATTTTCCATTTTATATGCCGATGAAAACTCCGGAAAAAACACAACGATATATACGCTTACCAACGACCCTGTTGTCAATGGCAACGCAGTAGCCGCCTACCGGCAAAATGCGGATGGCAGTCTGGCGCCTTTGCCGGGCTCGCCTTTTTTAACCGGTGGCATGGGCTGGAAAACCAAGTTTGTGCTTCCACATTTCGGCCCTTTCGATCTGGATCAGGCCATTACGCTAAGTCCCGATAAAAAACGATTGTTTGCGGTGAATGGCGGTTCGGACACCGTTGCCGTTTTCGATGTTTCTGACGACGGATCCTTAAAACCCGTCCCGGGTTCACCGTTTCCTTCGGGAGGCAAAAATCCAGTCAGTATTGGCTACGCGGGTGATTACCTGGTCGTGGTCAACAAAAACGAGGATCCCGGTCGCGACATGGCAGCCAGCAAACCTAACTATAGCGTGCATAAAATTACAGAGAATGGCGCTCTGATGCCGGTTCCGGAGGGCAAAGTGGAATTGGCAACGGCATCGCGTTCACCCACGCAAGCGTTGATCGTGAACAACCGGTTTGTTTACGACGGGGATTTCGGCAGCTTTTACCTGCCGGCGCGCGAGGCAATGTGGGGTAAGTTGCTGAATAAACAAAAACCTTCCACGATTCGTGTATTACAGCTATCCGAAGACGGAAAATTATCGCTGCTACAAGAGTTGGAAGCCCCGCAAGGCATTTTTGACGGCGGTCTTGATACCAACAAAGACGGCAAACCGGATCCGTTGATGTTCGGTCTGCAATCTCATCCCAAAGAACCCTTAATTTACGTGTCCATGGTAACTGGCGCAAAACTGGGCGTCTTTGAATACGATGATAGCGGTACCCTCAAATTCGTGGATTCAGCTTCTAACAGCGGTGAGCTCATTTGTTGGGTAGCTATCAATAAGGCTGGTACCCGTGCGTATACGACAAACAACGGTTCGGATACGGTATCGGTTTACGATTTGAGCGATCCCAGGCACCCCAAAGAAATTCAACACATGGATTTGAGGGGTTATGGAGCGCCTTACCAACTTGCGCTCAGTCCCGACGAAAAATACCTCTATACGGTAAAACATCGTACTTTCGATAAAACGCCCGTCGGTGACGGTGGCACGCTGAATGTCGTCGAAATCGGCGCGGAAGGCAGGATTACCGAAAACAAATATTCACCCTATAACATCCCTAATAGAGGAGATCTGTTGGCTCGCCCTCTTGGTATTGCGACCCGATGATGAATAGCCCCCGCATGGTTTCATGCGGGACAACGTTGCAATTCCCTCGATATACCCGGTAACCAAGGAATAAAACCATGCGAAGAAATATAAAAGCTCGATATTTAATGGTCGTAACGGCTGTGCTGCCATTAATAGGCATGTCGTTAACCCACGCTGAAGGGAATACGGCAAACGCATCAGCGCATTTTTCCCCTTATGTGGATGAGACCGGCCGGATTACGTTACCGACCGACTTTCGAAGAACTATGGTGCACCTCGGTTCGTGGCATGTACCTGAAGGCGACGCCAGCGGTTTTCATGATGTTTATGCCGATGGCAAAGCGGTTGATGAATTCCGTAAAACCGGAAAATTTCCTGACGGTGCCGCCATTGTCAAAGAGTTACGGGCATCGACCGCAGGCAATTACACGACTGGTACAGGTGTTAGCTATGCCAACAACACCATCAAACAGTGGTTTGTGATGATTAAAGATAGGCAAGGGCGTTTTCCTAAAAACACTAGTTGGGGCGACGGTTGGGGCTGGGCTTTGGTTAAGAATGACGGCACCAATATCAATGTATCGGCAAATTACAAAAAGGACTGTATCAGTTGCCATACACCCGTCAAAGATAAAGATTGGATATATGTCGAAGGTTACCCAACGCTTTTTCCTAAGAAATGATCTTGACTCTTTACCATAAACATATAGCGATAATTGATGGTTCTTGCCTGAAAGAACCGAAGCAAATCTTTCTATCAGGCTGTTTCTTGCTGTCGCTTTACAGCGTGGAAGCGGCGGCGGATTATCACGTGGAACTATCAAACCGAGCGTTTTATACCGATGATGTCGCACTTTTTACCGTTACGCGACAACTTTCCTTGCTTGATGACCCCACACAGCCAGCGGTGGACAGACCTTCGGGGCGATCGGATTTTATATACGAACCGACGGCGTCAGTATTGCTGGATTTGCCGGAAAATTTCGGCGATACAACTTTTTTTGCCGAAGCGGGTGGCTATGTGTTTGCCGAAAACACCGACTTTACCCACGCAAATTTTCAAACTGCCGTCAGTCGTCAATTCGAATCGGCGACGACGGTGAGTGCGATTTACCGTTTCGTTCCGGATCGCTTGCTAGGTTTCAACATGGTTGAACAAGAATTCGGCGACGCCATCGAAGGAAACGAAAGTTTGACCTCTCACATTTGGTCAATCCACGTGGAGCAGGAACTGACGGCTTGGCTCGCAATGCATGTGTTGGGGCGCTACGGCTTGCGCGACTACGATGGCGTATTCAAGCATCGCAGCACCGACTTATGGACGTTGGGTACGCATTTCGCTATCGAATTAACGGAGGATATCGAACTGTTTTTAGGGTACCACTTTGAAGTTGGCAATGCCCGCAATCAGCGTTCAATCGCATTAAACGACGACGCTTCTTATCAGACTCACTATGCATCGATCGAAATAGAGACCAAGTTGAGCGAGAAAATAAAATTGGCAGTAGATTTCGACTTCGAAAAAAATTGCTACACCACAATGAATCGGCTGGACGAACACTTTGGCAATCCAGAGGAAATCTTTTTGGGCGGCATAGAACTGCGCTATGCCTTAAGTAAGGAGTCGCTGGTTACGCTTGGTTTGGAACATGGTAACCGCCAGAAGCGAAATGAGTTCATTGGTTTCCATAACAACAACCTTTGGCTGGGGATTTCTCATAACTTTTAACCGATGACTACAAAATATGAAGTTGTTTAGCTTTTTCACTAAAGACGGACGCCTGAACATCCCTTGGTGGTTGTGGCTTATGCAAGGCGTCTTCGTCGTCATCGTCGGGTTTGTGTTTTCATTGGCAAGCATATTCAATCCCACGGTTGCTATATTGTCGGTCGCAGACTTTTCCTGGTTACCCGTAATCGGCATATTGATTATGTTACTTGGCGCGTTTGAATGTATTGACGCAGTTTTTTCGTTAGAAGTATGCGATTTTATGCAACGTATGAATGCCGGCGCTTTGGACCTCATCTTCGGTACGTTATTAATATTTGATATTTCAGATACACCGGATCGGTTGAGTTTAATGATCGCGCTTTATTTGTTAACGCGTAGCGTACTTCAGGCCGTTTTCGCAATGAAATTAAAAATTTCGCAACTAGGCTTTAACCTATTCATCAGCGCGGTTTCATTTGTTTTGGGTCTGATGGTTTGGCTTCAATGGCCTACGAGCGAAAGCTGGTTCTTTTCTTTTGGACTCAGTACCAACTTAGTTTTCCGCGGATTGCTGATGATTTACTTGAGCATTTATATCCGCCGTAAAATGTCGCCTGCCTATAGGTAATAAATGTTCCTTCATCTGGATTGATTACACTGCGTGATTACGACACGACATCCTCTATTTATATCAATGCAGTAGCCAACAAGGGTGGCAGAAACGTTACTGCCTAGCGAGCTTATTGCTGCCGAGTATCTGAAACAGATTTTACCTTTAATCCACCAATACAATATTGCGGCCAATCCGATTAACTATGCCATTTGTTACGAATACATAACCGGCAAAAACGCTACGTTGACCAAAGCATTCAGCTTGTTATTGCAAGAAGGCAAACCCTTCACTCAAGCCGTTAGTCTGGAGTTTTACGGCAAATATATTTGCAATGCTTCGCTCGAATCGTTCGAAAATCTCAATCATCAATTTCAGAAGGTCATCGACCAAGCGACTTGTGCTATTAGCGATACTTATAACAGGGCCGAAGAAACCAACGATAATTTTCAGAAAAAATCGACCCTTCTGGAAAATCTTTCCGAAACGGTCGATATTCGAGTCTTGTTACGGGAGATTATTCAGGAAACCCAGTCTTTGGCGCTCACCAGCCAAACTATGCAAACCAAGCTCCAGGGAGCCGGCCACGAGATAGAACAGTTGCGATCGGAATTGAGTCAGATGCAACGAATCGCTAAAACCGACGGCTTAACCGGATTATTGAATAGGCGCGCGTTCGATCAAACATTGGAACATTTAGTGGATCAGGAAGTCAGCGAAGCTCCTGTTTATGGATATCGATCGATTCAAACGTATCAATGACAGCTACGGCCATATTATCGGTGACAATGTGATCAAGTTTGTCGCTTCGTTAATGTGTCAGTTTGCCTTTCCTCACCACCATGTGGCCAGATACGGTGGTGAGGAACTGGCTATCATCATGCCGGATACGACGCTCGAAGAGGCACGGGAAATTTGTGAAAATATCCGAGCCGCCATGGAAAAAAGTCATTTGCGGCGCAAAGCAAACAACGAAGTGATAGGTATCGTCACCATCTCCATTGGTATTGCTCGATTGCAGTGTGGTGAGAACGTGGAAAACTTTATTATCCGCGCCGATAAAGCGCTGTATCAGGCAAAGGAAAATGGTCGTAATCGAGTTGTGTGTTGATTTCTTACCATAAGATAGAGATGTCAGAAAATGATGTTGAAGCAGTCATTCAAAACGCTATTTTTTATATTTTCGGAAGGCAGGTAATGGCCGGCTGCCGCCGATGGCCAGTGACATAATTTCAGTTGCAAATAATTCAGGTTTGCGCTGGATGATTGCAGGTCGGCGGCAACGATTGTAGGTTCAGTTGCAGATAATGTCGGTTTGAACACCTGTTAGTTGCATTTAATTCCGGTCGAAAATTGTGCTGATTGCTGATTGCTGATTGCAGGTTTGCGCGTTTTCGATTGCAAGTCCCTACACTTAAGCCTTGTAACGCGTTATGTTTCTGCAAAAACTACAACAAGGAAAGCTGTTTAGGTGTAGACGGGGCCGCAACTGAAACCGATGCCGAAACATGCGTCGGGCTAGGATACAAAACAAGCCCATTTCGACTATCCGACACTTTAGCGGCCGGGTAAATGATTAGAACATGCTTCAGCTCCCGCAAAAAGGCCCGCTTGAAATCGCGCAAACCTTGATCGGTTACGGCATAACCAGCCCCAAATTGCCCAGACAAGGAAATCCAAGGAATCGTTGTGCGTTTTGAAAGATAACTCATTCGATGTGTGAGCCACACGTAAATATCAAGCGCAAGCGGCGACTGCCGAAGGGCGCGAATGGCTCTCATGTCGAACGGCAACTTGTGGTCAACACACTCGTTGAAAAACCGTT
Source organism: Methylomonas methanica (assembly GCF_001644035.1). Classification (GTDB taxonomy): domain Bacteria; phylum Pseudomonadota; class Gammaproteobacteria; order Methylococcales; family Methylomonadaceae; genus Methylomonas; species Methylomonas methanica_A. The sequence goes on from NZ_LUUG01000048.1 coordinate 21,870, forward strand.
CTGACAATGAAACGCGCGACTGCCATTCGCCGGCTTCTTCCGGATTCTGAGGCGTCCACCAATCGACGCCATCGGCCAGCAAGACGTTTTGTAGCGCCCACTTATCCTTTCCGTCATAGTGACAAGAAATAACCGAACTAAACAGCGTCGTCATGGCATGTTTTAATCGTGTGATGTCACCACGCTTGCCACCGGTACTGTGCAAACCGAGTTCAGCCAGATAAGACGCGAGATTAGGCCCAAGACTAAGCTCGCGTTGGCGCTGTTGTGCAACCTCTGTGCAAACCCAAGTCAACAGCAAGCGGGGCAGGGTACCGTAAGGCAACCCTTCAGGGTGAGCCGTCAACATTGTCAGTGTAAAGTCGCCATTCTTCCGAACAAATCGATAATCTTTAATGCGGCGATGCGGCAAAGTCGCAATCGCCAAAGAACGGGTCATAAAGCCGAGCGTTCCGGCGCTCTTGGCGTCTTCCGCCTCGATGGCAAGATGTGTCTCGATCAGCTCGCGAACCCGGTCAGGTAATTGGCCGGCCTGGTAGTCATAAACCGCCATTTCACTTGAACTCGAAGCGGATTCTTTATGAGAGCTTCTTATGATCTTGTTTGAAGCGCGAGGCTTCTTAGCCGGCGTAGCCGGCTGGGTCGTGGTTTCTTCGATAGAAGAGCTAGACGGGATACGTCTATTCTCCGCCATCTTGGCGGCGACTTCTGCCGCCGTCGCGGGAGATAAGCCGGCTTGAATAAGCTCAGCACGATAATCGTCTTCGTTATATTCGACAGTTGGTTTACTCATGACGGCCTATCTCAGTTCAAAGGGGGTTATTTTTAGTGGTAGCGACGACGGCCGGTAAAATCGTAATGCGTGAAAAACACATAAAAAAGAGTACCGAGATAAAACGCAACAGGTAAACCTGTCGCCGCGTAAATTGAAAGCGCCGCCCAACGTGGCAAAAACAAGTCCACCGCATACAAGGCGAGGAACATTGAACCGAGAGGAAAAATGATAGGCAAGTGTTCCATTCTCCTACTGAAGGCGGAAACAGCATCAATAATAAACATTACATAAGTGAACCAGATTTCATAAAGACGATACATTTAAAACTCCAACACTAATTTGCAGATTTGAGCGCCCGGTAAACCGACGCACGGCTAATGCCAAGCTGTTTGGCAATTTTTGTTGCCCCTTGTTTTTGATTATGTAGCTCCAGAATCTTGTCGTTATCGACAGATTTTTTCCCCCCTCGATACGCCCCCCTGGCTTTGGCTGCTTCGATTCCTTCCCGCTGCCGCTCCTTCCTTAAATTAGTTTCAAATTCAGCGAACACACCAAGCATGTCGTAAAACGCCTTTCCGGCCGCCGAATCGGTATCGATAAGCTGTTCAGTTGCTCGTAACGATACCCCGCGTTTTTTGAGGTCTATAACGATGTCTTGTAGGTCTTTAATACTGCGGGCTAGACGATCCACTCTTGTCACAACCAGCGTGTCGCCTGGTCGAAGGAAATCGAGCAGGATTTTCAATTCATGCCGTCCGTGCCTGCTCGTACCTGAAGCTTTTTCAGCCCGAACAATATCGCAACCAGCTTGCCTTAAAGCTTGCTCTTGTAAGGTGTAATCTTGATCTGCGCTGGATACCCGCGCGTAACCGTAAAGTGCCATATGAGTATGAAAAATGTTTCAACAGGGTTTAGACATAATCAGAATATCAGTTTGTCTCAAGACAAACAACCCTGATGAAACAAAAAACTGTTTCAAAAGAATTGCGTCAACAAGGTATACCCCAGAAAGACGACCAGTATATGTAGCGGGTGTCATTTTCAGAAGGCGGCTGCACTGCCTTGTCTGGACTACTTCTTACGGGAGCGTTCAATGTGCAGAACGGCGTCAAGCAACGCTAATGAATTGCATGCATCGGATGCGTAAATCGTGCGAGTCCTTGGGTCATAGGACACCGTGACGAACGGGTCTGATGTGCGTTCCGCACTCCGGGGAGCTTGACGCCTGGAGCGGTAGGCTCTGCATACCTCCCTCTTTTCGGCAAGCTGTTGATTGATTTTCTTCCAGTCAAAGAGATAGTCCGGATACAACCGGCGAATGTCACGCTTTTCCTGCGGCTCAAGCGTGTAGTTGCGAATACGCTTAATGTTGAAATTGCTTCTGCCGACCTTGACCGTGAGATAACAAAAGCCCTTTCTGGTCGTGATGAAGGCGCTGCTTTGTTTGCGTTTCATTGTTTCTCGCTCCTTGTCAGGAATCGGCTGCACATCGGGATGGCTATCCAATAAACTGGCGCAGTCGAATTCTGAAAATGACAGCGGGACCGCCGCCATTTATGGCCGCGTTGCTTTCGCAAGGCAATCCCTATGTCCGAATAAATCAAGATAATACGTCGCCAACTCAACCCCTGCATGATTTGTATAGACTTTCATCTTCTTCAAAAGATAAGTGGAATCCACTTGTTTACCGCAACGCTCACAATTCCCGTATCGATCAGAGCCGCCGTTTAATCTCTTCATGCTGTAGATGTAGCTTTCCATTCTCTTATTCTTAAAACTGGCCTTGGCGTGATGCCCGGCCTAAAAAATGATTTTCGCGCATGCGAAAATCAACAGGTATGGCGACAGCGCAACCGGGATAAGCCCAGCGGCTAAAGGGGGGGCGCCGACGCGATAGCAGAGGCGCATCGCCCTTATTGAGCGTTTCGCCGCAAGGCCAACCTGGCAAGGTTGGCCTTGCGGCGATTTCAACTAAATATAAGGCGCGGGGTTCTGCGTTGGCTGGAATATAGCGGCTCATAATGGTTTCTCCGATCTGTTAGAAAGGTGCCCATTACTGGGCACCTTGTTTGCAAGGCTTCCGGCTCTTAAGCGGCTTTGAGTTTTTTCATTTCTTCGGCCAGCGTCCAAAGCGCCTTATTCAGTCTAACGTTCTCGGTCACGCTCTTAACTTCCCTTGCCCGTTGTGAGTTTCTAGTATTGAGGTTCTGCACACTCACCCCGCCTTTCAAAACCTTTTCTTGCAACACGTTAAACGTTGTCCAAAGGTCGGCGGATTGGTCAGCAGTCCGGCGCGGTCTTAATAGCTCAGCATTGTTGACGCTGACCTCTTCACCGTCCCAGCGCAAACCCTTTGCCGCTTCCGCAAAAATCCCTTGTTCGGCTCTGGTCAACATAAGGCCGCGCATTGCGTCCATGTGTTCAATGGCTTTGGGGGTTTCCGTAACGATTCGATAAGTCCCCTCGATGACGTTATCAACCACATTGCCGCTGTGGCGTACCCGTACACAATCAATTTGCCCATCACTAACAATCATCCCATTTGAGCAAACCAAGCGATAAAGCCCGGCGCTCAATTGATAGCTGCTGGTTCCATCGTGTGAATTGACTAGAACGATTTCGGGTTTAACCTCGCCGACGCTAGAAAAACCGTCGTGCTGGCGGAAGCGGATCAGGTGTTTTGCAAAGCCCTTTTTATCTTCGCTACGTGTGCGAGACTCGGAAGCGAACACCGGCAAAAAGCCCTCATTACGTAAAGCCTCAACGATATTGATGGTCGGGATGAATTTATAGGTTTCAGCGCGTGAACCGTGCTTAGCTTCAGCGAAAACAGACGGGGCCAAACGGCGCAAAGCGTCATTTTCCAGCGGGCCTTGGTTCATGGTGTTATAGAAGCGATTGTTAAACATGGTGACTACCTCACTCAAAATGGCCTTGGCGAAGTGCCCGGCCTGATTCTTATAATACGCCCCATTGGGGCGTATGTCAAACACTTTTTAACACAAAAATTAAAATAAGTTATTGATTCGTAAAGTGTTGTTGGTATGGATTATGCAATCGGGATTAAGGGTTCAGGGAAGCGGGGAATCAAATAAAGCGCGGCATCGCCGCACCTTATCTATTCTTAACTGGGCATACTCCAGCGGTTGGAGTGAATCGGTCTTAATGGGACGAGGGCTTGCGGTGCGTACTGTTTGACAGGGAGGCCGGCGCGGTCAAGGGGTCGTGGAATAAAAAGAGAGCGAAGCGAACGGCTTTATGCCGCGAAAGCCCCTTGACCGAATAAGCCGGCCTTTCTGTCAATGTCAGCGCACAGTGAGCAAGCCTCTCGCATTAAGGCATCTGAAGGACGATGTGAGCAACGGAAGTTCTTGTAGTGGTGACAAACTGATCAGACCAGGCGCAAGGAGTTGTCGCAACGTGCTTTACTCGGTAAAATTTGGTGTCATAACAAGACTGGCGCCGAGCTTATATTGTCACCAACCAGCGCGGGAGGGTAGGGGATAAACCTCAGCGGCAAAGGGGTGTTGAGCCTGAGAAGGCGAAACGTCCCTTTTTGAGCGCGGCAAGGCGGTCTGATGATTGTAAGCGTTAGCCTACAAGTTGCACGCGACCGAGCGAATAGCGAGTCAAGAAGGGCGTCCGGTTTTCGCGATAGTGAAAATGCCCCAAAGAATCAAAAAGAAGAGGACGACATATACACAATTTTTCGCTTTTTCGGGGGCAGATTGGAGGCCCCCACGCGAAAAAATGTGCATATGTCTTGTTTTTTGATTTTAAAAAACCTGGCGACACTAAACACCTAAAAGGGTCATAAGCGATAGGTAATTTGGGGCAATAAGATTTGTTTTTAAATAAAAATGTCCTGTAAAATTGTCAGATAAAGCGTACATATAGCACAATTTAAAGCGCTAAAATAATAACAAACATCCGCCAGATTATACTAATTTGGTAGTAGAATAGGGTATTTTATGGCATCACAAGAGACAGATCATCTATGAACTTACTGCCTTGCAGTCTCGCCAATAGTATCTTGGAGGGCGATTTAGAACTAGCCGCGCAACAGCAAACGCTCAACAAACTGATCGTCATGGAGACGCCAAGCGGGTTTTACGTGATTGCACGATTCTTATGGGCGAAAGATAGAGATTGGTATTTAACGACCCGGCGGAAGCGAACAGAACCTAGACTCTATAAGGACTTAATACGATTGAATAAAAATATGAAGGAAATATTCCCAACGGTAGGATTTGAACTACTGAGAAATCAAAATTTGCCACCTGCCGAAGATAATTAACCTGCATAGACACATAACGCGGCCTAAAAATAAAGCCAATAAATAGTATCCGTACATACCAAGGAATGGTATATTGGCAACACACTAAACAGTGTTGATACGGAGAACTACCGATGTTTGACCTTCTGGCATTGGCGCAAGAATGCGCTCCCACTGTAGCACCCCAGACAATGGCGGCAATCGTCAATGTCGAATCTGGCAAAAATCCTTATGCAATTGGCGTAGTTGGCGGGAGACTCGAACGCCAACCATCTAATCAACAAGAAGCCGTGGCAACGGCAAAGGCCTTGGCTGAAAATGGCTGGAATTTCTCGGTAGGTGTTGCACAGGTCAATCGCTATAACCTACCCAAATACGCCATCAGTCTTGAGCAGGCATTTGATGCCTGCACGAACATTCGGGTTGGCTCGCAAATCCTTGAAGAGTGCTATGTACGCGCAGCGAAAATCACACCTGACACGCAAGCCGCCTTACAAGCCGCATTTTCCTGCTATTACTCCGGCAACTTTACTCGCGGCTTTCAACCCGATGTAGCCGGTAAGCCTAGCTATGTAGAGAAAGTCTTAGCCAACGCCGACGTAGCAACGCAAGTCATTCCGGTTGTCCCGAACATCCAATCAAACGGTTCAAAACCCAAGGCTGATCGAGCTGCATCGGCACCTGTTACAGTAACGAAACAGGCGGCACCATCCGATAATGCACCGGTATTACTGCGGCGCAGTAATGACGCGGTGCAACTGAAAACAATGGAGACAAATCAGCCCTCCGGACAAGAAAAACCAGTCACCAATCACACAGGGAAGTTGATAGACAATGCACCTGCTGATATAGAGACGGACCTACCGCGTAGCTCCGCTATCGTGTTTTAGGAGGACGGCATGAAACTTATGGTTGTTGAAAGTCCGAACAAGATTAAAAAGCTTGAATCCATTCTTGGTAGTGAATGGAAAGTTGTCGCAAGCGTCGGCCACATACGCGACTTGCCTCGCAAGGAACTAGGCATTGAACAGCCGGGCTTTACGCTTAACTACGAATACATCCCAGCGGCATCCGCTAACGGCCGCATGTTTCCCGGCGGCGAAGAGCGTGCCGACCGCATCCGCAAGGAGGCGGGCAAAGCCGAAATGGTCTACCTAGCCAGCGATCCGGATCGCGAAGGCGAAGCCATCGCCTGGCACCTCAAAGAAGCACTTGCTTTAGACGAAACGGATTATTTGCGCGTGACTTTTGACGCTATTACGAGTGACGTAATCCGCGATGCCCTGAAGAAAGCGCGAAAAATTGATTACAACCTGGTACATGCACAAGAAGCACGTCGCGCTCTTGATCGCATGTACGGTTACTTAGTGTCTCCCTTGCTTTCCAACATGTTAGGCATGTCGTTATCAGCTGGGCGGGTGCAAAGTCCCGCCGTTCGCCTGGTTGTCGATCAAAACCGCCGAATCAAAGCTTTCAGGAAGACGACGCACTTCGGTGCCGTTGTTTCCTTTGATGGCGATACATGGCAAGCGGAATGGAACACTAAGCCGTTTGTCAGTGAGGACAAGCCGTATATTCTTGATGAGGCTCTGGCGACGCGCGTAGCGGCTTGCCGGCAATTCAAAGTAACCGCGTCGGATAGCGGGCCGGCGAAGCAATCGCCGCCGCCGCCGTTTTCAACCTCCTTGCTGCTACAAGCAGCAAGTGTAAGTTTAAAACTCGATCCGGAAGTAACCGCAAAGCTTGCGCAAAAACTGTTTGAGCAAGGAGCCATTACCTACATCCGGACGGACAGCGTAAATTTCAGCGATGAAGCGATTGCGGAAATTCGCGGCTTTGCCGAAGGCAAAGGTTGGCCGCTACCCGGCAAACCCCGAAGATTCAAGGCCAAGGGCGACGCGCAAGAGGCGCACGAAGCGATACGACCGACTCATATCGACGTTGAGCAGGCAGGTGAAGACGACTCGCAAAGGGCGTTATATCGGCTTATCTGGCAACGCTCAGCTGCCTCTCAATTGGCCGATGCAAAATACAAGGTGAACACTGTCACGCTCGAATCCACAGATAGCGAACAGGTTTACGAGTTCAAGGCCAAAGGCCGCGTACTCGTAGAACAAGGGTGGCGCATCCTGACCGCGAAAGACGCGGTGAAGGATGAAGACGAAGGGGAGGGCGACGACGACGCCAGCGGCGGCAAAGTCCCGTTGCTCGATGTCGGATCGGCCAAGCCGGCCGAATCCGGTAAATTGCTCCGGAAAGAGACAAAGCCACCATCACGCTTCACCAAAGCTAGTTTGATTGCCAAGCTAGAAGCCGAAGGCATCGGGCGGCCGTCCACCTATCCGGCAATCATGCAGAACATCATGAGCAAGGGCTACCTGGTTGAAGAGAAGCGGTTTTTAGAGCCTACGGAAACGGGCGTCTTATTGGTCGATCAGCTAGTAAAAGCCGAGTTCGCGTTCATTGAATTACCATTTACGCGCGGACTTGAGGAAGAGTTAGACGGCATTGCCGAAGGCAATAGCGGTTACATAGATGTAGTGGCCCCAGCCTTCGAACAGCTTCAAACCGACATTAACGCCGTGGAAAGCAGCGGAGCCATAAAGCCGCGTTTCCCTTGCCCAAAGTGTGGCGGCGGCCTACGCCGCTATTCACCGGCCGGAAAATCGCCTTTCTGGGGTTGTACGAACACCGAATGCAAGACATTCATGGATGACGCCGACAATAAACCCATTGAGCGTAAAACTTACACTTGTGCGGTGTGCGAAACCGGGGCAATGCGCCGCTTTAAACGCAAGACCGGCAACGGTTACTTGTGGGCCTGCTCAAACGATGAATGTAAGCATTTCATGGACGACAAGGACGGTAAGCCCATTGAAACCGTTGTCCATACCTGCCCAACATGCAAGTCGGCACCGCTACGGCGCTACCGGAAAAAAGACAACGAAACAGGCAAGCCAAAAGGTGGCTTTGGCTGGTTTTGTACGAATACCGATTGTAAAACGTTTCTCGATGACGCAAAAGGTAAGCCGCTTGTGCTCAAAACATCACCCTGCCCCGATTGCGGGCGAATAATGTACCGCCGCAAAGGCCAGTACGGCTACTGGTGGGGGTGCAGCGGATACAAGGACGGCTGTAAAACCATTATGGACGATAAGGACGGCAAGCCCGTAAAACGCCCGCCAAGAATAACCAATAAACTATAAAAAATCATACCAAGTTACTATAATTTGGCTTATACTGACAAACAACAACAACCATTTAACTTATGGGGGTAATGGCTTAAAGTTATGACAGCCACACGCAACTAAATCCGGCGGCAAGCCGGTGAATCACCAAGCAATCTTTTTATAAAAACCTGGAGTACAACATGACAAAGAAGCTAGATCGAGTAATCGTATTAGGACTTTTCGCCCTGCTGGCCTTGATGGCGGTTGAGCCAGCATTCGCGGCGGGCGGTTTGGACAAAGTGAATACGTTTGTCCAAAACGTGTTAGCCGTGCTGCAAGGCATCGCTATTGCCGTTGTTACCTGCGCCATTATGTGGGCAGGCTACAAGTTTTTGTTCAAACACGCGGACATCGCCGAAGTGGGCAAAATTTTGGGCGGTGGTTTACTGGTCGGCGGTGCCGCCGAGTTAGCCGCGTATCTTTTGGGTTAGTATGAATTTGCGGCAACGTAAAGGAGTTAACAATGAACCAAATGGAAGACAATGATCCACGCGATCCGCTGTTTAAGGGATGTACTCGACCGGCTATGGTGTTGGGCGTACCACTGGTGCCGCTCACCATCGTAACCGGAACAGTCGTACTCATATCGATTTGGACATCCCTACTCGTCTCGTTGCTGCTTATTCCGCTCATCGTGGTGATGCAGCTCATCACCAAACACGACGACCAGCAATTTCGCTTGTTGGGGCTAAGAATCATGTTTAGGGGCGTTAATCGCCCACTGCTGAATCGGTTGTTTCATTGCAACCGAAACGGCGAATTCTGGAAGGCATCCGCCTACAGTCCTATCCCCTTCAAACAACGCATCAAGTGAGGCGATATGTCAGCGCAACCTAAATATTTTCATCAAATCAACAATGAGCGGGCTGTAGCGCCGTTTTTGCCATACAGTAGCCATGTATCGGCAAATACCATCGTCACGAAAGATGGCGATTATATGCGTATCTGGAAATTGGCCGGCATCAGTTTTGAGACGGCCGACGCCGATGAAATCCTATTACGCAAGGATCAATTGAATACGCTGTACCGTTCGATTGGTTCGAGTTATGTTGCTCTGTGGTCGCATTGCGTTCACCGGCAAACATCGGACAGATTGAGATCCTCGTTCGATAATGAGTTCTGTCGTAACTTCGATACAAAATATTACGATTCATTTGCCGGCTATCGAATGATGGCAAACGAACTGTATTTGACGGTGGTGTATCGGCCGAATCCCTCGCGAATGGATAAAGCGTTTGTGAAGGCCGGACGACGCTCACACGCTCAAATCATGGAGGATCAAAAGGCCGCCATCCGCAAACTAGACGACATCGCGTACCAAGTCGAATCCAGCTTGCGCCGTTATGGGCCAGACGAAAAACAAGGCGGCAGGCCTGAAGAATTAACGACCTATGAAGAAAATGGCGTGCTGTTTTCTCAGGCCTTGTCGTTTTTGAATTTTCTAGTGTCTGGTGAGTGGCAAAAAGTACGGGTGCCAAAAGCCCCGCTGAATGAATATCTCGGTACTGCTTGGATATTTGTCGGTACCGAAACGATAGAAATTCGCTCACCGACAAAAACACGTTTCGCTCAATGCATTGACTTCAAAGACTACACCGCACATACCGAGCCAGGCATTCTGAACGGGTTGATGTATGAAGATTATGAGTATGTCGTAACCCAGTCGTATAGCTTCATGGCGAAACGACAAGGTAAGGAATTCCTAGAGAAACAACTTGGACAGCTCCAGAACGCAGAAGACGGCAGCGCCACCCAGCTCGAACAAATGCGGCAAGCAATTGACCAGCTAATTCAAGGCGAGTTTGTCATGGGCGAATATCATTATTCGCTCATGATCTTTGGTGAATCCGTTGAAAAGGTTCGCCGAAACACAACATCGGCGATGACGATTATTCAGGATCGGGGGTTTCTGGCCGCCCTGGTGGCGACGGCAACGGATGCCGCATTTTACGCGCAATTGCCGTGCAATTGGAGCTATCGGCCGCGTGTAGCCGGTCTAACAAGCAAGAATTTCGCCGGCTTATCCAGCTTTCACAATTTCCGCGCGGGTAAACGCGACGGAAACCCGTGGGGACAGGCCGTTATGATATGCAAAACGCCATCAGGACAACCGTTGTATCTCAATTTTCATTACTCAAAAGGCGATGAGGATTCTTACGATAAAAAGGTGCTTGGCAATACCCGCATCATCGGGCAGTCCGGTGCAGGTAAAACCGTTTTAATGAATGCACTGTTATTGCAATCACAGAAGTACAAATCCAAAGCGCCACTTGGTTTTACGTCGGTCTTTTTCGATAAAGACGAAGGCGCGAAGCTTTGTATCAAGGCTATCGGCGGCAAATACCTATCCATCAAAAATGGGTTGCCGACAGGCTTTAACCCGTTTCAAATAGAAAAGAGCGAAGCAAACATTCTTTTTTTGGAAAAACTCGTTCGTGCACTGGTATCGGGCGAAGGCCAGCGGGTTACGACATCAGACGAACTACGAATCAGCCAAGCTGTTCGCACCGTTATGAATATGCCGGTCGGGCTTCGCCGTTTATCAACGGTTATTCAGAACATGACTGAAGGAACCGATAAGGAAGACCGCGAGAATAGCATTGTAAAACGGCTTTCACGTTGGTGTTATGACGATGGCAACGGCCGACAAGGGCCGTTCGCCTGGGTGTTAGATTGTCCGACCGATGAAATTGATTTCACCACGCATACGAATTACGGATTTGACGGCACTCACTTTCTGGATAATGCCGATGTTCGCACGCCTATTTCAATGTATTTGTTGCATAGAATGGAATCGGTCATTGATGGCCGGCGGTTTATTTATTGGATGGATGAAGCGTGGAAATGGGTTGATGATGAGGCCTTCGCTGAGTTCGCTGGCAACAAGCAGCTTACGATCCGTAAACAAAACGGCTTCGGCGTGTTTGCAACACAAATGCCTAGCAGCCTTTTGAATTCAAAAATCGCTTCAGCCCTGGTGCAACAGGTGGCGACGGAAATTTATTTGCCGAATCCAAAGGCCGATTTTAATGAGTACGTCAATGGCTTCAAGGTATCCGAAGCCGAATTCGACATTATCAGAAACATGGGCGAGGAAAGCCGGATGTTCCTGATTAAACAAGGCCATCAATCGATGATTGGCCGCCTCGATCTAACCGGCTTCGATGATGAGCTGGCAATCCTATCCGGTAGTGTCGATAACGTCGAACTGCTCGATACGATCACCGCCGAAGTCGGCGATGATCCGAATGTTTGGCTCCCTGCATTCCACGAACGCCGCAAGGCTCGCGTGGCGTCCTCTAAATCGAAGTAATGAGGTAACTTTATGAAAAAAACTATTATTTGTGTGGCAATTTCGGCATTATTTGCATCAACAACGCAAGCTCAGGAAGCGGTTATCGATGTCGCCGCAATTGAACAGGCCGCGCAACAAGTCGCGGCCTGGGGTGAGCAGCACGGCCAAATGATCGAACAAATCACAGCAATGGGAAACCAGCTTGCACAATTAAAGCAAACCTATGACAGCCTCAACGGCAATCGGAATCTTGGCACGATCATGAACAACCCGGCGCTACGAAACTACCTGCCGCAAGATTGGCAAAAGGTTTATGACGGCGTGAAACAGGGCGGTTATTCCGGCCTAACAGGTACGGCGAAAACGATGTACAAACAAGTTTACGATGGCTGTAAACACATTGCGGTTGACGACGAACGCCTAGCGTGCGAGGCGTCGGCCGTGAAAGGTGCACAAGATAAAGGGTTTGCAATGGATGCTTACGACAAGGCGCAAGGTCGTATGGATCAAATCGACCAGCTTATGGCGAAAGTCAATGATACTCAAGACCCGAAAGCCATTGCCGAACTGCAAGCCCGGATCGCGACCGAACAGGCAAACATTCAGAATGAACAAACCAAGTTACAAATGTACGCAATGGTAGCGGAAGCAGAAGATAAGATGCAGCAACAGAATAAACGCGAAATGAATGCCAGAACCTGGGCGGCCAAAAAAGGCATTTCCGCCGAACCAATCACTTTTAACAATCCATAGAAAGCGGTTTGCCTACCGCCATAGAAACATAAGGAGCTTCGATCATGAATAGAACAGCAATATTTTTATTGGCGGTAGGTATGTTGTCAGTAATGGCAGGATGCAAAGAGGAAAAAACGGATACTTCAGCAGCGGATACACCGAAAGATTCAACGGCGCAAGCTGTACAAGTCGTGGAAGCAGTGCAAACCGTTGACTGGTACAAAGCGCATGACGCAGAGCGTCATAGCATGTTAGCTAAGTGCCGCAATAATCCTGGCCAGATTGGTGCGACACCTAATTGCATAAACGCAAGTCGAGCCGATGCATCCAGTGTATGGGCCGCAAGAGGGGGCGCTATTAAAGTAGCACCCTTGACGGCCGCCGACCTCAAGCAGCATAAATAGGACATCTATATGGACCCGATGGTTTTTCAGTTTATTGGCGATACCGTCAAAAACGCAACCGATGTATTTGTTACGCCGGCCGCGACTAATTTGATGACCGCCTTACAGTTAGTGTCCTTAACAGGCGTCACACTGTATATCACACTCACTGGCTATGCGATTGCTACCGGCGCAGTGGAGTCTTCATTTTGGACGTTCGTTAAGCAGTGCATCAAAATCAGCATTATTGCTGTATTCGCGTTGACAGTAGACGGTTATGTCGATGGCATAATGGCGGCATTCGAAGGATTGGAAACCGGGTTATCGGATGCTATGGCCACTGCTGGAGCGCCGGCTGGTTCTGTCTATGAAACTCTTGATACCTCACTTGGAAAGGGCATTGCAATTGTCGAGCAATGTTTTCAAAAAGCCGACGAAGCGGGTTTTAACATAGGCTCAGCGTTGGGCTGGTTTGCCGCTGGTGTTACCGTAGCGATAGGTACAATATTGGTTTCAATGATCGGCGGTGCCGTTATTATCGTAGCGAAGTTCGCAGTTGCGGTCATGTTCGCTCTTGGGCCGATATTCGTAATGAGCTTAATGTTCCCCATAACGGCCAAATTCTTTGATAGTTGGTTTGCACAGGTAATGAATTACACACTCACGGTCGTCATCACTGCAATAGTCATGACATTTGCAATGGCAGCCTATGATACTTTTGTGGCTGCCGCCGACTTTTCTGGTAGTGGCGACAGTAACCCAATGTTTGCCGCAATGCAGATCGGCGCTCTAACTGGCGTTCTGCTTTGGATTCTTTTACAAGTAGGCGGCATGGCATCCGGGCTGGCGGGCGGCATGTCTATGGCGGCGATGGGAATCCGTCACCTTATGATGCCTGTTACTGGTGGACTCAACGCCGCTAAAGGTGTTGGCAATATAGTTAATCCAATGAGCACCAGGCGAGATATGCAGTCCGGAATGATGGTGACGGCTCGTCGTGGCAACCATCTAATAGCGGGTAACACCATATGGAACCCTGCATACCGTCAGCACGTCGCGCAAAACATGGGTAAAAACTGGGGTCGCGCAAGCGGCGGCAGTGTCAAACAGTAAACACTAACGCATTCAAAAATAGACCGTTCTTTTCTACTGGGAAAGAGCGGCTTATTTTGTCTTTTAAATACCATATTGCTATACTTTGGTTTCCATATTTGTGTATACTGGCACGCGTCAATAACCAAATACGGACAATAAACATGAAGCTCGCAATCGTCATATTTTTAACTGCGGCTGTCACCGGTTGCGCTGGGAAAACAGGAACATTGCCCACGTTAGACGGTACACAGCGAGTACCAATCAACAAACAGGTGCCAACAATTAATCAACAGGAGAGTAATCATGTCAGGAAATAATCCTAAAGATTTGCACGACGACGCAATGGATTGGGAGGCCTCTAAAACCCTTGCTCGGGAGAAATCAGAACGCCGCGCTTGGAGTGTCGCCATATTGGCAGGAATCATGACCGTTTTATCGTGGCTCGCCATTGTAATTATGATGCCCCTAAAAGAGAGCGTGCCCTATGTTATCCGCGTGGACAACGCAACCGGCGTGCCTGACATCGTAACCGCAATGGACGATAAAAAAGTGACGGGCGACGAAGTAATGGATAAGTATTGGCTTGCTCAATACGTCCTTGCCCGCGAAACCTACGACTGGCACACATTACAGCAAGACTATGACAAGGTAGGCCTACTGTCGTCGCCTAATGTCGGCAAAGCTTATGCTGAATTGTTCGATGGAAAAGACGCGCTCGATAAACGCTACGGGGAAAACATCCGCGCAACAGTGAAGGTCATCAGTGTTGTGCCATCTGGCGCTGAAACCGGCACTGTTCGGTTTATAAAAACGACAAAGCGGGTCGATGAAGAGGGGCCGGGGGCCTCCACGTCTTGGGTTGCAACTATTGCTTTTGAATATCGCAATCCATCCATCATTAAAGAAAGCCAACGCCTAGTCAATCCGTTTGGCTTTCAAGTGCTGAGCTATCGCGTCGATCCTGAAATGATTGGAGGTAAACAATGATTCGCGTCCTATCTCTTTCTATAGCAATTGCGCTGGCATTGCATAGCACGGCCACTATTGCGGTGGACATGCCGCAAAGTTCTAAGTTCGACAACCGTATTCAGCACGTTGATTACAATGCCGGCGATGTAGTTGTCGTCCGAACAGTACCGGGCATCAGTACCCGAGTAGTTTTTAGCCCTGGTGAAAACGTTCTGGATATAGCATCCGGATTTACGCAAGGCTGGAATTTTCAAGAACGCGAAAACGTTTTATACATCAAGCCGCAATCCATCAAAGGCGAAAATGGTCAGCCGTCTATGCCACCAGAGGCCGGGAAATGGAATACCAACCTGCTTGTGAAAACGAACCTGCGTCTATACGACTTCGATTTGCAGCTACTTCCCGGTTCGAATAGCGGCGCTCCAGCCACCAATCAGCGGATTTCTTACCGCGTCGAATTCCGGTATCCGGAGGATGAAGCCGAAAAAGCGAAAAAGGCATTAGAAGCTCAAGCAGCCAAGGTAAAGCTGGATGCCAAAACGGCCCCTCGAAACTGGAATTATTCCATGCAAGTCGGGCCAGATTCTGAAGGTATCGCTCCAACTCTAGCCTATGACGACGGCCGGTTTACCTACCTCAAATTTCCAAACAACAGGGATTTCCCGGCCGTGTTTCTAGTGGCCGCCGATAAAACCGAAAGCCTGGTAAACACGCATGTAGACAAAGATGTAATGGTCATTCAGCGCGTCGCGTCTGAACTTGTTCTTAGGCTCGGGAATTCGGTCGTTGGTATTTATAACGATAGTTACGACATAGACGGCGTGCCGGCGAATGACGGCACAACGGTTCCGGGTGTGAAGCGCGTCATTATTACAGGCGAGGAGACGAATCATGAATGAAGCTAATCAACAAGAAGCTGAGCTACATGCGCTCGAAGGTGAGCGTGGAATGCCTAGCGTCAATGAGCGGGGGCCATCAACCGCAACACGCGGCGTGATTGTCTTTTTCATCGCTCTATTCATCGTCCTGGCCGGAAGCCTCGGATATTGGAAATATCAGATTAACCAAAATCGAAACGCACAAAATGCCGCACAAAAGGAATTGCAAATCACGAGCGCGGTTCCCTCGCGTACCTTTACCGATCTTCCGACAAAGCCGCCGGCACAGGTTACGCCGGTTCCGACAGTAATCCCTATAGCGGAAAATAAGCCACCAATAGTATTCGACAAATCCGGACGCGCTCAAACGGCAGACAGCAAGCCACAACAAGTGTTAGACAAGTCGGGTTCAACAATGATGGTCGGGGGGGCAAAAAATCAAGACGCCGCCACACTAAGCGGGCATGCATCGCCGTCATTGCAGCGCGAAGCGCCTGGCGAAATGGCGGCACTATTGACCTCGACACGTACACCGCCTAGTTCGGCCGGCACGCTGGGAAATCGCAACTTCATCTTGGCAAAAGGTAGTTTTATCGATTGTGCACTGCAAACCAGATTGGACTCAACCGTACCGGGTATGACCGCGTGCGTGATTACGCGCAATATTTATAGCGATAACGGCAAAGTGTTGTTGCTCGAACGCGGTTCTGAAGTTACCGGCGAATATCAGTCAAACATGAAGCACGGGATGGCACGAATTTTCGTGCTATGGAATCGCATAAAAACCCCGAACGGCATCGTGATAGCACTCGATTCGCCCGGTACCGACCAACTCGGCGGCGCAGGCTTACCTGGCTATGTCGATAATCATTTTTGGGATCGGTTCGGCGGGGCGTTGCTACTGACATTGATTAACAGTGCGGCACAAGGCCTATCAAGCTATGTCGGGAATCTAAGTAGTCAAGCGGGTCTTCAGCAGAATTTTAATGGCGGCGGCGGCTCGGCCAGCGCACAAAACGTAGCAACAGAAGCCTTGCGAAACACCATCAATATTCCCCCAACTCTGTACAAAAACCAGGGGGAACAAGTCGGCATTTATGTCGCCCGCGACCTTAACTTTTCGAGCGTGTACGATGTCTCAGCAGCTCAATGATTATATTGCCGGTGAAGTGAACCGGGCAACATCGGTCAATTACCATTTGGAATTTGCACGCGAATGGATGGCCGACAATGAAATTACCGAAGTTGTGGTCAACCGGCCCTCTGAAGTTTGGTGCGAACGACTAAACGTATGGGAAAAGCACGAAGTGCCCGAACTCACGTTCGAACACTTGATGTCTCTAGCGACCGCAACGGCCAAGTTTGCCAATAATGACGTGTCAGACACAAGGCCGATTCTATCGGCCATTCTGCCCGGCGGTGAACGTGTGCAAATTGTGCTGCCGCCGGCATGTGAACATGGCACGATCTCGGTCACGATCCGTAAGCCGTCGTTTAATGTTCGAACGTTGGCCGACTACGAAAAGCAAGGCTTTTTCAACCACATTCGGCCAGTGGCCAGCGAACTTAACGAGGACGAAAAAGAACTGCTACGGATCAAGGAAAGCCATGATTACATCCAATTCCTACGTCGCGCCGTCCAACTTGAAAAAGTCATTGTCGTAGCCGGTGAAACCGGATCGGGCAAAACAACGTTCATGAAGGCCTTGATGCAAGAAATACCATCAAACCAACGCATCATTACGATAGAAGACGTGCCGGAATTGTTCTTGCCATCACACCCGAATCACGTCCACCTGTTCTATCCCAGCGAAGCCAAGGAAGAAGAAAACGCCCTGGTAACGGCTGCGGCCTTGTTAAAAAGCTGTTTACGGATGAAGCCGACTCGCATTCTGCTTGCAGAATTGCGCGGCGGCGAAACATTCGATTTTATCAACGTGGCCGCATCCGGCCACGGCGGCAGCATTACCAGCTTACATGCTGGATCGCCGCAACTGGCATTCGAGCGTTTGGCGTTGATGATTCTGCAAAACCGTCAAGGCCGCACACTCCCCTACCCTGTTATTCGCCGCTTACTGTATTTGGTAGTCGATGTAGTGATCCACGTTCACAACGATATTGAGAGCGCCGCCGGCCGACACATAACCGAAGTATGGTATGAGCCGACGCTAAAACGAGCGCCCGCACCAACAGAAGATAGGCACGATGACGGCGCATAGCCTGTTTTTCGTTATTTGGCGACCAGAGGCCGGCATCGATCGCGCGGTATTGTCACCAATAGCCGGGCGGGTTGCCCGTTGATTATCAATGGAGACAAACACGCGCCCGCCGGCGCCGCTCGCTGTCTCCAAAACATCCCCAACTGGCGACAAGAAAGGCGTTCGAAGAACAACCGATTGTCACCACTACTTATAAGGTCGCCTTTGGCGACAATTTAAGGCTACCTGGTCGCGGCCAGCGTCACCAAGTAGCTAAATAAGGATTGAACTATGGAAATGCCTAAATGGGTTAAATGGTTAATCGGAATCGTGGTATTCGCCGCCGCGACAATAGCCATTGCGTGGCTGGCCGGCTTCGTATTTTTTCTGCTTAGCAAGACAAACCCTTTCGATAAAACCGAATTATCCTCTTGGTGGACATACTGGCAATACTATCAAGATGATCCGGTTATCTTTAAAAGACTCAAGGTATCCGGAATCATTGCGGCCGTTATCGGTTATGGCGTGCCCCTCTTTGTGATTAGCGATTTAATGCGCGAAGTTCGCACGTTGCACGGCGAAGCCCGCTTTGCGAACACAAGCGAGATAGAGAAAGCCGGACTGTTAGGTAACGTCGGAATCATTGTAGGCAAGTGGAAAGATCGGTTTTTACTCTTTCCTGGTATGCAGTTCGTTCTACTGGCGGCACCGACGCGCTCAGGTAAAGGCGTCGGCATTGTCGTACCGAATTTGTTGAACTTTCCAGAGTCGGTTGTTACGCTGGATGTGAAGCTGGAAAACTTCCTGATTACCTCTAAGTTTCGCGCCCGCCACGGGCAAGAAGTTTACTTGTTCAATCCGTTCGCGGCAGACGGAAGAACGCACCGCTATAACCCGCTGGGCTACATTAGCAATAATCCAAGGCTTCGAGTAACTGAAATCCTGGCAATTGGTTACGCGCTATATCCTGGCGCTAGTAGAGATTCGTTTTTTGATGATACCGCCCGAAACCTGTTCCTTGGCTTGACCTTGTACCTATGCGAAACGCCGGGCCTGCCGCGCACTTTTGGTGAACTGCTTCGGCAATCATCCGGCAAAGGCCAACCAATTAAGACCTATCTGCAAAACCTAATCATTTCCCGCAACTACAGGGAAGTTGAGGAAGTGGACGAAGACGGGGTAATCACAAAAAATCTGGTTCCAATTCTTCATTGGGATGGTAAAGGTCTGCCGCCGCTGTCAATGGAATGCGTGGACGCCTTAAATCGTTTCACCTGCACGTCGGATAACACGTTATCAAGCATTCTCACAACGTTCAACGCTCCGCTGACAATCTGGGTTAGCCCGATAGTCGATGCCGCCACCAGCGCCAACGACTTCGATCTACGAGACGTACGCAAAAGGCGCATGTCTATCTATCTAGGCATTCCCGCTAACAAGCTCGCCGAAGCCGAATTGTTGCTCAATCTGTTTTTCTCTCAGCTAGTGAATCTCAACACCGATGACCTGCTGTATTCGAAGCCGGAGCTTAAATATCAATGCCTAATGTTGATGGACGAATTCGCCGCGCCTGGCCGGATCGGCATTATCGACAAATCCAATTCCTACATGGCCGGGTATGGTATGCGAATGCTAACCATCATTCAGTCGCCGTCTCAGATTGAGGCCGAACCCCGTAAGGGGTATGGCCGCGAAGGGGCGGGGACGTTGATAACGAATCATGCCTTGCAAATCCTTTATACGCCGCGAAAACAAAGCGACGCAAACGAGTATTCGGAAATGCTGGGCTACTACACGTTCAAAGCAAAAGGGTTGAGCCGGCAACGCGGCGGCCGAAACGAAGGCGGCCACAGTGAATCCGAATCGGATCAAAAACGGGCCTTGATGCTCCCGCAAGAACTCAAGGAAATGAGTCTGCGGAAGCAAATCATTAACCTTGAAAATACAAAGCCCATTCAATGCGAAAAGATCGCCTATTACGCGGATCACGCATTCATTGACCGCCTCAAATCGGTATCGCCGACGCTTGCGGCGTTAGACAACACCCCTATTCGCAACTGGTTTCGCAAGAAAGGTATCACCATCAAGGCAAAGCCATCCAAGGAGCTGCTAGAAGCAACCTGGGGGCGTGGTGAACTGGCAAGCAACATCCCGTTGATCGATTTGGATTTGCACGACGCCATCGTGCAAGAACGCAGTCGGCCAATGACGCCGGCAGACATTTCTAAGGGCATTGATCTTAGCAAGCTCGCCATCGACGCATCGAATATTCCGGTTCCAAACGGGCCTGATTTGCAGCCCGAAGAAATCGAAGCGTTTGTAGATGACTTCTTTAACGCCCTCGATGCCGTGAATGAATATAACGAAGACGGCTCCAGTGAGCGCCCCAGCGAAGACGAACTTGCGGCGTTAGGTGCTCAAGCAAATCCGGAAACATTAGAAAGCCCAACTTACGATCAAAATGTAATAGAGCTAGTGGAACCTTCAGCCGAAGAACTTGCGGACATGATGGACGAAATTTATCACGCCGATGAAGGGACGAATGAAGCGGAAATGCTGGCAGCGATGGCCGGCGAAGACGATTCTCCAGAATATCCAGACTGGTTAGACGATGCACCAATACTTGATCTAAGTGTGCTTGAAAAGCCTGTCGCATCAAAAGAAGACCGCGAATTATAAGGCATTGACTTTGATTAATGCCCGAAAGGGCATTAATCAATACGGGCGACGCCCAAGAGCGGTTTTATCGAGAGCCGCATATTTTTATCGACAAGGAGCCTCAACATGACAGACCGCACTACTCAACCAGCAGAACCTAACAGCACAAACGGAAAAGAATTAGTCGAACGAATCCAAAACGACTTATCAAAAGCCCAACATCGATACGGAGTGCAAGACCCGTTTAATGATGCAAACCATTTCATTAGCACAGCGAACGAAATGGTTGCCAAGGCCGATGAACTCGGCTCTACACGATTTCAAGGTTATACCGCCGATAGAGTGGTATCGCAAATCAGTAAAATAGATGGCGAATGGACGCGTGACGATGGCAAAACTCTTGCCGAAATACAGGCCGGTATCGATCAAGATAGTATTGGAGAAATTTCTAGTCGCGCTCAACTGAGGACGCAAGCTGGACAAGATATAGACTATACCATCGACAGAAAATTAGCCTTGGCGGATGCCAGCGCGTTTTTGCGGATTCAAGACCCGAAAATGCAGGAACTTGCAGCCGTAACAATCGCCGATAACACCCGCGAATTCCCTAATTACAAAACAGGATTGGAAGTAGCGTATTCCGGCTATTTACGGAATCCGCCCCAAATATCACCTATTGCCGCGCGAGTCGCAGAACTGGACGCAATAAGCGCCGCGCGGGAAACGGCCAACGAAAAAAACATTGTTGAACCGGTGACTGCAAAGGAGTTGTTCATTGACGGTGCTGATGTTGTTGCGCGTGCCGCGCAAAATCGTCAGCGTGACCGCGACCAGTTAGCGGGCGAACAAAATCGTCTTGCTGCGCTTGCCGAAGGAAAGCGTATCGATGTCGAAAACCTGTCGGAAAAAGCAACCGAGCAAGATACAGCCAATGACGTTGCCGAACGCACAAGTAATACCGCCGACAGGCAAGGCCAACAATTCACCGAACGGGAAAAAAATCGTCAAATCGAACTGATGGAACAATTACACCATCAATTTCGCGTGTCCGGTGCCAAATTCCACTTTAAAGATCAGCCTGGACAAATCGCCTTTAAGGATAAAGGCGAAAAGATGGTATCTGCATCAAACGATGAACGAGTGGCTAAAGCAATGGCGACAATGGCAGACGCCAAGGGCTGGAAAACAATCAAAGTATCAGGCCATCCCGATTTTCAGCGCGAGGTTTGGATGGAAGCCAGTTTGCGCGGCCTTGAAGTCCGTGGTTTTAAACCATCAGAGCAGGATATAAAAGCGCTTGAGGGCCGCCGTGAACATACCATGAAGAACGTCGTTGAACAGGATGCAACGGGGCGAGGACGTAATACCGCCACGGAACGCCAAGAACCGACAGAAAAGACAACGGACAAGATAACGCCACAGGTAGAGACGAAAAAGGCCGTGGAGGCGGATTCTCGCGTATTTAGCGGTCGCGTGCTTGAGCATGGCTCGGCTAAATACAATCACGACCCTGAAGAAAAACAAAGTTATTTTGTGAGGCTTGACACCAAAGCTGGCGAAAAAACCGTCTGGGGAGTGGATCTCAATCGTGCAATGTCTGATTCAAAAGCGAAGCCCGGCGACGAGGTAAAACTCGAATTCAAGGGTAAAGAACGTGTGGTTGTTGAGGCTTTAGATCGTGACGAAACAGGTAAAGTCATCGGAAAAAAACCAATCGAGACAAATCGTAATACCTGGGAAGTACAAATTTCGGATAAAGCCAAGGTGGTTGAGGCAGTGGCCGCGACCCTGATCGACTCAAAAGTCAAAGACCCTGTTAATCAACAAATCTTAAAAGCGGCTGTAGGCGCTCGGCTTGTAGAACGTGAGCAGCTCGGCAAAGTCCCTGAAGTACCGATGTACGACAAAAATGCAGCGAAACAGCCGAAGCAACCGGAACAGATAAGCCCTCAAATCCAAAGAACAGAACGCATCCGGTAACGCTGAAACTGTCTTGCAAGACAATTTCAGCGCGAAAATATTGCGCAATGCTTACCAATATATACAATATTGGCCCATAAATATTTAGTATAATGGAGTTCAACAACATGCAAAAAATGGTAGTTATATCTAGCGCGGTCTTCATGGCCGCGTGCTCATCGTTGCCGGTACCGCCAGTTGTTGACGGTACTGACAGACATCCAATAAACAGCCGAGAGACAACCGAACTATTAGCGCTTCGCGCTCAATTGGCCCAAACACAGGAACTACTACAATTACGTGAACAAAACATAATACCGCCCGTGGCAATCCATCAAGCGCCAGTGCAGACATCGCTAATCACGTCGCAAACGGTCAGTGTGCAATTTCCATTCAACGGTACGAAGTTTAACCCAACACCAGACCAAACCGGGGCGCTTCTTCCATTATTGACCAACACTAAACGTATCGTAGTGCGAGGCAGAACAGACGGCCAACACGCGAGTGCTGCCGATGAACAAGTCGCACTGAACCGCGCACTGTCGGCGCAACGATACTTAGTGAATAACGGAATATCGCCTTTGATTATTTCGATAAATTACTTATCAGCTGGCGATTATGTAGCCGACAACAATTCAGCTGCCGGCCGCGCTCAAAATCGCCGCGTTGATATTGATGTTTTCAATTAATTCGAGACTGACTAAGGAAAATAATATGTTTAAAAATTACTTCGCAAGTATTGCGGTAGAACACACTCGAATTTTAAAAACTAAATCGCTATCTATTTGATTTTTTCAAACTTAACTAATAAGAATTGCTGTTCGTTTATGCAGTTGAAGCTGAGACGCTTCGCTATGTGCGACAATATCTCAAAAAACGAGAAAGTGCGCCCAAACGCAGCATTGGCGTCGGTTATAAAGTGATACGAGGCTGGAGTGTGGAAAGCATTTATTAAAACAAGGAACGCATGAAAATCATCAAAAACAGCGGCAACGAGAGGGTCATCGATGAGCTGCGCAAATGCCTTGTGGCACAATCCACGCTCGATATAGCCTCACCTTCGTTTTCGCTTTTCGCCTTCGGAGAAGTGCGGGAACTCTTGCATAAGCTCAATAAATGCCGCGTGGTATTGCCCAACGCCAAAGCGGACGATCTGGGCATTGTTGATTCTATAGCCGACCGTCCATTTCGTAACCGCCTTCAAACCCGCTGGCTGGCGAAGCAGTGCGCCGAGTGGATTGAGAAGACCACTGAAATTAAGCGCGTTCCTGGGGTTATTCCGCAAGCGACTCTTATCACCGAGAGTTCGGAAAAAGCGCTCAATCGCGTCATTACCGGCAATTGTTCTTTTTCTACGGAAGGACTTGGCATTACCCCCGGCAACCAGTTTGGCCTTATCCAGCTTTCCGAGAGTGCCGAGGAATGTGCGCTTCTCGGTTCCTGGTTTACATCCCTATGGGACAGTTTACCCGCCACCCCAGAAGCAAAAAATGACTTCCTTTCCATGCTCAGGGAGTTGATCGAACATAAAGAACCATCCCTCGTTTACTATTTGATCCTCTACCGGCTTTTCAAAGATATGGGCGAGGAACTGGACGAAGAACGCATTATTAAATCCGCGACCGGTATCCGCAACACGACCGTCTGGAAGAAGTTATACAAGTTTCAGCGTGATGGCGTGGTGGGCGCTATCGACAAGCTTGAGCGGCATGGCGGCTGCATAATCGCTGATAGCGTAGGCTTAGGTAAAACTTTCGAAGCCCTGGCCATCATCAAATATTATGAACTTCGCAACGACCGCGTGCTGGTTCTCGTGCCCAAGCGCTTACGAGACAACTGGACGATCTACAAAGCCAACGACCGGCGCAATAGTTTGGCCTCCGACCGTTTCAACTACGATGTATTAAATCACACCGATCTATCGCGTGACGGCGGCTTGTCTGGCGATATTGACCTCAACCACGTCAATTGGGGCAATTATGACCTGGTGGTCATCGACGAATCCCACAACTTCCGCAACAAGGCCACTCACAAAGACCGTGAGACTCGCTACGACCGCTTAATGCGCCGCATCATCCAGCAAGGCGTCAAGACCCGCGTGCTGATGCTCTCCGCCACGCCGGTCAACAATCGTCTTGCCGACCTGAAAAACCAGATCGCTTTCGTGACCGAGGGCGACGATACCGCGCTATTCGATCACGGCATTCCCAGTATCGAAACGACCGTCCGGCAAGCACAGCTTCAGTTCAACCGCTGGCTTGCCCTGGAAGACACGGATCGTAAGCCAGCACGGCTTATGGATATGCTCGGCTTCGATTACTTCAAGCTGCTCGATATGCTCACCATTGCCCGCTCGCGCAAACACATTGAGAAATACTATGGCACGGCGGAAACCGGTAAGTTTCCGGAGCGATTAAAGCCTATCAACATCAAACCGGACGTGGATTTATCCGGCGAATTCCGCTCCATTCGCGAAATCAACAACGAAATCCGCCGCCTCACGTTGGCCGCCTATGCGCCGCTTCGCTATGTATTGCCGCATAAACAGGCCGCCTATGATGCTAAATACAGCACCCAGATTCGCGGCGGCGAGAGCTTCTTCCGGCAAGCCGACCGTGAAGAAAGTCTTGTTCACCTGCTGCGCGTCAACGTCCTTAAACGGATGGAAAGCGCCGTATCGTCTTTCTCGTTGACCCTCGAACGACAGCTTGCCGACGTGAAAGCCACGCTCGCCAAGCTCGAAGCGCATGAAAGTAGCATTGAAGAAATCGACATTGAAGATGTGGATGTGGACGATGCCGCATTTGAAAGTCTTCTGGTCGGGCGTAAAGTGCGGGTGTTGTTGCAAGACGTGGATTTAGTGCGTTGGCGGCAAGACCTCACTGAAGACCGCAATCGGCTTGCCACCTTGCTTTCGGCGGCTCGACAAGTAAACCCTGACCGCGATGCGAAATTAGCCGCATTGCGGCAAGTTATTTCGCAAAAAGTCACAAACCAGATTAATACAGGCAACCGTAAGGTGATCGTATTTACCGCCTTCGCCGATACCGCCCACTATCTGTATCAGCAGCTTGCGCCGTGGGCGCATGAGAAACTGGGACTGAATACCGCCATTCTTACCGGCACAGGGCGCAACAAAACCACGCTGCCCAATCTGCGCAACGACCTGGCGAGCATCCTCACCGCATTCTCGCCACGCTCCAAGGAACGTCCGGAAGAGTTAGCCAACGAAGGTGAAATCGACCTTCTGATTGCGACCGACTGCATTTCCGAAGGGCAAAACCTTCAAGATTGCGACACGCTCGTCAACTATGACATTCATTGGAATCCGGTTCGTATCATTCAGCGCTTCGGGCGCATAGACCGTATTGGTTCGATCAATACGCTGATCCAGCTCGTCAACTTCTGGCCGAATATCGAGCTGGAGGAATATATCAACTTGGAACAAAGGGTGAGCGGGCGGATGGTCTTGCTGGATATTTCCGCCACCGGCGAGGAAAACGTCATCGAGCAGCAATCCGGCAACCAGATGAACGATCTGGAATATCGCCGGAAACAGCTTCTGAAGCTTCAGGATACCGTCATCGACCTGGAAGACCTAAGCAGCGGCGTTTCGATTGCCGATTTGACGCTCACCGATTTCCGCATTGATCTAGCTGGCTTTCTTAAAGACCATCAGGATCATTTAGACAGCTTGCCACTTGGAACCTTTGCCGTCACCACCACAGACGATCTAGGCGAAACGGCCATCCCTTCGGGTGTGGTTTTCTGCCTGCGTGCCGTAGGCGACGCGGCTTTGAATGTAGTGGAGCCTGGCTATCCCCTTGCGCCCCATTATCTGGTTCATATTGGCGATGATGGAACCGTATTGCTGCCGTTCAACCAGGCAAAGCAGGTTCTCGACCGTCTTAAAAAGCTCTGCATAGGCCGTGATTTACCGGATGCCGTGGCCTGTGCCCGCTTCGATAAAACCACGCGGGACGGCAAGGAAATGAGTGCCGTGCAGGATTTGCTTGCCAAAGCCGTCGCCTCTATCGTCGGCAAGAAAGAAGAGCGGGCGGTCGCCAGCCTGTTTACTCCAGGCGGAACCCACGCCCAGAAAGGCGAGTTTCAGGGCATTAACGATTTTGAGGTCGTGGCCTTTCTGGTCATCCTGCCAGAATCTGTGCCTGCATGATCTTTGCGCCTGTCATCGACGCTTTAGCTTTGCCGCCAGACGCCCGCGTGGATCAGCGCGTGCCGAAAAAACTGTTGCTGGACCAGGGCGTGCCGACCGCTGCCGACAAACGGCAGATTCAGGATGGCATTGAGGACATACACTGGATCGCCGCGCTTAAGCCCACCAATATCGGCGTGCCGGACTATCGTGACGAGGTCCGGGAATATCTGGAAATCGCTATCCTCACTGTCACCTTCCGCCCAGCGGCAAAGCCTACGCGGCTTATAGAACTGATTCATCGGGCTATTCCATACCCCGTTGTATTGCTGTCCAGCCAAAACGAAAAGGTCAGCCTTTCCTTGGTTCATAAGCGCTGGTCACAAGGCGAAGCGGGCAAAGTGGTGATTGAAGACCTGCACAGAACCGCCGCGATTGATCCGAACGCCTTGGCTGAACCAGAGACCCTATTTTTATCCAACCTCGCGCTCTCAACCCTGCCTGCCGCCGACCTGTTTGCTCTTTATCAGGCCTGGATCGACCGTTTGGCAGAACTGGAAGCCGCAAGCATTACGGGCAGTTTCACCCCCCCGACTTCCGCCGAACACTCAACAATTTTGCGGGACGGGCTGGCAAACCACGCTCGGCTACAGTATGAATTAACGACCTTACGCAACCAAGCCGCGAAAGAAAAACAGCTCAATCGCCGCGTGGAACTGAATATGACGATCAAAAGGCTGGAAGCAGAACTGGCCGAACTCAAGACAACACTCTCACCCTAAAGGGCATAAAGGAAAAAGCTGTGCAGAAATTGACTGACCAAGACCCAGAAACCCAAAGCGCCGATCTGATTGCCGGAAACATTGCGCTGCTTCAATCACTATTCCCCGAAGCCTTCACCGAAAGCAAGGTGGACTTCGAGGTATTGAAGCAATTGCTTGGCGGTTTGGTTGATGAGCGTGAGGAAAAATACGGGCTTAATTGGCACGGCAAACGCCGCGCTCGGCAAATAGCTCTGACACCATCAACCGGCACATTGCGCCCTTGCCCTAGTCCGGAAGAAAGCGTGGACTGGGACACCACGCAAAACTTGATGATCGAAGGCGACAACCTGGAAGTGCTTAAGCTCTTGCAAAAGAGCTATGCCGGAAAAGTGAAGCTCATTTATATTGACCCACCCTATAACACCGGCAAAGACTTCGTTTACCCCGACAATTTTCAGGACAACATCAAAAACTACTTGGAACTCACCGGCCAAGTAGAGGGCGGCAAAAAAATCAGCAGCAACACCGAAGCCAGCGGTCGTTTTCATACCGACTGGCTGAATATGATGTATCCGCGATTGAAGCTGGCACAGAGCTTACTCAAACGGGATGGGGCAATATTCGTTTCGTGCGATGAAACTGAGCAACCGCGCTTACGAGCAGCAATGGATGACATCTTCGGGCAAGAAAATTTTGTTGCTGATATGGTCTGGGCGGCAGGGCGCAAAAATGATTCACGCCTGATCTCTGTTTCACACGAATATATCGTCTGTTATGCCCGTGACTCGGGTTATTTAACTGAGCAAAAAATAGAATGGAGACAACGTAAAAAAGGTTTAGAGGATATTTACGCTCAACATAAGAAACTCATGCGTGAGCATGGTACAGACTATGCCGCAATGACGGAGGGAATGAAGGCTTGGTATAAGGGCCTTGCAGACAGTCACCCAGCCAAGGCACATAGACACTATGCACATGTAGATGCTCGTGGTGTGTTTTTTCCAGACAATATCTCTTGGCCAGGTGGTGGGGGACCAAAGTATGAAGTGTTGCACCCGCGGACTGGAAAGCCTGTCTCGATACCATCAAGGGGCTGGATGACGAGTGACCCAGAAAAAATGAAACAATGGATTTTAGAAGATCGTGTTCATTTTGGCGTGGATGAAAACGCAGTACCGTGCATCAAATCATATTTGATGGATCGTGAATATCAGGCTCCGTATAGTGTGTTTTATCAAGACGGACGAGCCGCAACGAAACGTCTTCGCGAATTCATGGGGGAAGACTGTTTCGACTTCCCTAAAGACGAAACAGTACTGAAAGAACTGATTGGCATGATGACATCAGAAAATGATGTCATCATGGATTTTTTTGCCGGTTCTGGCACCCTTGGTCACGCCGTTCTAGCTCAAAACGCTACCGACAACTCAAATCGCCATTATATCCTCGTCCAACTTCCAGAACCACTCGATCCTGAAAACAAGGATCAGAAAACGGCCGCTGGCTACTGTGACAAACTCGGCAAACCTCGCACTATTGCCGAACTGACAAAAGAACGTCTGCGCCGTGCTGGAAAAAAGATTAAAGACGAAAATCCAATCTTCGGAGGAGATACTGGTTTCCGTGTCTTTAAGCTGGACTCATCCAACATCCATGCCTGGGAGCCTAATAGGGATGATTTGGCCGATACCCTTCTTCAACACGCCGAACACCTGAAAACCGACCGCACGGAACAGGATATTCTGTTCGAGCTACTGCTCAAGCTGGGCTTAAACCTGACTGTGCCTATTGAACAGAAGAACATTTCCGGCAAAACCGTTCACAGCATTGGTGCTGGCACTTTGCTAACCTGCCTG
Organism: Methylomonas methanica; assembly: GCF_001644035.1. Classification (GTDB taxonomy): domain Bacteria; phylum Pseudomonadota; class Gammaproteobacteria; order Methylococcales; family Methylomonadaceae; genus Methylomonas; species Methylomonas methanica_A. The sequence goes on from NZ_LUUG01000048.1 coordinate 51,097, forward strand.
GCTCCACAAATCAGCAACAATGAAGCCGAATCTTTGGCCTTGGGGATAGTGGAATGGCATAAGCAATTATCGCCGGCTGGTGAAACCCAAGTAGTATTCCGTGATAGCGCCTTTGCCGATGACGTGGGGAAAACCAATCTCACCGCCATTCTCCAGCAAAATGGGCTGGAAAACGTGCGGAGTTTGTGACCATGCCAAAGAAACCGTCGCTTAAGATTCAGGGAAACGTGCTCATCCACCCAAGTGGCGTGGATTTGACCGAGCGTGTGGTGTCCATTTTGGAACAGGCACGGGCCAATGTGCTACGCACTGTCAATAGCAATATGGTGATTGCCTACTGGCTGATAGGTCGGGAGATTGTGGCGGCACTGCAAGGCGGCGAGGTACGGGCGGGCTATGGCGACCAGCTTATCGTGCAATTGTCCACGCAGTTGCAAGCAACGTTTGGCCGAGGCTTTTCGGTGACCAACTTGCGTTACTTCCGAACCTTCTACACCGTGTATGGGGATCGCGTTCCCGAAATTCGCCACATCGGAGGTGGCGAATTGCACAAAGCTGAAAATCGCCACACTCAAAGTGGCGTTTTGGCTGACTTAGCTCAGTCGGTTGAACAAGCAGATAGCGAACTCGGTTTTTCGCCGCATTTGGGATGGTCACATTATCGGGTGTTGATGGCTATCGAGCATCGGAATGAGCGTCTGTTTTATGAAATCGAGGCCGAAAAGGAAGGCTGGGATGTGAAGCATCTCAAGCGCCAAGTCTATACCCAGCTTTTTGCGAGACTGTTGAAAAGCAGCGACAAAGCCGGGGTGATGGCTTTGACACGCGAAGGCCACACAGTCAAAACCCCGGCAGATACGATCAAGGAGCCTTATATTCTCGATTTCCTTGGACTACCGGATTCTAAAATACTGCATGAATCCGATATTGAAGCGGCGATTATCGATAATCTACAAGCCTTTTTACTTGAATTGGGCAAAGGCTTCGCCTTTGTTGGCCGCCAGAAGCGCCTTCAATTCGGCGAAGATTTTTTTTACATCGATCTGGTTTTCTATCACTGCATTCTCAAATGCTATGTGCTTATCGACTTAAAAATAGGTGAGCTGACTCACCAAGATGTCGGGCAAATTGATAGCTATGTGCGCATGTTTGACGATAAGTACCTTTCCGAGGGCGATAACCCCACCATTGGTTTGATTCTCTGCGCCAAGAAAAACGAAACCATTGCCAAATATTCTGTGCTGAATGACAGCAAGCAGATTTTCGCTTCGAAATATATGCTCTATCTGCCCAGCGAGGAGGAGTTGGGCCGCGAACTCGCCAAAGAACGCGCCCTTATTGAAGCTAAGTTACAGGCAGATCAGGAAAATCAATAATGAAACTCCACTTCGAACCTAACCTTGATTACCAGCATGACGCTATTGAGTCTGTGTGTGACTTGTTTCGTGGGCAAGAAATTTGCCGAACCGAATTCACCGTTACCCATAACGCTGTCGGCGCCCAAAGCGATATGTTCGCAACGAATGATCTCGGTATCGGCAACCGCTTGCAATTGCTCGATGACGAGCTGCTTGCCAATCTCGGCGATATTCAGCTTCGCAACGGCCTAAAACCTGCGTCTGGCTTGGCCTCTGGTGATTTCACCGTGGAAATGGAAACCGGCACGGGAAAAACCTATGTCTATCTGCGCACGGCTTTCGAGCTGAACAAGCGCTACGGCTTTACAAAATTCGTGATCGTTGTGCCTTCCGTGGCAATTAAGGAAGGAACCAACAAAACCCTGGAAATCACTCGTGACCACTTTGAGAACTTGTATCCTGGAGCCAAGGGCTATGAGTTCTTTCAATATGATTCATCCAAACTCGGCCAGGTGCGCAATTTTGCTACCAGTCCGAATATTCAGGTCATGGTAGTAACAGTAGGCGCTATCAATAAGAAGGACGTGAACAACCTCTATAAGGACAGCGAGAAAACCGGCGGTGAGAAACCTATCGACCTCATTAAAGCAACGCTTCCCATCATCATCGTGGATGAACCGCAAAGCGTTGATGGTGGCTTGCAAGGGCAAGGTAAACAGGCGCTCGATGCCATGAACCCGCTCTGCACGCTACGTTATTCAGCGACCCATGTGGATAAACACAACATGGTTTTCCGCCTCGATGCCGTGGATGCTTACGAACAAAAGCTGGTAAAGCAGATTGAAGTCGCCTCCCTTCAGGTCGATGGTGGCCACAATAAGGCTTATGTGAAACTGCTAAGCGTGAGCAACAAGCGTGGTGTCATTTCCGCGCAGCTTGAACTGGATATTCAGCGAGGGGCGCATGTCCGCCGTGAGCCAATAACAGTCCTGGACGGCGACGATCTGGAGCAAACCACAGGCCGAGCCATTTACGCCAATTGTCTGGTCGGGGAAATTCGTTGTGAAAAAGGCAATGAATTGGTCGAACTAAAAACGCCAGGTGGCGAGCATTGGTTACGGATCGACCAAGCTATCGGCGATGTGGATGCTGACGCCCTCAAGCGGTTGATGATCCGGCGCACGATCAAAGAGCATTTAGATAAAGAACTGCGGCTACGCCCACAGGGAATAAAGGTTCTGAGCCTATTTTTTATCGACGTTGTGGATCATTACCGCCGCTATAGCGCCGACGGTGCACGCGAAAATGGCAAATATGCGGTGATGTTCGAGGAAGAATATCGGCGTCTGGCGGCTCATCCAGACTATCAAAGCTTATTTAACGAAGTGGATTTGAGTGCTGACGCTTCCGAAGTGCATGGCGGCTATTTCTCCATTGATAAAAAAGGCGTCTGGACAGAGACCGCCGATAATAACCAAGCTGGCCGTGACAACGCCGAGCGGGCTTACAGCTTGATTATGAGAGAAAAGGAAAAACTGCTTAGTTTCGATACCAAACTCAAGTTTATATTCTCCCATTCAGCGTTGCGCGAAGGTTGGGACAACCCCAATGTCTTCCAGATTTGTGCCTTGCGAGAGATCGGAACCGAGCGTGAGCGGCGGCAAACTATTGGTCGCGGTTTGCGCCTATGCGTCAACCAGAATGGCGAGCGACTGCGCGGCTTTGACATCAATACCTTGACCGTCATCGCCACTGAGAGTTACGAGGAATTCGCCGAAAACCTGCAAAAAGAGATCGAGGCCGATACCGGTATCCGCTTCGGTATCGTGGAAAAACACCAGTTTGCCGCTATTGCCGTGCCAGACGCGACTGGAAAAACCCAGCCGTTGGGCGTGGCGCAATCTGAAGCGCTCTGGAACCATCTAAAAGAGACGGGCTATCTGGATGCAAAGGGCAAGGTTCAGGATGCCTTGCGCAAGGTGCTTAAAGACGGTTCGCTAACCTTGCCGGAAGCCTTCTCCGCGCAGCTTCCACAGGTCAAAGAAATCTTGCGCAAGCTCGCCGGAAAACTGGAAATCAAAGATGCCAATGAGCGAAAGCAGGTTAAAACGCGGCAGGCCATCTTACACAGCGAGCAGTTCAAGGCATTGTGGAACCGGATTAAGCACAAGACTACTTACAGGGTGCAATTCGACAATAAGAAATTGCTGAAAGATTGCGCCCAAGCCATCTGGCATTGTCCGCCAATCACAAAAACACGGGTCAATATTCGTAAAGCCGATCTTGCCATTGGCCGGGGTGGGGTCATTGCGGAAGAAACCGCTACGGGCGCATCCATCACGCTGGATGAAAGGGACATCGAGCTACCTGACATCCTGACCGATTTGCAGGACAAGACCCAGCTTACCCGCCGCAGTCTGGTCACGATCCTGAATGACAGCAACCGGCTGAATGACTTTGCTCGTAACCCGCAGCAGTTCATCGAGCTTGCCAGTGAATCCATCAACCGCACTAAGCGCCTCGCCCTGGTGGATGGTATCAAGTACCAGCGTATTGGTGATGAACATTATTATGCTCAGGAGCTTTTTGAGAAGGAAGAATTAACCGGCTATCTAAAAAATATGCTGGCCGTCGAAAAGTCTGTCCATGAGCATGTCGTCTATGACTCCAGTGGAGTTGAGCGCGGTTTCGCCGAACAACTGGAAAAGAACGAATCCGTCAAGGTATATGCCAAGCTGCCAGGCTGGTTTAAGGTTCCAACCCCATTAGGCAGCTACAATCCTGATTGGGCTGTATTGGTGGAGCTGGACGGTGCAGAACGCCTCTATTTTGTCGTGGAAACCAAGGGTAGTCTTTTCACCGATGATCTACGAGATAAGGAAAGCGCCAAAATCAAATGTGGCGAGGCGCATTTTGAAGCCTTGGCAATCGGCGACAACCCCGCACGTTTTGTTAAGGCGACAAAACTTGAAGATGTGATGGCGCATAGTGAGTAGAGCCACTTTTTATCACTATTACCAACACGCATCGCGCCGCTGACAAAACGCCTAGAAATAACACAGGCTCTACTATGTACGACCATATACGAACTTAGGATGAATGGAATGACAGTCATATCAGAAATAAGAAATGAATCGAATGGTGCACAATTTCGCCGAGCAGATTTGCACATCCATTCCTTCGGAGATACAGGGTCATACGATGTGACTGACACAAACATGTCTCCTGAGAATATCGTTGATACAGCGATTACAGAGAACCTCCAAATCATCGCAATCACTGATCATAATCAAATCGGTAATATCAGTCGTGCATTAAAACATGCAGAGGGCAAGCCTATTCTTGTCGTACCAGGCGTAGAACTCTCCACGCCTCAAGGTCATTTTCTAGTCTACTTCCCCACGCTTCAGTCAATTGAGCGCTTCTATGGCAAGCTGAACATTTCATCCGATAAAAAGACTTGTTACGATACGATCCCTCAATGCCTCAAATTTGCTGACGAATTTGAAGGCTTTGGAATCTGCGCTCATATCGATCTCGACAATGGTTTCGAGAAAACCATTGTTAAGTACAATACTTTCAAACAGGAAGTTCTGAATTGTAAAAACCTTCTTGCACTAGAAGTCTCGAATGCCAACAACAGTCTATGGTTCTCACATTCAGATGATAGCCCTGATCGAAAGAACTGTGCTGTGCTGCGTTGCGAATACCTAGGCCAAGAAGAGAGAACTGAACTGGCGAAGGTCATGTCGTCGGATGCCCACAGTCTCGCCGCGCTTGGTAGAAACGCAAATGGCAATCGGCGGCTCACACGTTTAAAAATGGAGTCACTTACTTTCGACGCCCTCCGGATCGCACTGCTCGACTGTGCAGCGCGAGTGCGACTTGAAGACTTAATTCCGCCCTCTATTCCGCATTTCATTGGTATGAAACTTGAAGGTGGCTTCCTTAAAAACCAAGTGGTTCATTTCAGCCGAAATTTAACATGCATTATAGGTGGTCGCGGGGCAGGTAAATCTACGATGCTTGAGTCATTGCGGGTCGCTTCAGGGAACCCTATCAATAATACGATTGTGGATTCTGAGGTTTGGCCAGATGAAATCTCGCTCGTTTACGAAGACGAGGTGGGGCAGCAACATATCCTAACTCGCAGCAAACTGAACGACATTTCAAACGCTGATCCAGACGGGCCGACGTGGGTTACAATCGAGAGCTACGGTCAAGGAGAAACTGCGGAGACAATCCAGCACTGCGACAAGGACCCTACCATCCTGCTCAAGTTTATTGACGGATTCATGGACCTTAATGCAATGAATCAGCTGGATATTGAGCTTAGGGACAATCTTCTTGCGAACCAGACATTAATCGAAAATCTACAACAGGATATAAACCGGATCGCTGAAACGGAAAAAGCGAAGACTCTTGCCGATGTTCAAGTTGCAGCACTGAAAAACCAGAAGGCAAGCGAGGTAGTAGAACTTGAAGAGAAGTTGGCTAAGGAACGACTCTTCCGGGATCGGCTCAATATCAACCTTAAGACGCTGCTAAATTCAATCAATGAATGCTTGACGAGTGAAGAGCTTAAAAACCTGATGTCGGAACAAGACGGGACAACACTAGCTGTTGGACAGACTGAATTTGAAACGGTAAAAACGCTCGTGAATAATCTCGCGGCAGAAGTGGAATCGCTTTCAACCCAACTCAAAACAAAGATTACTGATGCAAATGCTAAGATTACGGCCCAACTGAAAAGCTGGGCCTTAAAGGAAAAGGAGACTCAAACGAAGATCGAAGACCTTCGCAGAGAACTCGAAAAGCAGAATATCAAGCTCGATATAGCATTCATCCGCAAGGTTACAAAGGATGCGACCGACTCAGCTGCAAAGCTCATAGAATTAAAGAAGAGCATTCCTAAACAACAGGAAGCATTCAAGGTGAGGCGGAGCCTGCTAAAGGACCGTCTAGAATTAAAGAGTAAGCTGTTCACCACGCGGCAGGCGTTCGCGATGGCGATGAACAATAACCTCGCTACAACTGTAGTTGACTATAAGGTCACGATCAAATTTCACGAAGGCTTGCTCTCCAATGACTTTGAGAATCTAATCAAAACAGCAATGGGATGGCGAACTTCGCAGGTACCAAAGGCTAATCTGATTGCTTCGCAACTATCGCCGATTACCTTGCTGGACGCAATTAATCGGAAAGTTACAGACAAGCTGGAACAGGTAGTTGATATTGACAATAATAAAGTTTTCTCAAAAAGCGATGCCGGTGACATCCTAACCACTATGGGTCAGTGGGATACAAAGTCGGCACTTGAACGGTGTGTCTTTGAAGATAGACCAGAAATCAAGGTGAGCAAAGCTGTCGTGATGGGGAATGGAAACAAGACTTATCAAGTCCGCGACTTCTCGATGTTGTCCCTCGGGCAACAGCAGTCGATACTGCTATCGATCTTGTTGTTCTCGAAGAGCAAAACACCACTCATCATCGACCAGCCTGAGGATAACCTCGACAGTGAGTTCATCTATAAAACCCTGGTACGATCCCTCCGGAGTATCAAGGAATACCGGCAGGTTATAATCGTAACCCATAATGCGAATATTGCAGTTTTGGGAGATGCCGAATTGATTATCCCTCTTCGCGGCGCAAGCGAACTGTCGATAATCAGAGATCGCGGGTCTATCGACACGACGGAAACTAAGGATATTGTCTGCACAATTTTAGAAGGAAGCCAAAAAGCGTTCAAGCGGCGGCAGGAAGTCTATGGATTCTAGAAATCGAATGCATTGGTAGTCGCTGTTGCGCGTAGCGCACGCTATACAGAGCACTACCCGAAGTGCCTAGCTTGTCACCAATACCATTGTTATTGGTGACAGCAACCCGCCGGCGCTGGTCACGGTCCGCGCCTGGTCTTCTTCAGCTATGTACATTCAACGCCGCCAATCCATCATCAATGGATACAACACCGGCATAAAGCAACATTAACCGCCAGGCTGAATACGGAATTTCACGATAATCATCTTTCTCAACACTTGCCTGCCATTTTCTAATCGTCGATGACCCTTTTTTAGGCACGTAATTAACGCCCACAAGCTTTGCTGTGACACTTTGCGACCAACCGACTAGCTTAATCAATCGATTCACTTCTTCAGGCGTAGGCGGCACGTATGCCGCGTGACTGAAAGGCAAGGCGCAAGGCCGGTTTCGAAAGGCATCGAGCGAAATCGGCAACGATCCGCCCACGTCATAAATAGGTACAGTTTCCATAAAAACCCCTGTAAATCATTCAATGAATAATGAGGGGCGGATTAAGCCGCCCCTCAGAAAGTTTATAAAATTCCAGCTTCCGCGAAACTATAGGCACTGCGGCAAGTGACAATCAAGTGATCCAAAACCCGAACATCGATCAGTTTTAAAGCATCGATCAGGCGGGTGGTAATCCGGCGATCCGCATCGGAAGGCTCCGCCAGACTCGACGGGTGATTGTGAAAGAAAATGCAAGCTGCCGCATTAACGGAAAGAACTTCTTTTACTACCTCACGAGGGTAAACACTTGCGCCATCGATAGTGCCACGGAACAAAGTAACTGACTCAATCAATTGATGCTGATTATCCAATAACAACACGCCGAAAACCTCATGTTCAAGGTGAGCGGCTTGCAACTGCGTATTCTGATTAATT
>NZ_LUUG01000049.1 GCF_001644035.1 Methylomonas methanica
ACTTTGAACAGAGTATCTACCGTGCACAGACTAATCCATGATTTTTGCCGACCTACCGTTGAAATTGAGTTGATAAAAAGCAGTGTTTTTTTTAAAGTCCACTCAGCCTTCGTGCAGAAGGCTTGACGCCAGCCATGTCTCCTGACTAGCCAGCCTTCACGGTGCTAATCAATTCATCCAGGAGACCTTATGTCAAAATCATATTCCACCCGCTACATTCTCAATTCAAGCTGTTTCGCCGTGTCAGATAACGGTTTTAGGCAGCCTGAAACCGCAAATCTCATCAAACCGCTAATTTTTAGCTCGGCATTAGTCTTAGCAGCCCAACGAAACGCGTCGCTGTCAAACATCGAAACCCGATAGGCGGAACGCATGTTCTCGACGAATCTGTATCGCGCCGAAGCCATGGCGGCTCAGGTCGGGCGCTTGGAAGGCGACATCCTGCTGGCGAGATCTTGGTCGTCGTGGCTGGTATTCGGGATTGTGTTATCTCTTGTCGCAATCGCCGTCCTGTTTATCAGCCTTGCGTCCTATACCAAACGAACCAACGCCACCGGTATGCTGGTTCCGAACGGCGGTGCTATCGTTATCGCCACACCCTCGCCTGGGCTTATCTCGGCCGTTCATGTTGAAGAAGGCCAAACGGTTCAGGCGGGAGACACGCTATTTACGTTAAGAGACGAACGCCATCTTTCTTCATTCACCAGCCAGTCCGACGCAAGCGGCAGCCGATTCGCCGATCAGCTTGAAGCGGCGCTGCGCGCGGAAGAAGAAGCGAATCTCAGAGAAAAGCGGCAATTAAGCACCCTACTGGACAAAAACAATTCAGCGCTATCCAGGCAATTGGCCGCGATACAAGTATCGATTTCCGATGCCAAACAGCAAATAAACCAGCATCACGACAGATTGACTTTGGCGGAGCAGCGGCTAAATAAACACCGCGGCTTGGCAACATCCGGCTTTATTGCAAAAGACAAATTGGATGAGGAGCTGGATAACCTGGCGCTATTACGTACCCAGGCATCGGATCTAAAACGGGATTACGACGAATTAGCGCGGAAAAAACTCGAGCTGGAAGACGAAAAACGCATCGCGCCGGAAAAAACCCAAATCAGCATCGCCAATATCGATCAGGACTTAAGCGTACTCCGCCAAAAAATCCAGGAAGCCCACATTCAAAATCACTTGGCTATCGTCGCCCCGGTAGACGGCATTGTCACCGGCATTAACGCTCATCCCGGTCAAATTCCGGATAAAGAGGTTTTAGCCACCTTGCTTGGCAACGGCGCGGAACTGACCGCGCAATTGTACGTGACCACGCGCGGCATCGGCTTTGTCGAATCCGGCCAGAAAGTACGTTTGCGTTACCAAGCCTACCCCTATCAAAAGTTCGGCCAGTATTCCGGAACGGTCGCAACCGTCTCGAAAAATCCGGTTTCATCGAAGACGCTACCGAATTTATTCGCCAATTCCCCGCCCGACGATTATTACCGCGTCACAGTAAAACTCGATTCGCAGTTTGCCTTGGTGTACGGCGAGTCGAAACGACTGGTATCCGGCATGATCGTGGAAGCGGACATCGAACAAGATACGCGGCGCTTAATCGAATGGATTATCGAACCGCTTTACGGCTTAACCAAATATAACTAGGGACCACTATGTCATTGATTCGTTTCGGCATCGATAAAACACAATTTTTCGACACGCATTATCAAAATCAGTGGTGGCTGAAGCGCCAGGCGCTTTCCGAAAACTGTTTGAGCTGGAAGCATATCGACCACGCGCTTTACGCCATGGAAAACACCAATACGCAGATTAAGTTATTTAAAGACGGACCGGTCGATCCGGGCCGTTATACCGAGCCCTATTGGGAACTGGGCGAACAACGCACGCGAATCGTCAAAGACGTTTTATACCGATACTTAACGGACGGTGCGACCTTGGTATTAAACAAACTACAGCTCTATCTCCCGGAAATTAACGACTATTGCATGGATGTCGCGCAATTTGTCGGCGAAAAGACCAACGCCAATGCCTATGCGGCTTTCGGCGGCGACGGTTCGTTTGGCAAACATTGGGATACCCACGACGTGTTCGCCTTGCAATTGATTGGACGCAAAAGATGGCTGATTTACCAGCCCACGCTCGAACTGCCGTTACCTCATCAAACAAGCTTGAATCACAAAGCCGAATGTCCCTCCGAACCGGTACTGGACACGGTTCTGGAAGCCGGCGATATGCTTTATATCCCAAGAGGCTGGTGGCACGAAGCCCTTCCCATTGAAGGCGACGAGACGTTTCATATCGCCATAGGCACGTTTCCGCCTAAATTATTGGATTATCTGCTTTGGTTATGCGGCAAGAAATTACCGGATCTCGTTGAAAGCCGGGGTTCTTTCAACCCTTATCTAAATACTACGGACCTCATTGAAAGTTTTACCCCTATATTACAAAGCGCGCTAGCCGAACCGGAAAATCTAAATAACTTTTACAGTGCCGTTACGGAGCAACAACGAGTTAAATCGCGATTTAATATTGGCAGTTTGTCTCCGACTGGTATATCGGATAACACCGCCCTTCTCCGCAATAAAATTCGAATAAACTCGTTCCTACCAATATCTAACGATCAGAAGACCTTATTAGCTAACGGCTTCAAGATAAATCTCGACGCCGAGAGCGCCGACTTTCTTGCCGGCATCAGTTCAGCCGATAACTTGCAGGCCAATAAAAATGCTAAGCAATTATCCGACAAGGAGAGTCAATTGTTGAAAATATTATCGACATTAGACCTTATAGAGTTATTTTAGATAATTCGTTAAAAATTAACTCTATAACTTTTTTATTCAAGGAGATAAATATATGCGTGAATTAACCATTACGGAAATGGAGATTGTCAGCGGAGGGGTTGACTGGGATGAAGTCAGCGGTGGTTTAGCATTTGTAGGAACCGGCATCGCACTAGTTGCAGCTGCACCTGAAGTGGGCGCTGTAGTAGTTGCGGCCGGGGCGGCAGCCGTAATCTTAGGTGGGTTTGCCATAGGAGATGGCTTAGTTGAAGGCGGTGCTTTGAGTAGCGGTGGCGGGGAAGATGGCGATGGAAGCTAATAATCATTCACTCCCACATTTATCAACTTAACATTACATTATTGCGATATGAACGAGACACAGACTTATTTATTAGTTTTCGGCGTTATCCTTGTGATGATTACAACCATTATAGGAAAATCAAAATTTATTAAACCTAGCTCAGAAATAATAAGAAGGAGAGTACTTTGGATCAGCCTATCAATTATATATATAAACGCCTTCACTCACTTTACAATTAAATTTTTATCGTGAATCAACAACAAAGGCATTGAGAATCGGTGGTCGGTAAAAACCAATATACATATTAATTAAAATACAAGGATATAGAAATGCGTGAATTAACAATTCGTGAAATGTCTGTTGTCGGCGGAGGTATATCAGTAGGCGATCAAATTCAAGGCGGAACTGTTGTAGCCACTGGGAGTGTCTATACAGCGACACAAGCTGCTGCGGTTAGTAGTGTCTTAGGTGTTGCTGTCGGTGTTGTAGGCGTTGGAGTGGGATCTTTTCTTCTGGCGGACGCTATGCTCAATGATGGGGCCATATTTGCACAAATTCAGCGAGAATTACATGGTGAAGATGGCGACGGTTAATAATTTTTGGTGGGTTACTTTGCCGAGTATTTATTGAGGATGGTGCAATGATTTATCTTTTTATTAGTTTATTTTTCGCCGTAATGGTCTCTGTTATCTCTCTTGAAATGGTGATTAAAAGTCAATTACGTAAAGACAAGGATGCTATGACAAGATTTCAGTTTTTACTTCATTTTTTGAATTCGATAGCTATTTGTATAATTGCATGGTTTATATTAAAAAGTTGATAAAAACTGAAAATGGCTTGCCAAAGAATTTTTTTTATCGGTTATATATTAATTTTTTCTACATAACCTTATTATGAAAATTTACCAATTTTTAATTTCAGTTACCTAGGCTTTCGCCCTATTATTGACACTTGCTGTATTAACATTCGTATTTCCAAAAGCTACTGCGGATATTGCTTCACATCTCCATGGCGCAGAAGCGATTGCCTTATTTATCGCCTTCTTTTTTATATTGCTTTCCGGGTTTTTTTAATTTTAATAAATAAAAATCAAATCAAAAGGCTATTCTCGGAAAAATGCACCGCCGAATTCGTTTATCGACAGGACACAACAACTTACTTGATGACAGGATTTATTTGTGCCGGCGCGGCTTCAGATTTAGTTACACAAGACAAAGCGCTGAATGACAATATAGCTCTATTCTCGGGGATATTTTTATTACTGAGCATCATCGCTTTTATTTATCGTATATTTTTGCCATCAAAAATGCCATTTAGATAGGCCTTCTATGCGGATATTAGTTTAACCTCGTTAGTCGGATTGGCTTATCAATATCCATCCGCATGATATTTAAAATATGACGAGTGTATTTATTTGTCTGTCTGTATCTCTCTAAATTTAGTTATTACGGCTCATAATTTAATTAACTTCGACTTATTCAACCAAAGAAAGGAGTCTTGCCCATGAATCGTACCAGCTCGACCTTAATAGCATGTTTAATACTAACTCTCGTCAACGTTGGTACCGGGCACGCTACGGAAAATAAAACAAACAGCGCCGCCGCCGAGAAATACGGCGCGATCGAGCGGCAATTCGAGAACGGCTTCCGGGCCTTGTTGGTTCCCAATAGTAAGGCCGAGCGGACGGCGGTGACGCTGGTGTATTTCAGCGGTTCGCTCGCCGATCCCGAAGGAAAGTCGGGCCTCGCACATTTGCTGGAGCATTTGCTGTTTAGCGCGCCCACGACGCCGGGCAATCATGCGCTGGTTAGCGAGATGGCGCGCCGCAACATTGCCTATAACGGCAATACCAATTTCGACCGCACTATCTACCACACGGCCTTTTCAAGCGACCAGCCGACTTTGAACTGGCTGCTGGAACAAGAGGCTTTGCGCATGCATAAACTGACGATTACGGAAGCGGATATTGCCAGAGAATTGCCCGTGGTATTGCGAGAAAAGGAGCTTGGCGATAGCAATCATCAGCAAAAATTAGCGCAACAAATACTGCCGGTTGTCACTCGCTTTGCCCCCTATGTACGTCCGCCGATAGGTAACGAAGCTGAATTACGCAGTATCGCAATCGACGATGTCCGGGCTTTTTATCGAGCACACTATCGCCCCGACAATGCGCTGTTGATCATTACCGGTCGATTTGACGTTGCCGCAACCTGGAAGCAACTGGAAACTCATTTTGGTGGGATTAAATCTCCCAAAATCGGGCCGCCACCCACATTCCAGGCGGCGTCCCGAGTGGAGAGTAGCGACTCGCAGCGGAGTTTTCGCGGCGACGGCGATGGTGCTTCCGTCTCATTATTTTATCCGTTACGGCATTCGTTCGATGCCAAGCATGTTGCGGCAATGGGCTTATTGAGCGGGTTGCTAGCCGGTTCTCCGGCCAGTCGTTTACATGAGTCGCTGGTCAGCGCCGGACAGGCGGCCTCTGTCTCGGCAATACCGTTGCTATTACGCAATGGGGGTGCATTCGAAGTAACTGCGCTCCCGCTGACAGCCGATAACGAAGCGTTGGAACAACTCCAGAACACCTTAGCAGGCCAAGTGCAGTCGCTGGGCGATACCGAGTTCTCGGAAAAAGAACTGGAACGTACCAAAAACTTAATACGCAACGAAGCTTTATACGTGCAATCGGTAGCCGCTGCCTTTGGCTACCGATTGGCTGAATTTGCATCCATCGGCGACTGGCGGCTGTGGTTCGAGAGCATCGACGCGGCCCAAGAAATGTCTTTGCCGGAGATTCAGCAAACGGCCAAAGCGATTTTCCAGCAAAGTATCCCGGTTGCCCAACTGATGAGCAATCGACATGCGGCAAGCTTCATGGCGGAAAAGGAATCCGTGGTATCGCACGCAACAACCGGCGAACCATCCGCCGCGTCCGTGCCGGCGCACCTGCCGGAAACCGCGAGCCCAGCGGTTAACGATGCGACGGCGACGGCTCTTGATACGCAAATCGAGCGCTTTAGCATTAACGAGTCGCTGGCGGTTGCCCTCTGGCCCAAACCTATACCGATCGGTCGCGTGCAAGGACAGTGGAATCTGCGTATGGGCGCGGCGGACAGTATGTTCGGCAAACGTATTTTGGCTGATTTGACCGGTAGCCTGTTGGCTCACGGCTCAAACACTTTAGATCGGCAGAAATTGTTTGATCGCTTGGTTGGTTTGGATGCCCACTTGTCGATGACGCCAGTTGATGACCGCTTGGCGATTCGTTTCGATCTGCCCGCTAAATCGTTGCAGGAATTTCTTGGAATGCTGATCGATGTTCTTCGAAATCCGGCGTTACCGGAACAGGGATTCAAGGAAGTCAGGAATCAATTGCAAGTCGCCTACCAAAGTCAGGGCACAAAACCGCAAGTCGTCGCGGAAGAAGCCGTGACGGTAGTCACTAGCCATTACCCTATCGGCGATATCCGTCGCGAGCCCAGCAAGGCGGAAGCGCTTGCTGCATTGGAAAACATTGAATTGAACGATGTAAAAGCCTTCCATGCCGATTATTTCGGCGCGAATGGGGAGTTTATGCTGTCCGGAGAGTTTGATGCGAAAGCGACGCGTCAGCAGTTGGAGAGCCTGTTGGAGCCGTGGCACAGCAAGCAGGCATATCAGCGACCGCCCCTGCCCTACGCTGCATTAGGCCCCGGCCAGCATTTCATTGCCATGTCCGAGGGCTCGCACGGCATTTACACGGCTCAGCTCAGACGGCCATTGCAAGCAGACGAAGCCGACGCGCTGGCACTAGCGTTGGTGAATTTCGCGTTGGGCGAGGATGCGCTGCAATCCCGCCTCGGTCGCCGCCTGCGTCAACAAGAGGGCATTTCGTACGGCGTGGCCAGCAAGATGAGCGCATCCGCCTTCGAACCGCGAGCCACTGTCACCGTCAGCGCCACCTATGCGCCGTCCATGCGGCAACAGCTCTCAAAAGCCGTGCATGAGGAATTGGCGCTGCTGGTTAAAAACGGCCTCACGGAGGCCGAACTCAACAGCGCAAAAGATAACTGGCGGCGTCGCAATGACCTGAGCAAGCTCGATCATGACAAGCTGTTTGCTAAGCTGAATCTGTTATTGCGCTTGCGGCGCGATATGCAGTACTACGCCGAAATCAATGCCCGTGTGGAAGCCTTGACGCTAGCTCAGGTGAACGAAGCGATTGCGCGCCACATCAATCCCGACGCATTGCTGGAAGTTTTTGTCGATGCCGAAATCGGTGCGACGGCGAATGCCTCAAATGAAGCCGTTCGCGGTGAACCGGTCGAACCCTAATCGCTTGACTAGCCGATTCCATATTGCCAAGGGCAGCCCGCGACCAATGAAATACCGTAACTACTCACATTATTCGTCTTACTTGCAAACCACCGCGGCCGAATGCGGCTTGGCCTGTTTGGGCTATGTCGCCGCCTGCCACGGCGCCGAACACACCATGAGCGACTTGCGCGCAAAATACGCAGTTTCACTACGTGGCTCCACTCTGATGGATTTAGTCGGTATCGGGGCGGCGCTCGGGTTCTCATGCAGACCGCTACGCCTGGAATTGGCGGAACTCGATCAACTCAGTCTCCCTTGTATTTTGCATTGGCAAATGAGCCATTTTGTGGTGCTTAAAAAAGTGACCCGCGGGCAGGTGCTTATCCATGACCCGGCCAAGGGCGAAAGAGCGCTTTCTCCGGCCGAAGTCAACAAGCTGTTTACCGGGATGGCGTTGGAGCTGACGCCCTCGCCGGCGTTCGAACGTATCACGCCCAAGCCGCATATTCCCATCGCCAAACTGGTCGGCAAGATCGAAGGCCTGATACGCAGCTTGACGCAAATAGCGGTATTGGCCGTTGCCATGCAACTATTCGCATTGTTGACGCCGATAGTCGCGCAATGGATCGTGGACGGCGCGATTGTGTCCGGCGACCGGGACTTCCTGCTGATATTGGCCTTGGCTTATGCGTTGATTGCCGTGATTAAAATCGTCCTGGAAGCCGTCAGAAGCTGGCTGGCCATCGTGCTGGCGACGCAGTTTAATCTGCAATGGGCCGGTCGCATTATCGGCCATCTGTTAAAGCTGCCCGTGCATTGGTTCGAAATGCGGCACACTGGCGATATCGTGTCCCGGTTTCAATCGATGCAAGCTATTCAACAAACGCTGACCGGCAAATTGGTGGAAGTGGTCTTGGATGGCGGGTTCGGTTTAATTGTCCTGGCGGTGATGTTGTTGTACAGCCCCATGTTGAGCGCTTTCGCCATCGCCGCCGTATTGGCCTATCTGCTGATCCGCGTTTTGCCCCATGGCATTTACCACCGATTAACCGATGAAGCATTGGCGCTCGAAGCCAAGGCGCAAAGCCATTTCCTGGAAAGCATTCGGGCCGTTCACACCACAAAGTTGGCGGGCTTGGAAGAGCAGCGCCGGGCGCGCTGGCTGAATTTGTTCGTGACCGGCGTCAATAAACGCATTAGCGCGCAAAAAATGTCACTGGGATTTTCGCTTGGCTATAGCGCGGTATTTGCCGCCGAAGCCATCGCCGTGCTGGCGGTCGGCGCGATCATGGTCATGGACAACGCTCTGACCGTCGGCATGCTGATGGCGTTTATTTCCTACAAGGACGATTTTACCTCGCGGATGCAACGACTAATCGACAACCTGATGTCCATGCGCATGGTCAGCCTGCATGTGGAGCGTTTAGCGGATATTGTCTTGGCGGAAAAAGAGCCTACCGACGGCTACGCCGCGGACAAAGTCATCAACAGAAAGAATTTCAGCCCCATGATCGAGTTTAAAAACTTGGGCTTTCGCTACGGCGCGAATATGCCATGGGTATTTCGCAATTTGCATCTGTCCATCCGACCCGGCGAACACATCGCCATCGTCGGCGCGTCCGGTTGCGGAAAGAGCACCTTGGTCAAACTCTGCTTGGGTCTGCTCGAACCGACCGAGGGCGTCATCGAAATCGACGGCATGCCTTTAAGCCAATTCGGATTGGCAAATTGGCGCCGGCTGGTGGGGGCGGTGCTGCAGGAAGACCAATTATTCTCCGGGAGCCTTCAGGAAAACATTTCCGGATTCGACTTACAAACCAATTTCGAGCTGCTGAAACAAAGCGCTCATCTCGCCGGCATCGACCAGGAAATCGAGGTTCTACCCATGCGTTATCTATCCCAGGTTGGCGACATGGGCAGCAGTTTCTCCGGCGGGCAAAAGCAACGGCTCATCATTGCGCGGGCGCTCTACAAAGTACCGTCAGTACTGGTCCTGGACGAAGCAACCAGCCACTTGGATGTCGAAAAAGAGCGGGACGTGAATTTGGCAATCAATTCGTTAAGCATCACCCGCTTAACCATCGCCCATCGACCGGAAACCATAGGCATGGCCGACAGAGTCGTCTCTCTGGACGCGAGCAGATACAGTGTAAGCAGGGTTGGTAGTTTCTGAAGGCTATTCCGCGGTCCGACTAATTAGACTCGACACATTTTTGCCAATCTATTTTTCCGCCCGTGCCCTTTTTAGCGATAAATAGCGACATAGGCCAACTAAACAACCACCTGCTTTAGCCCGGAGCTTGTTTAGTTGCACGGTTTCGACGCCCCGCACCCACGATACTCGGCTGAGCGCGAATATTAGTCATTTGTTCGACAGGGAATGTCCAAACACCTGAAGGTTCGTGCTATTACGCCGGACGGCCTTGGCGGGCTTAGGGGTCAACAGGTAAGCAGTTGCAGGCTGCGATAATCGGTTCGGAGATCGCTCAATGATCTACCTAAGCAACTATGGCGACTGGCAATGTCGCCGGTTTGCTTACTGGATGCGAAGACTTCCGTCAGTCCTTTTTCTTGAAAAAACCGATAGTCAAAAAAGAGTCTGAGATTTCCTTAGTACTAGCCCGACCGGTAAGCACACGGTCGATCAGCGTTTTATTAGTTTTAACGTAAAAAGCCACGGCGAGCATTACCGCTACTAATGCTATCCACATCACCACCGCGCCTTCGCCTTGAAAACCCCCAACTATTTTCGCGCCGGTATCTGGAAACAGAATTGCCGCCACAAAATACGAGGACAACGTAGCAGAAATCAAGGCGATCATGATCGCGCCTGGATGGTATTTCATAAAAACCTCCGAGGGATTTTGCGGCTAGTGCAGTTTTGCTAATTAAGTCTGGTGCTGGATTTAACAACAGTAAATCCGGCGCGTTTGCTTTTGTCTTTTTGACCGGCTCTGGCCTGGTGCGCGGCTTCCACCATCGTATCGGCAAAACTCAGGAAATCGCTTACTTCCAGGCGCAAGGACATGTTCTGCACATGTAAATGCACAACACCGCATTCTCGGCAAATCAAGACTTTACTGAATTCGGTAGCCGCCAGACATTCGTGGATACAAGGTTTCTTGCTCATCATTTTACTCCTTCATAAAACAGCTCAAGCTGTATAAAAAATTCGGTGCTGGCGACTCAATGCCGCTCCGAGTGATGCAGATTTCCACCCAATTTCGACATCGCCAGCAATAGGAACATCTTCCAGACTATGCCCTTCGATCTCAAATCCAGACATCTAAAATCGGTGGCATGCAATTCGCCTTTTTCAACCAGCGTTGCCAACACCTCCGGCGCAATCGCCAACCTGACGGCGGAAGGTTCCTGAAAAAATGCCAACAATTTGTTCACGATAAAACATCCTGGATCGAATTTGATTTAAATGATAATTATTCTCATTTAAAAAGTAAAGCGCTACTTCTCTTCGGCTATATCGGCAAAACCTAGACTTTGCTTTGCAAAAGCCGTGACATGTTCAATGAATACCTATGCCCTAAAACAGCGCATCGTAATTGACGAAATTCCAGTCAATACCCACCCGGCCCCAGACGTTTCTGTATTGGAAACATACTGGCAACAACCTCCGGAGTTGACATTGGCGTCAAAAAAATTAAAATGAGAATCGTTATTATTTGAGAGTCGCCTAATTTCCAGCTGTTTTGGAATCAGTACATCTCGAATAAAGATCGATTGCCGGCCAACGATATGCCGGCCAGTACACCGAAAATCTTAGCCACCCAGCATTCCCCGCCAGGCAGCCAGCAACGTCATTAATGCTTATCAAGGGAATACTATGTCCGCAGACCATTCGACCACCCAAAAAACCTCCACTGCTAAATGGCGTCTTGGGGCCCTATTACCGCTGGGCGCAGCGCTGAGCGGAGTGGCGTTTGCCGCCGAGCCGCCCGTCGAAACCAATGGCAACGAAGAGCAGGAAGTGGTACTAAAAGACGTCAAGGTCAAAGCCAATCGCGATAAAACCACCCGCTTCAAAGCAGAGACCTCCACTACCGGCAGCAAGACTGAAATGGCGTTACGTGACATCCCGCAATCGGTCAGCGTGGTGAAAAAAGAATTGATCGAATCGCAAAACGCTTTCAATTTGCGCGATGCATTACGCAATGTCAGCGGCCTGACTATCGCCGCCGGCGAAGGCGGCCGTACCGGCGACTCGATTACCCTGCGCGGTTTCGCCGCCAGTTCGGATCAATATTTGGACGGCGTCAAGGACAACGGCCAATACAATCGCGATACCTTTTTCATTGAAAAAGCCGAAGTGCTGAAAGGCGCTTCGTCGATTTTATTTGGCCGTGGTGCCACCGGTGGCGTGATCAATCAAGTTGCGAAAAAGCCGACCGGCAGAACGGGGATTAACGGTAGCTTTACTTACGGTCTGTATGACTTCAAACGCACAGCCATCGATGCCGAGACCAAGTATCAAGACCTGTCGGCAAGGTTGAACGTGATGTATCAGGATGCCGATTCCTACCGCGACTATAACGTCAGCAACCGCTGGGGGATTGCACCCTCGTTCAAATGGGACATCAGCGCCGATACCGATTTGACCCTAAACCTGCTGCATCAACAGGAAGAAGGTGTGTTCGACTACGGCGTGCCTATGTATCAAGGCCGGCCTGCCGGGGTACCGATCAACAGCTTCTATGGCTTTACCGATAACCGAATGATGGATACCGATGTCAATGTTGCCACCGTAGCGCTGAGCCATCGCTTCAACAGTGATTTTTCGGTAAAAAACACCGTCCGTTACGGCGATTACGAACGTAAATACCTGACCCATCTTTATTCCGGCGCGGCGGCATACACCGGAGCCGATGCCGGCACTATCGCCCGTTCGCAAGCCTTGCGCCTGAATACCCAGGAAAACGTCTACAACCAGACCGATTTTGTCTACAAAAAACCCTTGTTCGGCTTTAACAATACCTTGATGTTCGGTAGCGAATTCGGCTGGGAAGAGTACGATTTCAAGTCGAAAAACTCGACCGGCGTCAGCCGCGTGTCGATATTCAACCCGCGTCTTACCGCTAGCGTCACCGGCTTGGCGTACGACTTCAGCGGCACGCTGGCCACTGATCGACTGACGCAAGCCCAAACCTACGCCGGCTATGTGTTGGATCAATTCGAGATCAGTCCGGAATGGAAATTATTGGCCGGCACCCGTTACGACGTGTTCGACGCGCAACAGACCGACCGCATTGGCGCAGCCGATTTCAACAGCAGTGTCGATCAGTGGAGCCCGCGCGGCGGCATCGTCTGGCAACCCAGCAAGACCCAGTCCTATTATTTCAGTTACGGCAAATCATTTAATCCGTCCGCCGAGAGCCTCAGTTTATCGGCCAATAATGCCAACCTGCCGCCTGAGCAAAACCACAACTACGAGATCGGCGGTAAATGGGAATTATTGGATGGCAAACTGTCAGCCACTGCCGCTTTGTTCCGACTGGAAAAAACCAATGCCCGCACCACCTCGCCGCTCGATGCCAACCTGCAAATCCTGGCCGGAGAGCAAAGTACCGACGGCTTCGAGGCCGGTCTGGCCGGCGAAGTGTTACCGAAGTGGGACGTATCGCTGACCTATGCGTATCTTGACGCGAAAATCAACAAATCCACATCAACGGCAACCGGCTCGGTCAGCGGCTTACTGAAATCCTTTGAAGGCATGACTGCCGTCAACGTGCCTGAACATAGCGGGGTGGCCTGGAGCACCTACCACTTAACCGATAACTGGGAAGTCGGCGGCGGGGTGTATTACGCCAGCCACCGGTATGCCGACAGCGTCAACGAAGCCGTACTGCCGGGTTACGCCCGCCTGGACGCGGTGGTGGCTTATCACCAAAAGCATTATGACGTGCAACTCAACGTATTCAATCTGACCGATACCGTCTATTACGAATCCGGCCAAACCAACTCGGCTTTGCCGGGCATGCCGATATCCGGGCAATTGACGGTGAGCTTTAAGTATTAACCCTGGGCGCCTGAGTTGTTGAACGATATTGACCGGCTTTATCGATCGTCCGTTCAGCAGCTCAGGCTCCACTTAAGGAAAACCAATCTATTACCGTTTGCCAACCCACTAGCCATAGGTTTTGGAAATTAACCCATGAATACCGCTACCGACCCATTACTGACGCCAGCCAGCCGCCCGCCCAAGAAAACCAACGGCGGCTATCTGTTTTTACCGAAAAACCTATCTCGCAGCGCCTTCCTGAAATGGCTGCGCCGCACCCATGCCTGGTTCGGGCTGTGGGGCGCGGCACTGGGTTTGCTATTCGGTTTTACCGGCATTTTAATGAATCACCGCGATGTGTTGAAAATCCCAATCGGCCGGATGGAACAAAAAGAAATCCAACTAGCATTGCCGGACCCGCATCCCACGGACCCGAAAGAGCTGGCCGCCTGGCTGGGCCAAACTTTAGGTGTAGATACGTCCCACGCCAAAATCCGCAAGGAACCCGGTAAAACCGTGACTTGGAACAATCAAGCGGTCCAGCAACCGGCATCCTGGCAAATCAACGTCCGCAATCCGCAAAAGATGCTGTCCGCCGACTACTGGGAAGGCAACGCCTTTGTCACGGTCAAGCAAGGCGAAGCAAACTTGTTGAACACGCTGAACAATCTGCACAAGGGCACCGGCATGGGCGTGGGCTGGGTGTTGCTGGTTGACACTTTGGCCGGCGGCTTGCTTTTGCTGAGTTTGACCGGCACTTTGCTATGGACCCGGTTGCACGGCAATCGCATTGCAGCCGCTGGCTTGGGGCTGGGTTCGATGAGTTTGGCCGTGTTTTTTGCCATGCAAGCCATCGCGGATTAGAGCCATGTTAATCGAAATTCCGGAAGTCCTCTCCCAAGCCGAGCTGCAAACAGTCCGCGAGCTATTGGCCGATGCCCCTTGGGCGGACGGCCGCATCACCGCCGGCACGCAGTCCGCGCTAGTGAAAAACAATTGGCAATTACCGGAGCAAACCGAGCAAAGTCATGCCGCCCGCGCCATCGTGCTGGACGCATTGAATCGCAATCCGCTATTCCTGTCGGCGGCGCTGCCGAAAAAAATCTTCCCGCCGCTATTCAATCGTTACGCCGGAGAGCAGAACACTTTCGGTAACCATATCGATAATGCTATCCGCCAATGTCAGATCAGCGGCCAACGGGTGCGCACCGATTTGTCGGCTACCCTTTTTCTGGCCGACCCGGACAGTTACGAAGGCGGCGAGTTGGTCATCGAAGACACCTACGGCGAACATGCAGTGAAACTGGCAGCGGGCGATATGTTGCTGTATCCGGGCTCAAGCCTACACCGGGTGGAACCGGTGACGCGCGGCGCGCGCTTGGCCTCGTTTTTCTGGCTGGAAAGTATGGTGCGCGAAACCGAACGCCGCCGCCTACTGTTTGAAATGGATATGGCTATCCTGCAATTGCGCAACACCCAGGGCGACAGCGCCCCAACCGTCAACCTGACCGGCTGCTATCACAACCTGCTGCGGATGTGGGCGGATGTATGAAACCTACCTGATTATTAACTCGGCCCTTGTATTCACAGTGTCGTCATTCACGCAAAATCGGGAGCCGTTACCGCGTGGCGAATCCAGTATGGCACTGGGGCCCCACCTGCGCGGGAGCGACGTATTCCCGACGCACTTCGCCTGGCGCCCGGCCACTGGGGCCCCACCTGCGCGGGAGCGACGCTATTTAACAGCCGGGTTAATAACACCTTGCTTCAGATCAAGGTCTTGAGCATCTTAAGCTAGAACGCTGCTGAAAACTTTAAGCTCGTCCCGCCGTAATCGGGCAAGCGGCCACTCGACTTACCCTCCTCCATTCCTTAGCCTTAAAGCGCGCCCGCCATTCACCGAATCTGCGTAATCCGCAGCACAATCAGTCAATAGACTGACCTAAATGCTACAAAAACTTTGTGATAAATCGATGCTGCGCTACATTTGCAACTGAAGAATTAACCGAGAGATATCATGTCTCTTGCCTTGCCCCCATTTGCAGCAGAATGAAAAACACCTTTTACACCGTTTGGATAAGCGCGCTATCTTTGGCTATCCATACGGAAATTGCCTCGGCCGATACCGATTTAACCGAGTTAAATATAGAAGAACTGCTATCGGTAAAAATCACATCCGTTTCTAAGAAAGCCCAAGCGCTAGGGGATGCGGCGGCGGCGGTATTTGTCATCAGCAACGACGACATCAAACGCGCGGGCGCCACCAACATTCCGGACGCACTGCGTCTGGCGCCCGGTATTGACGTCGGCCGGATCGACGCCAACAAATGGGCGGTCAGTTCGCGCGGCTTTAACGGCCGGTTTTCCAATAAGTTATTAGTGTTAATCGACGGCAGAAATATCTACACGCCGGCGTTCTCCGGCGTGTATTGGGAAATGCAAGACGTGATGCTGGAGGACGTGGAGCGCATCGAGGTCATTCGCGGCTCCGGTGCGGCGCTGTGGGGCGCCAATGCTGTGAATGGGGTCATCAACATCATCACCAAACATGCCGCGGATACGCAAGGCGGCTTGTTCGCGGCTGGCGGTGGCAGCGAGGAACGCGGGTTTGGCGCATTCCGCTACGGCGGCAAACTGAACGAGAACACCAGCGGCCGGGCTTATATCAAGGGCTTTGAACGCGATGCCCTTAGCAGGCCAGCCGGCCAAGCTGTCGGCGACGCCTGGAGCAAAATGCAGGGCGGTTTTCGTATAGATTCAGACTGGTCGGCTGCCGACTCCGCAACCGTGCAAGGCGATGTGTATCATAGCGATTTAAACCAACAAATCGGTTTAGCGTCGCTCACGGCTCCCTATCGAGAAACCATCTCCGACCAGGTTCAAGCCACTGGCGGTAATTTGCTTGGCCGTCTGCAACATCGCATTTCCGACACCTCCAATTACGCCCTACAACTGTACTTTGACAGTTACGACCGCAGAGAAAGTTTTATTGAAGAGGAGCGCTATACCGGAGATGTGGATTTTCAACACCGCTTTGCCCTGAACGATTGGAACGACATAATCTGGGGGGCTGGTTATCGATATACCTATACCAAAGAAAACCAAGTTAAGCAGAGTATTGTTAATTTTACTCCTCCTCAACGCGGTGAGAGCTATTTCAGTACGTTCTTACAGGACCAATTGACCTTAGTTGACGAACAACTGTGGCTCACGCTGGGTTCCAAACTGGAGCATAACGATTACACCGGCATAGAGGTGCAACCCACGGCCCGTCTGCTCTGGGGGCCGGACCCCAACCACCGGCTGTGGGCGGCGGTCTCCCGCGGCGTGCGCATTCCGTCGCGGGTGGATGCCCATATGGAACTGATCGGCCAAGTCGTGCCTCCGCTTACCAGCCCCAACAGCACGCCTTTGCCGCTCGCCTTGGCGGTAACCGGTTCGAACGCTTTTCGTTCCGAAGAAGTGTTGGCGTATGAAACAGGTTATCGCTACACTCCCAGCAATACTTTTTCCCTGGATGTGTCACTGTTTTACAACGACTATAAAAACCTACGTTCCTATACCGCCGGCAACATCGACACCACGAATCTACCGTTTTTTATAAAACAGCCATTCATAGTTGATAATGCCGGAAAAGGCCATACCTACGGGGTGGAAACGGCGGCGGTCTGGAAGATGCTGGATTGGTGGCGCTGGGATTTAAGCTATAGCGTTTTAAAGACCGAGCTGGCCAGCAATCAGTATTATCAGGAAGCCATATCGCCGCAGCATAAAACCTCATTACGCGCGCTGCTGAATCCCACCGAGGACATTACCCTGGATGCCTGGCTGCGTTATGTGGACAATGCCAGCGCCTTTACGCTGTCAGGGCCGGCGTACATCAGGTCTTACACCACCCTGGATTTACGTCTGGCATGGAAACTCAATCAGGCCGTCGAGCTATCGCTGGTCGGACAAAATCTATTGGACAACCAACATCTGGAATACATCCAGGAAACCTTCACCCAAGCCGCCGAAGTTCAACGCGGCGTTTACGGCAAAGTGGTTTGGGAGTTTTGAGTTTGTAGTAAAACGTTTGCGCCGAGCTAGTAAGCGGCACGGCCCTTAAACTCCCCGGAGTAGTCATACCGCTCAGCGAACCAAGTCCGGCAACTGGGCTCCCGCCTGAGCGGGAGAGACGATATTTAAGTTATTTAAGTTCGGTTTCACTGATCGCTGGTTTTTAGGCAATGTGCTTCCTCATGCGGCAGGCCATCGACAAGTTCGCCAGCCAGATAGGCGGCCACCGCTTTCAAAGGCGATGTCTCGCTGCTGGTATGCAGTTCGGTATTTCTCTCCAGCAGGTTACGTTTCACTCCTTCTCCCGCTGATCCGGCAATAGCTACATCAACATAATGCAGCGGATGCCGATTGCCGTCGCCACGCACATGCCATTCATGCAGGCTGCCAATCTCGGTTAGATCAAGCGTCCAAGCCAGACTCGCCTCCGCGTCATTCCCGGCAACATAGACCAGCCAGCACGATGCCCTGCCGGCATGTGGCGCAATGCTTCCATCCTCTCCAACCGCTACGGCAATCAGTATTTCGTTCATCGATTCGGTACCTTTGACAAAGAAAATTTGTTACTGAGTAAATCCCTTCTTTTAGAGATAGTCAATGTTATCGTCATCCGCCGGCTAATTTCGCCGCGGGTACTCCAAAGCCTATTGAACGGCACCGAGCGCCGTTCCGGGCTTTATAAACCGCAAGGTCATGCGATCACTTTCCCCGATTGCGGCGTATTTATCCCTATCCTTGCTGCCAAGGCTGAATGCCGGCGGCAAACTCCACACGCCGCCCTCGTGATCTTTGCTGTCCAACGGGTTGGCATTGACCTCGCTGGATGCCTGCAACACAAAGCCGGCCGCACCGGCCCAGGCAATCAGTTGATTTTGGCCGATATAGCCTGAAAAATCGTCGTCCGCCACGTCGCCATTCGCCCTGTGTTCGACCAGTCCCAGCGTGCCGCCGGGTTTAAGCACGTCGAAAAAACCCTTGAACATCAATGCGACGCTATCCGCTTCCCGCCAGTTGTGGACATTGCGGAACGTCAATACCACATCCGCTGACGCGGGTGCGCCGAAGGTCGGCTTAGCCTCATCAAAAAGCCGAATCTCCGGATTGCCGTATAGCCCTGGCGAAGCCTGAAATTTGCGTTCAAGCGCGTTGAATTGCTTTGCATAATAGTTTTTGGCGCTGTCTTTGACAGCGCTATCAGGGTTTATCACAGCGGCGACGTAATGGCCGCTTTCGCGGAGCAAAGGCGCCAGAATCTCGGCATACCAGCCATAACCCGGCGTTATTTCGATCACAGTCTGCTGAGATTTGACGCCGAAGAACGCCAGCGTTTGCAAAGGATGCCGCCACTTGTCGCGAGCGACATTAGCGGGATCTCGCCACTCACCGGCAACAGCCGCTTCCAGTGTCAATGGCGTCTTCGGATTTTCATCCGGCGGTGTGCAGGCACTAAGGATGGCAATAGCGGCTACAAGTATGGAAATTCGAATCACGGCAACGTCATT
The DNA here is from genome assembly GCF_001644035.1 of Methylomonas methanica. Taxonomy (GTDB): domain Bacteria; phylum Pseudomonadota; class Gammaproteobacteria; order Methylococcales; family Methylomonadaceae; genus Methylomonas; species Methylomonas methanica_A. Next base: position 18,958 of record NZ_LUUG01000049.1, read on the forward strand.
CCAGGTAAGGGAATTTAAGGGCCGGGTTAATAACACTCTAAGCAATTCGGCTCCGCACTTCGAGACAACCCGAAACTTACAATTCCCCTGATGGGAATTTACAGTAAAAACCAACAACACCATGATGCGCATCGAGAACGACCAGCAAAGCTTCCAATTCAAGCCCGCGCACTGTGCTCCAACCAATACAACAAACGAGCACAAAGGCTGGCAGGATCAAACGGTTTGGAGAGAAAATCATTCATACCCGCTTGCAAACACAACTCACGGTCTTCAGCAAAAGCGTTAGCGGTCATCGCGATAATCGGTACATTTTGCCAGCCGTCCAGCAAGCGGATTTGCCGGGTAGCCTCAAGCCCATCCATCACCGGCATCTGCATGTCCATAATCACCAAAGCAAACGGCTGTTGTTTGGCCAGAGCCAGCGCGTCCGCGCCATTATCCGCTACCGTGACCTCAAAGCCGGCCGCTTCCAGCAGAATGACGCCAACCGCTTGATTGATCGGTTCGTCTTCTACTAGCAACAAACGGGTGCCGGCATATTGGCTACGCAGAATCTGCTCTGCGGTGTCGTCGCCGCTGTCCAGCAATTGCCTGGTGCCGCTTATATGGCTGCCCTTGCTTAACCAAGCGGTAAACCAAAAGGTACTGCCATGTCCCACCGAGCTAGTGGCATCGGCTTGGCCGCCCATTAATTGAGCGAGCCGTTTGGTAATTGCCAAGCCCAAGCCGGTGCCGCCGTGCTTGCGGGTGATGGAATTATCGATTTGCTCAAACGCGGAGAACAACTTTGGAATCATATCCGACGGGATGCCGCGACCGCTGTCACGCACTTCCACCCTCAACAGCACTTTATCGCCTTGTTCGCTGACCGGGAAAATCCGGACCTGCACAAAACCTTTGTCAGTAAACTTGATCGCGTTGCTGATGTAGTTTATTAACGCCTGGCTAAAGCGGGTGGGGTCTCCACACAATAGATAGTTTAAAGTTGAGCAATCCACGCTTAAGCTCAGGCCTTTGTTTTCAGCCAATTCGTGCATAATCGTCTGAACCTTGGCCGCCACTTCAATTAAATCGAACTCCACGGATTCCAACACCAACTTTTCTGCCTCGATCTTGGACAAATCGAGGATATCGCTGATCACGCCAAGCAAATGTTGCGCCGAGTCGCCAATTTGCTTCAGAAAACTCGTTTGCTCCGGGTCTGTTACTTTGCGGGACAAAATATGGGTGAGACCGACAATGGCATTGAGCGGGGTGCGGATTTCGTGACTCATGTTGGCCAGAAATGCAGTTTTTGCCTGGTTGGCGGTATCGGCACGCAGATTCGCTTCAACCAGTTCGTCCAAGCGCTGGTGCATCTGCGTAATATCGATATGACATCCCACCATTCGAAGCGGCTCACCGGTTTCCGCCCACTGCACCACCCGGCCGGCGCAAATCACCCATACCGTGGAACCGTTCTTGTGTCTATACCTCACTTCGTTGTAATAAGGCTCTGCACCATGACTGGCTACATGGCGCTCGAACTTTTCGGTAACACGGGGCAAATCCTCGCTAAAAATGTATTTTTTCCAGGATTCCGGGACATTTGGAAATTCGTCATCCCCATAACCCAACATAGCTTTAAAGGTATCACTAAAATATTCGCTGCCTTTGGGAATGTTCCAATCCCAATAGCCCGCAAAAGCCGATTCCAAAAGCCCCTGCAAATGGCTCAGCTCTTCCTCTAGCAGAGCATTTTTGCGCAATTGCTCTTCGGATCTCTTCCGCGCGGAAATATCGATCACCACACCGATATATTTAATCACGCTGCCATCGTCATTCGATAGCGGGCGACCTCGGCACATTAGCCAGCGCGGCTCCTGCCCCTCAGGGAGCACGACCCGCCATTCAGTTTCGAACGCAGCCGAACGCGCGACCGCATCTGCGTTGATGGCCTCTACCCGCGCGATGTCGTCCGGATGCACCGTTTTCCGCCAAGACGCATAACAGGGTTCGACCGAGCCATAAGGAATGTTGTACAAAGCCCATAGGTCGTCAGACCAATAATTCCGGTTAGTCGCCAATTCCCATTCCCACGAACCGCCTCTGGCGGCGTCCATGGCCAAACGCACGCGTTGCTCACTTTCGCGTAATACTCTCTCGGCTTGCCGCTGAGCCGTCACCTCTGTCGCCACCCCAGCGACATAACACCGGCCTTCCACATCGCAAAAGCTAAACTTGCTGCTATGCCAAATTTGCTCGCTACCGTCTGTTTCGATGATCGTTTCATCTATTTCTAACGCCTGCCCGGTCTGCATGACTACCAAGTCATTGGCGCGTAACTGTTCAGCAACGCTTTGCGGCCACACCTCAAAATCGGTTTTATTCAGACAGTCCTGGAGTTTTACCCGAAAGCGCTGTTCATACACTTTATTTAAATAAACATAACGCCCCTCATCGTCTTTAATCCAAGCCGCAGCGGAACTGTTATCCATGAACAGCCGAAAGCGGGCTTCAATATTTCTCTGGGCTTCTTCGGCGGAATACAACTCGGAAATATCGGAAAAGCTCAACACCGCGCCGGCAATGTCGCCCACCTCGTTCTCGAACGGATCGATCTGCATCAGAAAATGAAAATCGCCGTGGTGGATCTGCTCCACCACCGACTCGCCACTAGCTACTACGTTTCTCACGAAGTCTCGTAACTTGGGTATGGGAATATGACAGGGAATCCCGTACAAAAATTGCCCAATATCGTCCGGCACTAAGCCGAACACGCGGGTAGCGAAGGCATTGTAGCGCGTGACATGGCCTTCTTTGTCGACCAGGACCAAGCTACTACGCAGGGAATTTTGGATACTCGTCAGCGTGGCATTGAGTTGCGCTGACTCCAGTGACTTAACCCGCAGTTCATCATTTAGGGTGGTTAATTCTTCATTCGACGCCTGCAATTCCTCATTGGACGCTTGTAATTCCTCGCTGGAGCATTGCACTTCCTCGCGCAGTATTTGCAATTCGGTATTGGCGGATTCGAGTTGGTTAATCACGCTGTGCAGGAGCTCTCGACTCTCCACCAACTCTCGGCGAATTTCCGCAATTTCATCATCGGGTTGTTCAACCGTTCCGGGGGCTTTTTCGACTAGCGGGACGGGCACATCCTCGGCAAACGTAATCAGGATGCCAAATTCATGACTGCCCGGCGTCTGCTCAATGCGGGTCACTTTCGGCCTGACCCGGCAGGCGACGCCATCGATACACAAATCGAGCGAAACACCCGTGGCGACGTTTAGATTTTCTTGCATCAACCTGAAGCAGAGCGCTTTCAGCTCGTTTCGCAACTCCGGCAGACACAGCGAAAACACTGAAAAATCGGTACTTTCTTCAGGCAAACCAAAAAAGCGGCGACCATTCCCAAAAAAGCGCAACGGTTCAAAATTATCATTGATCAACACGCCGGCTGGCGCGTAATCCCTCATCAATGCGTTAATGGCCAGCGCGGTTAGCGCTTGCCGATAGTTCACATTTCCCATATTCGTGTTGGTTCTGTTGGCTTCCAAGGCCACATTAAAGGGCGAATAACGAAGCACATGCCGTGAATCCACTGCACGACGGCGATACAGTTTATTGCTGCCATCCAATACTTCAAACAGGGGCGAATTAAGCCCAACTGATTCTGATTTTCCCAGGAATAATAAGCCGTCAGGCTTCAGCGCATAATGAAAGGCATTGATTAAGTCCATTTGCTGCGCCGGTTTGAAATAAATCAGCAAATTTCGGCAACTCACCAAATCCATATTGATGAAGGGCGGGTGATGAATGATGTTATGCGTGGAAAAGATGCATAACTCGCGAACAACCGGCTGAATCCGCCAGCCGCCGCCTTCATTCTTGAACCAGCGTTGCTGCCGCTCCGGACTCAAACCAGCCATTTCTCGGGATGTATAGACTCCGGCCCGCGCGAACTCAATTGCCTCGTCGCGAATGTCGGTAGCAAACACCCTTACTTCGAACAGACTTAGCCTGTCTCCCAAAATTTCGGCTAGGAGCATCGCAATAGAATAAGGTTCTTCACCGGTTGCGCAGCCAGGCACCCAAACCCTGATCGAATCGCCGGCGGCTTTGTCGATGACTAAAGTCCGTAATGCTGCCTCCAAAACCACAAAGGCGGTGTCATCGCGAAAGAACGACGACACAGACACCATGAAGCGGTGTTGCAGTCGGCTAAGTTCTTCCGGGTGTTCTTTAACGTAGTCGACATAGCGTTCCAAGGACTCGATTTCCAGACTGCGAAACCGGCGGAACGCCTGTCTGCGCAAGGTGCCTTCCTTGTAACTGTTAACATCCAAACCCGTCGTATGGTGTACCAAGCGGATTAGTTCAGCAAAAGCATTGGCAGAGCCCATCACTTCATCGTTGATAACGAAATCAATGTCATCAGTGTGATTCAGCCACTCGGCAATTTGTTGCGAGCTACCCACCAGATCCGCCAGGCCTAATTTAATCACTGACTCGGGCATCGCGCTATGCACGGCATCTGCCGGATTTTGCAGGATGACCAAGCCCTCCGCAGCTGCCACAGCCTCAGCTCCCAAGGTGCCATCGTGTCCAGAGCCGGATAAAATGACCACGATGGCCTTTTCCTGGCGAGTTTCGGCTATTGAGCGGAATAATCGATCAATCGATGGTGCAATGGGTTGCCCGTCTTCAGACTCAGATACTATCAATCGGTCATCGACCACCTCGATATTGTGCCCCGGCGGACACACAAAAAGGTGATCTGGCGCCAGTGCCATACCATCCTCTGCCCAGGATACGGCAAGCTGGCATTTGCTCTGCAATAGTTCTATAAGGGAACAGGGTTTATCGGGTGATAGATGATGGGCCAAAACATAGGCGTATCTGGCCCGCAGCTTCAATCCGAAAATAACCGGCAGTAAGGCTTGCAGCCCACCGGCGGAAGCGCCGATACCGACGACTTCGCACTTTCTTTGTTCTCCCTCGCTACCCACCAACAACCCCTTCGCTTATTATTTTTATAATGATTATTTACAGCTCAACTACTGGCTGTTACCGCTTTACCTGGGTAACTAAATTAAAGCGCATGGCAGAGCGACAACACGTTCAAAATTGCGTTTCAAGGCTATCTCTTCGAAGTGGCAACAACACCTAAGCTACTCCAAGCTTGCCAACCTAAGCTTTTGATGTCTTGGAAATTGGCGTTAGAAAACCACGTAGCAGCATAGACACCTGTACTATACCGCTAAGCCTCGACCTTTGTTCAGGCAGAAGATGGGCAAATGATGCACCTCTAACTTTCTTTAGCCTGCAAATCGGGTTGCGCTGAATAATTGCATTGGGCTTCAAAATCAGCCAACGGTACCGGCCTACCGAAGAAGTAGCCCTGATATAAATGACACCCTTGCAATTCCAAGAATCTCAACTGCTCCTCGGTTTCAACGCCTTCGGCGATACTCTCGATGCCCAAGTTCTCAGCCATGCCGATGATGGTTTGCACAATCACCGCATCACTTTGGGATAAGGTAATATTGCGCACAAAGGACTGGTCGATCTTCAACTGGTCAATCGGTAACTTGGTCAGATAATATAACGATGAATAACCGGTGCCAAAGTCGTCCATTGAGAAACGCACGCCAAAATCACGCAGTTGCCGCATTTTCACAATCGCATCGTCAATGTCATCCAGCACCAAACTCTCGGTGAGCTCAAGTTTAAGCCGATTAGGACTCAAATCGTGGCGCGCCAGAGTTCGCCGCACTTGCTCAGCGAAATCCTCTTGATGAAACTGCATGGCGCTGACGTTAACAGCCAGTTGTAACTTAGACTTAACCGGATCGCTTTCCCAGGCTTTTAGCTGAGCGCAAGCCGAGTCCATAACCCATTTGCCTATCGGTAAAATCAAACCGGTGTCCTCGGCCAGGGGAATAAACTCCAAAGGCGAAACCAAGCCGCGTTGCGGATGTTGCCAACGTATCAACACTTCCGCGCCGATAATCCGGCCGGTTTGATTGACCTGCATCTGGTAATACAACACCAATTGCTGCTCGGCCAATGCGCAACGCAAATCGCTTTCCAATGCCGCGCGAGTCTCCAAAGCTGCCTGCATCACCGGATCGTAAAACAGCAGCCTATTACGGCCGCCGCGTTTGGCTTGGTATAGTGCGGTATCGGTGTATTTCAGCAACTCTTCCGCCGTAATATGTTGATTGCGGAACATGCAGATGCCCATGCTGGCCGAACAATGGTGGTCATATCCTTGCAAGGAATAGGGCTGATCAATGGCGGAAAGGATTTTGCCGGCCAGCTTTTTGGTGTGAGCGGACGCACGCGTTTCATCCGTACTTAGGCTGTTGAGGATCATCACGAATTCGTCGCCGCCCAGTCTGGCGACGGTATCGCCTTCGCGCACACAATCTCGGAGACGTTGGGCGACTTCGATCAGCAGCAAATCGCCAATAGTATGGCCCTTGGTGTCATTAAGCGTTTTGAAGTTGTCCAGGTCAATAAACAAGGCCGCGCCGTGTTTATCATGCCGGGCATTAGTCACTATCGCTTGTTGCAAGCGGTCGTAAAGCAGACGGCGATTCGGTAGATTGGTCAGGGGATCGTAAAAGGCTAAGCGCTCGATCTCGGCTTCCGCCTGTTTTTGGGCCAACGCGCGGCTGAAATTCTCCAAGGCAAAGTTAATATCCATCGACATTTCGACCAACAGATCGCGAGCGGCATCGTCGAAGGCGTTAACCTCGTCAGCGTATAATACGAATGCGCCGACCACGTTATCGTTTCTCCGCAATGGCAACGAGGCCGACGCAGCCCATCCGGCGCGCAAGCCCTGTTTTCGCCATGGCACGGTAAGCGGATCGTTAATGAAATCCTGACACCAATAAGGACATTGTTCGCGGATCGCGATGCTGGTAGGGCTGTGGCCGAAAGCGCTATCGGCAGCCATGGACATATCTATCGTGGCCAACTCATCTGCGCCTTCGCCAAAACTGGCAACCGGACATATCGCGCGCCGATCAGCGGCAAACAAGCCAACCCAGGCCATTTTCATACCGCCAAATTCCACGGCGGCGCGGCAAATTTCCAGGAACAATTCGGCTTCGTCGGCACTATGCACGATGGCCTTGTTGCACTGACTCAAGGCGGCATAGAGCTGCATGTGGCGCTGGACTTTGGCTTCGGCTGCCTTACGCGCGGTTACGTCGCGGGCGATGCCGAGCACGCCTATCGGTTGGCCGTCCTGATTCAATACCGGTGTCTTCAGGGTTTCGAACAAGCCGGAGTAGCCGTTCTCGGCGAACGTCAGCCATTCTTCATTGGCGCAAACCCGGCCTGCCGCCAGGGCTTTGCGATCATTCTCGCGGAAAAAGTCGGCCAGTTCCCTGGCGGCAAAGTCGTAATCGGTCTTGCCGACAATGTCGGCTTCCTTGGCGCCGTATAAGCGTTCGAATTGGCGATTGCAGGTGATATACACGCCCTGTGGGTCCTTTAACCAGACCAGATCGGGAATAGTATGCAGTAGCGTGTGCATTAGGCTATGTGCCGCGACAAGGTCGTTCAGACTGGCCCTGAGCTTTTTCTCGCTTTCCAGGAGTTGGTGGCTGCGCTCTTCCACCAGTTCTTCCAAATGATTGCGCAGCCGGTCGATTTCCAGATGCGTACGCACGCGCGCCAGCAATTCCTCGCGCTGATACGGCTTGGTGACGAAGTCCACCGCGCCTAGCTCGAAGCCTTGGACTTTTTCATCCGGCTCGGACAGCGCACTGATGAAAATGATCGGCACATTGCGGGTGTCAGGATGCGCTTTGAGCCGACGACACACCTCAAAGCCCCCCATACCCGGCATCAGAATATCCAGCAACACCAAATCAGGCGGATTGGCGGTAGCAAAATTAACGGCCAGCTCGCCGTTTATCGCCGAGCGTACCTCGTACCCTTCGGCCTTCAGCAGGTCCGACAGCAACTTCAAAGACGCCGAGGTGTCGTCAACGACCAGAATTTTGCCTGTATTTATCATGATGTTCTAGTTACTCCCCAGTACCTTGAGTATCGTCGGATACTCATAACTTTCGGCAAGCCGAGTCAACGCGCCAGTCACGCGCAGATCATAAGCCGCAATCTGTTGAATAATGATGCCTATGCGCTCACTATCCAAATTTTTAACCGCCAACGCCAAATCCCCGCGTAAATTCTGCGGCACTACTGACAGCATCTCCGGTGTCAAGATCACGTCCTCGGGCATCATTGACGGTAGGTCGGCATAAACATAACGCACTCCCAATAGCCGGGTTAGACAGTCGTAGATTTCGTTGGCCCGGTAAGGCTTACAGATTAAGTCGTCCATGCCGGCCGCCATGATATCCGCCCGCTGTTCGGTGAAAGCCGACGCCGTGACCGCCACTATTTTCACATCCTTGCCACCCGGCAAGGTCCGAATGATTCTGGTCGCTTCCAAGCCATCCATGACCGGCATCTGTCTATCCATCCAGATTAAGTGTGGCTGCCAGCTTTGGAATTCAGCCACGCCCACCTTGCCATTCTCGGCTACCTTAACCTGAAAGCCCACGGCCTCCATCAGATTAACCAGCAATAATTGATTCTCCAGCTGATCTTCGATTATCAGAATCCGGTAATTGTCCTGCCCCGGCATCAAGCCCAGAACCATGCGTTCTTCCAAACGGTACAGATCGCTAATATCGGCTGCCTGCGCCTGCTTGAGCGGCACATCGATCCGAAACAGGGAGCCCTTTCCCGGCGAACTTTCCAGACTGATGGAGCCCTTCATTAGTTGCACAAATTGCCGGGTGATGCTTAAGCCCAGCCCGGTGCCTTTGTTGTCGGCAAGGTGTCCTATCTGCACAAAGGGTTCGAAAATGTGCTTTTGGTCTTCAGCTGTAATCCCAGGGCCGGAATCCTCTACTTCAATCAACAGATGGGCGATGGCGTTGTTCTTGGTGGACAGGCGTATGATCACCCCACCTTGCTGGGTAAATTTCAGCGCGTTGCCCACCAGATTGATCAATACCTGACGCAAGCGGGCCTGGTCACCGACGATATAGCGCGGAAATGCCGAAGACTGATCGACGACTAATTCCAGGTTTTTTTCGGCAGCGCGTACCTGCATCATCTTTATCACATCAAGCACCATTTCCCCCAAATCGAACGGCGCTTCTTCCAGTTGGACGCGGCCAGCTTCTATCTTGGCCATTTCCAACACGTCATTAATCAAGTTCAGCAAATGTTCGCCACTACGATTGATAATTTCGACGTTGCCGCGATCACTGTCCTGCAGCAAGGGATTTTTCAGCAGGATGCCGGAAAATCCGAGAATTGCATTCATCGGGGTGCGTAGTTCGTGGCTCATATTCGCCAGAAACACGCTCTTGGCTTTATTAGCCGCTTCGGCGGCATCGCGAGCCAGCAGCAGCTCGGCAGTGCGTTGCTGTACCGTATTTTCCAACTCATTTCGATAGCGTATCAGTTCGTTTTCCGCGCGTTTGCGGTCGGTGATATCGCGGGCAATTTTGGAAGCCCCGACAATTTGGCCTTGCGAATTTCGCAGCGGCGACACCGTCACGGAAACGTCAATCAATTTCCCATCCTTACGGCGCCGGATCGTCTCATAATGTCTGATGGATTCTCCGCGTCGAACTCTATCCAGGATTTCCCGTTCCTCATTCCGGCACTCGTCGGGTATCAGGATAGCAATTGCATGACCGACGATCTCGTCGGCGCTATATCCAAACATGCGTTCCGCACCCTTGTTCCAGCTGGTGATGATGCCGTCGAGAGTCTTACCGATGATGGCATCTTCAGTGGATTCAACAATCGCGGCGTATTCCGACAACAATTTCTCGGCGTTTTTGCGCTCGGTAATATCCCGGCAAATTGCCAGGTTGTATATCTTTCCGTCGAACTCAAAGCAGTTACCGGTCACTTCCACCGGGAAAACCCGGCCATCACGCGTACGGTGAGTCGTTTCGAATTGCATCTGGCGGCGCTCCGACAACGCCGGCCAAAATGTCTCCCACACTGCCGGCGACCAGCTGGGATCAATGTCGAACACCCCCATACCACTGGTGAGTTCATCACAACTGTATCCCAGCCTGGTAGCGGCACCTTGACTCGCATAAAGAAATTTCGGATCGTTCTCGGGCATCAGAAATATGGATTCCTTCACTTGATCCAGAGAGTAAGTCAGCAATTGCAGCTGATGCTGGGCCTGTTTACGCTCGGTAAGATCGTATATCAAGCCGACGAATCCGCAGATGCCGCCGCCCTCGCTCTGCAAGGCAGTTATGGAAAGATTCACCGGCACGCGGGTCCGGTTTTTGCGGATAAAAGTCCACTCGCTTTCCTCAGGCAGATTGCGCAAGGGACGCGCGGTAAAGACGTCGAATCCCGGAGAAATCAAGACCCCAAGTTCTTCAGACAATTTCTGAGCGTAGCGCTCGACCTCTACCCTATCATGCCAAAGCGCCGGCGTTTTCTTGCCTATCAACTCGTTGGCCGTGTACCCCAACAAGCGTTCTGCGGCCAAATTGAAACTGGTGATAGTGCCGTCCGGGGAGGTAGAGACAATAGCGTAGGCCGCATTGTCCAAAATCGTGCGATGGAAGACGTTAAGCCGGGACAATTCGATTTCGCGCTCCTCAACCGCGTCCATCATCGCGTTGAAACTTTGCCCCAGACGCGCTACTTCATCGGTACCGACGGCAGGCACTCGATGCCGGTAGTCGGCGGAGTGCCGAACACGCTCGGCGGCGACTGTTAAGGACGCAATCGGCCGAATGATAGTGCGTCGCAGCACCGCCAGCTGCCCTAAGGTCGCGGCCAATAACACCAGCATGCCGGCACCGAATAACCAGAGCAACTGATGCGTTTGCTGGCTCAATTGTTCCAAACCCATCACAATGCGCAGGCGCCCGCCTTTGCTTAAACCCTGCAACAACTCTGCGGTATCGTGGTTTAGATAAACGCCATCGGGCAGGCTTGGCATACCCCGAGGAGGGCCGAAGACGTTGCGGTTGAGGCTGGCCAGAATCCTCCCGCTATCCAAAAAAATATCCGCCTCTTGAATTTGCGGATTGGCGCGCAAGGTATCGAGAACTTCCTGAGCCCGCAGCGGATCTTCGAAAGCCACCGCCGCGTCAGTGCCCACAGAGACCAATTGCGCGTAAGGTTCCATGATCTGCCGGACGCGCTGTTCCAAGGTCATGCTATGAAACAGCGCCAGCCCCACCCCTGCCAATACAAACGCCAACAGCGCCGCCCCCCAAAGTACCAACGCAAGTCTGTTATATATATTGGCTTGGATGGACATGACTTATCTCATTCGGCGCATCTCGCCGTTTTCCAAAATCTCGCTGGAGACTTCCAACATTTTGGTCTGAATCGCCAATGAAACCGCTCGGGCTTGGTCGAGGTTGATGCTCATCCGCACCCTATCCGTCACTTCAAATCCTATGACTCCACCGTCCGGCAAGAATTCCGGCTCGTCACTGACCGTAAGAATCGGCTTCTGTTTTAACACAGCAAGCGCCGCGCGCCGCTTTGCGGTATCCGGATAAGTCATAAAAACAATCTGACACGGTGGCAGCTCTTCCAAGGTAGCGGCGCGAACAATGACAAAAGTACGACCCTGCTCGGTCCGTCCCCGCAAGGTCGTTTCCAAAATATCACCAAACGGATCGGGTCCAAGGATACCGATACACCAAGGTGCATTGCCGGCTGGAAGCGCGTATTCCGGCCAAACGACATAATGGGCAAAATTGCGCAGGAAAGCGGCTTTGACTTTGTAAGGATTGTCTACCGTGACGCCCTGGCTTAGAGTCAATCCCGGTAAAAACAACAGTGCGGCAAGCAAAACAACCACCCCGGCACGGCGTCTACAACCAACCCGCTTTACCGCACAGACACCGCAAGACGCGTTCAGATGGGTGTGCACACCCAACCCAAATGACTCCAGCGCGAAACAAAACGGATTGCCAGGGAGTTTCATAGTCTGAGTGCCAGGATCAGAACTTGATCGAAAAGTTGATCATCAGCTCGCGGGGCCTGCCACGGCTGCTTTGCGAAGGCCGATACTGTTCGTCGAGCAGGTTTTTGCCCATCAGGTCTACGCTCATGCTATGCCCTCCCGCTTCCCAGGTATAGCCGACCAGGGCGTTCAACAAGGCGTACGTTTGCCGCGAGGTCGCCGGGCTATCGGGCAGCAGGGTCTGGTCGAAGATCAGATTGACACCGCCGCCCAGATGCAGGCCGCGCAGCGCCTCCACACTAAAGTCGTAACGGGTCCACAGGTTGGCCAGATGCGGCGCGCTCATCTGCAATGGGGCGTTGTGGAAACGGTTGACGTTCTTGTAATTAGCCAGACCCGCCGCATCCAGCGAGCCAGGATCTTGGCCGAGGATGGCATGATCCCGACCGCTGAACTCGGTAATCCTCGCATCCATGTAGCTGTAGGACAGATACAGTTGCCAGTCGTCGGTCAGTTTAGCGGTGGCGTCCCATTCGATGCCTCGGGAACGCTGTTCACCGCTTTGCAGGCCGTAAATAGTGATGCCGCCGGCGGAATTGGTCACCGCCAGATCGTTGACAATGTGTTTATTGCGGATATCGAAGTAAGTCAGCGTGCTGGACAAGCGACCGCCAAACCAGTCGGCCTTAATACCGACATCATACCCCCAACCCTCGGTCGGCTTGGGAATCGACGAGGTGCCGTCGAGATTGTTGACCGGAAAAGTACCGGGCACGAAGGATTCGGCGTAGCTGCCGAACAACGACCATTCAGGTGTCAGTTTGTAGATCAGGCCATATTGCGGCGTAACAGTGCTGGCGGTGGAGGCTTGCGCCTGGCTGGTCTGGCGGTTTGTGAACTGACTTTCGGTCTCGGTCCAGCGCCAACCGGTCAACACCAGTAAGCGGTCATCGAAGAAACCGAAGGTGGAACTGCCATAGACCGATTTGTCCACGGCCTGCACATTCTCATCGGAGCCGCTTGTCGTCAACAACGATAAAGGTATCGCCGTATTGCTGTTCCAGGTGTAGGGATTACCTAAGTCCCACAACGGTAGCGGCGAAGCGGTTGGGTTACTGCCTAAGGCCGGATCGTTAGCTGCCTGGCCGGCCGATCGGTGAAAGTTGCGATCAATGTATTGACCTCCCAGTAATAAGCGCAGGCTGGCGAAACCCAGGTCATACTTGCCCACGCCTTGCAGTTCTATGGTGTCGTCGCGGTTGCTATAAATTTGCTGTCTGACCCGACGCCCCTGCATCAACGTGGTGTTATTGCTCATGCCGAAGTTACCGGTAAACAGCGCGTCGACATCGTATTCCAAATGCGAAAAGCCGGTACGCAGATTCCAGTGTTCGTCGGCCTTGAAGTCTATCCAGGTGCTGAGATTATGGGTGTTGCTATGCCGAAAGTCGCTGTAGGCCATGCTGTTCCAATTATTGGGCAGGCCCGGCACGTCCACGCCCGAGAGGTTGGGATCCGCGGCTGTCGGCAACACGCCGACCTGCGTGCTGTAGCCGGGTTTTTGCATTAGCTGGGGTTCTTCGATTTTTTCGAAGTTTTCGTATTTTACCGAGACGCTAAGGCGATCAGTGGGTTGCCAAAGCAAAGAAGGCGAGATATTCCATGAGTGCGCATCATACGGTTCCCAGTAATGCATATCCTGATCATAGGAAGCCGCCAGCCGGTAGGACAAGGTTTTTGTAGCGGGTCCAGTCACATCGACATCGAAACGGTATTCGCCGTAGGAGCCGTAGCGCGCATCGGCATTGGCGGCGAATTGACGTTGCGGATTTTTGGTGATGACGTTGACGATCCCGCCCGGCGCGACCTGACCGTACAGAAACGATGCCGGCCCCTTGACCACTTCAACCCGCGAGATATTGGTGAAATCCAAAATGGACGGGCCGTGGACGCCATCGCGCAGCGTGTGGATATTGCCGCCGGCCAAAGATCCAACCGCGAAGCCGCGAATGGCCAAGTTAGCGTTGCCTTCGTTGAAGTCGTTGCTGCGGTAAGTGACCCCTGGCGAATAACGGGCTATGTCGAAAATATCGCGGGGCTTTTGATCCTTGATGAAGGACTCGGTGAAGGCTTGGAGCGCAAACGGCAAGTCGCTGATCGGCGCATCGAAACGGGAGCCGGACACTGAATTCGAGGCCAGATATCCGCTATCGAGCTGGAAGGAGACATCGAACGGCGACACCTTGACATTTACCAGCTCCACCAAATCCATATCGGCGACATCCCTGCTTGCGTCATGGGACTGTTCGGAGGCCTTGGTTTCGATACCGGCATCCTCATCCGCCTTCGAATCAGCCGAAAAGGTCTGGCTAGACTTCGCGGTATCAGCTACTAAGTCGCCGCCGATTTCCGCCGCCATAGTGATTGGCTGGCGCAGCACACCAAACACAAAAGCCAGTCTGATAGCCATGCCGACGCCAAATTTAGACCAGCAGTCTCTCATTTTGCATCCCCCCGGTGATTTAACGAAGATCTAGTTATTCTTTTTTCGAAACCGTGAGACAACACCCACCATTTACTGAACAGCTTAGTTCAGCTGCCAATGGAGGGCAATTTCTATGACCGTGGGAGAGTGGAATTTCTCCTAACAGCCGGAGGGGGATGGAAGAAACGGCGGCGTGGATGTAACTGCCGCTGTCTATTTTGCCTGACTCAACACGGTGGCTAAATTGACACCCTTGGGACTGGAAATACACAGAATGATAGGCCCGACGCTGAGCATAGCCAGCTTGTTGACGGCACCAACGATGACGATCTGTTCGATCTCGCCGAGGCCTAGGGAGGTTTCGCCGTGCTGAGCGGCGCGTATCGTATCCTGAATGACCGCCCCGAATGCATCCATATTGGACGCTTCGGCGGATTGGGCCAGAATCAGGCCGTCGTGGTAGGCTGCACAGGCGCTTACGCCCTCAATCTTGACAACTTTATCCACCACAGCCTGCACGGCGTCAATAAATGCCGCGCGCTTTAGGCGGGTGGCTTCGCTGACATTGACGATGTCGGCCGCCGGTTGCCGGCGCGCGGCGAGATAGTCGTCGACGAGCGTATCCAGCTGCGCCAACTGCGATTCAAACCAATGCATATTTAGGCTCTAGGCAGCGGTTAATTGGCCAGATAACTGGTGAATAATTTTTTCAATACCGGAATGGTTTCTTTCAATTCAAACCGCACCCGGCCCAACAAGGCTTCCCGCTGGGTTACCAGAGCCAAAATGAAGCCCCCGTCAATCGGCGTGGATAGAATATAACCATCATTGTTTTCGCAGATCACCATATTGGTCAAATGATGGCCGACATGTTGCGCGGCTTTCGCCGCCGCGCCGAATACCACCTGCACGGAAGCGCCGATGGCGTCGGTGTTGATTTCGAAATCGCGGTGGATATGCGTAACAAAGCCGTCGCTGTCGACAATGGCCGCCGCCGATACGCCCTGGATGTTCATCAGATTACGCAAGATGGAATCGATTTCGTTGTTCTGAGATTTTCGCGGGTCGAGAAATTGGACATTACTACTCATGCTGCTCTCCTAATTCTTTTAATAATTATCAACCTACAGTAAATCGACGCGGATTAAACAAGTCTTGTCGCCCAGCGCATTGCACTTGGTTTCGGTCGCCTTCACATTGCGATTGAAAAAGGTTCTGACGATGCCGCCGACCATGCCGGCTTCGAAATGGCAGATAGGCGCGGAAACGTGATGAATACCGGCGCAGGATACGCATTCGTCCACCCGCAATTCCAACACCCCCGCCGACAAATCCACTTTGTCCGGCACTACCAAACCGATGCTCAGCTGTCGGCACAATAATTTGATTTTGCCGACATAGGTTTCCAAATCCTTATCGATATTGGCGGCGGCAATCTGCCCCATCGCCAAGCCCAAACTCTGGCCGGAATGGTAAACCAGCGACGGCGCGCCCTGCCCCAATATGTCTTCCACGTTCGATCCCAGCGCCACCATGCGCAGGGCTTGAAACAAGCGGATTGGAATTAAGGGCCCCAAATCCTTGCGGTTTTCGATATCGAACTCGCCTGAAATAATGCCGTCGAGAATTTGCTGTTGGGCTATCTGATAGTCTGATTTACTGTTTTGTATCATGGCGTCTATCCTCTTCAATTCGGTTAATTATCCACACACTGCAATTCGACCCGACGGTTTAAAGCCTGGCCCTCTTTGGTATCGTTCGGTGCCGCCGGTTTTCTCATGCCTTCCGATGCGGTGAGGATGACTTTTGCGCCGATACCGTTGGCGATCAATAATTTTTTTACCGCATTGGCACGCGTCAAACCCAACTGTATGTTGGCGGCATCGCTACCCAAATTACAGGTATGCCCGTTCAGCTTGATCCGGTTCTGACAGCTTTTGGCCGCGCTTAATAATTCGTTGGCGCTGTTAGCCGATTCTGGGGTTAATTTGCTGGAATCGAATTTGAAATATACGGTAAAGGGCACCGCGGCAGACGTTTGAGCGGCCTTATCCGGAGAAGATTTGGGAGTACCTGCCGCTGTCGGTTCGGTGGGTAACTCCGGCAACGCGTCCGGGCTCTGAATGTTGGCATCGCCGGTGGCAGACTGTTGCGCGTTTTGATTTGCCGCCAGCGCGTGATCGGGTTTAGCTTCGGCAACCAAAGCTGGAGCCGCTTCGGCTGGGGACTTCGGCGCTGGGGTATCAGTATTTTCTGAGGCTACAAGCGGTGTTGACGCCGGGCTTTTGACTGGCGTTACCTGTTTATCCAGGGCTGCGATCTGAGAAATGGCCTCCGGCTTCTGCGTCAAATCGGGCACAAAAACCACAGCCAAGGCCAGTAAACCGATCACGCCAAGTAACCATGGCACATGACCGTCCCTGGGCTTTTTGAAAATTTTGTCTGCTTTGCCTTGCGGATTGCCGGATTTCAGCCGCGCTTTGTCCGTAGACGGAATAATGCCATCCAGGCCGTCGTGATCGAGTGATCGAGGTTTTTTCATGGAGTTCCCTTACGTTCCGTTTGCCGGAAGCCTGCGTAATGTTTGCAGGGACAGTGTGAACAAGTACCGAATTAAATCTGTTTGTCTATCATATGCAAGTTTCCAATCAGAATCAAAATTCATGCTGGTTCAAATAATTAAATCTTAGGATTTGACACTGAACCACTTAAGTGAATCCTGAAATTAAGCTGATCCAGTGCCATCGAAAGCTGGCAAATTAAATGTTTATTCCAATGAACTTCGCTACACTTGATAATAATGACCGCAAAGAACGCCCCCGCTTAAGCAAGGATGGCTAACATCCTGATACCGATTCCGAGAATCCGCTATGCCAGAAAAAACCGCGCCAAATTCCCCGCAAGCCCACACCAATACTGACCTACCCAGTTGTAATCGCTGCCAGGACCTGGATGAGCTGGATTTTGACTTTAGTTTTGCCTATCAACCCATCGTCAATTTTTTTGCTCGAACCGTTTTTGCGCACGAAGCCTTGGTGCGCGGGGTTAACGGCGAATCGGCCGCATCGGTATTAGGTAGAGTGACCGACGCCAACCGCTATCGCTTCGACCAAAGCTGCCGGATAAAAGCCGTAGAAGGCGCGGCCAAATTGGGTATACAAGAGTTTGTGTCGATCAATTTTATGCCGAATGCGGTTTACCAACCCGAAGCCTGCATCCGTTCAACTTTTGAGGCGGCGCAACGCTACAATTTCTCTAAAGACCGCATCATTTTCGAAGTGGTCGAAGGCGAGGATGTTTCCGACCGTCCGCATTTGATCAATATATTTACCGAATACCGCCGCTTCGGCTTCAAAACCGCAATCGACGATTTCGGCGCGGGTTACGCCGGCCTGAACCTGCTCGCCGAATTTCAGCCGGATGTGCTTAAACTGGACATGGATTTAGTACGCGACATCAACCTCAGCAAACCCAAACAGGCGATTGTTGCCGGGGTGGTGCAAATCTGCCGCGAACTCGGCATCGAAGTGCTGGCGGAAGGCATTGAAACCAAGGCCGAGCGGGATTTTCTGCTGGCCTGCGGCGTCACGCTATTTCAAGGTTACTTATTCTGCAAACCCGCATTTCAGGCCATCGGTCAAATCAATCCGGACGCCTGGTCTTAGCGGTAAACCTGCCAGTTAAAACTTTACGGCCTGGCGTTTAGCGCCCCAATCGCCCGGTAAGGGATTAAATACTCCCGCGCAGGCACTGCCGCAAAACCGGCAATTGCCGGCCGCATCCAAATTCCAATCCGACAACTCATACCAATCGCGACCGATCAAAATTTTGCCGCAGTTGTGGCAATAAGTGCTCTCGGCCGACTTGTCATGAACATTGCCGACATAGGCGTAACGCACACCGTTTTTCAATGCAATGCTGCGTGCCAACAATAAAGTCGAACGTGGCGTGGGCGGCGTATCCGTCATTTTCCAATCCGGATGAAACGCGGTGAAATGCATGGGCACATCCGGTCCCAAATGCTCCACCACCCATTGCGTCATCGCTTCCAACTCGGCCTCTGAATCATTGGCGCCGGGAATCATTAGCGTAGTCAACTCCAACCAAACGGGAGTTTCGTGTTTCAAATACTGCAAGGTTTCCAGCACCGGCTGTAAATGGCCACCGGTGATCTTGTGATAAAAATCCTCGCTAAAGGCTTTTAAATCGACGTTAGCGGCGTCCATGTAACGGTAAAACTCGGCGCGCGGCTCGGCGCAGACATAACCCGCCGTGACCGCCACGGACTTCAATCCCAGCTCCCGGCAGGCTTGCGCGGTATCGATGGCATATTCGTGAAAGATCACCGGGTCGTTGTAGGTATAGGCAACGCTGCTGCAACCGTGTTCCAGTGCGGCCCTGGCTATTGCTTCCGGCGCGGCGCGGCTCATCAGCGTGTCCATCTCCCGCGACTTGCTGATGTCCCAATTCTGGCAAAACTTGCAGGCCAAATTGCAGCCGGCGGTGCCGAACGAAAAAATCGGCGTGCCGGGTAGAAAATGGTTCAGCGGTTTTTTCTCGATAGGATCGATGGCAAAGCCGCTGGAGCGGCCATAACTGGTCATCACGATTTGCGCGTCCAGATTCTGGCGCACAAAGCACAATCCGCGCTGGCCTTCATGCAATTTGCAAAAGCGCGGACACAAGTCGCACTGCACCTTGCCGTCCGCCAACACATGCCAGTAGCGGGTGGCGGCGGTATCTGCGCTGAGTAAAGTCGTCATGGCGATGCTCCTTGAACCCCAAGCATAAAATCGGGTCGTTATCCGCTAGAGTTAGCAGTAGAATAAACCCTAGGCGAGCGGGGTATTCAATTTTTTAATACTCCCCGCCAAACCCGGCCTCTGATCGTATTAAAACTTTAAAAAAGGATCAGCGCATGAACAGAAAACCCGCCGTAGCAGGACGGTTTTATCCTGCCCACCCCCAACAACTCCATGACGCGGTCTCCGGCTATTTGCAGGACGTCAGCCAATCCGGCAAAGTACCCAAAGCCATGATCGTGCCGCATGCCGGCTACATTTATTCCGGGCCGATAGCCGCTACCGCCTATGCCCGCTTAAAGCCGGCCGCTGCCAGCATTACCCGCGTAGTACTGATCGGCCCCTCGCATCGCGTGGCGTTTCGCGGCTTGGCGGTCAGTAGAACCCACGCTTACAGCACACCGCTCGGCGATGTCGAGGTAGACCGAGCCGCTATCGACGCCTTGATGCATTTGCCGTTTGTGGAATACATCGAACAAGCCCATACCCTGGAACATAGCCTGGAAGTGCATCTGCCATTTTTGCAGGAAGTTCTACAGCAATTCACGTTGGTTCCCATAGTCGCCGGCGATGCCAGCCCCGACCAAGTTAGCCAGGCTCTGGAGCTATTGTGGGGCGGCGATGAAACCTTGCTGGTTATCAGCTCGGATCTCAGCCATTATCACGACTACGACACCGCCAAACGCCTGGATCAGGCGACCAGCCGGATGATAGAGCATTTGCAATACACCGAAATTTGCGGCGAAGCCGCCTGCGGCAAAGTGCCGGTCAACGGCTTGTTGAAACTGCTGCAACAAAAAGGTCTATCGATTAAAACTATAGACCTGCGAAATTCCGGCGACACGGCCGGCGACAAACAGCAAGTGGTGGGGTACGGTGCTTATGTCGTTGACTGAAACCATGCAGAATCAGTTACTGGAGCTGGCCCGGCAATCCATTGCTCACGGCCTGCAAACCGGTCGGCCGCTGCCGGTTAATCTGGGCGACTATCCGGCGGAATTGCGCCAAAACCGCGCCACATTCGTCACGCTGGAACGCGGTGACCAATTGCGCGGTTGTATCGGCATGCTGGAAGCGGTGCGGCCTTTGGCAGAAGACGTGGCCGAGAATGCCTTTGCTGCGGCGTTCCGGGATCGGCGTTTTCCGCCCCTGACCACCGAGGAACTGGCGGATCTTGATCTGCATATCTCCGTGCTTAGCCCAGCCGTCGCGCTGAAATTTAATTCCGAAGTGGACCTGATCGCGCAACTTCGTCCCGGCATGGACGGCATCATCTTGCAGGAAGGCGGCCGGCGCGGCACCTTCCTGCCCTCGGTGTGGGAGGATTTACCCAATCCCAAGCAATTTTTGCAACACCTGAAACAAAAGGCCGGTTTACCCGCCGCCTATTGGTCGGACACTATTCAAGCCTATCGCTATACCACCGAGATGTTCGGCTAACAGGCAACCGTTTCCTGCGCCGCCAACCCAAGTAAATCCGGCCCTGGCGGCCTTTGATCTTGTTCCAAACCGGCAACGAACATTATAATAGCGGCATTTTCGACTGATCCGGGCCCAGAGTTTCCTGCAACGCGCATTTGCTTGCGCGCTGAAATCGACATGCCAAAGCCGATCAACCCTCTTCTTCATTCCTGGTATCACTAATGAAAAATCAAAATTACAAACCCTGCGACCTGGTGATTTACGGCGCATTGGGTGATCTATCGAAACGAAAGTTACTGATCTCGCTATATCGTCTGGAAAAATCCCAGTTATTGGAAGCCGATACCCGCATTATCGGCGTTGATAGGCTGGATGAAACCAGCGCTGGTTTTGTGGAAATTGCCCATAATAGTCTGATCGCACATTTAAACACCCCGATTGACGACGAAATCTGGGGCAGGCTGTCGAATCGACTCTCCTACTTAAGAATCGACCTGACTCAACCCGAGCAATACTTACAGTTAAATGCCGTGGTCGATTCGGAAAAACGGGTGATGGTTAACTATTTCGCCGTGGCACCGTTTCTGTTCAAAAGCATCTGCCAGGGATTGCAAAGCTGTGGGGTGCTGACCGCCGAATCGCGCATGGTGATGGAAAAACCCATCGGCCATGACCTGAAATCGTCCAAGGAAATCAACGATGTCGTCGAGGAAGTGTTCCAAGAAGATCAGGTCTATCGCATCGATCACTACCTGGGTAAAGAAACGGTATTGAACCTGCTGGCCCTACGTTTTGCCAATTCTATCTTCACCACCAACTGGAACCACAACACCATCGACCATATCCAGATTACGGTGGGTGAGGACATTGGCATCGAAGGCCGCTGGGAATATTTTGATAAAACCGGCCAGCTCCGCGACATGCTGCAAAATCATTTGCTGCAGATTCTGACTTTCGTGGCGATGGAACCGCCTGCCGATCTGGAAGCGGAAAGCATCCACATGGAAAAAATCAAGGTTTTAAAAGCCTTGCGGCCGATCACCGTGCGTAACGTGGAGGAAAAAACCGTGCGCGGCCAATACACCGCCGGTTTCATCAAAGGCGCGGCGGTACCCGGTTACCTGGAAGAAGAAGGCGCCAACAAGGAAAGCACCACCGAGAGCTTCGTGGCGATTCGGGTGGACATCGACAACTGGCGCTGGGCCGGCGTACCGTTTTATATGCGTACCGGCAAACGCATGCCCAACAAACGTACCGAGATCGTCGTCAACTTTAAGCAGTTGCCGCACAACATCTTCAAGGACAGCTTCCGCGATTTGCCGGCCAACAAACTGGTGATCCATTTGCAGCCCAACGAAGGCGTGGATGTGGTGATGCTGAACAAGGTACCGGGCATAGACGGGAATATCAAACTGCAACAAACCAAGCTGGACTTAAGTTTTTCGGAAACCTTCAAGAAAAACAGCATTTTCGGCGGCTATGAAAAACTGATTCTGGAAGCCCTGCGCGGGAATACAACGCTGTTTTTAAGCCGCGAAGAAATCGAACAAGCCTGGGCCTGGGTCGATTCGATCCAGGACGCCTGGGCGCAAAACCACAGCGCACCAAAATCTTACCCGGCTGGCAGCTGGGGGCCGATTGCCTCCGTGGCATTATTGGCCCGCGACGGCCGCGCCTGGGAAGAGTAATCAATCTGTATCCATCACGAGAACAACGAATATGGTTAGAGAATTTTTTTTCGAACAACGTAGCCACCTGTTTACCGCCTTGGTCGCCGAATGCCAGGATGTTTTGTCCGAAGCAGTCAGCAAACACGGTCAGGCGACTTTATTGGTATCCGGCGGCACTACCCCTGCCCCGCTTTACGAAGCCTTATCCAAATCCGATTTGAATTGGAAAAAAATCAAGGTGGCATTGGTGGACGAACGCTGGGTGGATAATCAACACAGCGCCAGCAACGAGGCACTGATTCGCCGCAGTCTGCTGATCAACAACGCCAAAAACGTTGAGTTTATCGGCATGAAAACCCTGGCTGACACGGCCAAACAAGGCCAAGCCGAAACCGAAGCCCGCTACGCCAAACTGCCGCAACCTTTCACGCTGAGCATTGTCGGCATGGGCCCGGACGGGCATACCGCCTCCCTGTTTCCGCATGCCGAAGGCCTGGCCGACGCGTTGAGCGAAGACAATCAAAATCTGACCGCAGCCATCACCGCCATTCAGAGCGAAGTGACCGGACCCAATACGGAACGTCTGACCCTAACCCGCAGTGCCTTGTTAAAGTCCGAACGCATCGTGATTCTGTTTACCGGCGAAGACAAGTTGGCGGTATTCAACAGCGCCCAGAAACCGGGCCCGTTAGAGGATATGCCGATCCGGGGCTTATTGAATCAGGAAGACGTGCCGGTGGAATTGTACTGGGCACCTTAGTCGCTTAATTTTTAGGGTGGGTTAGACGCGCATAACCTGATCACTCTCGATTCCAAAACGCTGTTCGGCGCGTCGACACCACCCCATCTGCTGCCCTGGAGAGCTTATGCATCCTGTTTTAGAAAAAGTGACCGCCGACGTGGTGGAACGTAGCCGGGAAAGCCGCGCTGCTTATCTGGCCCGCATCGACGCCGCTATTGCCAACGGCCCGCAGCGCACCAATCTGCCTTGCGCCAATCTGGCCCACGGTTTTGCCGTCTGCTCCGCTAATGAAAAAGACGCGCTATCGCATGCCGTCAAAGCCAACGTCGGCATTATCTCCGCCTACAACGACATGCTGTCGGCACACGAACCGTATCAACACTACCCGGAACTGATTAAACAGGCCGTGCGCGAAGCCGGCGGTGTCGCGCAATTCGCGGGCGGCGTACCGGCCATGTGCGACGGGGTTACGCAAGGTATGCCCGGCATGGAATTGTCGCTGTTCAGCCGCGACGTGATCGCGTTGTCCACTGCTATTGGTTTGAGCCATAACATGTTCGACGCCGCCTTGTATCTGGGCGTTTGCGACAAAATTGTGCCGGGTTTGCTGATCGGCGCCTTGAGCTTTGGCCACCTGCCTGCGGTTTTCGTGCCAGCCGGCCCAATGACCACTGGCATCTCCAACAAGGAAAAATCCCGCACCCGGCAAAAATTCGCCGAAGGCAAAGTCGGTGAAAAAGAGTTATTAGAGTCAGAATCCAAGGCTTACCACAGCCCCGGCACCTGCACTTTCTATGGCACCGCCAACAGCAATCAAATGATGGTGGAGATCATGGGCTTGCATTTGCCCGGCAGTTCTTTCATCAATCCCTATACCCCGCTGCGCGACGAATTGACGAAAGCCGCAGCCAAACAGGTGTTGAAATTTACGGCGCTGGGCGACGACTTCCGGCCGATTGCCCATGTCATCAACGAGAAAGCCATCATCAACGCGATTATCGGTTTGCTCGCAACCGGCGGCTCGACCAACCACACCATCCATTTGATCGCCATCGCCCGCGCGGCCGGCATTATCATCAACTGGGACGATTTCGATAACCTCTCCAAAGCCATCCCGCTATTGACCAAGATTTATCCGAACGGCCCGGCCGACGTCAATCAGTTCCAGGCTGCCGGCGGCATGGGTTTGTTGATCCAGGAATTGCTCGAACATGGTTTACTGCACGGCGATATTCTGACCATCGGCGACCAGCGCGGCATGGCTCAATACAGCCAAGTACCAACTATTAACAACGGCAAGCTCGATTGGATACCAGGGCCGGCCAGCTCATTGGATCCGGAAGTCATTAGTAGCGTCGAGCAACCCTTCGCCACCGGCGGCGGCCTGCATGTCATGCACGGCAACCTGGGCCGTGGGGTCTCGAAAATCTCTGCGGTCGCGGAAAAACATCAGGTGGTGACCGCACCGGCCATGGTGTTCGACGACCAATTGGATGTGGTAGCAGCTTTCAAGCGCGGTGAACTGGAAAAAGACGTCATCGTTGTCTTGCGCTTCCAGGGCCCGAAAGCCAACGGCATGCCGGAATTGCATAAATTGACGCCGGTGCTGGGGGTATTGCAAGATCGGGGTTTTCATGTCGCCTTGGTGACAGACGGCCGGATGTCCGGCGCGTCAGGCAAGGTGCCGTCGGCGATCCACATGTGGCCGGAATGCATAGACGGCGGTCCGCTGGCTAAAGTCCGCGACGGCGACATCATTGCCTTAAACACGCAAACCGGCGAAGTCAACGTACAAGTCGATCAAGCCGAATTCGATGCCCGCGTGCCGGCTCCCAACAGCGCTACCGGCCACCATTTCGGTATGGGTCGCGAACTGTTCGGCGCGATGCGGGCAAACGCATCCACCTCGGAAACCGGGGCAACCAATCTGTTTTTCGTGGACTGATATTCACGCGTTTTAAGCAATGCCGTCTTAGTTTCACTTTGCCAAATCCGTCCTTCCTCGGAAGGACGACTTTCTTGAAACCAGAATTAAGCAACATTGTGTAATAACCCAACAATGACAACGTTTACAGTAGGCACGCACATGAAAGCAAATATCGGTTTGATCGGCCTGGCGGTCATGGGACAGAATTTAGTCCTGAACATGAACGACCACGGCTTCAAGGTAGCGGTATATAACCGCACCACCAGCAAAGTCGATGAGTTTTTGGAGGGGGCCGCCAAAAACACCCAAGTCATCGGTACACACTCTCTGCAAGAACTGGTGAACAGTCTGGAGTCACCACGCAAGATCATGTTGATGGTCAAGGCTGGGGCTGTCGTGGATCAATATATTGACGACTTAATACCTTTGCTGTCAGAGGGCGACATTATCATTGACGGCGGCAATTCGCTGTTTACAGACACTAACCGCCGCACCCAATATTTGCAGGAAAAAGGCCTGCTCTACATAGGTACCGGCGTATCCGGCGGGGAAGAAGGCGCGCGGCACGGCCCTTCCATCATGCCCGGCGGCAACAAAGCAGCTTGGCCGGCGGTTAAATCGATTTTTCAGGCCATCAGCGCCCATGTTGACGGCGACCCTTGCTGCGAATGGGTCGGCGACAACGGTGCCGGCCACTACGTAAAAATGGTGCATAACGGCATCGAATACGGCGACATGCAGCTGATATGCGAAGCTTATCAACTGTTAGCCGAAGGGTTGAACTTGAGCACCGACGAAATGCAGGCAATTTTTGCCGAGTGGAATCAAGGCGAATTAAGCTCTTATTTGATCGAAATCACCGCCAACATCCTGGCTTACAAAGAAGACAACGGCCAACCCTTGCTGAACAGCATTCTGGATACCGCCGGCCAAAAAGGCACCGGCAAATGGACCGGCATCAACGCGCTGGACTTAGGGATACCGCTGACCCTGATCGGCGAATCGGTCTTTGCCCGCTGCTTGTCCGCGCAAAAAGACGAGCGCATCCGAGCCGCCAAAGCCTTGCCTAAAACCAGCGCCAGCTTTAGCGGCGACAAAGCAGCAATGATTCAAGCTATTCGCCAAGCCCTGTATGCCTCGAAAATCATTTCTTATGCGCAAGGTTTTCGGCTGATGCGCGAAGCCGCCAAGGAATACAAACTGGCGCTGAATTACGGCGACATTGCCTTGATGTGGCGCGGCGGCTGTATCATTCGCAGCCAATTTCTGAACGACATCAAACAGGCTTACCAGCAAAATCCCGATCTGGAAAATTTGCTGCTGGCCGATTTCTTCGTCGAGGCAATGAAACAGGCCGAAGCGGGTTGGCGTCAAGCCGTGATATTGGGCATACAACTGGGTATTCCCACACCGGCCTTCTCGTCTGCGCTAGCCTATTTCGACGGCTATCGCACCGAAAGATTGCCAGCCAATTTATTGCAGGCACAACGCGACTATTTTGGCGCACATTCGTATGAACGCACCGACCGGCCCAGAGGCGAGTTTTTTCATACCGACTGGACCGGACGCGGCGGCAAGACGGCCTCAACGACTTATACGGTATAAGACCAAGACGTTTGGCTATTATCGTTTCGTTAACCAGACACGCTTCATTGCGCGGGTTTATCCAAACACCATCACATTAGGAAAATAAGAAATGACCGTATCAATAAAAGAAGTCATGACCACCTCGCCGGTAATGCCGGTGATGGTTATCAACCAACTCGACCAAGCCGTACCCTTGGCGCGCGCGCTGGTGGAAGGTGGATTGAAAGTATTGGAAATCACCTTGCGCACGCCGGTGGCGCTGGATGCAATTCGGCGCATCAAAGCCGAAGTGCCGGGCGCGATTGTCGGTGCCGGCACCATCATCAACATTCAAACACTGAAAAACGCCATTGATGCCGGCGCGGAATTCATCGTCAGCCCCGGCGTCACCGACAGCTTGCTGGATGCGGCCTTGGCTTCCGGCGTGCCGATTTTACCCGGCGTGATCACGCCTAGCGAAGTGATGCGTTTGATGGACAGAGGCATTACCGCGATGAAGTTTTTCCCGGCCGAAGCGGCGGGCGGCATTCCAATGCTGAAATCCATCGGCGGCCCGCTGCCGCAAGTGACCTTCTGCCCGACCGGTGGTGTCAACCCCAAAAATGCGGTTGAGTATTTGGCCTTGAGCAACGTCGCTTGCGTAGGTGGCTCCTGGATGGCCCCCTCCGACTTGGTCGATGCCGGCGATTGGGCGGAAATTACCCGCCGCGCCGCAGAAGCAGCGGCTTTGAAAAAATAGACCCAATAACTCGGGTTGTGGCCAGCGCCCAACCCGACTCAAACTTGCTGCCGCAGACTGTCGGCATCATTCAATAAAGTCGTAAACCTTATATTTGTCCACCAAGGGCCGCAAAACCTGCTGCGCCACGCGCAGATATTCCGGATTCTGCAAAAACGTTTCGTAAGCCTGCTGACTTTCGTAAACGCTGGAAACCGCCACATCATAGCTTTCATCTAACGCGGCATTCGCGCGTCCGCGATTAATCGCCGCCGGTGTACCGACAGCGTAAGCCAACACGCCCGGCAATTTAGCCAAACCTTCACTGTCTTGGATATATTGTTGCCGGAGTTTCTCGTCGCCAGCCTGTTTCAACCAAACGATAACCAAGTGATGCACTTTGCGATTTTGTGCGTGGTGATCGGACTTGGCATTATAGGAACAGCCGGTTCCGCTGAATGTAAGCAAACAAGCCAGCGCAACGGGGAAAATACATTTCATGCGTTTTTGTTCTCCTAATGAACATTAATTGGCCTACCGCACAATAAGAGCCTCGGACAATTTTACTGACCGCGCAGACGTTTGATGCGTTCCTCGGTATTAGGATGGCTGGATAAATAATCCAGCGCTTCAACCGATTCTACCGGCTGTTTCGGCGCGGCGGTTTGATGAGCGGCCTCCAGTTTTTCCAATATATCGGCCAGCCGGCTAACCGGAATACCGTTAGCGCGCAACAATTCGGCGGCAAAAGCATCGGCCCGGCGTTCGAAATCGCGCGAATAGCGGGTTTGTAATAATACGGTCGGTGCGACGGCCAGCAGACTACTGACATCGCCAATGTACCAAGCCATCGCCAAACCGACCACGGAAGCCTGTAACATTTGCCGCAAGGCATGTTTTTCATGAACATGACCCATTTCATGGGCCAGCACCGCCAAAATTTCCTGGTCGTTACTCGCCAAATTTACCAGGTCGTCGAGTACCAACACGCTGCCGCCGGGCAACGCAAAGGCGTTGGCGCCCAATGTCGGACTACCGCGAAATTCAATGTGCGCCGGTCGGTCCTCACCCGGCGGCAAGACCAGGCGCCGCAAGCCATCCTGAAGGGTGTGCCGACGTTCCTCGGCTAGTTTACTGGGCATCAACAAGGTTTGATCGAGGCTGGCGAAAAACTGATTATCCATCCGCTCCAGCAGATAAACCGGCACCCGGTCCGCCACGACCCGCGCCGCATAAGGCAGTCCAAACAAATACACAACGGCAAGCAGGCTCAAAGTTAACAGCAGCGCTGCCAACGCATACCACCAGCTATTCTCCATACCCGCCACCGCGCTATTTCCTGCATCCTGCAACATCTCGGCAAAGCCTTGCCGGTCTGCCACTTCGCAGCGGCCGCCGTCGGCGAACAAAATCAGGCGCGGCGTGCTGCCGAGCGGCGGCGGAATTTTCAGACCGTTTAACTCTTCGCGCCGCACAATGTCCCGGCCCTGCAACAACAGTTTATCCCCTTCCACACAGAGGGTGACGGGATGCGGCCGGGCTTGCCGCCCGTCGTAGTAAACAGCCGTGAGCCACATTTACAAGGCAATATCGAAATCGAACATCTCGGCCATTTCCTCGCCGGCGGCGGAACTATTAGTCTGCAAACCGGCCACAAAATCGTCAATGCTGCCCTGCGGCAATAAGGCCACGTGCTCGATGCGATAACGCGCCAAGCGGATGTCGGCAAACGGCTTGTACAAGCCCAAGGTCAACAAAGTCAATAGTACATTACCAAACATGATGCCCAGCATCTCCCGCGCCCGCAGCTGGGCCTGAAAGCCATGCGGCCCCAATTGTGTGTTATTCCAGACTAAGTTCTGCAAACGCGCCGCAACATAGGGATAAGCCAGTAAAAACAAGGCCAAATATGTACCTATCGAGGCTACCAAGACGCTCATCGCCACCAATTGGTCTGCCTCCACCGGAATCAGCTCTTTGCTCCCGAGCAACATGACGCTGGTCATCAGACCGGCAAACACTAATACGCCGATAAATATCGTCATAAAATAGATACGGTAATAAGCGCCGCTACCGGCGAAGAACTTAAAAAACTCGCTGCCATACGTGCTGTTTTCACGGGTATAACGGGCCATGCGCTGTTGCGCCAGCGGCCAGAGCAAACCCAGGGTCAACGCCGACAACACCGGCAATAGCAGAAAATTGAAATACGCCGCCCCGGTGCTGCCATGAAAGGCAAAACGTAAGCCCCGGTAGCTGGTGTTATGCAGCCTGAAGCGGAGCGAACGCATCAGCAGCCAGGGCATGGCGACTATGATCACCAGCAGAATAGCCGACCCCGCCACCTGATCGAATTTACCGACCAAGGTATAGCAAGCAAACAATAAAAAGGCGACGATCCGTCCCTTCAAAATCGCCTTAGGATCGCCGTGATAGTCAAAACTCGCGCCGGCTAACGTAGTGTGCCGGTAAAAATATTGATTACGTTTGACTTTGGCCCAGGCGGAGTAAACTCCCAAAGTGACAATACTCAAGCAGACATTGACGATCCAAATCCGGAAATACTCGCCACCGCTACCGCTGAATTGCAACTGCCGTGATTGATATTCTGTCATTTCCATCCTCTTTTTAGGTTTTTCCGTTGCAAGCATAGTGCATCGCCGGTATCTAACAACAAAATCCGGCGCGGATACCAAACCCTAATCATTGGCCGGTTTTTGCAAACGCGTTAAAGCCCTTTATACTTCATTAACAATAGCGGTACAGCCAAGTCAGCAAACGCTTGCGTGGGGACTTACCTTTCTATCTCTGCCTACCCCATAAAAAATGAGAAAAAATTTACCTATTACCCAGCGTGAAGTGATTTACGCGTCTTCGGCCACCATCACTTCCGGGACCGATCCCGCCGGCAAGATCAATTATGTCAATCAAGATTTTTTGGAGATTAGCGGCTTTAGCACGACAGAGCTGTTAAACCAAAGCCATAACATCGTTCGCCATCCCGACATGCCGTCCGCCGCATTCGCCGATTTGTGGCAAACCGTGAAGAGCGGCCGGCCGTGGATGGGTATCGTCAAAAATCGCTGTAAAAACGGTGACCATTACTGGGTGGATGCTTTTGTCACACCACGCTTCGAAAATAGCAAGATCGTCGGCTACGAATCGGTGCGGGTTAAACCGGACAGCACTAGCGTAGCCCGTGCCAATACTGTCTACGAAAAACTGAACAACGGCAAAAATATCGATTCGCCTCTGAGCCGCATCGGTTTGTCCGGCAAACTGACCGCCGGGTTTGCGCTGATTCAATTGACGACCGCCGTCAGCCTATACATGACCGAGACTAGCGGTTTTGGGGTAGCGGCAGCAGTTTTTGCCGCCCCTCTAGCTGCCGGTTATGCCTGGCTTTCTTTAGTTTTACAACCCTTAAAAGTTGCCGCGGCGGAAGCACGCGGGGTTATCGACAATCCGGTGATGCAGCAGATTTACACCGCTGACAGCAGCGAGGTTGGGCAATTACTGTTGGCGGTGAAACTGTTAAAAGCAAAATCCAGAACCATCATTCGCCGTCTAACTCAAGCGACCGAGCCCTTGGCAGGCAAAGCAGATACGAGTTACAGAGCAGTCAACCAAGTCAGCGTGGCAATGGATAGGCAGCTGTCGGAAATCGAACAGATTGCATCGGCGATACACCAAATGAGCGCCACAGTCAGCGAGGTAGCCCGCAGCGCAGCCAACGCCGCCCAAGCCGCCAACGACGTCAATCAGCAATCGCAAGAGACGCTATCGCGGGTCAACAATACCATCCAAATGATAGACCGCTTAGTGATCGCGGTCGACCAAGCCGAAACGGTCATCAAAATTGTGGCCGATCACAGCAAGAAAATCGGCGGCGTACTTGATGTGATTCAAGGGATTGCCGAACAAACTAACCTTTTGGCACTCAATGCCGCCATTGAAGCGGCGCGAGCCGGCGAGCAAGGCCGGGGATTTGCGGTGGTGGCCGACGAAGTCAGAACCTTGGCCGGACGCACACAAAAATCCACGGAGGAAATTCACAAAATGATAGACGGCCTGCGCTCCGGCGTGAACAACGCCGTACAGGAAATGGCTAAAGTCAGGGAAATGGCGGCAACCGGTGCGGAACACGGAAAAAACTCCACCGAATCGCTGCAACAAACCACGCTGTCGGTCAATATTATTAACGACATGATCGTGCAGATCGCCAGCGCCGCCGAACAACAGCATATCGTTTCCGAAGAAATTTCCAGAACGGTAGAAGCCGTCGGCACCTTATCGCGACAAACCACAGAGCATGCGGTTCATGCCAGCACGGCCAGCGGCGGTGTCTCGGAACTCAGCAAAGAACTTGATATGTTGGTTGAGCAATTCGACGATATACAACGCTAAAAAGTGCACGGCAAAGTCTGAGAGCGCTTCTGCACAGGCAGAAGTCAGAAAAGATCAAACACCTAAACAGCGGTTTTTACCAGGGTGGTAACCTGCTCCGGATTACCGTCAACTACTCCGCATGTTTCCATTTGATATTACAGCCGATGCTGGGAATTTGTGCCGCGTCGATAGGCTGTCCGGCCAGCAACTGATCCAAGGCCCTGCGCAAATCCTCGCCGGTTACCGGCACCGCATTCTTCGGCGTGGCGCCGTCCAGGCGGCCCCGATAAACGCAAGCCAGACCGGCATCGAACAGATAAATATCCGGGGTACAGGCCGCCTGATACGCCTTGGCCACCGCCTGCGATTCGTCGTACAAATACGCGGCAAAGGGATGCCCCCATTCCACCATCATCTGCTGCATTTTATCCGGCGCATCCTGCGGGTAGTTTTCGATGTCATTGGCACTGATCGCCACCGTCGCAATGCCTGAGGCGGCGTATTGCCGGGCAATAGCGATCAACTGCTCTTTAATGTGCAACACATACGGGCAGTGGTTGCAGATAAACAAAATCAAGGTGCCGCGTTCGCCTTTCAAGTCCTGCAAGGCATAGTTGCGGCCGGACACGGTATCCGGCAAACAAAAGTCTGGAGCGATACTGCCTAGAGGCAGCATATTGGAGGCTGTCGCGGCCATGGCTAATCCTGCTGAGTCAAAACAAGACTAGAATTATAAAACAGCCCGCTCCCGGAACTGCCGCGAAAATCGCGTTAATACTCCCAGTCGCCAACGCATGATCGATATAAGCACCAGAACAGTTCCGCTCAAAAACGCTCCGCAACTGGACAGCTACGTGCTGACCGACAAACTCGGAGAAAGCCTGCAAGCCACGGTTTATAAGGGCTACCATAAACATGTGCCGGAATACCCGCTGGTGGTTAAATGCCTGAAACTATTGTCCAGTTGGGACGACCAATCCCGGCACCTGCGGCAAAAAATCGAACGTCTGAAAGTATTGCACGACCCGCGCGTCTGCACGCCGTTGGCTTTGGAATCCAACGACGGCGATCAATTCATCGTGCAACCATGGTTCAACGGCCAATCATTAAACGCTTGGATCACCCAACAGCAGGCGGTGAATTTAGCCGATTTTTTTACGCTGGCCTGCTCATTAGCCGACACCTTGCAATCGGTGCATGATGCCGGCATCACTCATGGCGGCATCAAACCGCACAATATTTTGGTGCAATCCGGCAGTTTGAATCTGCGTTTGACCGATTTCATTACGCCGTTGGACATCCGCGATGTCAGTCATTTCATTTACGATCCGGAGTTTGTCCGCAACACCTTAGCGTATACCTCGCCGGAGCAAACCGGCCGCATCAACTACCGGGTTGATTTCTCCACCGACTTATATTCGCTGGGCATCGTGTTTTACGAACTGCTGACGGGCCGCTTGCCGTTTTTTTCCGCTGATCCCTTGGAACTGATTCACTCGCATCTGGCCGAGGAGGCGGTCAAAGTCCACGATATCAGCCCGGGCATTCCCAACACGCTGAGCGAAATCATCGCCAAACTGATTTTGAAACAACCGGAAAAACGCTATCAGAGCGCCTCCGGCTTGCTGGCGGATTTGTTGCGCTGCCAGAAAGAACACGAAATTACCGGCAGCGTATCGGATTTTGGTATAGGCCAGCATGACCGCAGCCGTCGGGTGATTTTCATTTCGAAAATGGTCGGCCGGGAAAGCGAAACCGAGCTTATTCGCCAGGAATATAGTCAGGTAACCCAAGGCCAGTTTCGTTCGGTGTTTATTTCCGGTCTATCCGGCATAGGCAAAACCCGGCTGATTCAGGAACTGCAAAAACCGTTGGTGAAAAATCGCGGTTATTTCAGCTCCGGCAAGTTCGATCAGTACCAAAAAAATATTCCCTACAGTTCGCTGATCCAGGCCTTGCGCAATCTGATACGCACCTTTCTGACCGAAAGCGACGCGCAAGTAAATGATTGGTCCACAAAAATTCTCGAAGCGCTGGACAATGCCGGCGGGGTGATCGTCGACGTGGTGCCGGAGCTGGAATTCATCATCGGCCCGCAAGCCGAAGCCCCGCCCTTGCCGCCGGTGGAAGCCCGTAATCGTTTCAACAATCTGTTCGGCCGCTTTCTAGCCTGTCTGGCCAGCGAAGAAAATCCCTTGGTCTTATTCATCGACGATCTGCAATGGTGCGACAGTGCCACGTTCGATTTCTTGCAAAACCTGTTCACCAATCATCGCGAACACCCTTATTTGTTTTTTATGGGCGCTTATCGTCACAACGAAGTGGACCAAGATCACCCCCTGACGAAACTGATTCGTAGCGTGCAAGAAAACGCCGACCCGCTGGCCGAGATTCATCTCACCGAACTCAGCGACGCCGACTGCCACGAAATGGTCGCCTACATTCTGGATTCGTCGCTAACCGCCACGGCAAATTTGGCCGACTTTATCGCGCATTTGACCGAAGGCAACCCCTTGTTTGTCAGTGAAAGTCTGGCCTGGTTGTACAACGAAGGTTTACTCGGTATCGACGCCAAACAGCACTGGCAATGGGATATGAACCGCATCCGCGACACGCAAATGCCGGCCAGCGTGGTGGAGCTGTTCAGTGCCAAAGTGCGTAAATTGCCAAGCCGGACTTTACACATCCTTTACCACTGCGCATGCATGGGCAATCGCTTTACTGCCGAGGATGTCGGGCTGGTGCTGGACAAACCCATCGAGCAGCTGTTCGAGGATTTAAAACCGGTATTAAGCATGGGGCTCTTGCTGGAAAATAAAGCCGACCTGCAATTTGTCCATGACCGGGTGCAGGAAGCGGTATTGCAACAAGTTGACGCCGCGTCCCGCCCCGGCATCCATTGGCGCATAGGCAATCGCCTACTGTCTGTGGTTCCGCCTGGTGCCGAGCTGGTCAGCCTGGACAATTTATTCACCATCGCCGCCCATCTCAATCAGGGTTGCCCGGCTATACTCGACGAGCAAACCGCCTATTGGCTGGTGAATATCAACTTCAACGCCGGCAATAAAGCCCTGGATGCTCTAGCCGGCGATGCCGCCAACGAATTTTTCCTGAAGGCCCACAATTATCTGCCGACCGATTGTTGGGAAACGGCCTACGCGCTGACGTTTAGGATTTATCAACGCCTG
This sequence comes from Methylomonas methanica, assembly GCF_001644035.1. Lineage (GTDB taxonomy): Bacteria > Pseudomonadota > Gammaproteobacteria > Methylococcales > Methylomonadaceae > Methylomonas > Methylomonas methanica_A. Next base: position 53,874 of record NZ_LUUG01000049.1, read on the forward strand.
GCAAAAACCGATCTGATGTGCGGCCGCTACGACAGCTCGGAAGCTTTATTGAATCGGCTGATCGAGCATGCGGTCAGCGACCTGGACAAAGCCGAAGCGCTGGCCGATCAGACCACTTCGCTATCCTCGTTCGGCAACTTCAAACAAGCTATCGCCACTGCCAATCGCGGCTTGGCTTATTTCAACAAGTCCATTCCCGACGATCCCGAGCAAGCCCGGCAACGTATGGAAAATCTGATGCAGATCATCGAACAGCAAGACGATGTCTGGCAAAAAATCCTAAACATGCCGTTTACCGAACAGCGGCAGAGCAAAATCGAACTGGCTTTTTATAGCGAGTTGATTCCGGATTTATACATGTGCGGTCTGGTGCCGCAGCTGTATTTGTCCGCCGCCCAATCCACCTTGCATTGTCTGGAAGGCGGCATGGACGAATCGGTGATTTATTCGTTTTCCATCATGGGCCTAAATCTGGGCGAACAAGGCAAATTCGCGCAGGCGTTTCGCTATCAGGATTTGGCTCACGACCTTTGCGCCAAATACCCCAACACCTTTGGCGCTACCAGAGGCATGAACGGCATCGTCTGGTGCAATATGCACTCGCGTAGCCACCCCGCCGATATTGTCGATTACGCGCATAAAGCTATTCAATCCGGGAAGAACTGCGGCGATTTATACAACGCCGGCTTGTCCTACGGCCCGCTGATGTGGAATCTAATTGCCCAGGGTAAAAACCTGCGCTGGGTCGAGGAAGCCGCCGAGGAGTGTTTACAATTTTCCCGTAAAAACCAGCTGTCGTTTTCGATAGGTCTGGCGCAAGCAGTAATGGCCGGCTGGGTATTGCCGATGAAGCCCGACTGCGGTCAGCTCGATATGCAAGCGACCCTGGCTGACTGGCAAGCCAATAATTATGTTGCCGCTACCGGCAGTTACTTCGCATTACTGGGTTTTGCCCAATATTACCTGGGCGACTATAGTTCGGCGGCACTATCCTTGAAAACCGTGGAAAACTATTTGCATGGTTTAACCGACAATGTCTTGAAACGTCTTTGGTATGTATTTCGGATCTTGAACCTGCTGCGCTCGGAAACGGATGATGCGCGAATCGATTCCGAAATTCCGCCCTTGCTCGCTGAACTGGAAGTGTGGGGGCAACTCGGTCCCTTGTTAAAGCCCTACGTGATGTTTATACATGCGGAATTAGCCAATCAGCATGGCCAATATCGCGACGCGCGCAATCTGTATCTGGATGCCATCGCCCTATCGCTGGCACAGAACTATGGCGTACTGACCGGCCATCTATACGAAGCGCTGGCCGATCTGACCCTGAAACATGGCCTGGGCGATGCGGAACTGTATTACGGCGAAGCCCGCCGCCATTACCGTCTATGCCGTGCGGACGCGAAAAACAACCGGCTACAGGAGCGTCATCAATACGTCAGCCCGGAAACCGGCGCCAGAATAGCCAAACCCCACCCGGCGCCCACTACCTTACCTAGTCTGGACATCAGCTATTTGATGAAGTCGGCGCTGGCGTTATCGGCGGAAATCGATCTGACTCAACTCATGCAAAAAATCATGGCCGTGGTGTTGGAAAGCTCCGCAGCCCAACACGGTTACTTGCTGATCAAACAAAATGACGAGCTCTTGGTCGCCGCCGAGCAGCACGTCGGTAAAAAGCGCACGATACATAAGCACTATTACGGCTTGAACAAGGTGCGCGGCATCTGCCACGCCATCGTCAATTACGTGCAACGCACCCACGAAAAAGTCGTGCTGAGCGATGCCTGTAGTGAAGGTGATTTTCAAAATGCTCCCGAGGTTGTGGCGTTCGGCTTACGCTCGGTATTGTGTTTGCCGGTCATCAAGCAAAGTGAGTTAATCGGTCTGCTGTATCTGGAAAACCGGCTATCCGAAGGCGTATTCACTCCGGAAAAAATCAGCATGACCGAGCTATTGACCGCGCAAGCCGCTATTTCGTTGGAAAATGCCCGCTTACTGGAACAAACCCGCCAAGCTTATAAACAATTACAGGAAAATCAGGATCATATGCTGCAAATGGAAAAGTTGTCGGCACTCGGCACGCTGGTCGGCGGCGTGGCCCATGAGATCAACAACCCACTGATGGGCGTGATGAACTTCGTCGAATTTGTCTCGGACCGCACTGAAGACGCCAAATCCAAACAAGTGCTCGCGCAAGCCTTGCAGCAAATTCAACGTATCAAAAACATTGTTTCGAATATGCTGGTGTTCATGCATCAAAAAAACACGCAAACCGGCAGTTGCTCGCTGGAAGAGGTTTTAGGCCAAACCTTGTTGTTACTGGAAGGCGAATTGCGCAAAACCGCTATCCAAGTTCGCACCGAGATACCGGAAAACTTGCCCAAACTCGCCTGCACCGCAGAAAGCATGCAACAGATTCTGATCAATCTCTTAATCAATGCCCGCGATGCGCTGCGCGGCATTGCGCAACCTGTCATTGAAATTAGCGTCAGCTCCGCGGAAAAAATGCTAGAGTTGATTATAAAAGACAACGGCCCCGGCATCCCCGACGAGGTGCAAGGCCGCATGTTCGACCCCTTCTTTACCACCAAACCACCCGGCCAGGGCACCGGCCTGGGTTTATCGGTCACTCGCCGTCTGATTCAGGATGCCGATGGCTCGATAGCGGTGGAAAGTCGCATTGGCGAAGGTTGCCGCATACGGTTAAAATTCCCCCACTATTAGTATTTTTTTAACGGATTGAGACAGAGGCGATGGTAAACAATATTCTAGTGATTGACGACGACCCTGCGGTACGCGGCGCCTTCAAGCTGATTCTGGAAGAGGAAGGCTATAAGGTTCGCGAAGCCGAGAATGGTCTGCAAGGTATCGCCATGGTTGAAGCCGATCGTCCCGATTTGATATTTCTGGATTTACGCATGCCCGGCATCGACGGCGTGGAAACCTTACGTCGCCTGAAGGCCTTGGACAACAGCCTGAATGTCTATATCGTCACGGCCTTTGCCGCCGAATTCATGGATCAACTGAAAGACGCCCATGATGAAGGCTTGCAATTCGAACTGGCCAGCAAGCCCTTGTCGGCATCGCAAATCAGAAATATCGCGCAAGTGGTACATATCGCCAAAGTCCATGAAGAACGTCGCGCCAACCACCATAAACTGGTTTTGACCTTATATGTGGTGTCGCTAAATCCGGAAACCCGCAGGCTGGTCGAGCAAATCAGCGCGGTGCTGGCCGGCATTTACGAGCCCGGCCATTGGGTATTCGACGTGGTCGAAGTATTGGGCATGCCGGAAAAAGCTTTGGAAAAAGAAATATTTGCCACACCGATGCTGGTGCGCGACCTGCCGGAACCGGTATTAAAGCTGCTGGGCGATCTTTCCCGGATGTCGTCGGTGATGGCGGCAATCACTACCCAAAATGTTGGTACAGGTGTGCAGACAGTGATCGTTTGATGCCGCGTCGTACCCCCTAAATGCCACAAACACTCAAACAACTCAATCTGATCCTCGACACCATTACCGACGGCGTGATGGTGGTCGACCCGCAAGGCAACGTTATTTATGCCAATCAGGCAGCAGAACAATTACTGGAACGCGGCAGCCTGATCGGCCATTCCTTAGCAATTCCGATTCCTGCTGACAAAATTCAATTTCAAGACATTAACCTGATTCGTCCCAGCGGCATAGCCTGGGCGGAACTGCGTTCCGCACCACTGGAATGGGAAGGCTCTGCGGCCTATGTCATTGGCTTGCGCGACATAACCGCCCGCAAGCAAGCGGAGATTGCCTTGCAGGAGAGCGAATTACTCTTCCATACCTTATCGAGAATTGCCCCGGTTGGGATTTTTCGTACCAATGAAAAAGGTGAATGCGACTATGTCAATCACCGCTGGTGCGAGATCACCGGTTTGCATTTTATTAACTCACATGGTGACGGCTGGATAGTCGGTTTGCTTGCCGAAGACCGAGAGTCGGTCATTGCCGAATGGCAGCGCTGCGTTTCAGCCCTACTGCCATTCAATATGCAGTACCGTTTTCAACATGCCGATGGCAGTGTGCACTGGGTGGTGGGCCGCGCCGAGCCGGAACTGGATGAAGCCGGCGGATTATGCGGTTACGTCGGCACCATTACCGATATTTCCGACATCAAAGCCAACGAGGAGCGCTTGGGACAAGCCGCCGCCGTGTTTGAAAGCACGCGTGAAGGCGTGATGGTTACCGACTCCCGGCGCAGGATTACGATGGTCAACAGGGCGTTTACCGATATCACCGGCTTCACCAATCATGATGTGATCGGGAATAGTCCCGGCATCCTGAGTTCCGGCCGCCATAACGCCGATTTTTACCGGGAAATGTGGGCCAATATTGCCACGACGGATCATTGGCAAGGCGAAATTTGGAATCGCCGCAAATGCGGAGAAGTGTATCCTGAACTATTAAGCATCAGCACCGTGCGCGACGGCAATGGCGAGATCAGTCACTATGTGGGCGTGTTTGCCGACATTTCCAAGCTGAAGGCTTCGGAGATGGAACTGGAATTCCTGGCCCACCACGACCCGCTGACCAAGTTGCCGAACCGCATGCTGTTCCTGTCGCGCCTGCAACACAATATCGAGAAAGCCCGCCGCCAAGCCAACAAGATGGCGGTGTTGATGCTGGACTTGGACCGCTTCAAAGACGTCAACGACAGCTTCGGCCATTTGGCCGGCGACGATTTACTGCAAATGGTGGCCGAGCGCCTGACTACCCGGCTGCGTACCAGCGATACTATTTGCCGACTCGGCGGCGACGAGTTCGTAGTATTGTTGGAAGAAGTCAACCAACCGGAAATGGTGGCCCATGTCGCCACGCAAATCATCAGCGCTTTGAACCAAACCTGGCAACTACCCAGTGGTCATGAGGTACGCATCGGCGTCAGTGTCGGCATTGCCATGTTTCCCGAGCATGGTGGTTCGCCGGACGAGTTGATCCAGCAAGCCGATACGGCCTTGTATCAAGCCAAAAACGAAGGCCGCAATCGTTTCAAATACTTCTCGGAAGATTTGACTCGCGCGGCGCGCGAACGCATCGACATCGAAATCCGCCTGCGGCAAGCTATCGAGCAAGGCGAATTGCGGGTGTTTTTTCAACCGCAAATATGCATCGATAATGGCGCGGTAGTGGGTGCAGAAGCCCTCGTCAGGTGGCAGACTGCCAGCGGCGAACTGATACCGCCGCTGCGCTTCATCCCGATTGCCGAGGAAACCGGTCTGATTACCAGTATCGGCAATTGGGTGTTGAGAGAAACCTGCCGCAACGGCCAGCGCTGGCGAAAAGCCGGTTTTCCGCCCTTGCGTCTGGCGGTTAACCTGTCCCCGCAACAATTTTTGCATAGCGACATCAGCGATGTGGTCGCCAAGGTTCTGGAAGAAACCGGTTTTCCAGCCGAGTATCTGGAACTCGAACTCACTGAAAGCGCCCTGATGAAGCGCGAAAAAGAAGCTATCGAAATTCTGCATAAGTTGCATGGGTTGGGTGTGCATCTGGCCATTGACGATTTTGGCACCGGTTATTCGTCGCTGGCTTATTTGAAACTATTTCCGCTGGATGTCTTAAAAATTGATAAAAGTTTTATTGAAGACATTCCTAAACACACGGACGATATGGAAATCACCGCCACGATTATCGCCATGGCAAAAACGTTGCGCATGCGAGTGGTTGCGGAAGGTGTGGAAACCGCTGAGCAACTGGCTTTTCTAAAGAGCAGGCAATGCGATCTTTATCAGGGTTATTTGACCAGCAAGCCGCTACCGATAGCGGAATTCGAAAAATTTCTGACCGACTACCAGCCTAACAACAATCAAGCGCTGGTAATCAGCTGATAGTTGAGGCTTGAAACAGGCGTCTGCGACCCTAAATTGTTCGATCAATCCACTGTTTTAGCCAAATGCCGGAAAGAAGTTATAATGGTGGTTTTTAACCTCACCAAAAGGATCAAAAGATGGCTGACAATCTGATTGCACCTTCCATACTCTCCGCAGACTTCGCACGCTTGGGCGAAGAAGTTGTTAATGTCTTGAATGCGGGCGCAGACATTGTGCATTTTGATGTTATGGACAACCATTTTGTGCCCAATCTGACTATCGGTCCGCTGGTTTGCGAAGCGCTGCGTAAGCATGGCGTAACCGCCCCAATCGACGTCCATTTAATGGTGGAACCGGTAGACCGCATCATTCCCGATTTCGCTAAAGCCGGTGCCAGCTACATTACCTTCCACCCCGAAGCCTCCAGACACATTGATCGTTCACTGCAAATGATCAGAGACCTGGGTTGCAAATCCGGTCTGGTATTCAACCCAGGCACCCCGTTACATTATCTGGAACACGTGCTGGACAAAGTCGATATGATTTTGCTGATGTCGGTTAACCCCGGATTTGGTGGCCAATCTTTCATTCCATCCGCGTTGGATAAATTGCGCCAAGCCAGAAAAATTATCGACGACAGCGGTTTTGATATCCGCCTGGAAATCGACGGCGGCGTGAACGTGGGCAATATTCGTGAAATTAAGGAAGCCGGCGCGGACACCTTCGTTGCGGGCTCGGCTATTTTCGGTAAACCTGATTACAAAAAAGTCATCGACGAAATGCGCGCGGAATTGGCCAACGCCAAATAAGTCTGAATTAGAGTCGGCCGCTACGGGGTATTCCCGGCGCGGCCCCTTCCCCAAAGTATTCGCTACAAATCCCTTAAAACGGAATTCGGGCCCCCAGCTCGATAGTATGATCGGTAATATACGCCTGCCCCAAGCGGTATTCGTACCGTAAAAAACCCGCCCGACCTTCCGGCAAACTCAACGCCAACGACGTACCGATATTGAAATAGTCGCGATCCGGCGTATCGGTTTTTACGGCGAATGTGCCGGCGCCGGCAGCCGCCTGGCTAAAGCGCGCCTGGATCAAACGGCTTTCGTCCAAATATTGATGCACCCATTCGAAGCGCACGCCGGGCGACAACACACCCCAAGAGGTGCTGATCGCGTTGCTGGCTTGGCCGCCGATAGTCGATGTCGCCGAATCGATAGACTGGCCGGCAAACTCCATCGCCAAGCCGCCACCGCCGCTTTCCTGATAGCTATCGACTTTGGTTTTGCTGTAATCCAGTCTTACATAGGGATTAATCACAAAACTTTGTAACGCAAAATCTTTACCAAACCCTAAACTAAAGCCGTACTGGTCGCCATTGACGGCACTAGTGGCCGTATTGTCGAATCCGGTGTATTGGATGCGCCGATTGATGTCAAACGAATGCAGCGCGTAGCTCATTATCCAGTCTATATAAAATGACTGCGGCAAGAAATAACTGCCGTAAGACGAAAACTCGAATGCATCGGCCGACATGCTGCCGCTATTTAAATTGTAATTGGTGTCGGTAGAGCCGTAGCCGAATGCCGCGCCCAGCACTAGTTCATCCATAATGCTGTAATCCATGCCAAACGTCACCGCTTTCCTGTCGGCTTTAAAACCTCGTTCGCTGCTGGTATTGGCTTTTTCGCCGACATTGAATTGACCTTTCAGAAAGAAGCCCAAAGGGCTATCGCGGAACAGTTGGTCGTTTGGATCATCGCCAGCGGCACCGCCCCGCGCCGGACCCAATGCCGTCATCAAAGCCTTGCCTACCGGTATCGTTTCACCGTTGATATTGATGGTGGAATAACCCAGTAACGAGGAGCTTTGCTGCTGGGAATTACGCAGATTCACGATGCGGCCATGCACCACGGACAATTGTTTGTAACCGAAATCCACGGCTGCCGCGCCTTGCGCGGCAACGGCATCGGGAATGATCGCATTCAGGTCGGCGTTGTTGATTTCATTGCAGCGGTTCAATAAATCGCCGCTCGCGCCGGAGCAAGCGCTGGTTAAACCTTCGTAAATTGATTGCTGATTGGGGGTAAAGGTCGGATCGGCGCTTAGATTCGGCGTTGACGTTGTCGGCGTCGTTGGCGTTGTGGGAGTGGCAGTGGGAGCAACGTCATTGTCCACGATATTGGCAACTGCTGACACGCCAGCCGACGCAGAATCAAAGCTACAGTTCTCATTTAAATTTTGGATGGCTAAATTTACCGTCTCAGCACTTTCCACCACTGCATCATCAATGATATTGATCGATACCGGCGCACTAGCCGAATGAGCGCTCCCAAAGACACTAGGAGCGTTGAACGAAAAGGTACCAGCCGAAATATTATAATCACTGCCAGCAGTTGCGCTTCCTCCAACAGCCACCACATCGCCACTTATCGTGCATCCACCATAATCGCCCGAGCTGTTAGCCAAATTAACATTAACCTGGACAATGCCATCCGCTTCGTTGAAATTATAGGTCCTCGATGAAAAGTCTAGAGTCCAAGCCTGTACTGAGAACGGCGCAAAAGACAAGGCCGCAGCCGCAGCCAACAGAATCTCCTTGGAACTGAACGCAAGAGGTCGAATTGCATGGATTAAGCGCTGGTAAGAACGCATTGGCGGCAATGCTACTAATCCGCATAAACCTGGCAAGTTTTCTGGATGTAATATAGGTAAGATCATGAGAAATTAGCAGGGTTGATAGAACAAATTAAATAATAAAAACCATAGGTTGCCGATTATGGCACCGAATACCCTCGGTGAGTTACAAACTCTAATAAATAGCCTGATCCCATATCGTTTACTAAAATTTATCCACCGTGGATAAATCGCAACCAATAATCCTAAAGAACATTATTTTATCTAAAAGCGCCTTAAGCAATGTGTCAAGCACAACAACTCATCATTCGATCTCATTCTCGTAACCATGGGTAGAGTACTTTTTTGCTGGGAATTAGGAGCAGGATACGGGCATATCGCCGCATTTTTACCCGTGGCCCGCCAACTGAGAGCAAATGGACACGAAGTGTTATTCGCACTCAAAGATCTGGAATACGCCGAAGTCTTGCTTGCTGGCGACAATTTTGCTTATTTGCAGGCACCTATGCGCTGGCCAGATGATCATCCGCGACCGCCGGCCTCCAGTTATCCTGGGCTTATACTGAATGCGGGCTTTACCTATGAAATTGGCCTGCTTACCCGGGCAAAAGCCTGGCAATACTTATATCAGCAACTGAACCCTGACCTGATTGTATTCGATCATGCTCCGACCGCCTTGCTCGCGGCCCACGGATTTAACATACCGCGAGCTGGGTTTGGCAACGGATTTTTCTCGCCACCGCGCATCAGTCCAATGCCCAATATCCGTCCTTGGTTTCGAGTCGCCGATAAGGTCTTAAGTGACATCGAAAGACAGGTATTGAACACTACAAACTCGGTTTTAGCCCGTCTGAATACTCCACCACTGAGGATTTTGGCGGACTTATTTGAGTTTGCGGAAGACTTTATCTGCACCTTTCCGGAGCTGGATCACTATAAACAATGGCGTAGTGCAAACTATTGGGGACCAACTATTTTGCAAACCGCCGGTATTGAGCCAATCTGGCCAAGCGTCGGAGCGGAAAAAATATTCGCTTATTTGCACCCCAAATATCCTGGCCTGGAAGCATTGTTAAAACAGTTGCGCGCGTCGCCTTGGTCGATACTGGTGCATATACCCGGCACAACGCCGGCTTTTATAGAAAAGAATAGTAGCGCCAATCTACACATCACACCGCAGCCGGTAATGATCTCTGCCGCCGCTGAGCAATGCGATCTGGCCATTTGCCATGGCGGCGTGGCAACGCTGTCGGCTTTCTTGCTGCGCGGCAAACCCTTGCTGACATTACCTTTTCAGATCGAACAACTGATCAGCGCCCAAAATGCCGCAGCACTTGGCGCCGGCGCTTATGTCACCGTTGAAAGCAAAAGCCCTAACTTCAAAACATCGCTTACTGAGCTATTCCGCCATGAGAAATACTCGCAGGCTGCTCGGCAGTTCGCGGAAAAATACGCCGGTTTCTCGTCCACGCAGCAAGCTATCGATATCGCCGCACGTTGCGAGACCTTGATGACAAACGCTCACATCAATGGCAACAACTGATCGAGAATCTTGCCGTTTGTGGCAAACACTTGCTTTGGAAACACGCCGGGATTGCCTTTAAAGTCGGTGATCGTCGCGCCCGCTTCTTTGGCGATCAACACACCCGCTGCGATGTCATAAAGATTCAGCTCCTGCTCCCAAAAGGCATCGACCTGACCGTCGGCAACTGTACATAAATCCAGCGCCGCAGAACCGAGCCGCCGTTGACCGGTAGTGGCCTGAGCGATGCGATTGAAACGCGGTAGGTTGTTATCTTCCAGATATTGGCGCAGGCAGGCAAATCCGGTGGACACCATGCTGCTGGCCAAACTGGTTTCGTCCGACACCCGAATAGGTTTGCCGTTTTTCCAGGCACCCTTGCCTTTTTCCGCGCAGTAATAATCATCCAAGGCCGGACCGTAAACCGCGCCCATCATCAATTCGCCGTCAATTTCCAAGGCTACGCTTATACCCCAAAAATATTGGCCTTTCGAGAATGAATGAGTGCCGTCAATCGGATCGACGATCCAGCGACTGGTTTGATTCGCGGTTTGCCCGCTTTCCTCGCCCCAAAAACCGTACTCGGGACACTGCTCGCCGAGCGCTTGTTTCAGGTAATTTTCCACCGCGACATCGGCATCGGTCACCAAATCGCGAGCGCTTTTTTTGTTAATCGCCAGAGAATCTAAATCGTTGAAATAGCGCATCGCCACTTCGCCGGCCGCGCGTACGATGGTTTCTAAAGCTTCGAGAGTAATGGGCATGGTTTTCCTAATTTTGTAGGGATGCGGGCAGTGTGGCTATCCGCCCTGCCCGCTATGAGAAGCCTATAGTTTAAGCGTTAATTTTTACAGATTGTGGTAGCCGGTTTCCTCGTGCAGCACGATGTCCAAACCTTGCTGTTCCTCGTCTTCACTGACGCGTAGGCCGATGAACGCATCGATGAGTTTCAACAAAACATAGCTGAACAAAGCACTCCAGGCCGCCGTCACCAAAACCGCCAGCGCTTGCACGCCGACTTGCTCGGCGATGGTCACGCCGTTTAAACCCAAGCCACCGAAACTTTCAGCCGCGAACACGCCGGTTAAAATCGAGCCGACGCAACCGCCGACGCCGTGCACCGGAAACACGTCTAAGGAATCGTCGATTTTTAACCGGCGTTTGACGAATTGCGTGGCATAAAAACACACGGCACCCGCGACAACCCCAATGATTAAACCACCAATCGGCCCGACAAAACCGGAAGCCGGCGTGATGGTGCCCAAGCCGGCGACCATCCCGGTGACGATACCCAGCACGCTCGGTTTACTAAAACGTAGCCATTCGATCATCATCCAGGTCAAAGCACCGGCAGCGGCGGCAATATGCGTCACGGCAATCGCCATCCCTGCACTGCCGTCGGCTTTTAACGCGCTACCGCCGTTAAAACCGAACCAGCCGAACCAGAGCATACCGGCGCCCGTGACCACCATGGTCATATTGTGCGGCGGCATCGCCACAGTGGGAAAACCTTTCCGGCGCCCCAAAACCAATGCCGCCACCAGGGAAGCCACACCGGCGTTGACGTGAATCACTATCCCACCGGCAAAATCCTTGGCACCCAACGCCGCCAGCCAACCGTTACCCCACATCCAATGGCAAATCGGCATATAAACCACGATCAACCAAAGCCCACTAAACCACAGCATCGCCGAAAACTTCATCCGCTCGGCAAAGGCACCGACAATCAACGCCGGGGTAATAATGGCGAAGGTCATTTGGAACATGAAAAACACGGTTTCCGGAATATCGCCGATCAAGTTTTGCGTGCTCATTTCCGGCAAAAAAATCTTGCTGCCGCCGCCCAGAAATGGCTGCCAACTACCGCCATCGGTAAATACGAAGCTGTAAACGCCGGCCAGCCACAATATCGATACCAGACAGGTAATCGCAAAACATTGCATCAATACCGACAGCACGTTCTTGCTTCTGACCAAACCGCCGTAAAACAGCGACAGACCAGGAATGGTCATGAATAAAACCAGTGCGGTAGAGGTTAAAACCCAAGCCGTATTGGCCTGGTTAATGCCGTCGGCCCAAGCCTGCTGCGGCAACATCAAGCTGTATGCAATCAGCATCAGCGCTCTTTTTATTGTTGTCATTGTCTTTCACTAGATGGTGGTGTGTTGTTATTTTTAAGCAGTCTTTAAACAACAAAATCGCCCTGGTCTGCGAATAACGCGCAGACCAGGGCGATTTTTGATGTTTCGCTGTTTTTACTTTTTTGAATACTTAGATAGCGTCTTCTCCGGTCTCGCCGGTTCTAATGCGAATGATCTGTTCCAAGTTGGTCACAAAAATTTTACCGTCGCCGATTTTGCCGGTGTTTGCGGCCTTGACGATGGTTTCCACGGCTTGGTCGACAACGTGTTCCGCAACTGCGATTTCCAGCTTGACCTTAGGCAGAAAATCCACCACGTACTCGGCGCCGCGATACAACTCGGTATGGCCTTTTTGCCTGCCAAAACCTTTAACTTCGGTTGCCGTCACACCGGCCACGCCGATCTCGGACAAGGCTTCCCTGACGTCGTCCAGCTTGAATGGTTTGATAATCGCTGTAATTAATTTCATGCTATCCCCAAATTCGAATGATTAAAAAGCTGTTTCGTCACTGTTGCCACCATAATAAATAATTCCGGTAGAACCTACAATTTACGCGGGCAAAAGCACCAAAGTAGTGCTTCATGATAACAAAAACGGGCAGCCATCGCCGACCACCCGTTTCTTTTCGTGTTAACCGCAGCTTTCGAGCCTAAACATGATAAGCGGTTTCGCCGTGTTCGGTGACATCCAGACCTTCACGCTCGGTCGCTTCGCTAACCCGCAGACCCAAAGCCACATCAGCAATTTTGAAGGCAATGAAGGACACCACGCCGGACCAAACGATGGCGATGCCGACGCCCCAGGCTTGGCTGGCAAGCTGGGTCATCACGCTGTAATCAGGCAAGGTCGCGTTGGTGACGTAATCCCATACACCGGTACCACCCAAGGCAGGGCTGGCGACCACGGCAGTACCCAAGGCGCCGATGATACCGCCGACCCCATGCACACCAAACGCATCCAATGAATCGTCGTAGTTCAGTGCGTGTTTCAGAAAGGTTACCGACCAGAAGCATACCGCGCCGACCACCAAACCCAAACCGATAGCACCCATTGGACCTGACCAGCCGCAAGCAGGGGTGATTGCAACCAAACCGGCCACCGCACCTGAAGTAGCACCCAGCATGCTGGGTTTACCACGCACTGCCCATTCCGCGCCCATCCAGGCCAGGGTTGCCGCTGCTGCGGCCAGCAAGGTGTTGACGAAGACTAATGCCGCCAGACCGTTGGCTTCCAGGTTGGAACCTGCATTAAAGCCGAACCAGCCTATCCACAGTAAGGACGCGCCTATCATGTTCATGGTAACGCTATGTGGAGCGATGAACTCTTTACCATAGCCGATACGTTTGCCTATCATCAAGCAACCGACCAAACCGGCGATACCGGCGTTGATATGCACCACTGTGCCGCCCGCAAAATCCAGGGCGCCTTTTTGGAATAAAAAGCCCGCAGTCGCACCGGCAGTTTCCGCAGCAGCGGCATCGGTATACGCATCAGGGCCGGCCCAGTACCAAACCATATGCGCCATCGGCAAATAGCAGAAGCTAAACCAAATCACGGTAAACAACAACACCGCTGAAAATTTAACCCGCTCGGCAAATGCGCCGATGATCAACGCCGGCGTGATAGCCGAAAAAGTAAGCTGGAACGCCACATAAATGAATTCCGGTACATAAGCCCCCTTGCTGAAAGTCGCCGCCATAGAATCCGGGGTGATGCCTTTCAAAAATGCCTTACTAAAGCCGCCGAAGAAGGCGTTACCCTCGGTAAACGCTACGCTGTAGCCGAATGTTGCCCACATAATCGCTGTCATCGAAAAAATAACAAAGACCTGCATCAAGATAGACAGCATGTTTTTGGCGCGCACCATACCGCCGTAGAACAAGGCCAAGCCGGGTATTACCATTAAGGCAACCAGCACGGTAGCTACTATCATCCATGCGGTATCACCTTTATTAACGGTAGCTTGCACGGCCGGTGCCGCAACCTCTTCCGCAAACGCCATGCCCGAGAGTCCAAACAGCGCGAACAGCGCCATGCCTGTTAAATATTTCATTGTTGGTTTCCCCATCTTGATATTAAAGAGCTTCTTCGCCGGATTCGCCGGTTCTAATCCGAACCACCTGCTCCAGATCGGTTACAAAAATTTTGCCATCGCCGATCTTCCCGGTATTGGCTACTTTCACAATCGCTTCGACGGCTTGCTCAAGCAAAGCATCCGCAACCGCTACCTCTATTTTTGCCTTGGGTAAAAAGTCCACCACGTATTCGGCACCGCGATAGAGTTCCGTGTGGCCTTTCTGCCGACCAAAGCCTTTTACTTCAGTAACCGTTACGCCAGATACACCGATATCCGACAACGCCTCACGCACGTCGTCTAGCTTAAACGGCTTAACCACCGCTGTTATCAGTTTCATAGTTCAACACCTCTTTGCTTGAGTTAGTAAATTCCCGAAACAAGCAAAGCATGATGCATGCCACTATTTATTCCCATGATTTTTAACGATTTATTAAACACATCAACTAAAAGGACAAAAGAAACGCACTAAAGTGGTGCGACGTTTTTTGGATTGCACCATTGCAACTCAATACCGCCCTGCAGGCCTTGATCCGCCAGTTTTAATGGTTTGCTTTAAGAATAAATAGGGTGTTGTCGCAACATCACAACACTGCATTACTTTGGTGCAACAAAATGAATTTGCACCATTGCGATTCATGAACTAGTCTACATATGGCGCCTATCTTATTGATTTTTAATAAATCGAATATGGCCTAAAAACTGCTGTACAATCTTTCAGTAGTCACTGAACCAAGGGGATAACCACCATGAGAAACAACACAACGTTAACAAAATCACACAGCCGCGCTTGCTTAGCCGGATTAATGGTGATTTGCAGTGCCTCCGCTGGTGCGGACAGCTGGACGGAAGCATCCGGCTTGCTAGGTGCAGCCGGCATTGATCCAAATGAAGCCAAATTTATGAAGGATCACAATCTTAAAATTGGTGGCTGGCTGAACGCTAGTGTCGGCGCCAACTTGCACAGCAACAGCGACGGTTTTAACGGCCCGGTAACATTTAATGACCGGACTGGCGAGCCGCAAATGAACCAATTGAACCTGTATTTGCAAAAAGCGATTACTGTTAGCGGCGATGCTTTCGACATCGGTGGTCGTGTGGACGTGATGTACGGTACCGACGCCGCGTTTACACAAGCTTATGGTTCATTCGGGTTCGACCCCGGCACCCTAGCAGACAGTGACCGTGGCAACTGGGATTTGAATTTGAGCGGACACGGGGAGCGATTCTACGGCTTGGCATTACCGCAAGCCTATGCGGAGTTTAACCTGCCTTTTGGCAATGGTATCGCGGTAAAAGCCGGACACTTTTATACTCCAATCGGTTACGAAGTTGTTACCGCACCGGATAACTTCTTCATCACCAAACCCTACACCATGCAATACGGCGAGCCATTCACCCACACGGGTATACTGGCGACCTATGCCTACAACCCCAACTGGACAGTAATGGGCGGCGCCGTCACCGGCAGCAACTCCGGCGGCTGGGATGGCAACTGGGATAGAGATCTAGGTAACTGGGCATGGCTGGGCGGCGTCACCTGGACTAGCGACGACGCCGGCACGTCGTTGGCGATAACATCAACAGCAGGTGAACGTTCCGAGAGCGCCAGTGACTCTTGGGCCATGTATAGCATCGTGGGTAAACATAACTTCACCGATAAACTGCACTACATTATCCAGCATGATCACGGCTTTGCCGACAACGTCTGGACAGCAAACGGTAACGCGACTGACGCTGCCAATCCGAACCAAAATGCTGAGTGGTACGGCCTTAACCAGTACCTGATTTATGACGTTAACGATAAAGTTTCTGCAGGCTTGCGTGCAGAATGGTTCCGCGACCACAATGGTTTCAGAGTCAACGGTCCAGGCCGATGCTTTGCTGCGGCCGGTAATGTCGGCAATAACTTTGCTTGCAGCACCAACTACGGAGCCAGTTACGTTCAAGAAGGCAGCGGTTATTACGCCGTTACAGCAGGCTTAAGCTACAAACCGGCAAAATGGTTAAACCTGCGTCCAAACCTGCGTTATGACTTTACCGATAACGCGAAAGCGTTCGACAACGGCACCCGCCACAACCAATTCCTGGTTACTGCGGACGTGGTAATCACTTTCTAAGTTGGTTACCCAAGCAAATTTATCGTTTTAAATCCCTAAGCCTCCATAGAGTTGAAAGCCCTTTGGAGGCTTTGTTTGTTATAGCTCTTTACTGCGTTTGATGATTTTGTTAAAACGTTTAGCTTATCGACCAAAACAATTACAACCTACGGAGACCCTCACTAATGTCTGTTGAACACGTTCTGAAATTAATCCAAGAAAACGACGTAAAATTTGTCGACTTCCGTTTCTGCGATACGCGCGGCAAAGAACAACACGTTACTTTCCCAGCGCACACTATCGACGAAGATACCTTTGAAGAAGGTAACATGTTCGACGGTTCATCCATCGCCGGCTGGAAACACATCAACGAATCCGACATGATTCTGATGCCCGACCCAAGCACAGCGGTTATCGATCCATTTTTTGATGACAAAACCCTGATCTTGCGTTGCGATATTATCGAACCGAAAGACATGCAAGGTTATGTCCGCGACCCACGCTCCATCGCCAAACGCGCAGAAGCCTATTTGCAATCTACCGGTATCGCCGATACCGCATTCTTCGGCCCTGAAAACGAATTCTTCATTTTCGACGACGTCCGCTGGAACACCGGCATGGGCGGCTGTTCCTACCAAATTGATTCCGAAGAAGCCGGTTGGAACTCAGAGAAAGTTTACGAAAACGGCAACATCGGTCACCGTCCAGGCGTTAAAGGCGGTTATTTCCCTGTTCCGCCAGTCGACTCATTCCAAGATATGCGTTCGGCAATGTGCTTGGTCCTGGAAGAAATCGGCCAAACCGTCGAAGTTCATCACCATGAAGTGGCAACTGCCGGTCAGTGCGAAATCGGTGTTAAATTCAACACCTTGGTTAAAAAAGCCGACGAAGTATTGGGCTTGAAATACGTGATTGCCAACATTGCTCACGCTTATGGCAAAACCGCGACTTTCATGCCAAAACCACTGGTTGGCGACAACGGCAGCGGTATGCACGTTCACCAATCTTTGGCGAAAGGTGGTGTCAACCTGTTCACCGGCAACCTGTATGGCGGCCTGTCTGAAACCGCGCTGTACTACATCGGCGGTATCATCAAACACGCTAAAGCATTGAATGCGATCACCAATCCATCAACCAATAGCTACAAACGTCTGGTTCCTGGTTTTGAAGCGCCTGTGATGCTGGCTTACTCAGCACGTAACCGCTCTGCGTCTATCCGTATTCCTTACGTCACCAATCCTAAAGGTCGCCGTATCGAAGTACGTTTCCCAGACTCAACCGCTAACCCATACTTGGCATTCTCCGCCATGTTGATGGCCGGTCTTGACGGTATCCAAAACAAAATTCACCCAGGTGAAGCGATGGATAAAGACTTGTACGATTTGCCGCCAGAAGAAGAAAAAGCTATCCCACAAGTAGCGTTCTCTCTGGATGAAGCCCTGGCAGCTCTGGATGCGGACCGCGAGTTCTTGACTCGTGGGGGCGTATTCACCGATGACGTGATTGATGGCTACATTGCATTGAAACAAGAAGATGTGACTCGTCTGCGTATGAGCACTCACCCTGTTGAACTGGATATGTACTACAGCCTGTAAATAGCTAAGCCTGCTTCACACAGGCCCACACTATTGCAAAGCCCCGCAAGCTATCCGGCTTCGCGGGGTTTTTTATGCCTCTATACTTACCTTATACCAATGCAATCGGCCGTGTTTGATTGAATTGAACAAACAACCGCTATTTGTCATCCTCAGGCATTTCAGGCGCTTTCCATGACCCGCGCTTATGCGCCTCCATAACAGTTTGCCAACCATCTTCCAGCTCTTTTTCGGTGATGCCGAAATGTTGGAGAATTCCATTAAGACCTGACGGCAATTCAAGAGCTGGCTTGGCATTATTATTTGCACCCGGTGTTGCCTTTGGGGAAGATGAAATCAGTACACTGCCATTGATAGGTTTGATGGCACCTTTCTCACACTGGGCCTGATCGTCGGTATACAAAGTTTTTCCATCGACGACACACTTCATCGGTTTGGCCATCGCCTGACAAACCGGTAAAAATGCGGATATGCTAAAGCCAATTAGGAACAGTATTTTCACGATCTGGCTCCATTAATCCAAAAGAAAGACATTCGCAGCTCGAACCCGAATTGTGTCGGAAAAACTGCTACTCAGTTTGTTTTCGCAACCTTTACGCATAAGTCTAGTTAGGAATGCCAGCCCTGCCTTTTCGTTTCTACATATTGTTTACAAGCTCGCGACAGAGGCATATTAATTGCTTTGCTATCGATGGGGACACAGATCCTTTATTCTTGAAACACTTTTCTCAGCACTATTTAGGCGATAACTATGGCTATCAGCGTCTTCGATATTTTTAAAATCGGTATCGGACCTTCCAGCTCTCATACCGTAGGCCCCATGCGGGCGGCGATGACGTTCGTCAATAATCTGGAACAACAGGGCATTATTGGCCAAGTACAGCGCTTACGCATCGAATTGTTCGGTTCGCTTGGCGCGACAGGCAAAGGCCACGGCACCGACAAAGCGGTATTGCTTGGTCTGGAAGGCGAAGCACCCGACTTGATTGACCCCGCCATCATTCCGCAACGACTAGCGACTATCCGCGAGACGGGGGCAGTTAAGCTATTGCAACATTACCCGGTGCCGTTCAACGAGAAGGCCGACTTGCTGTTTCAACGCAAAGTACTGCCCTATCACTCCAACGGCATGCGCTTTACCGTATTCGGCTCAAACGGCGCCGAACTGCTACAAAGCGATTACTATTCGGTAGGGGGAGGATTTGTAGTGACCGACGCAGCTGCGGCCGCTGATCGGCTGAGCAATGACGATACCTGCCTGCCCTACCCTTTCAAAACTGGTGCAGCGATACTAAAACTGTGCGCGACACATAACAAATCGATTAGCGACTTGATGCTAAGCAACGAAAAAGCCTGGCGGGGTGAGGAGGAAATCCGCCAAAAACTGTTAAACATCTGGCAGGTGATGCAGGCTTGCGTCGAACGCGGATTGCACGAAGAAGGGGTAATGCCGGGCGGCATGAAAGTCAGGCGCCGAGCTGCCAATCTCTATCGGCAGCTCAGTGGCGAAATACCCCGGCAAACGCCAAGCATGCCGGTCGGAACAATGGAGTGGGTGAATTTGTTCGCGCTTGCCGTCAGCGAGGAAAATGCCTCGGGCGGGCGCGTGGTGACCGCACCCACCAACGGCGCTGCCGGCATCATCCCGGCGGTATTGCATTATTACTGGCGCTTTTGCGACGGCGCGAATGAGGAAGGTGTGATTCGCTTCTTGCTGACGGCAGCTGCGATAGCTATCTTGTACAAAGAGAACGCCTCACTATCCGGCGCCGAAGTCGGCTGCCAGGGCGAAGTCGGTGTCGCTTGTTCCATGGCGGCCGGCGCACTGGCCGAAGTATTGGGCGGCACTCCCGAGCAGGTCGAGAACGCCGCCGAAATCGGCATGGAGCATAACTTGGGCTTGACCTGCGACCCAGTCGGCGGTTTGGTGCAAGTGCCCTGCATCGAGCGTAACGCGATGGGATCGGTAAAGGCTATCAACGCCGCGCGAATTGCCCTGCGCGGCGACGGCAAGCATTTCGTGTCCCTGGACAAGGTCATCAAAACCATGCGCGAAACCGGCGCCGACATGAAAACCAAATACAAGGAAACCTCACGCGGCGGCTTGGCGGTGAATTTGATTGAATGCTGACAACTGAGGTTTATTCAAGCCCAAGACTTGTAGCTTCGTTAAAACTCGCGCGTCTAACAAAAAGCCTGCCCAGCCCACCAAGCGCAACAGCACGATTTAGCAATTTCCGAGCTTTAGACGATAGCAAAATTAACCATGTGTACGGAAATCGGTCGCTATATCCCCGTCATCATAAATCGCCTGGCCTCTGCCAAGAATGCCGTCCCGGCCGGACGCCGCAAATGCCATAATCTGGGCAGCCGTTTCCTGCGGAACTTCCAATTGATTGAGGCTGTTTTGCAATAGTTCCAATACCACGTCGTAGTTATCGTCAATCGGCTGTAATCTTAAAAAATGGGAATGGCCGGGACAGAGCAGAGTGAGATGGGGTTTCTCGTCGCTGCCGACAAGATCGCCGGTGACGAACATCTCCAAAAACGCAAAGTCTCGATTATTCACCAAACTGGGCTTGGCGTTCCCTCTGGCAAAAGCCGCCGCAAAATAATCATCAGCCAATTCGGACAGTTTTTTAGGCTCGACTGACTCGGCACTGAGCAAAGCGTTTACAAGCTGTTTTAGAGGTTCCTTTTGCTCCTGGATAGGCCTGGAGTAAAAATATCGGTTGATCCGATAGTCATCCAGCATACTGGCATAGAAAATATCCACAATTTTCGAAACCAGGTTCTCGTCAATTTTTGGCAATAGTTTATCGTTCATCGTTTTATCCCCCGCTTTATAGTTAACCAGCTTATTTGCTTAAGTCAAATGCCGCATGAGTACGTCCCTTTTGCGTCTATTAAACGCAGCACCAGAGTATAAGTCCGATCCGACAATATCCGCTTAAACGTTCTTCAAAAATCAGCAGCTGGCAGGCAAAGACACAACATTTGAAAAAAAATTTTTAGCAAACAACATTAACGTCGAATGTTAAGTCTCTGAAGATGAATAACATTGAAAAATTGCGCGACAGATGTAGTTTAAAAACCACTTGAAATCCTCGTTTAACATAGGAAAATCGCGCCCGAAGCGGCATTTTTATGACGCTGTTCACACTTTATTCGATAAAAAAGAGGAGGCATTATGAAAATCGCACTTGTCGCTATGGCCGGAGTCACTATCGGCGCACTGATAGCTATTTCAGCTTTTCAATTATTGAAAGTCATTTTTCAAGAAATGTACAAAATGGCGGCTGAGGCTTGGTATAGCCCTGAGCAACATTAAAACTGCCTGAGCATCGTTGCGGGCCGGTTAAATGACAGACGAAAACCGGCCAATTGAAGAACTAAACAAGCTGTAATGCCCATATAAAGAAATGCCCCGTCGGTTTCCCGACGGGGCATTTTTCCTTTAACAGCGTTGCTTTATCAATCCGCTTTGTTTAACACTCGCAGCGAATAGCGTATTTGACCGAGCTATCAGTCGTTACCGCCGAATACGCCCAACAATTGCAGCAAGCTGGTGAACAGGTTGTAGATGGACACATACAATGACACGGTGGCTAGAATGTAATTGGTTTCGCCGCCGTGGATGATTTCACTGGTTTGATACAAAATCATACCGGACATCAGCAACACGAACATCGCGGAAACCGCCAACGACAACGCAGGTACCGAGAACAAGATCGCCGCCAAACCCGCGAAGAACGCTACCAGCACCCCTACCATCAGGAAGCCGGCCATAAAACTAAAATCCTTGCGGGTGGTCAGCGCGTAGCCTGACAAGCCCAGGAAAATAACGCCGGTACCGCCCAGTGCGGTTAAAATCAGTTCATGGCCGTTGCTGAACGCGTGTATGTACATGTTTAAAATCGGCCCCAGGGTCATACCCATGAAACCGGTCAACGCAAACACAAACACCAAACCCAGCGCACTATTACTGAAACGGGTGGTTAAAAACAGCAGACCGAAGTAGCCCACCATGGTAATAATCAAGCCCGGATGCGGCAAATCCAGCGTCATTGCCACCGCAGCCATAGCTGCGCTGAACAGCAGAGTCATCGATAGCAATAAATAAGTATTCTTTAAAACCTTATTGGTCGCCAGTATGCCGGCTTCCGAACGAGCAGTTGCAGTATTTAAACGCATGATCAGTTATCCTCTCAAAGTTACAAGTAATGCTGTGACCGCACAATGTCCCGGGAGTTTCAAGGCATTGTCGATACCGTCTGCTAGTATACCTAAAGAAATTGCACATACGAGGTTAAATAGGAAATGAGCCCCACCCCCTACGAGTTAATCGGCGGCGAGATGGCGTTGCGCAGCTTGGTCGATAGATTCTATTTTTATATGGATATTCTGCCGGAAGCCCAGGGCATCCGAGCCATGCACGCCCCCAGCCTGTCCACCGCCAAAGACAAATTATTTAAATTCTTCTCCGGCTGGCTGGGCGGCCCGAATTTGTTCATCGAAGAATTCGGCCACCCGATGCTGCGCGCCCGGCATTTTCCGTTTCCGATTGGCGAATCGGAGCGCGATCAATGGATGCTGTGCATGAATAAGGCCTTGGACGAAATTGAGACGGATCCGCGCCTGCGCGAAAACATCCGTACCGCCCTGCAACAACTCGCGACGCATATGATTAACCAAGAAGCCACGGGAAGCTGAGCCTCATGTCATTATCCAAACAATTGTTAATCCTGATATCGGCGCTGTTTTTGATGATTTTCAGCGTCAATTTTGCGTTGAGCGTCAACAACATCAAGGACTATCTGGAAGGCGAATCGAAGAATCATGCCCAGGATACCGCCACCTCGCTGGGCCTATCTCTTAGCCCTTACATGGCCGATAACCGCGATCCGGTGATTAAAACCATGATGAACGCAATTTTTGATATGGGTTATTACAAGGAAATCAGACTGGTCGATGCGGACAACAAAGAGCTGGTAGCCCTGAGCAGCGACAAACGCATAGAAGGCGTGCCGGACTGGTTTACCGAACTCCTGCCGATGACATCGGCCACCGCCGAAAGCGAAATCAGCTCAGGCTGGAACATGAGCGGAGTGATCTACGTCACCGTAAACTCCGGCTACGCCTATCTAAAACTGTATGAACAAGCCAAATCCGGATTTTACTATTCCCTGGCGGCGTTTTTGTTCTCCATCGCCCTGCTGGCACTGCTTTTGCGTGTCACATTGGCCTCGCTAAGAAAAATCGATCTATTGGCCCAGCAGATCAGCGACGGCCATTTCGAAAGCATAGAAGAATTGCCCTGGACCCGCGAAGTTCGCAATGTAGCAGCGTCCATGAATACGATGTCCCATAAAATCAAAACCACGATAGCCGCACTGCATGGCAAACTGGACCAAATGGGCGCCAGCCTGTTACGCGACGATTTGACCGGGCTGTATAAAAAAGCTGTGTTCGAAACCGACATGAAAAATTTGGCATTGGAAGACGCAGATGCCTTTGTTGTATTGATAAAAATCGACAGTTTGGTCGATCTGGTTAAAGAGCGCGACAGCGACGTGATCGATCAATTCTTACAAGCGTTTGCCGCCATACTGGAAAAAATCGCCAAATTGGCTGGGGAACAATCCGGCAAAGCGTATCGATTCTACGGCGCCGAATTTGCACTCGTGCTGGAGATTGGAAATCCGGAACAATTGGAAGGGTTGGTGAAAGCCCTGAGCAACGAAGTTACCGAATTGGGCGAACGCTACCAAAAAACCGATTTGGCCCACATCGGCGTGGTTGCTTTCAATCCGCTGCTGACCACCGAAAGCCTGCTGGAAGCCGCCCACGAAGCTTACGAACAAGCGCATCTGATCGGCGCCAACAGTTATTTCATCCGCACCGGCGATAATTTTGCCCGCGATATTGCCACCTGGAAGGATTTGGTCTTCGACTGCGTCGACCACAACGGTTACTCGGTTTGGTATATTGGGCAGATCGCCGCATTCAGCAGCGGCGAACTGTTGATGGAAGAGGCTTTCATTCAGGTGCACGATAAACAGGGCGGCCTGGTGGCAATCGGTCCGTTCATCTCGATTGCCGAAAAATTCGCCAAAATCGTCGATCTGGATAAAGGCGTAATTCGCATCGCGTTGGATCATATTCAACACAATCACATCGAACACGCCATCGCCGTCAACGTATCGACCCGCACCATCAAAAACAGCGATTTCCGGCTCTGGCTGGAGAAACTGATCAAGCAAAATCCGGCGGAAGCCAAAAAGCTGGTATTCAGTTTGTCTGCTTATGCCGTCGTCAAGGATATAGACGCCTATCAGGCCTTCATCGAAACCGTGCATCAATGGGGCGCGCGGGTGATGATAAAACGCTTCGAAACCCAATCCATGTCGGCGGAATTGGTCAAACGCCTGAAACCGGACTTTATCCGCCTGGCCCGCGACATCGGTAACGGCATCGACAGTTCCTCGCAAAAACACGCCTTCGTGCAAACCATGCAAGAAATTTCCACGTTACTGGATATTTCGATTCTGGCCGAAAACGTACAATCGGATAAGGATTATCGCAGCTTAAAGGCGATAGGAATCGTCGGTGCCAGCCGCTAACAAACGCGCACTCAACGCTGCCGGCATCGCCCTTATTGTCTTCAGCCTATGTTGCGGCATGGTGCTGGCAGCCGACTTATTAATCGATCAGAGCCTGCTGGATAAAGTAGAAAAAAAATACGGCTCGGCCGCCAAACAACGTTTTGTGGACTGGCAAAGTTTGATCGAGAACGGCAAAAGCTGGCCGGAAGCCGAGAAACTGGCGCGGGTCAACGACTTTTTCAACGGTAACGTCGAGTTTGTTGACGATATTATCCTGTGGCAAAAAACCGATTACTGGGCTGCGCCAACCGAGTTTCTGGCCAAAGGTGCCGGCGATTGCGAAGATTACTCCATAGCCAAATATTTTACCTTGGTGGAAATGGGCGTCGATGAAAGCAAGCTACGGATTACCTATGTCAAGGCTTTGGAACTGAATCAGGCTCATATGGTACTCACCTATTTCGACTCGCCGCGCGCGGTGCCCCTGGTGCTGGACAACTTAAAACCGGGCATCGTCGCGGCTACGCAACGCCGGGACTTGCAACCCGTCTACAGCTTTAACGGCACCGGCTTATGGCTTGCCAAAAGCAAAGGTTCCGGGCAACATGTCGGCGGTTCGGACCGCTTGAGCATGTGGACCGAGCTTAAATTAAGAATGCTGGAATCGCCTTTTTGAACAAACACACCGCCGCCTTACCATACAACCTGCGCCGCAGCAGCCGCGCCAAAAACACCCGCATCGTGGTCACCGCCGACAAAATCGAAGTGGTGGCACCGCTAAAAGTTTCCGAACGGCGCATTCAGGCTTTTGTGCATGCCCAAAAGGACTGGATAGAAGCCGCGCTAAAACGCGTCGTCGGCAGAATACAAACCGCCGCCCCACGGCTAGCGCCGAGCGAGTATCGGGATGGCGTGCATATCCCCTACCAAAGCCACCGCTTACCGCTAAAAATCACCACTACTAAAGCCAAAACCGTCCGCATCGAGCTACTGAATGACGAGATATTTTGGGTGAAATTGCCCACTGGGATTGCCGATGAACAACACTCCCCACTGATTCAGCAAGCTTTGACCCGCTGGATGAAAAACCAGGCCAAGCAGCATGTGCAGGAATTGGTCGATCTACACGCACCGCGCTTTGCGCTGTTTCCGCGCAGTATCCGCATCAAAACCCAAAAAAGCCGCTGGGGCAGCTGCGGACCGAAAAACGACATCAATATGAATTGGCTGCTACTGTTAGCCCCACCGGCGGTTTTGGAATACGTGGTGGTACACGAGCTTTGCCACATCAAACACAAAAATCATTCCCCGGCGTTTTGGCAACTGGTAGCCGAACATCTACCCGACTTTAAACAACACCGGCTTTGGCTTAAACAATACGGCGCCAGCGTGATGCAAGGCTTGTAATGGCGAAAAAACTGGGGTTTTATATTTTTGCGGCTTTATTTATTTTTGCCGGGCAATTTCTGGTCAATCAGGACTTAGTCAGCGGTACGCCACCGCCCATAGCCCAAACCACGCTGGCCGGCGAAAGTGCGATGCAACGCCTGAGCAAAGGTCCGGCCGTGCTGTATTTCTGGGCGGAATGGTGCGGGATATGCCGAAGCATGCAGGACAGCGTCAGCAATGTACTGCGGGATTATCCGGGATTGACGGTCGCGGTGCGTTCGGGCGACGACAGCGCATTACAGAACTATCTAAAAAACAAGCAACTTAACTGGCCGGTTGTGAACGACAACAACGGCAGTCTCGGTCAACGTTACGGTATTAAAGGCGTACCGGCGATTTTCTTCATTAACGCCGCCGGCGATATTGTCTTTACCACGGTAGGCTATACCTCGGAATGGGGCATGCGTTTTAGGCTTTGGCTGGCAGGATTGGACTGACGTTATAAACCTGCTTACCTAGTTAACGATCGGCGTGTTCCGCCAGATCACCCAAAGCCGCCAACTCCCGCTCCAGCAGCTCGCTATCGCCCAGGTTGAGTTCCACCAATCGGCGTAAGCTGGAAATGCTGTCTATATCGATATGCACGCACTTAAAACCCACTCTGTTGGCATCGGCATGGGTTGCCGCCACTTCCATGGTAATGCTGATTTCTTCTGATAAATCGAATTTCAAGGAATATAAAGCATCGGCCTGACCGACTAAGGGCTGCTCTAAATCCAACAGACAGCCGCGCAAGGACAGATCGATAATTTTGCAAGGATAGGTTTGTCCAGAACCGGTTAACACAGCCCCTGTATGGTAAAAAATCCTGTGAAAACGGCGTTTATCATCGCTTTTTTCAAATGTCATAGGCTTAATCCAAGAAAAATTGCATTGAGGTACTGTCAACGACAATCACATCGTTACTTTGCAATTGCACAGTGCGGTCGCCTAGGGGTTCGTCGTTAATTGCCAGGCCCTCATGTCCTTGCAAGGCGGAGAGGAAATAACCGTCCTTGCGCCTGGCTATGACTATAACGCCAGCGCCTTCGTGACCCAGGCGCGTCATGGCTTTTTTCAAGCGCAAGATACGGCCAATGTGCATGCCATTCAGCACTTGTAAGTTGGCCTCGGGGGATTTTACGGCTTCTTCCAGCTTCTCATTTAATGCCCGTACATCCGCATCGCCGAAGTCGGCTGGCGTGGATACCAGGACTTTTTCCGAAAACTCATCGGTGGTGTTGTAAACAATATAGTGCTTACCGATGTTAATAATGTCGTTGTTTTGCAGGTTCCATTCCTTGGTGCGCTGATCGTTTACCAATAACGGAAACTTTTCGTTCAATTGCTTGAGAACGCATGTACCGTCTTTAATCACGGCAACGGCATGCGCGGGCGCGACGGCAAGACTGTCAACCACTAGGTCACTGGTTTCATCACGACCGATATGCACTACACCAGAATCAAAAACACCTGTATGGATTGCATTGTCTTTAAAATAAACGGTAAATTTCGCCATCTCTGTTGTTCAAGTAATCCCTGCGCCCGGCTAGTAGTATAGCCATTAAAGCCGAGCTTGCAGATTAATCAATAATTATTTTGATATTACATTATTTTATAAATCCAAACCTATGATAGCCAAAGACTATTTGCATGCGCCCAACACTTGCGCGGTGCCTGAATAAATAAAATATACAGTCGCCAAGCGGCGCGCCATGTGGCAACATCCTCGGTTAGACTTTCCCATTAATATATAAGTCATCGATCATGAATCCGACTCAGTCCCATCCGCAAAGAAGCGAACCCGTTATTTCGCAAGACATCTATATTGCCGGCGTCGACGAGGGTAGCGGCAAATCTTTGATCATGCTGGCGATCATCGAAATGTTATCCGGCTACGCGGACAATATCGGTTTTTTTCGGCCAATTATTCAAGGCGATGCCGACAAAGACGATTTGATTCAATTCATTAGCCACCGCTATCAACTCGCCCCCCCTTACGAAGCCATGTATGGCTGTACCAGCGCGGAAGCCAGACAACTCTTGGCCGCCGAACAATACGACGAACTGTTGAAAACCATACTAGCCAAATACCGGGCCTTAAAGGCCCGTTGCGATCATGTGCTCTGCGTCGGCAGCGACTATCGACATGGCAACGCCATTTTCGAATTCGATTTCAACGCCGATGTCGCCAACAATCTGGGCTGCCTGATGATGCCGGTTATGCAGGGCGAAGATCGTAGCGACGAACAAATTTTAAATGGCTTGGCCAGCCTGAAACATTCCGTACACGAACACGACTGCGAATTGCTGGCCACGGTCATCATCGGTGTCGCTCAAAATCAAATTGCCAGCTTGCGTCACAGCTTAAATCATTCCAGCGAATTTCCGGTGTACGTGGTACCTGCCGAATCATCTCTGGAAAAACCCACCATCGGCAACATCGCCAAAGTCATAGGCGCTAAAGTGTTTTCCGGCGAAAACGCAACGATGAGCCGCGAGGTGTATCACTACAAAGTGGCGGCGATGTTGGTGCCGGACTTTCTAGATTATGTGGAAACCGGTGACTTGGTGATTACCCCTGGCGACCGCTCGGACATCATCATGGCCAGCCTGATGGCCTACAATTCCAGCAACTATCCGCAGATTGCCGGCTTATTATTAACCGGCCATCAACAACCGGCCCCGCAAGTGCAAAAATTGATCGATGGCCTGGGCGATACGCCTTTCGCGGTGCTCGGCGTCGATTCCGACACCTTCACCACAGCGTTACAAGTCAGTCAGGTCACAGCCCGCCTACACTCTCAAGACGACCGCAAAATCGCCACCGCGTTGGGATTAATCGAAAGTAACATCAATATGGTGGAACTGCGGCTGCGGCTGTGCAGCAAGGTGTCGCACAAAATCACGCCGCTGATGTTCGAGTATGATCTGTTGCAGCGCGCCAAAGCCAGAAAGCAACATATCGTGCTACCGGAAGGCAATGAAGAGCGGATTCTGCGTGCGGCAGAAATTTTGCTGCTGCGCGATGTGGTGAAAATCACCCTGCTGGGTAACGAAGCCGAAATCCGCCAGAAAATTCAGGCCATGGCCTTGAAGATGGACAATATCAACATCATCGACCCGATCAAATCGGATCTGCGGCCGCTATTCGCGGAAACCTATTACCAGGCCCGCAAACATCGTTGCATCGTTTACGATACGGCCTTCGATTTAATGGCCGATCCCAGCTATTTCGGCACCTTGATGATACATCTGGATTATGCCGACGGCATGGTGTCAGGCGCGGTGCATTCGACTCAACATACCATTCGGCCGGCCTTTGAAATCATCAAGACCAAGCCCGGCGCATCGATAGTTTCCAGCGTGTTTTTCATGTGCCTGGAAGACCGCGTATTGGTCTATGGCGATTGCGCGGTGATTCCGAACCCCAATGCCGCGCAATTGGCCGACATCGCCATTAACGCCGCCGAAACCGCGCGCATGTTCAACATCGAACCGCGCATTGCCATGCTGTCCTATTCCACCGGCGAATCCGGCAAGGGTGAGGCAGTGGATAAAGTCCGCGAAGCGGTCAAAATCGCCAAATCGCTGCGACCGGATCTGTTGCTGGAAGGCCCGATGCAATACGATGCCGCCGTGGATGCCAGCGTCGCTAAAACCAAACTGCCCGACAGCCAGGTCGCCGGCCGCGCCACAGTATTAATTTTTCCAGACCTGAATACCGGCAACAACACCTACAAAGCGGTGCAGCGTTCCTCCGGCGCAATCGCCGTCGGCCCCATCCTCCAAGGTTTGAACAAACCGGTCAACGATTTAAGCCGCGGTTGCACCGTGACCGACATCGTCAACACCGTGGTCATTACTGCGATTCAGGCCCAGGAGGCCGACAAATTATGATTCAAAAAGCCCTACTAATCGGCCTACTTTTTTACAGTTTGAGCTTTGGCTCACTGGCGGAAACCCGCATCGCCGTTCTGGATTTTGAATTAAAAGACCTGACACTGGCACCGGGCGTCCCCGCTGAGGTACAAAGAACCGCGTCGATAAAACCGCTGCTGGAACAGGAGTTAAAGCGCGCCGGCTATGTGGTCATAGCAATACCAAACCAAGCGCAAAAAACGGCCAACAGCGGTGTAGGCTATTTGTTCGACCACGCCGATGCCGCCGCGCAGCTGGGCAAGCAATTTCAAGCGGACTATATTTTGGTCGGACGGTTACATAAACCCAGCTTTTTGTTCGCCTATCTGATGGGACGTTTGGTCAAAGTGGAGGATGGCAAATTGATCGGCGACTACATTTCCGAATCCAAAGGCCCCAACGCCAGTCTGACCATCAAAGCGGTGGAAAGCCTGACCACTAAAATCGACCATGATCTGGAGCGCCGCTACAACCCACCCCCACCGGCGAAACTTGCGCATTAATCGCCTCACCCTTTCGAGATATTCATGAAAATTCTGGTGCTCAATGCCGGCAGTTCATCGGTTAAATACAGCTTATTCGACATGTCTGATCGCTCGGTATTGATTGCCGGTATCATCGAACGTATCGGCGAAGACGCCGCCAGCCATAGTTATTCGCTGGCGAATAATGATCGGACACACGAAGAAATCAGCTGCCGCAACCATCAACAAGCCTTGCAATTGTTGTTCGAAACACTGGCTGCTTGCCGCGTGCTGAACGACCGTCGCGAACTGGCCTGCATCGGCCACCGGGTGGTACATGGCGGCGAACATTTTCGGGAGCCGGCGTTAATCGATACGCAAGTGATGCAGCACATTGCCGAAGTGATTCCGCTGGCACCGCTGCATAACCCCGCCAATCTGTTGGGAATCGAAGAAGCCCTCCGGCAAATGGGCGAGACGCCGCAAGTCGCGGTGTTCGATACGGCGTTTCATCAAACCCTGCCCGATTATGCCTATCGCTATCCGTTGCCCGAACATCTTTATACCGAACATGGGGTAAGACGTTACGGCTTCCACGGTACCTCCCACCGTTATGTTGCCGAACAGGCCACGCAATATCTCGGCAAACCTTTATCAGAAACTAATCTGATCACGCTGCATCTCGGTAACGGCGCCAGCGTCACTGCTATCCAAAACGGCCGAAGCATCGATACATCGATGGGCATGACGCCGCTGGAAGGTTTGATGATGGGCAGCCGCTGCGGCGACATCGACCCGGCAATCCATTTTTATCTGAGCCGCACGCTGAATTTGTCCAACGAGGCCATTGAAACCCTGCTCAACAAAGAAAGCGGCTGCAAAGGCATTTGCGGCGAAAACGATATGCGGGCGATACACCGCATGGCCGAAGCCGGCGACGATCTTGCCCGCCTGGCGCTGGCGATGTACGCCTATCGCATCAAAAAGTACATCGGCGCTTATTTTGCGGTGTTGGGCCGGGTCGATGCCTTGGTATTTACCGGCGGCATCGGCGAAAACGATGCCTGGCTACGCGAACAAGTCTGTCTGGATATGACCATCTTCGGGATTGCCATAAACCAGGAAAAAAACCGCAAACCGGTGCGACCTTGCGACAACATCAGTCAACCCAACTCCGGTGTGACAGTATTGGTGATTGCCACGGCCGAGGAACTGGAAATTGCGATCCAGGCCATGCAATGTCTGGAAAAGCCGCACCCCTAGATCAGCAGGAAGTAGGCCTAAATTACCTAAGTCTGTCACCGCCGCCGTGAATAAGTATTTCTTCCGGGGTTTAAAGAAACATTTCTGTAACATTTTAGCCATATGATTTAGAGAGCGATCCGGTTAGCCCTCTCGAATTGTTACTGTCAACATTGTTGTTTTCACAACAAATCAAACTCAAATCACCAAGGAAGCCGTAACGGGACTATGCAATAACTAATGCGATAATATTGCATCAGCGCTTGTTATAATATAACATATTTAAACATCGTTTCTGACTGCCTCGCTTAACATGAAAAAAACCGCTGCCCTGATTTTAATGCTGCCATCTCCGGTTCTGATGGCCGAAGAACCTGCTATTCAAGCACTGGACGAAATAATCGTCACGGCACCGCTGCAAGACAGAAAATCGGACAGCCCGGTGCCTGTCACCGTATTGAGCGACGACGAATTGCGCATGAAAACCGGCCACAGCATCGGCGATACCTTGAAAAACGAGCTGGGCATCAGCAGCCAATCCTTCGGCCCCGGCGTCGGTACTCCGGTGATACGTGGTCAAGCCGGGCCCAGAGTCCGGGTATTGAACAACGGTATCGGCAGCAACGATGTTTCCGCAATCAGCCCCGACCACGCCACCAGCGTCGAACCTCTGTTGGCTGAGCGCATCGAAGTGCTGCGCGGCCCGGCCACGCTACTCTACGGCAGCGGCGCGATGGGCGGCGTAGTTAACGTCATTGACAACCGTATCCCCGGCCGCCAGTTCGACAAGCTGGTAGGCGCTGCGCTGGAGCAGCGTTTCGATTCCACTTCCGACGAAACCAGCACCACGATGAAAGTCGAGGGCGGCAAGGACAACATCGCGTATCACCTGGACGGCTTTTATCGGCATCGTAACAATCTGGACATCGGCGGCAGCGGCATAGACACCGCAAAAGTCGCGATCACCGATCCCAGCCTGGAGATTGTCGATAACCCCAAAGGCTTTTTGAATAACACCGGCGCCGAAGCGATCAGCGGTTCGGCCGGCTTGTCCTGGATCGGTGCGCCCGGCTTTGCCGGCGTATCCATCAATAATCTAAATAACAACTACGCCATCGCTCCGGACGGCACCGGCGACGAAACCGTGCGCATCGCGATGCGGCAAACCAAGTACGATTTTAAGAGCGAACTGAACAATCCATTCCGCTTCGCGAAAAGCCTGCGGACCCGGCTTGGATACACCGATTACCAACACACCGAAATCGCCAACGGCGAACCCGGTGCGTACTACACCAACCAGTCTTACGAAGGCCGCATGGAATTGGCTCACCAGGATTTGGGACCGCTGCGCGGCGTGGTGGGTTTTCAAGCCCAAGCCAGCGACTTTAATGCGATCGAAAAACTCACCGGTGACAGCATCGTACCGCGCTCGGACATTACCAGTTATGGCGTCTTCGCCGTCGAATCATTCGACATTGGCGCGGTGACGTATCAACTGGGCACCCGCGTCGAACAAACCGATATTCGCCCGGACGGCTTCGCCAATCTCAGCTATACCCCCATCAGCGCGTCGGCTTCGGCCGTTTGGAAACTGGATAATCGCAACAGCCTGAACCTGGCGGTGACTCGTTCCTCGCGCGCGCCGCAGGTCCAAGAATTGCTGTCCGACGGTTACCACGACGCCACCCGCAGTTACGACAGGGGCGACTTGGGTTTAAGAGAAGAAACCTCCTACAACCTGGACTTGGGCTACCGCTTCAAAACCGATTGGTTACGCGCCGAATTCGACTTATTCCACAACTGGGCCAGCGATTATATTTTCCAGCAACGCAACGGCGAATTCGTCGATCAAGACGGTAATCCTTGCGTAGCGGATTGCGTGCCTTTGGTCACCAGCGGACAAAACGACGCCATCTTCAAAGGTTATGAAGCCAAACTGATCGTGCCAATGATGGAAAACCATCTCGGATTATTGGAGATGACCTTATTCAGCGACTACACCCGCGGCGAATTCGTCAACGGCAGCGACGTACCACGCATGCCGCCGTTACGCTACGGCCTGCAACTGGATTTCAACCGGGATAAATTGTCGACCTATCTGCGCTTTACTCGCGCCGAATCGCAGCCCCATGCCGGCGATTTCGAAACCTCTACTGCCGGCTATTTCTTGCTGAATGTGGGCGCCAACTATCAAGTCAAAGCCTATAAAGACGCCAAGTTGATGGTATTTGCCAAAGGTAACAACCTGCTGAATCAAAACATCCGCAATTCGACATCGTACTTGCGAAATTTTGCACCGGAAGCAGGACGCGGAGCGGAAGTAGGCTTTAGAGTGAATTATTAGAACCGTTTAAACAGGCGCTTCTTTTATCGGCAGCGCCTTTTTTTGACCACCCAATTGCTACAATATAACATCGAAAACGCCATGATTTTTAAGGACGCGCCATCCAGAAGACTCCCCGTCACCGTGCTGTCCGGTTTTCTGGGTGCAGGCAAAACCACCTTGCTGAACCACATCCTGCATAACCGGGATAAGCTCAAGGTAGCGGTGATCGTCAACGACATGAGCGAAGTCAACATTGACGCGGCAACGGTCAAAAACGAAGTACAACTGAATCGTGGCCAGGAAAAACTGGTCGAAATGAGCAACGGGTGCATTTGCTGCACCCTCCGCGAGGACTTGCTGATCGAGGTCGGCAATTTGGCCAAGGAAGGCCGCTTCGATTACTTGGTGATCGAATCCACCGGCATCGCCGAGCCCTTGCCGATTGCAGAGACGTTCACGTTTAGCGACGAAAACGGTGCGAGCTTATCCGACCACGCCCGCCTGGATACCCTGGTTACCGTTGTCGACGCCGTGAATTTTATGCGCAATTACATGGAAGCCCTCAGTTTAAAGGAAACCGGCGAATCCCTGGGCGACGACGATGAACGTAACGTCGCCGATTTACTGGTCGATCAAATCGAATTTGCCGACGTGATCCTGATTTCCAAAATCGATCTGATCGCCAGCGACGAAATCCTCAATCTAAAAGCCGTGTTGCGCAGCCTTAATCCTGATGCGGAAATCGTGCCTATGGTGATGGGACAGGTGGATCTGCATAAAGTCCTCGACACCGGCTTGTTCGATTTCGAAAAAGCCGAACAAGCGCCAGGCTGGTTGAAAGAATTGCGTGGAGAACATACCCCGGAGACCGAGGAATACGGCATCGGCAGCTTTGTTTACACGGCCCGCCGCCCTTTCCATCCGCAGCGCTTCTATGATCTTCTACACGAAGGGGAATGGGAGAACGGCACATTGCTGCGCTCTAAAGGCTTCTTTTGGCTAGCCTCGCGCCCCGATCATGCCGGCAGTTGGTCGCAAGCCGGCGGAATGATGCAGCACGGCTTGGCCGGGCGCTGGTGGGCTTCGGTGCCCAAACAGGAATGGCCGGAAGAGTATTTACCGGACATTCAGTCCCAATGGGCGGAACCCTATGGCGACCGCCGGCAAGAGCTGGTGTTTATCGGCCAAAACGTCGATGCGGATAAAGTCCGCCAAGAACTCAACGACTGCCTGCTAACCGATGCCGAACTCGCTGCCGGCCCGGAGATTTGGCATCACTATCGCGACGAATTTCCCCAATGGTTTGCCGATGGCTAGCATCGATAGTTATTTGCACCTGATCGGCTTTGAGCTTTTGGTGATACTAGCCATCGTCGGATACCTCGTTGAAGCAGACTTGCCGAAACGCGTCGTCTCCAGACTATTTATAACTGTATTGGGATTCATGTTGGCGCATTTCGCCACCCACGCATTGCCGAACCAAATCGCCGACTTTATTTACAGCTCGCACCACGACTACCATTCCATCAAGTCTGCCGGACCACATCGCACATGACTATAGCCCTCAGCACCATTGCCGGCGCTATTGCAGCCTGCCTCGCCGTGAGCCTTTGCTCCTTATCCAGCGTGTTTGCATTATGGCTTAAACCCGCGGTGTTGAATCGGGTAGTGCCGTATTTGGTGGCGTTGGCGGTAGGCGTGTTGTTAGGAGACGCTTTTATTCATTTGATTCCGGATGCGGTGAGTCGCCACGGTACGGTCAGCGACGTTTGTTTAACCGTGTTGGTGGGTGTGTTCGGCTTTTTCGTGTTGGAGAAACTGGTGCGTTGGCGCCACGACCACAACGTCGATATCACGCCGGGGAGTGGCGAGATTCTGCCTTTGGCAAAAATGAATCTGATCGGCGACGCCATGCACAACTTCGTCGACGGCATATTGATCGCCGGCAGTTTTCTGGCCGATCCGGCGCTAGGTTTGACCACCACCTTGGCCATCATCGCCCACGAAGTTCCGCAAGAACTCGGCGACGTCGGCGCACTGCTGCGCGGCGGCTACGCACCTAGGCAAGCCGTGCTCTACAACTTTTACTGCTCACTGACCGTATTGCCGGGGGCGATCTTCACCCTATTCCTTAGCCAGATAGCCGAATCGTCCTTGACCCTATTGCTGCCAATCGCTGCCGGCGGCTTTATTTACATCGCCGCCTCCGATCTGATCCCGGTATTGCACGAACGCTGTAGTTTCTCCAGCCTGAGCGGCCAAGCCGCAGCATTCGGCATGGGCATAGTGCTCATGCAATTTATTGTTTTTTTCGAACAAGTCCTGATCGCTATTTAAGGAGTTTTTGTGTTTGCTCGCATACCTTTTCGCCAATCGACCCTCTCACAGCTAAGTGGCCTCGCCTCGTTCCAGCCGGTTTCCTACAAACCATCGACCCGAACGGTAATCTCTAAAAACTTCGTCGATTTGACACGCATCTACGAAGATGGCGTGAACCTTTGCTTAATAGAACGACCGTTGCCTGCGGCCATTGAAAGCTTTATCAACCAAGCCTCGAAGCAATTTGGCAAGTTGGAACTGAGTCAGCCGGTGAATCCCGATCAGTTTGATTTTGCCAGCCTCTGGCCGCAAGCCAGCCACACCCAAGGTTACCGCGCATGGCTGGAGGACGTCGA
The DNA here is from genome assembly GCF_001644035.1 of Methylomonas methanica. Taxonomy (GTDB): domain Bacteria; phylum Pseudomonadota; class Gammaproteobacteria; order Methylococcales; family Methylomonadaceae; genus Methylomonas; species Methylomonas methanica_A. The sequence continues at coordinate 90,449 of NZ_LUUG01000049.1, forward strand.
GCTCTTGACCTCCGCATTCTGCGAACTCTTCGGATTGAAACAGGCCGGCTTGCGCCTGCGGACTTTACAAAACGCCATGTGTCCGCGCTTTCATGTTGATCGGGTGCCCGCGCGGATGATTTGTAGTTATGGCGGCATCGGCACCGAATGGTTGCCGGAATACGCCCTGGACAGACAAAAACTGGGTATGGGCAGCTGCGGTTTGCCGGATGACCAGTCCGGCCTGATAACTGACGCCACTGCGATTCGGCGCATGCCGGCCTATGCGGTCGGTTTGATGAAGGGCGAAGCCTGGGAAGGTAACGAAGGCCAAGGTTTTGTGCATCGGTCGCCGACACCCACCGCCGTGCAACCGAAGCGCCTCGTGCTGACATTGGACATGCTGTGAGGGCTGGAAATTGTTGATCAAGTTAGCAGGCGGACACATTTACGATCCCACGCAAAACCGGCAGGGAGAACCCGGCGATCTATTTATCCGCGATGGCTTGATCACGTCCGATCCGGGCCCGAACGCCAAATTCGATCAGGTGTACGACTTATCCGGGCATATCGTGATGGCCGGTGCGGTGGATATTCACACCCATATTGCCGGCGGCAACGTCAACACCGCACGGCTGCTGTTACCCGAACAGCACCGCAACCATGTCGCGCGGCGGTTGCGGACCGCCTGCAATCTGGCCATAGTGCCAGCGTCTAAATACACTCACGGCGGACATGTGGATCATCCGTTTAGCAACGCGAAGTGGTCTACCACCGATACCGGCTACCGTTACGCGCGGATGGGTTATACCACGGTCGTCGAGCCGGCCATGTTGCCGGTCAATGCGCTGGATGTGCATTTACAGATGGCCGATATTCCCATTCTGGACACTGCGGCACTGGCGATACTGGGAAATGACGATTTACTGCTGCGTTTGATGCGAGCCAAGGCCAGTCAGAACCAGATCAACGATTACGTGGCCTGGACCTTACACGCCACCCGCGCCTTGGGCCTGAAAGTCATCAATGCCGGCGGTGCCAATGCCTTTAAAAGCAACGCCCGCCAATTCGATTTGGATGACGTCGTACCAGACTACGGCGTCAGTTCCCGGCAGATTCTGCAAACCTTGCAAACCGCCGTCTGCCAGCTCGGTGTGCCGCACCCGGTGCACGTGCATTGCAACAACTTAGGCATTCCCGGCAATGTCGATACCATCGTCGCCACCATGGAAGCCGCGCAAGGTTTGCCGATGCACCTGGCGCACGTGCAGTTTTACGCCTACGGCAACGAAGGCGCCAAGGGCTTTTCCTCGGCGGCTGCGCAACTTCTGGAGGCCTTCAACCGCCACCTCAACATCACCATGGATGTCGGCCAAGTGCTGTTTGGTCAGACCGTAACCATTTCCGGTGACGTCATCGCGCAATACAGTCGCCACGCTGACGCCAGCCCCAACAAATGGGTGATGTGGGATGCCGAGCGTGAAGGTTCCGGTGGCGTGGTGCCTTATCGCTACCGCGAAGCCAGCTTCGTCAACACCCTGCAATGGGCGATTGGTCTGGAACTGTTTTTGCTGGCCGACGCGCCGGAGCGGCTGTTTTTCACCACCGATCATCCCAACGGCGCACCGTTTACCGCCTACCCCGAATTGATCCGGCTGCTGATGGACGCCGATTACCGGCAAGCCTATATGGCGCGCTTGAACCAAGAAGCGCTGGCGATGACCTTGCTGCCAAACCTGAAACGAGAATTTACCTTAACCGAAATCGCGACCATGACCCGGAGTGCCGCTGCGAAATTGCTGGGCTTACACGACCGAGGCCATCTGGCACCGGGGGCTATTGCCGATATTGCCGTCTACAACCCGCAAGGCGTGGGCACATGCGACCGGCTGACGGGGGCGTTTGCCGCCCGTCCGCAAGCCAATATCGCTGCCATGTTCGCCAACGCGGCGCTGCTGTTTAAAAACGGCGAACTGGTGGTAAGAGACGGCTGCGTCGTGGCGCGCCCGGCCGGTCGCGCCCAAGTGCTGCAACCGAATTACGATGCCGGCATCACCCGGACCGTACAAGATCATTTCAACCGTTTCTACAGCTTGAAACTCAGCAATTTCGCAGTCAACGACGCCGACTTTGCCGAGCAGGCCCGGTTTCGAGTGCACGGCTGAAACACGAGTGTTCCCAACAACACCTGAATAGTTAAAACAAACCTATGAGCCCCATCGAAGATATTCAAGGCCGGCCCGACACCCGGCGGATTGCCATCGACAAAGTCGGTATCAAAGACATTCTGCATCCGATCAGAGTTAAAGATAAAAGCTGCGGCGAACAGCGCACCATCGCGCATTTTGATATGTACGTGAATCTGCCGCACGACTTCAAAGGCACCCATATGTCCCGTTTCGTGGAAATATTGAATAATCACGACCGGGAAATCAGCATTGCCTCATTTCCGACAATGCTGCAAGAAATGCTGGCCAAACTGGAAGCCGAATCCGGCTATATCGAGATGCGTTTTCCGTACTTCATCGATAAAGCCGCCCCGGTCAGCGGCGTACGCAGCCTAATGGATTATCAAGTCAGTTTCATCGGCGAAATCGATAAGACCGGCTGCCGCATCAAAGTGAAGGTGGTGGTGCCGGTGACCAGTTTGTGTCCGTGCTCCAAGGAAATTTCCGAACGCGGTGCGCATAATCAACGCTCCCACGTTAGCGTAACGGTGGAGACAAAGGCGTTTATCTGGCTTGAAGAACTGATCACGCTGGTCGAAGCCGAAGCCTCCTCGCAAATCTATGGCCTGTTGAAGCGCCCGGACGAAAAATACGTCACCGAGTATGCCTATGACCACCCCAAATTCGTCGAAGACATGGTGCGCGATGTAGCCGCCCGCTTGAACGCGGAGCCACGAATCATCAGCTACCGCGTCGAATCGGAAAACTTCGAATCTATCCATAATCACTCGGCTTATGCGCTGATACAACGCGTTAACGCCCCATCCTGACGGAGATCTGATGAACGCCAACCCCAAACGCAACTACCCCGTGCCGGTGACCATTCTCACCGGCTTTCTCGGCGCCGGCAAAACCACTTTGTTGAACCGCATTCTCAGCGAAGACCACGGCAAACGGATTGCGGTGATTGAAAATGAATTCGGCGAAGCCGGTATCGACAACGAGTTGTTAGTGCAAGCCGACGAACAAATTGTCACCATGAACAATGGCTGTATTTGTTGTAGTGTGCGTGGCGATTTGGTGCGCATCCTCGGCGAACTCAGTGACGGCCGCGAATCGGGAGAACTCCAGCTTGACCGGGTCATCATCGAAACCACCGGATTGGCGGACCCGGCCCCCGTTGCGCAAACATTCTTTATCGACGAAAACATTGCCGAAAACTACAAGCTGGACGCGATCATCACCGTCGTCGATGCCGTGCATGCCCATCAACAACTGCAAGAACACCACGAAGCGCAAGAGCAAGTCGGCTTTGCCGACCGTATCCTGCTATCGAAAACCGACCTCCAGGAACCGGAAATTGTGGCAGACCTGGAGAGCCGGTTGCGCGCGATGAACCCCAGAGCGCCGATAAAACACGTGCATTTCGGCAAGACCGAACTGCGCGATATTCTGGATATTGACGGTTTCAATCTGGACGACATCCTGAAAATCGAACCGGACTTTCTGGAGGACGTCAGCCACGAACATGAAGACGATATCAGTTCATTCGTGTTTCGCACCAACCGCGAACTCGACGCGGCCCGTATACTGGCCTTTCTGAACATCATGATCCGCGACTACGGCAACGACTTACTCCGCTACAAAGGCATTCTCAACATCGCCGGCTGCGCGGAAAAAGTGATTTATCAAGGCGTGCATATGCTGATGACCGAGACTTTCGGCAACCCGTGGCAAGCCGATGAAACGCGGGAATCGAGTATGGTCTTTATCGGTCGCAACCTGCCCAAGGAGGATATGCTGGAGGCCTTGGCTTCATGCCGGGTCGGCGTGTAGACAAACGTCACTGATGATCGCGGCAGCAAGCCAGCCCCTGCCTGTCGTTAGCGTTCATGTTTAAAAATCAGGCATAATTCGCCATTACACCTATGCCCCGTCCGAATGGGTAAACCAAACTTGAATTAGCTTGGGGCAAGTATACGCAGCTTTTAATACGGAACGGGCGACCACATTAATATGACCGATCCACACAAAATCCCCGTCATCGTCCTCACCGGCTTCCTCGGCAGCGGCAAAACCACCTTGCTGAACCGTCTGCTTGCGAACAATCCCAAAACCGCGGTAATCATCAACGAATTCGGCGCCACCCCCATCGATCAGGATTTACTGGAACAAACCGGTATGCCGTTGACGACTCTGGCCGGCGGCTGTTTGTGCTGCCAGATTAAGGGCACGCTGGCACCCACTTTAAAAAACCTGTGGATGGCGTGGGATCAGGCCGAAACCAAACCCTTCGAACGGATGATTATCGAAGCCAGCGGCCTGGCCAGCCCGGAACCGATTCTGGATACGCTTTTGCGCGAGCGCTGGCTGGCCAGCCGTTATCATTTGCAAAGCGTAATCACCACCTTGGCAATACCCTCGGCTGCGGCGCAACTGGATAGTTTTGCCGAAGCCCGCGCGCAGGTGGCGTGGGCCGATACTTTGTTACTAACTCATGCCGACTTGAGCGATGCGGACCAGCAAGCCGCGCTGGAAACGCACTTGCAAGCTCTGGCGCCCGCCACCCCCAGACAGACATCAGGGGCAAGAGACTTCAGCGTGGAAAGCTTGCTGCATAACTCAGGCCCAATGTTGCGCCGCTTGCCTGATGACGGCCCGTTACCCGCTCACAACTTTCGCAGTATCTCGCTGCTTTTTGAGCAAGTTCTGCCCTGGCAGCAACTGCAAACCATCCTCCACGAGCTGTTGGCCCGCCATCCCCTAGATTTACTCCGAATAAAAGGCGTGGTTTATCTTGCCGAACAGACCGAACCGATGATCATCCAGGCAGCCAGCATTCGACTTTATCCACCTAGCCCATTAGTTTCCAGAGCGGCGGACGACGGTCGCGGCCGGCTGGTATTCATCGTTAATGGCGATCCAACGGCACTTGCCAAGGATCTAAACACTGCTTTTGCTCCGCTGCTTAAAACGAACGCCATCAAGCTGCACTGATTTAGCTTGACCGGCTATAAGCGCTGGGCCAAAGCCTTTACCAAGTTGGCAACTTCGCTTGATCACTCCGTGAAATTTGCGACCCCATCCTGTTATTAACCCGCCCCCCAAATGCCCTGGCTTCGTCATTCCCGCGAAGGTGGGAGTCGTCAGACCCCTTGGCGAATAGATTGTAGCTGCCGGGCTCCCGTCTTCGCGGGAGCGGCGATATTTACGGGCCGGGTGAATAAACAAATCATTCGCCTGCTTGGTCTATCCTTAAAAATAAAAACAATCCATTCAGCCCGGCACGCCCTCAGCAGATTACCCCATGCGCAAAAATTCAATTTTATCGAAATTGTTGGTGCAGAACGCCGCCAGTATGGCGATTATCGTGTTGGCGATTGTCGGTTTCGGTTGGTACAGCGCGCGCCAAACTCAGGAAAAAATCGGCGCGGCAATCACGCCGGCTATCGAATCGGCAGCACGCTATCGCATGGAATCGGCAGCCTTGCAGGTAGTCCAGCCTTTGCAGGCCATTTTTCAAAGCGCATATACCGTCAATCGGTTTCATGCGCTGGCGACATTGGATGCCCGACAAAAGGCTTTGGCCGGCACGCCGGCAATGCGCGAACACGTAAATCAAATCGTGCGGCAATCTACGGAGGCATCGCCCAGCGTGTTATCGACTTATGTGACCGCCGAACTAAACGGCTTCGACAATGCCGATGCCCATTATGTCGGCGACGAAAAGTCGGGTTCCAGCGCCAGCGGCCGCTACTCGCCTTATTGGGTGCGCGACGAACACGGTCAGATCAGCTCCGTGCAAGAAGGCGAAAACGTGATCACCGACGAAACGCCGCAAGTCGCCCATCCGCTGAACTGGTGGTACACCTGCCCGAAACTGACGCGCAACACCTGTGTGGTGGATCCTTATCTTTATGAAGGCGTGTTGATGGCGTCGGTGGTCAATCCGATTCTGGACGGCGACAACTATGTCGGCGGTGCCGGAACAGACGTGGGCCTGGGTTTTTTAAGCAAAACCATCGGCGAAGCCAATTCAGGCATTTATGCCGGTCAGGGCAGAATTTTATTGATTAGCCAGGCCGGCGTGATTGCCGGCGATAGCCGCTTGCAAGAACTGGCAACAGCGGCACAATCGGCGTTGGCCGATCACTATCGCTTGATCGAGAACAGCATTCGCGATAGTTCCACGCATTTCTCCATCGCCAGCGACGCCGGCAAGGTTTACATCGTCCTGCCTTTTAAACTAGCCGAAGGCGCCTCGACATGGGCGGTGTATATGGAGATGCCGATAGCGGTGGTACTGGCGGAACAACAAGCGGTGGAACAGCTACTGGATAATCAACGCAACGTCACGGTGACCGGCCAGATAGGTGTTGCGGCTGCCATAGTCGCTGTGGCAATGTTGCTGGCCTGGAACGTACTCGGCCGCTTGATAAACCCCTTGAAACAAGTGGCGACCAACGTGCGGACCATCACGGAAAGCAACGATTTAACCAAAGCCTTACCGGTTGCGTCGCATGACGAAGTGGGTGAACTAGCCGGCGACTTGAATATTCTGTTCGATAAATTGCGCCTGCTGATTAACCAAATAAAAGCCTCCTCGAAAACCGTAAACTTATCGTCCGCCCTATCCTCCAAAATCAATGCCGACAATGCCCAACGCTTGTCCATGCAAAAACGCGAGATGCAACAAGTGGTGTCGGCTATGGCGGAAATGGCGGTCAGCGCTAATGACATTGCCGAGCATGCGCAAAGCGCGCAATCGTCAACGGCAAACGCAATGCAATCGGTGCTGAAAGGTTGCGATGTGGTCCAGGCCAGCACTGTAAAAATTGCGTCGCTGTCGGAGAATATCGGCCAGGCCATTCGGGTAATCGAAGATATGCGCCTGGAAAGTACAAACATCACCGCTATCGTCGACACCATCAGCGGTATCGCCGATCAGACCAATTTGCTGGCTTTGAACGCGTCAATCGAGGCGGCGCGGGCCGGCGATCAAGGCCGGGGATTTGCGGTGGTAGCCGACGAAGTCAGACATCTGGCGAGATCCGTCCAGGACGCCACCCATGAAATCAACAAAATGGTGAACAGCTTAATCAGCAAAACCGGTAAAGCGGTCGAGGTTATTTCAATAGGACGGCAACGCATGGACGAAACCGTCGCCCTATCCAATGCCGCTGAGGAGGCTTTGTTTATCATCAACGACTCGGTCAACCGCATCAGCGACATGAACAAGCACATCGCCGCAGCCGTAAAGGAACAAAGCCATGTCACCCAAAATCTGGATAAAAACTTAAATATCATAGGCGACGTGATTGTCGAGTTGGTGGAAAGCGGCACTGCGGCGCATACCGCCAGCAGCGAGCTGAACCAACAGGCGGCTTACTTACATGGTCAGGTGGAGCAATTTCGGAGTTAAGTCGCATCGAAGCATAGCGCTATCGCATGGCCGTTTAATCGCAAATGAGTAACCCGCGCAAACCAAGAACCCGGCGGCTTTTTGTATTACCATAGCAGCGGGCGTTATCAAATTTATCCGGGAGGCGGCATATGCAAGGCGACAAACAAGTCATAACGTATTTAAACGAATTACTGGCGGGCGAACTAACAGCTATTGACCAGTACTTTATCCATTCCCGAATGTATGAAAACTGGGGCTTAAGCAAATTATACGAACGCATCAATCACGAAGTTCAAGACGAAACCAACCACGCCGATGCCTTGATCAAACGGATTTTGTTTCTGGAAGGCACCCCGGATTTATCCAAGCGCGAACCGCTGGCAGTCGGTACGAACGTGCCGGAAATGCTGAAAAACGATTTGGCGGTCGAATATAAGGTGGTTACGGATTTGCGCAAAGTGATCGCCTATTGCGAAAGCGTACGCGATTACCAAACCCGGGAAATTCTGGAAGTGATGCTGGACGACACCGAGGAAGATCACGCTCATTGGCTGGAACAACAATTGGGCCTGATCGACATCATCGGTTTGCCAAATTATCTACAATCGCAAATGTCCTGACTCGGCAATTTGCTTAGCAATAGCCGCCGTTTCTTTTAGTTACTGCGGCTTTTTTGTGTCCGCCGCTACCGGCATAAAACCTCACCAATCGTTCAGCGTTTCCCAAAGGCATTGGTTGCTACTCCAAGGCCTGTAAAGTTAGTAACGCCGCTTGATAGTCGAAGGCTTCTATTTGCCGGGCAAACTCGGAATACGAAGCACCCAATTTCGCCCGCAACAATACCGCATATTCGCGAGCCAGACGGCTGGCTTGCGCATCACCAATTGCCAGCAGGCTCGCCAGCGCGGCAACGACTTGACGCGTATTTTCCGCATCGATAATCGCCTCGCCCACTTCATTCGTCGCCGATTGCGCAGGTAAAGCCAGGATGGCACGGACCAGATGCGTCAATTCGCTATCGCACAAACCCGCCAATTCCATACACACCGGCAAACTGCTGTTCTCGGCTATCGCCCGGTCCAACTTAGCCGCCAAATCGGCAACCTGTTTGGCGCCCAGCGTGCCGGCAACGCCTTTTAAACAGTGACTGATGCGTTTTGCTTCGTCGGGTTTGCCATCGACCAAGTAGGCCTGGACTTGTTTCAAGTCTTCGTTATGGGTATTGGCGAACATGCTCAACAAACGTTGATACTTATCCACGTCACCCTTCACCACGGCAAGTCCTTGCCTGGTGTCCAGGCCGCCGATGCTCAGTAAGACCGACGGCACAGTATCGCCAGTTACCACATATTTTGGCGAAATGCGCGCGGTTTCAGCTTTATCGGAACTGACGGGACGCGTACCGGAACGCGGCGACAACCAGCGCAACAAGGCCGCGTAAAGGTCTTCCGGAATCACCGGTTTCGCAACAAAATCGTTCATACCGGCGGCGAGCGAAACATGCCGGTCTTCCTCAAACGCGGCGGCAGTCATCGCCAAAATTGGTAAGCGGGTAAAACTCGGCTGCGCGCGTATCGCCCGCGTAGCTTCCAAACCGTCCATTTCCGGCATTTGTACATCCATCAGCACCAGATCGTAGGTGTTCTTGCCGATTTTTTCGAGGGCGATTCGCCCGTTCTCGGCGGTGTCCACCGCCAAACCAACACCATGCAACAACTCCAGTGCCACTTCCCGATTAATCGGATTGTCTTCCACTAAAAGCAGGCGCGCGCCGGCATAATCTCGGCGTAGCATCATTTCCGCGTCGGCGGGTTTTTCAATGGTTTGTAAAGGCATGATACCGTGCCCGCGCTGCACCAGAGCGGTAAACCAAAAGCGACTACCTTGACCCAGTACGCTATCGACGCCCGCATCACCGCCCATCATATTCGCCAGCCGACGGGTAATTGCCAAGCCTAAGCCGGTCCCGCCATATTTACGGGTGGTAGACACATCGGCCTGGGTGAAAGCCTGAAATAAGCTAGTTTGTTGGTCCGCTTCAATCCCGATTCCGGAGTCGCTCACCTCGAAGCGCAGCAGCAAACCCGCAGCGGTTTCCTCCTGCACCATCGCCCGCAACCGAATCGAACCGCGTTCGGTAAACTTGACCGCATTGGTGGCGTAGTTGAGCATGGCCTGCCGCAGACGCATCGGGTCCCCGCGCAGCCATGGCGGGACGCCCTCCCCATCCACCTCTATGCTCAACGCCTTGGCCCGCGCCTGCTCGGCAATAATGGAGCGAATATGGTCCAACACCGTTGCCAGGGAAAAATCGGTTTGCTCCAGTTCCAGCCGCCCGGCTTCGATCTTCGATAAATCCAGTACGTCGTTAATGATGGACAGCAGATGCTGGGCGGCGCCGTCGATTTTGTCCAGACGCTCGCTTTGTTCCGGGTTGGGACTGCTTTGCCGCAGCAAATACGTCAAGCCGATGATGGCATTCATTGGCGTACGAATCTCGTGGCTCATATTGGCCAAAAAGGCGCTCTTGGCTTGATTGGCGGAATCCGCCAACACTTTAGCCGCTTCCAGTTCCGCCGTGCGGCTGGCAACCAAATCTTCGAGGTGATGCCGATACTGGTCCAATTCCAGCGCGACGCGTTTTTTTTCGGTGATGTCTTCCTGGACCGCCACAAAATGGGTAACGTTGCCATCGGCTTGGCGGATTGGCACGATAATGGCAAATTCCACATACTCGCTACCATCCTTGCGTTTATTGATAAATTCGCCTTTCCAGGTCTGGCCACGGCCGAGTGCGGTCCACAAAGCCCGATAATTTTCCGCCGGGGTTTTTTTCGATTGCAACATGCGCGGATTGCGGCCGATGACCTCGTCGCGTTGGTAGCCGCTGACCTGCAAAAACGCCTCGTTAACGTATTCGATTTCCCCGTTCAGATTGGTGATGATGATGCTGGCCGGGCTTTGTTCTACCGCCTGCGCCAACTTACGCAGTTGCTGTTCGGTTTGTTTGCGCTCGCTAATATCCAGATTAATGCCAAACAGCCTTACCGGTTTACCGTCGGCGTCGTATTGTGCGCGACCCTTGCTGCTCAGCCAGCGGGTTTCGCCTGATTGCAGGATAAAGCGGAACTCAACCTCGAACGGCTCGCCGCGCAAAATGCGGCTTTCCCACTGGTCGTCTATCAAATGCACATCGTCCGGATGCACATTCGCCCGCCATTCGTCGTTAGATCGCAAACCGCCTGACTGCGCGCCATACAGGCGCTCGCACTCCGGCGACCAATAGCATTGATCGTTAACAATATCCCAATCCCAAATCCCGACATGCGCGCCTTCCTGCGCCATCATCAAACGCCGTTCGCTTTCGCGCAAGGCTTCCGCGGTCGCTTCCGCGCGTTGGCGGGCTGCGATGGCATCTTCCATCAAATTCAAGGCCGCCAACTGCGCCTGGTGTTGCTCTAACAGAGCCTGCTCCTGACTTTGCTGCGAGGCCTCTTCCGCGGCCCGCCTGATCCGGCGTTGATCGCGCTCCCGGACAGCCCGGCGTATGGACGGCAGCAAGCGGACCGGATTGTCCTTGAACACGAAATCGACCATACCCAGCCGCAACAACTCCATCGCAACTTCCTCACCCACGCTGCCGGACACCAGAATAACCGGCAAATCTATACTGTGAGCTTGAATGAATTGCAAGGTGCCGCGAGTATCCATTCCCGGCACCTTGTAATCCGACAGAACCAAATCCCAGTCGTCTTGCAAGGCAAGCACCAGCGCCGAGTTGCTATCTATCCGCCGGCATTCCACGGCCATGCCGTTTTGCTGTAAGTGGTGTACCAGCGCCAGATAATCAGCCTGTACATCTTCGATAATCAGTAGTTTCAATACTGGATTCATAGGCTTATCACGATCAACATGGGGGATAAGTAATATTCTCCCCCGGCGGGGCAAGGCCAAAAGACCCGGCGTTTTACTGAATTTACATTTACCCGGCCCTTAAATATCCTCGCTCCCGCGCAGGCAGGAGCCCAGCGGCCGCAATGGATTCCCGCCTGCGCGGGAATGACGAATCCAGGGATCTTAAGGGACGGGTTAATAATCAGGCGGACGCGTTTCATCGCCGGTCACTCAGGGTCGGGGTTATCCCGGTCCGCTCCATAAACGCCAGAGGATAGGGTTGTTCCCGCCCCAGTTGCCGAGACAGCTCGTTGACGGTTTGTTTTAGCGCAATCATGTCCACTTCCCGGCCGACCATGGCCCGATTGAAGCGCTGTAGCGCATCGGTTTGCTCGCGCAAAGCTAGCTCCGAGGCCTTGCGCTCGCTAATATCCAAGGCGTAAGACACACGTCTGAATGGCTTGCCGTCGCCGGACTTAATGATGGTCACGTCTATCATCACCGGAAAACGGCTACCGTCCTTGCGCTGATGTTCGGTCTCAAACACCCCATGGCAGGTGGTATCGAGGCTCTCGATCCGGTCTTTGATCTGATCGATTAAATCAGCCGGATAAACCATTAGTACCGGTTTACCGATCAATTCTTCCGTAGTGTAGCCGCGCTCCGCGGCAAAGACCGGATTCACCGCCAAAAACAAATTGGTCTGAGCATCGGCAATCGCCAAGCCGAATTCAGCGTTTTCGAATGCTTGCGCCCAGAGTTTAAGTTCGCTTTCGGTGTTTTTACGCTCGGTAATATCGATGCAAATACCGAACAAGCGCTTGGGTTTTCCCATTTCATCATAATGGGCGCCGCCTTTAGAGTTTAGCCATCTGACGCTTCCGGATTGCAGTTGTACCCGAAAATCAAAATCAAACGACTGGCGCGCCACTACCGCCGCGTCTCGCCGGCGCTCCAATTCAGGCAGGTCCCCTGGATACACAACTTGGCTGAAGGCCTGATAATTACCCGGAAAAGTCCCTGGTGCATAACCAAACATGGCCTCAAGTTCGGCAGTCCATTGCACTTTGCCGCTAGCAATATGCCAATCCCAGATACCAATGCTGGCACTACTTTGCGCTAAGCGTAAACGTTCCTCGCTCTCGACCAGGGCAATCTCCGCCAATTTACGCTCGGTGATATTGGTGTGAGAAACCACCGCGCCGCCTTCCGCAGTTTCCAAAGGCGTGACGACCATAGCAAACCAGCGCTGCTTCTGCGCGGAATGGCAGGCATATTCATACCTAAAACGGGGAAGCCGGCCTTCCAAAACAGCCGACAACCCGGTGGATACCGCCAACGATCCCTGCCTATACGGACCCGATGCCTGCCGGCAAACCTGCAAATAATTGGTACCTATGCCGCAAACATCAACGGATTTCCCGCATGCCAGGGCATTATCCTCGGCAAACTGCTGCCAGGGTCTATTGACGGAGACAATTACGCCATCGCGGTCCAACACCGCGATGTTGGCGCTCACTGAATCCAAAATAGCCCGCTTGAATTCTTCACTTTCGCGCAGCGAGGCATTAGCCACCTCGACCGCTTCACGGGCCGCAAGCGCATCCTCCATCAAATTAAGCGCGGCTAACCTGGCCTCGCTTTGCTTTTCCAGGGCCGCCCGCTGTGCATCTTGCAGTGCAAGTTCGGCCTGTTTACGCGGGCTTATATCCTGCAAGGTGCCATGCAAAGCCACAATATTAGCCTGCTCATTGCGGACCGGCTCGCCTCGGGCTACTACCCAGCGACGCAGACCGTCATGGTCCATCAATTCCGCCTCGCATTCGTAAGCTACGCCATCGCTACAGGCCTTAGCTACGGCAGCCTGCAAGCCCTGCCAGCTATCGGGCTTAAAATACCGGGCAACCTCCTCATAGTCGGCTGGCGGTAAATGGGGATCGCGGCCGAACAAACTGTAAATCTGTTCCGACCACTTCAGTTCGCCAGTTTGCAAGTCCCATGTCCAGCTGCCTAAAGCGGCTAAACGCTGGGCACTTTTCAAAGCCGTTTCGCTGTTATGTAGCGCCAGCACCGCTTGCTCGCGCTGCTCAATATCTTCCATGATCAAAATAAAACACTCGGGCCGACCATCCGATTTGCGCGCAGCGGAAGCACTTAATTTAACCCAGACGATACTGCCGTTCTTGCGAATAAAGCGCTTGTCTCCGGAAAAGCTATCCACTTCGTCCGTCGGCACCTGCAACAGACCGCCACAATCCTCCCGATAGACAATGTCCGAAAAATTGCTGGTTAGCAATTCTTCGTCGCTATAACCGACTATCTCGCAAAACTTGCGGTTAGCCTTCAGCCACCGTCCGTCCGGAGTTAATAGACAAATCCCTACCGCCGCCTGTTCGAACGTGGTCTGGAATAAGGCTTGGCTATACCGCAGCTTGTCCCGCGTTTCCAGCAATTGCCGCCAGTGCGCATTTTCGCGTTGCCGGGTGCGTAGCAAGAATTCGCTAAACAGGCTAATTAAAACGCCATTGGCAATTAATAGCGTCCATTGCGCCACATCGTAAATTCCGGCAATCGCCAAGCTGCGATACGGTGGCAGCAACTGGAAATCAGTCACAACGGCCGTCATCAAGGTCGCCAATAGTCCAGGCCCCAAGCCGCCGAGCAAGGCACTCACGATCACCGGAAACAAAAACAGCAGCAACATGGGGCGTTCGCCGAAGGATGCTGGCAAACTCAGACGAATTGCCAGCGCAACCGCAACCAGCAGCACCGCCAATACATAGCCGAGTCTATGCCTAAGCAGGTAACGAGAACGCACCAGCTTGGAAAAATCGCCAAATGGCAGCTCAGCGATACTCATAAGCTGTCTTCTTCCGCAGCCGACGTGTTGCCGCTTATCAACCCGTTTCCATGTATTACTAGTACTTGGTTCGAGCTGAGCTGGTCGAAGCCGGACCCGGCACGCCCTTCGTCAGGCTCATGCCTAGCGGTATTTATGGGCTGGGTTGATAAAAACGTCAATGCATAAGGTGGTTGCCGGCCCAGCTCCGCAGACAGATCATTGATCTGCTGCTTTAACTTAACCATATCCAGCTCGCGGCCTACCATGGCCCGGTTAAAACGTTCTAATTCATCGTTACGCGCCTTTAGTTCCGCGGCCTGGAGATTGAGTTGGTGTTCGGCGGCTTTACGGGCACTGATATCCAGAATGAAACCAATCACCGCCGGGCGGTTTTGGTATGTAAAACCGCGTCCATGTACTTCGACGTCAATGCCGTGGCCGTCGCGATGTATGCCTTCAAAGCAGTAATTAATGTCCTCAACCTCGCCATCGATACGTCGACGCAAATTTTCCAACACCATCTGCCGGTCCCGTGGACAGACCAGATCCGCCACCAGTTTGCCGTCGATAATGTCCTCAGCCCGCTGATAGCCGAAGATCGCCGCAAATCCCGGGTTGACGTAAACGAAACGCCCGTCTTGAATAATATAAATGCCCGCCAGCGACTGTTCTACCAAGCCGCGAAAGCGTGCCTCGCTTTCGCGTAACTCAAGCTCGGCCTGCTTACGTTCGGTAATATCTCTCGAGATACCGAACAGCCCTATCACTTTACCGTTCTCATCGCACAACGGCCCTTTGGTTGCCAGGAACACTCTAGGTCCGTGTTGAGTGTCCAGTGTTTCTTCATTAGTCAGAGTGATATTTTCTGCCATCACCCGCCGGCCAAAATCCCGTAATTGCTCGGCTTGCTCGAGCGGAAATATGGCTGTGTCGTCCAGACCTAGCACTTCCTCTACCGGCTTACCGACAAAATTGGCGGCGGCGGTATTAAACAGGATGTAACGGCCCTCTAGGTCCTTGGCGTATATCGCGTCCACGGACAAATCGGATATGGCGGCTAATAAATCCAGCGCCCGCAGACGCTCCGCTTGCGCTTTCTGTACCGCCGTGGCCAAGGCCAAGCTCTGACTCTGCCGCAACAGATAAAAACCGGCGCAGACTATAAAAATGGTCAAACTGCCGACGCACACGATCCAAAAGACTTCACTCCGGGCCTTGGTGTAGATTTCGACCTTATCCAGCTTGGTCAGTAACAACCAGTCCGTGCCGCTTATGGCCTGCACCAGGCCAATAACGGAAACATTGCGGTAGTCCTTGGCTTCCAGGACGTTATCGAGGCTAGCTTGACTTTGCAGCGCCTTGCCGGCCAATAAATTTGCAGTGTTGAGCGGCAGACGAAAAGATGCCGCCGCATCCGGACGAAAGCGCAGCGGATTCAGATAGAGAATTTCATCGCCCTCACGCCGAAACAACAAGGTTTCGCCGCTGCCGCTAGCTACCGGCCAACTCGCCAGAACCGGAAACAGCCACTGGCTAAGATCAAGATGCAAAACAATCAGCGGCGCCGCTACCTGATGATGGGCTGTCAGCGGCACAACCAAATCCAGCAGGACGCGTCCGCCGTCATCTTTGTAAGGATCGACTAATTGGACTTGCCGGGCTTTTGTCGACAGCTCCGCAACCTTTAGCAGCCCAGGCAAGAGCGTGGCGGGTGCATTCGCGGAACGCCATAAACGCTCGCCTTCAGGTTTAAGCAGGCTGATGGCCGAGATTCCCCAGCTTTTGCGAAATTGTTCCAAACGGCTTTGCAGGCGTTCGGCGCTTTGCATATCGCCATCAATCTGCCAGCGTTGATACAGGTCGATGATAAATTCGCTGGTTTGGATAAAATCCGCATCGCCGCGCCGTTCATTTAGCCAGTCGCTGATTTGCCTGGACTTGAGGCCGGCGACCGCCTGTAGCCGGCCGAACTCCTCTTGAGTGTGTTGCTCGATGGTCAGAGCCACGCTTGCCGCCATCAAAGCCAAGATGACCGCCATCAACAAACCCAGCGACAACAACTGGCTTCGCGGCGCGGGGGGAATAGTTTGGGGTTTGGCGTTTCGGCCAAACCAGCGCCGCATCAAGCCGTAGAGCAGTAAAGATGTCACCAGCACGTAAACCCAGCCTTTCAGCATACTAGCTAGCGTAAGCTGGTCGGGGTCTTTGAAAAAGTGGTGAAGCAACTGATCCGACACCAAAATCCAGCTGGCGGCGAAGATGGCGTATATCAGCACCACGGCTAATACGCTTTTGCGGCTGACCTGCGCTGAGTTTGAGTGATCGTTATTCGACAGCATTGACTTCAATCATCGAAGAAGCCATATAGAGGAGACACTCCGTTAACCACAGCGCATACCGTATTGCCGTTACCCTGATATTCCAGACGATCAAAACTCATCAGTCTGGCCATCGCGATACCTCGGCCGTGCAAATCGAACACCCGCTCCGGGGAAAAATCCAGAAAATCCTGCCAATTAAAACCGGCACCCTGATCTTGAATGGTAAACACCAGCTTATCCGGGAATCGCTGGAAATGCACAGTAACAAAACGCCGGCTAAATTCCGGGAGTGTCAAACGCCTTTGAATTTCGTCCAGCCAGACTCCCGCCAGCATCAGCTCGCCTTTTTCCGCATAGGAAACGCCCAGGTTACCGTGCTCGACCGCATTAATCATCAGCTCTTGCAAACCGTGGATAACCCGCTCGGGCTCCGGACAGGATTGGGCTAAACAATGACTCAACATCTTCGCTTCATCGAGATCGCGAAAACGAAACACAGCGGAATGCAGTAGCGTCAACGGACGTTCGGCGCGATTGACTGTTTCGGACATCTCCTGCAACTCACGGCGCTGTTGCAGTGCGGCATTGATCACGGCGATCAATATTTCCGGTTGAATCGGTTTGGTCAAATAGTAATAAGCCCCCTGACTAAGCCCTTCCTGGATGCTTTTCTTGTCGCTGCGTGCGGTCTGCATAATCACCGGAATGGCGGCCAAGACCCGATCACTCTTGATCAATCGCAGCAATTCCATGCCGTCCATCCCCGGCAAGCCCCGGTCCAGCAGCACCAAATCGTAGCCGGCGTGGTCGTGTTGCAACGTTTCCCAAGCAATGCAGCCATTGGCGCAAACCGTCACCAGAAAGCCTTCGGCGGCGAGTAAATCCCGAATAATGATGGCAATAATTTCCTCGTCTTCAACCAACAATATGCGAGCGTTTTGTGTCATGACTCATTTACTCCGCGATTGAATCGAGATGGCGTTGGGCAATATCGCGGAATGAGTCAAAATCGGCTAAAAAGGCATCGGCCATATCCGGATCAAAGTGGCGACCACGTCCTTCAGCAATAATAGCCTTGACTTCAGCGAAAGCCATGGGCTCTTTGTAAACACGCCGGGAAATCAACGCATCGAATACATCCGCGAGCGCCATAATCCTCGCCGAAACCGGGATAGCATCGCCTGCCAGCGCGTCCGGATAGCCGCTGCCATCCCATTTTTCATGGTGCCAATGCGCAATTTCCTTGGCCAAAATCAAAAACTCCACCGAGCGCGTGGCATCACGTTCGGCCATTTCTATCGCGTCGCTGCCCAATTTGGCGTGGGTCTTCATCACTGCCCATTCCTCGCGGGTTAATTTGCCTGGCTTTTGCAGGATCGCGTCCGGTATGCCCACTTTGCCAATATCGTGTAACGGCGCGGAGCGCGTCAGCAATTCGATGTAATGATCGGTCAATGTCGCGAAAAAGCGCGGATGGCTCTGCAAGGCCAGGGCTAAATGCTGGACATAACCTTGGGTGCGCAGGATGTGGTTGCCGGTTTCCGGATCGCGAATTTCCGCCAGATGCGCCAAGGCGCGAATGCTGACTTTTTGAATCAACTCGTTTTCGCTCATCCTCTTGGCTATTTCCATTTCCAGGTAGGTATTTTCATCGCGCAGCCAATCTCTGGCCTGCTTCAGCTCCAGTTGGGTGCGGATGCGCGCTAAAACGATGGGCGGCAGGATGGGTTTGGTGATGTAATCGACCGCGCCGACATCCAGTCCATGCAGTTCGGACTCCATACTGTCCATCGCGGTGACGAATATCACCGGAATCGTACGCGTAATAGGATCGGCGCGCAGATGCTCGAATACTTGATAACCGTCCATGCCCGGCATCATCACGTCAAGCAGAATCAAATCGGGGTAAGGCTGGTTGGCGACCATCTGCAAGGCTCTTTGCCCGGAGGTTGCAACCCGCACGCGGTATTGCGGTTGCAGTAATTCGCTGATGACGGTGAGATTTTCCGGAGAGTCGTCGACTACCAAAATGGTTTTGCTTTTTGTATCAAACATAGCCTCTCCCCGAGAATGGCCGATTGTAGTTGTTATGGCCTGAAAAAAATTCATCACTATCGCTAAGGGGCGAGAGACTCGATGTCATTAAAATTGCCCGATAATAAACAAAAATACCGCCTGATGGGCATATGCATACAAAAGCTGCGGTAATCTAATCAAATTTTTTTTGAAGCTAACCAACACACACACCCTGATTTTCGGGCAGCGAAACTGCCAAAACAGGATTATTCTGCGCCGAACTACATATCCTCTGGCTTGAGGAACAAAAAGAACCGATAATTTCGCCTTTTTTCGTTTGCCGGATTTCCATGGAATTCAAACTCAAAGCCACCGACGGTCACGCCCGCCGAGGTCAACTAACTTTTGCCCGCGGCGTGGTGGAAACACCGATTTTCATGCCGGTCGGCACCTACGGCACGGTAAAGTCTTTAACCCCGGAAGATTTAAACGAGTTGGGCGCGCAAATCATACTGGGCAACACCTTTCATTTGTTGCTGCGGCCCGGCATGGAAGTGATGAAAGCCCACGGCGACCTGCACGATTTCATGCGCTGGCAAAAGCCGATCTTGACCGACTCCGGCGGTTTTCAGGTGTTCAGCCTGGGTGCATTGCGCAAAATCAGCGAACAAGGCGTAACGTTTAAATCGCCGGTCAATGGCAGCAAAATATTCATGGGCCCGGAAGAGTCGATGCAGGTGCAACGCGACCTAGGGTCGGATATCGTGATGATTTTTGACGAATGTACCCCATACCCGGCCACCTATCAAGAAGCCGCCGACTCTATGCGCTTGTCCCTGCGTTGGGCAGAACGCAGCAAGCGCGCGCACGAAGGCAACTCGTCCGCACTGTTCGGCATTGTGCAAGGCGGCATGTATCCGCAATTGCGCGAAGAATCCATAGCCGGTTTGACCGACATCGGCTTTGACGGCTATGCCATCGGCGGCCTATCGGTAGGCGAGCCCAAACACGAAATGCTGGCAACGCTGGATGCGATTCATCAGAAAATGCCGGTGGATAAACCCCGTTATCTGATGGGTGTCGGCACCCCGGAAGATCTGGTGGAAGGTGTCAGGCGCGGCATCGATATGTTCGATTGCGTGATGCCGACCCGCAACGCCCGCAACGGCCATTTATTTACCCGCCACGGCGTGATCAAAATCAGAAACCAGCAATACCAATTCGATACTCGGCCACTGGACGAGGATTGCAGTTGTTACACCTGCCGAAATTACTCACGTTCGTATCTAAAGCACCTGGATAAATGCAAGGAAATGTTGGGCTCCAGGCTCAACACCATCCACAATCTGCACTACTACTTGGAATTGATGCAAGGTTTGCGGGACGCAATCGAAAATCAAACCTTCGATACGTTTGTCGCCGCATTTTACGACCAACGCGACAGTCGCAGTCCGGTTTAATACTGACTGTAAATCTTCAAATCCGGCTGCTTGCCAACAGAGCAGCCCGGATGTTTTATAGGTCCTGGGCGGCTATTTGCCCGCCCAACATCTCCAAAGCCAGTTCCGCCATATTTTTTGAGCCGCCACCATCGCCAAGCTGGTGTTTGACGGCCTGTAACGCCGAAATGCAGCGCTGCCGATAATCCCCGTCGGCCAACAAATTGAAAATCTCGGTCGCCAAATTCTCCGCGGTCAGTTGCTCCTGAATCAATTCTTTGACTACGGCCTTGCCGGCAATGATATTCGGCAAACCGATAAACGGGATCTTTACCAAGCGTTTACCCAACCAATAACTGAACGCTGCCAATCGATATACGATCACCATCGGCACACCGAGTAAGGCGATTTCCAGCGAGGCGGTGCCGGAGGTGGTCATCACCGCGTCGCAACATTGAATCGCATCATAGGGCTGCTGTTTGACGATATGGATTGCCACAGTACTATTAGCCAGATGCTCAGCCAATTCCGCATCGCTGATCGAATCGGCTTGCGGCAATACAAACTGCAATTCCGGCCGCTGCGCCGCCAATTTAGCCGCCGCCGCCAGCATCACCGGCAAGATGCGTTTGATTTCGTTACCCCGGCTGCCGGGGAGTATGCCAACGACAGGCCGATTGGGGTCCAGACCAAACACCTCGAAATCCTCGGACCGACTGCGTTGCGGATGGACTTTGTCGACCGAGGGATGGCCGACATAACGTACCGGTACGTTTTCGGCTTCGTAGTATTGGGTCTCGAACGGAAAGATGACCGCCATCATGTCGATGGCCTTGCCGTACGTCACTACCCTGCCCGGCCGCCAGGCCCAAACCTGTGGGCTGACGTAAAATAGCACTTTCACGCCTTGGTTTTTCGCAAAGCGCGCCAGCTTTAGATTGAACTCCTTGTAATCGACGCAAACCAGCAAATCCGGTTTTTCATCGGCAATGATTTGTTTCAGTAAATTCAACGCTCGGCGGATCTCGCCGTAGTGCTTCAGAATCTCCACCAAACCGATCACGCCTATCCCCGCCGAATCGTAACGCACGTCGATACCGGCCTGGCGCATTTTGCTGCCGCCCATGCCGATGCCGCGAATCGCCGGACAACGCTGTTTCAGTTCCAGATACATATTGGCGGCGTGTTGGTCGCCGGAGGATTCACCGGCGCTAAACAGCACCGTATAGACTGCTTGATTGGTCATTTGAGAGTTGTTGGTGGGCCGCTCATGGCTTAGCCCACCCTACATTTTTTGAATTACGCTTGGAAAACGCCGCGAATCACGCCGACAATTTGCTTGACGGTATCGTCGCTCAGGTTGGAACAAATCGGCAAAGAAAAACAGCGCGCCGCTACCGACTCGGTGACCGGCAAGGACAACCCGGCACACTCTTCCTTGAAGACATTTTGTTGATGCAGCGGCACCGGATAATACACCGCACAGCCAATTTTCTGCTCTTGCAAGGCCTTCATCACCTCGTCGCGGCGATCCGACAACAAGGTATATTGATGATAGACATGCACACCAATGCCGTCTTCATACGGCGTAGTCAAAGGCAAGTCGGCCATCAGCGCAGAATACAAATGCGCGGCATGGCGGCGAGCGGCATTGTATTGGTCAATGCGTTTTAACTTGGCGCGCAGCACTACAGCCTGTAACTCGTCCAGCCGGCTGTTGTAGCCGATCACGTCGTGGTAGTAGCGAACGTCAGAACCATGATTGCGGTATTGCTTGATCTTCGCGGCGGTCTCGTCGGAATCGGTGGTCACCAAGCCGCCGTCGCCGAAACAGCCCAGGTTTTTACTGGGAAAGAAACTAAAGCCGGCGGCGTTGCCGAAACTGCCGGTTTGCTTGTTGTAAACCGTCGCGCCGAAGGATTGCGCGCAGTCTTCAATCAGTTTCAAGCCGTGTTTGTCGCAAATAGCTTTGATAGCCGGCAAATCGGCAGGCTGGCCGAACAAATGCACCGGCATCACCGCCTTGGTTTTGGCCGTAATCGCTTTTTCGATATTGGCCGGGGTGATATTGAAAGTGCCCGGATCGATATCGACAAACACCGGCTTGGCACCGACATATTTGATCGCTTCGGCGGTGGCGATAAAGGTAAATGCGCTGGTAATCACTTCGTCGCCGGCGCCTATGCCTTCCGCCAACAAGGCCAAATGCAGCGCATCGGTGCCCGACGCACAACCGATAGCATGTTTAACCCCCAGATAGGCGGCGGCTTCTTTCTCGAAAGCCTGTACGTTCGGCCCCAGGATAAACGCGCAGTTGTTTAGAGTTTCGGTGAAACCGCCGACGATTTCATCTTGAATTTCCGCATACTGCGCTTGCAGATTGACCATGGGGATCATAGTGACAGCCCTTTATCGATGGATTAAGAATTTAGTGATTTCTATCGCGGTAGCCAGCGCTTTACGGCCCGCTTCGCCGGGAACCAGCGGATTCTCGCCGGTCTTGATGCAATTGACAAAATGTTTAATCTCGTCAAGCAGGGCGTCGCCGCTTTCAAATACCGATTCCTCGGTAACGATTTCCGGGATGCCGGGAAACATTTCCTTCTCGCCGGTCCTATGTTTGATCAAAACCCGGTTCTGAAAGTCCACGGAAATATAGGAACTGGGGCGGAACATGCGCATCTTGCGTTCCATCTTCATACTAATCCGACTAGCTGTCACGTTAGCCACGCAGCCGTTTTTAAACGTGATGCGGGCGTTGGCGATGTCGGTGCCTTGGGTCAGCACAGCCGTGCCGCTGGCATCTATTTTTTCCACTTCCGAATCGACCAGGGCCATGATGATATCGATATCGTGAATCATCAAATCCAGCACCACGCTGACGTCGTTGGCGCGCGGATTAAACGGCGATAGGCGATGCGACTCGATGAATAAAGGCTTATCTTCCATTTTTTCCAGACCGCGCACGGCTGGATTGAACCGTTCCAAGTGCCCGACTTGAAGAATGACGTTTTTTTTCTTGGCAATCGCGATCAGCTCATCAGCTTCTTCAACCGTAACGGTGATCGGCTTTTCCACCAATACATGCGCGCCGGCGTTCAGAAAGTCCTTGGATACGCGGTGGTGGTAACTGGTGGGCACCACAACGCTGACCGCATCGACTTTGCCCAGTAATTCCTGGTAATCCGTCAAAGCTTGAGAGCCGGTTTTTTCGGCGACTTGTTGAGCCGCCTCGGCATTGATATCAACCACCGCCACCAATTCGCAATCCTTTAACGATGCGTATTTTTCCGCATGAAACTTTCCTAAATATCCGGCACCTATCACGGCACATTTCAGTTTATTCATAAACGACCTAAGCTTGATTCGCGGTTCCCCAGCCTTTGACAGACGCGCGCCGGGCATAAAACCGTCCATTGTAACATTAGATTCTTTGTTGAATAAGCCGCACCGTCATTCGGAAACGGATCGGCGAATTTAGTGCGGCAATATGCACCAACTTGTAATGCCAACAAAAGCAACTAACCTTGCCTCATTACGACGATTCTGAAACAAACGTAGTCCTAAGCTTACACCCAGAGATAGACATGCATCCAAGAAACCAGCGAATAGCTATCGCCCTGCTTAGCTTGGCAGCCTACGCCGACGTACATGCAACCGCTGCGGAAGACGAGCATATTCGACAGATTGTGCAAGGCGTGCTGAAGGAAAAAGACCAGAAAATTGAACAACTGGAAGCCCGCATCAAACAACTGGAGCAGGAAAGAAACAATTCCGTCGCGGTGTCGGCAAACCCAACAGTGACTCCGGCCGGCGAACCCGCGCCGGCACCTGCACCGGTAAAAACCGCTGCCAATGCTAAGCCCGAGCCGACAGTGGATACCAAACTGAAAGCGCTGGACAAAAAAATTGCTGCTTTGAAAGAAGCAGCCGAAGCCAACGGCCTGCAAATGAGCGGCTTTTTCGACATCAACGCCAAAACCGGCAACTCTACCGACCAAACCTTCAGCGTCGGCTCGGTAGAATTGGATCTGGACTATGTGCATGACGACCACTTTGGTGCCAGCTCGGCGTTAGTACTCTGCGGCAATTCATCCAACGCCGATTATGGCGCGCCCGGCGCGGTATTCTGCGGTAATAGCGGCCCCGGCGCGCTAAGTGGCGGCAGCACCATGGCCGGCATCGCCGTCGCGCTGGTCGACTACCATTCATTCAATGATCGTATTCCCCCGCGTGGCCGGATTTTCAATAACAAAGGTTTTCACATCCAGGCCGGCCGTTTCGACTTACCGTTCGGTACCGATTACCAAAACTTCGCCAACAAGGACCGCATCACTATTACCGCGCCGTTGACCACCTCCCGCATGCAATTGGGCGGTTACAATGCCGACGGTATTCGTTCCTACGGCGCCTGGGATATGTTCAACTATTCGGTGTTCTGGACCGACGCCCTCTATGCCAACGACGGCCATACCGTCGGCGGCCGGTTGGGTCTGGCTTTGGGGCAAAACACCTACAAGATCCACAATGCCAATCCTGAAGGCATTGAAATTGGCGTTTCCCACCTCAGCGAGTTCGATGGCGAAAACCGGATCCGCAATACCGTTTACGGCGCGGACCTGAGTATCGGCTACGGCATATGGCGTTTACAAAACGAATTCATGCTGCTGAATGCGCATCAACAGGTGTTTTTGGAACAAGACGCGGACGGCAACCCATTGCCGATCATCATCCCCGATCCCAACACCAGCCCGTTCGGCAAGGGCCACCAATTGGGCTATCACTCCACACTGACCGTGGATTTGGAAAGCCTGAGCAAACAACCCATCGTGGCGTTCGCCCGCTACAGCCGCTGGCAACCTTCACAAGACCTTGGCCTGGACTTCGACGGCAGCACCGTGGCGATCAACGACATCTCCATGCTTAGCCTGGGCTTTAACTATAAATTTAGCGATCATTTGCGGGTCAAATTTGAATACAACGATTCGCTGGGCACGGAAACAGCCGAGCGTTATTTCGACAGAAAACTGGGCATAGCCCAAATCGTCATGTCTTTTTAATCATGAACAAGCTCCTATACAAATGCTTATTGGCCGGCGGCACCGGCGCACTTTTGCTGATGTTCGTCGGCGGCGCCCATACCGCCGACGAAAATCCGCACCTTATTTCCAAGCAATCGCCGCAAGCGGGGTGCAGTAATTGCCACACCACGACGCCGGAGCTGAAAGAGGACGGCATTTTCAACAGCAAAAATATAACAGCCGATCAAGCCACCTTCAGCAAGGACGGCGTGGCCATGTGTTCCTCGTGCCATAATCCCAACCAAGGCCACAAAGTGGGCTTGAATATCGACTTTCCGGTACCCGCCGACTTGCCGCTTAACGAGGAAAACGACATTACCTGTCTAACCTGTCACTACACGCACGGCAAGCTGGATAGCGACCGGCCGCAAGCCAGCCACAGTTTCATGGATAAACTGATGAATGCTGAAAGGCTGAAAAAAAGCTTTTTACTACGCCGTAACAACAGCGACGGCGAGCTCTGTTTAACTTGTCATAACGTCAACTAAGGTTCCTGAAAATGAACAATACCGTTACCAAACGCCGCCAAATTTTTATAAAAAAGGACTTCCAAGGCCGTTTCATCCTCGGCGCTTTTGCGCTGATATTGCTCGCCGGATTGTGTTCGGCACTCCTGATTTATTGGATGACCGGCGGCGATCTGCAAGCTCAATCCCAATCGGCGCACGCCAATATCGTCAACGCCGCGGAACGACTGGGCGTATCGATTTTAATCGGCAACTTGGTAGCCATTTTGGTTGCCGGCGGCATTGCGGTGAGCACCGTTCTGTACGCCTCGCACAAAATCGCCGGCCCTTTATACCGCTTCGAAACCCTCTGCCAAGAGGTCGGCGACGGCAAACTCGATACCGTCACGCACTTGCGGGAACACGATCAGCTACAGGATTTGGCGCTATCGTTCTCGAATATGGTTGCCAAGCTCCGCAACCGCCGGGACCATCGCACCCGCTTAATTGCTGAACTCAACCGGCAAATCGGCTTGTACGCCTTAAACAACGGCGACGCACTGTCAGAAACCCAACACCACGCTGTAGCGGCAATGGCGGCGTTGGTGACTGATTTAGAAAAACTAGAAAAATAATTGTCATCAAATCCCATGTTTAAAAATACCTCGATCAAATCTTCCCTGATCTTAATTGCATCCGCCTTGGCATTTGCCAATCTATTGTTCGTCTTTTCGCTATGGCACGCTTTTCAATCCATAGACGAAAACTTGCAGGCAGCGACTCAAAAACAAAACACCTCCGACTATTTGTCTCATGTGCGTTTTCATGTTGTGCAGATTCAGCAATTTCTTACCGACGTCGGCGCCACGCACAGTGATGGCGGCTTTGCGGAAGCCAAGCAAAATTTGGACGCGGCATTCGAGAATATCGACAAGGCGGCGCAGTCTTACCCCAGTTTGCAAACGCAACTGGCAAGCTTAAGACAGCAAATCCAGAACATGCATGATGCCGGCGTAAAAATGGGCTGGGACTATATCAATCTGGGCAACGAGGCCGGCACGGCAACCATGAAAGCACCGAACACGGGGCTTGACGATACAGCTGTCCGCCTAACCGGCGAATTAAACAGGACTACCGAGCAACTTGACCGGGAACTGACCCTAGCCAAAGAGCAATTAAGTTCGTCTTTGCACGATTACAGCCTATCGAGAATTGCTTTTTCCATCGTGTTGCTATTGTTCGTGATGGTCTGTTTAAGCATGCTTTATTTCAAAATAGAGCCGCCATTGACCGCTCTACAAAAATCGTTATATCTGCTAAGACAAGGCGGCGGCGATTTGACCCGGCGCATTCCGCACGAAGGCAGCGACGAAGTCGGCATTATCGTCACCCAGTTCAACGAATTTTTAAGCGTGTTACACAGTTTGATGCGGCAAGTGGCGATGGAGTCCGATCAGTTAAACACCGCTTCGAACCGCTTGAGCCAAATGTCCGAGCGTGTGCAAGAGGATATTCTGAAACAGCAAATGGGTACCGACCAGGTCGCGGCGACAGTAACGGAACTATCCGCGACAGTCACAGAAGTGTCTAACAATACCGCCAACGCCGCGCAAACTGCGCAGAGAAGCAGCGTGGCCGCCAACAATGGCAAAGCGGTGGTGACCAATACCGTGCAATCTATTCACGCGCTGTCGAACAATATTGACAGGGCCAGTACGGTAATCGGTAATGTCGAACAAAATTGCGTGAATGTCAGCTCGGTGCTGGATGTGATTCAGAGCATCGCCGACCAGACCAATTTATTGGCGCTAAATGCCGCCATAGAGGCTGCCAGAGCCGGCGAACAAGGCCGTGGTTTTGCGGTAGTGGCCGACGAAGTGCGCACACTGGCCAGCCGGACCCAGGACTCCACGCATGAAATTCAAGCGATGATAGAACGCTTGCAGCAAGGCTCGCGGGAAGCGGTAAAAGCCATGTCGGAAAGCCGGAATCAGGCTAAAGAGACCGTTGAAGTGATCGAAAGTACCGGCGAGTTGCTGGATAATATCTCAAGCATGGTGGCGCAAATTTCCACCATGAATACGCATATTTCCGACGCGGTGAAAGAACAAAAAATTGTGGTCGAGCACATTAATCAAAACATTAACTCGATTAATGACGTCACCATCAACAACTCGAGGGACGCTGAGCAAACAGCACAAGAAGCCCATCATTTGCAAAAAATCGCCGGTAATTTGCACACCACGATTTCACAGTTCAAGTTGTAAGCAGCCAACCGCGCTATTCGCTTCGGCATCGAAGCTAATAGCGCGTCGTTACAACTCAAACATCTCCGCCAAGGGCAGAATCAACTCCGGCAAACTCAACAGGGGCAAATCTTCTTCAACACCGAATACGTCAGCATTGGCATAGCGGCCGTCCGCGCCCAGAAAAAATCGTTGCACATAATTTTCCAACGGGTCGATCACCACATATTCCCTCACGCCGGCACGTTCGTAGAGCGCTTTCTTTTCACGCATATCCTTCAGCGCCGTGCTGGGGGATAACACCTCTACCACCAAATCCGGGGCACCGTGTATGGCTTTTTCGCCGATCTTTTCCGGGTTGCAGACCACTAACAAATCCGGTTGCACGACGTCATGCTCGGAGAGAATTACGTCCACGGGTGCTATGAAAGGTTTGCAGGGCTTGCCCTTCAAAGCGGTTTTTAACTTCGCGGCAATCGTTATCACCACATTTTGATGCTTGATACTCGGCGCCGGACTCATGTTGTACGGAACGCCGTCGATTAACTCCCAGCGCTGGTCGTCCGGCCAACCCACGTAGTCTGCAACACTGAACGTTTGCGCAGAGGATTTAGGTACGCTATTCATGTCTCGCGCCTATCCGATGTCCAGTTTAATCCAGCGCAAACGGTTGGCGTTGCTGACTACCGTTACCGACGACATAGCCATCGCCGCACCGGCAATCATCGGATTCAGCAATATGCCAAACAGTGGATACAGCAAACCCGCCGCCACCGGAATACCGATGGTATTGTAGAAAAACGCACCTAACAGGTTTTGTTTGATGTTAGCGACCGTCAACTTCGAAAGGGCCATCGCCTCGGACACTTTTAACAAAGAGCCTTGCAGCAACACAATATCGGCACTTTCGATAGCCACGTCGGTACCGGTGCCGATGGCAAAACCGACATCGGCTTGCGCCAGAGCAGGCGCATCGTTGATTCCGTCGCCGACCATACCGACAATTTCGCCTTGCTGTTGCAAGGCCTTGACCACGGCGGCTTTATCTTGCGGCAACACTTGCGCGCGAACTTCGCTGATACCGGCCTGCCCTGCAATAGCCCGCGCCGTAATCTCGTTGTCGCCAGTGACCATCAGTACGCGAATACCGCGCTGCCGTAATTGCTGCACCGCTGCGGCGGAATCGGGTTTAATCGGGTCGGCGACCGACACAATGCCAACCACCGTGTTTTCCACCGCCAAGAACATAGGCGTCTGGCCTTTTGCCGCCAGTTCGGCCATTTTGTCGCGATGACTGCTCTCGTCGATGCCGTATTCCGCCAGCAACGCAGCATTGCCGAACAAACATTGCTGATCGGCGATGCGGCCGACAATTCCATGACCGGCCACTGCCTGAAATTTTCTGACCTTGTCCAGCGTTAACTGTTTTTGCTCAGCGGCAGTCAGTATCGCTGCGGCTAAGGGGTGTTCGGAACCCGATTCCAGACTGGCGGCGTACTGCAACACTCGAGCTTCGTCGTAATCGCCAAAAGCGATCACTTCAGCCAGACTGGGCTTACCTGCCGTTACGGTGCCGGTCTTATCCAAAATAAGACAAGTTAGTTTGCCGGCGCTTTGCAATGCTTCGCCCTTGCGGATCAATATGCCCATTTGCGCCGCTCGGCCGACCGCGACCATCACCGAAATCGGCGTCGCCAAACCCAACGCGCACGGACAAGCAATCACCAACACCGTCATCGATGTGACAAACGCATAACCCATGGCCGGATCGGGACCGATGCTTAACCAGATTAAAAAAGTCAGCACGGAAATAATCACCACTGTGGGGACAAACACCGCGGAAATCTTGTCGGCCAGTTTGGCAATCGCCGGCTTGCTGTTCTGTGCTTGTCGTACGCTTTGAATAATCTGCGCCAAAGCAGTATCGCGGCCAATGCGGGTCGCGCTGAATAAAAAACTGCCTTGCTGATTGATGGTGCCGGCGGCGACACTGGCACCCTCCACTTTCTCAACCGGCATCGATTCGCCGGTCAGCATGGATTCGTCGATAGTCGAGTGTCCTTCCAACACCACGCCGTCCACGGCGATTTTTTCGCCGGGTCTAACCCGCAAGGTTTCGCCAAGACCGACTTGTTCGATAGGGATATCGATCTCCTGACCTTCACGCACCACGCGAGCGGTGCGGGGTTGCAAACCGATCAGCGCGCGTATCGCCGCCGAGGTTTTACCTCGTGCGCGCGTTTCCAACGCACTGCCCAGGTTGATGAACGCCAAGATCACCGCCGAGGCTTCGAAGTAAGCATGAGCCGATAGTGAGGGCAATTGACTGGAATAATCGATGACAATACAAGAATACAACCACGCCGAGCCGGTGCCCAGCGCGATCAACGTGTCCATATTGGCTTGCTTGACCAACAGCAATTTCAGCGCGCTATGAAAAAAATGCCCGCCGGAATAAAACATCACCGCCAGCGTCAGTAAGGCCACTTCGGACCAAAACACCGTGCCGGCGGCACTACCCATCGCCGGAAACAAGTCCAGATGCGCGCCCGCCATCAAGGGCAGACCCAATGCGCCGGCCACGCCTGCCTTGCGCAGCAAATCGCGATAACGCTCTTCTTCCTGCTTTTCCTCTTCGCTCGGGTCTTCCAAACCTTCCATCACCGCCGCATCGTAACCGGCGGATTTCAAGGCTTGCTTCATGGCCTGATGGTCCGGATTGCCGCCGACAGTAGCGGAGTGGTCGGCAAAATTGACGACAACGGACGCAACCCCCGGTACCGATTGCAAGGCTGTTTCCACCGCGCTGACGCAACCGGCACAACGCATGCCGAGTATGGAAAGGCGTATGTCCTGGTGCTGATTCGTCGATTGATCTAAAGTCATGATGAGGATTCCCGAGCAATATCGTGTTGATCCGTGGCCGAACGCCGACGCGGCTTTATTCGACCTTGAAACCGGCGTCGGTGATAACGTCTTCGATTTCATCCAGATCGGTTTGCGCCGGATCGAATTCGACCTCGACCCGTTTGTCTTTATGCGAGGCGTGCACCGTTACCACGCCGGCGATGGCCGATACCTTGCTGACGATGCTGCTCTCGCAACCGCCGCATTTCATACCGCTTACTGTCAATGACGCTGATTCGGACATAATTATCTCCTTATGATTGAAATTAAGACTGGCCGGCCATTCTCGACTTAATCTGTTTGAACATGGTATAAGGCGCGACCTACTCGCATGATAGTGCAATGATCGGGAGCCCGTAAATAAATGACAGATTTTCTGATTGGCCGACAGCAAATTCTGGACCGCCATCTGGACACTTTCGCCTACGAGATTTTATTCAGGGGCAAGGATTTTGATCTAAGTTTGAAAGATGGTGCCGCCAACGCCACTAATCAAGTCATCACCGATACGCTGTTGGAAATCGGCCTGAACGAACTGGTCGGCCCGCACAAAGCCTTCATTAATTTCACCACGCAAAACATACTCGACAAAACGCCGCTGCATTTGCCCAAAGAGCGCATCGTCATCGAAGTACTGGAAAGTGTGGCTATCGATGACAACATCGTCGCCAACCTGAAAGAATTATCGCAACTGGGCTATACCATCGCGCTGGACGACTTCGTCTTGTCACCCGAATGGCTGCCATTGCTGGAGTTTGCCGACATCATCAAGCTGGATGTGATGGCCGACGGCCTGGACGGCACCCGACAACTGATTGAACAGCTAAAACCCTATAAACTTAAATTACTGGCGGAAAAAGTCGAAACCCATCAGGAGTTTGAAACCTTGCGCGAATGGGGCTGCGAGCTGTTTCAAGGGTTTTTCTTCAGCAAACCCAATATCGTGGAAGGCAAGCGGCTAGGCGTCAGCCAAACCGCCGCCATCCAATTGCTGTCCACCGTCAATAAGGCGGATGCCAGTTTTGCGGAAATAGGCAAGATTATCTCGCAAGACGTCGGGATGAGTTTTAAATTGCTGCATTATTTAAATTCCGCATTTTTTGGCCTCCCGCAAAAAATAGAATCCATTCAGCATGCAATTGCCTGTCTGGGATTGGTCGAGATCAAACGCTGGGTCAATATTCTGGCCTTATCCTCCATGTCGGGCAAACCGTCCTCGGTGCTGCAAAACGTGCTGATCCGCGCCAAAATGTGCGAATTGATAGCGCGAGAACTTAAAGACGATCAGGAGCACTATTTTTTAATTGGTATGCTGTCGGGTTTGGACAGCCTGCTAGACATGCCGGCGACCAAAGTATTGGAGCAATTGCCGCTGACGGAAGATGTCGACGATGCTATTTTGAAATATCGCGGCAACGCCGGCGAAGCGTTACAATTCTGCATCGCCTACGAGCGCTGGGAGCCGGGCCTTAGCACCTTCCGCGATATAAATCCCGAGCGTATCGCTAACATCTATCTGGAGAGCATAGACTGGTGGGCGACGCGCATTTTACCTTTCTTGGCCGCTTGAGCCATTTACCCCACCTATCGACATCATCATGAAACTGAGACTGACTTTATTCTGGCTGGGCTGTCTGTTCGCCGCCCATCTTTACGCCACCGAGCTCGGTAAGGTGACTGCGGAACAACTGCTAAGCATGCAGCAAAACCACAATGCGCTAGTCGTGGACGTGCGCACCGCGCCGGAATGGCAAGCCACCGGTGTCATCGCCAATAGCCAGAAACTGGAATCGTTTGACGGCAACGGCCACTTCGACCAGGAAAAATGGTTGGCCAACCTGGAAAAACTAAAATCGTCGCCGGACCAGCCAGTCATTTTGGTTTGCCGTTCCGGGAATCGCAGCGGCAAGATCGGCCAAATCCTCACCGAGCAACTAGGCATGAAAAATGTCTATCATTTATCCAACGGTATCCAGTCGTGGATCAAAGACGGCCACCCGGTTAAAGCCGATTGTTTGACCACAGCTTGTAAGTAATATGTCCCTGAACACGCTCAGTAACCAAACCATCGCGCTGGCCGGCATCGCCCAGGCATGCTCCTTGGTGCATCAGCTTGCCGGCACCGGTACTTGCCCAAACTCGGCACTGGAAGCCAGCATCGCAAGTCTGCTGAAAATAGATGCAGACAGCGTAGTCGATGTCTACGGCGGCTTGATCGGTATCGAACACGGCTTGCAACAGCTCACGACCCAACTCGGCAGCCGGGTGCTGGCTAGTCCGGAGCAAGCCCGTTACGCCGCGCAGATCGTCTATTTGCAAAAACAACTGATCAAGCAGCCGGATATGCAAACAACCATACAGGCCGGTGTCAGTAAGGCCCAGGCTCAAGCCGAACATTTCGGCATACTGCATGAAAATGTGCTGGCCAATCTGGCCGACGTCTATCACAGCACAATCAGTACCATGCAGCCACGCATCATGGTGCAAGGTGATCAGCAATATCTGGGTAATCAAAGTACGGTGAACAAAATTCGCGCTTTGCTGTTGGCAGGCATTCGCGCCACCTTGTTGTGGCGGCAATGCGGCGGCAGTCGCTGGAAGTTATTGTTCTTCCGCAAAAAAATCCAGGACGAAGCCAAGTTTCTACTCACCCAAATCTGACGCCGACATGCCGGAACTACCCGAGGTTGAAACCAGTCGGCGCGGCATTGCGCCGCATATCACCGGAAAAGTTTTCAAATCCGTCATCGTTCGTCATCCCCAATTGCGCTGGCCGGTTCCTGAGTCGCTGACAACCGATTTACCCGGCCAATCCTTGCTCAGCGTCGAACGGCGCGGCAAATACCTATTGCTAGCCACTGCGCGAGGTACGCTGATCCTGCATCTGGGCATGTCGGGGAATTTGCGGATCACCACGCCCGAGCAAACTGTTCGCAAGCACGACCACATCGACTTTATTTTTGCCGACGATACGGTATTGCGCTTTAACGATCAGCGCCGATTCGGAGCGGCCTTATGGACTGCCGAAGACCCGCTGTTACATCCCCTGCTGGCAACGCTGGGGCCTGAACCATTATCGACGGCATTCGATGCAAGCTATCTGCGGCAACGGGCGGCAAACCGCGCGGTGCCGATCAAATCCTTGATTATGGACAGCCATGTCGTGGTGGGGGTAGGGAATATTTATGCCAGTGAGGCTTTATTCTTGGCCGGCGTAAAGCCGATTCGTCCCGCCGGAGAACTGGATACGCCGGCGTGCGAAGCGTTGGTGACGGCGATCAAAACCGTATTGCAACAAGCCATCGACAAAGGCGGCACCACGCTGCGCGACTTTAGCAATGCCGAGGGCAAACCAGGTTATTTTAAGCAATCCCTAAATGTTTACGGTCGTGGCGGACAAGCCTGCCTGCGCTGTGAGGAACCGATTCAGCAACTCAAAATAGGGCAACGCGCCAGTTACTATTGCGGAACTTGTCAACGCTAAGCCCTCGTCAATGTTGCCAATCGAAAACGGCGGTCACTCGATTTCCGCAACCGTGGTAAACCAGACTGCTACATAAAGTCTCCAGCATGATAATTCCGCGACCGCAGTAGGCCTCGTCGCGCTTCCGCATGCTGTTGCGCCGCCGCCAATCGAAGCCGTTGCCGCTATCGAGGACTTTAACGACCAGGCGACCACCCGACTCGGTCGCTTGATGTATAAACGATAAACGGATTCTGCCGCGCTGGAGCTGTTGCAAGCGCTCGTCCTTCATCGCATAAAAGCGCATAAAACCTTCCGGACTGCTCTTCAAATCGGAATCCAAACCCAGCACGCCGTGGTCTAACGCATTCGCGAACAATTCGCTGACTATCATGAAAATATCCTGGCGATAATTCTGTAAACCCTGTATTTCCATTACAGTGTTGACCATTACCGGCACCGGATTGATAAGTCGCAAACTATCGATGTCAAACTCCATGACCTGCTTCCAGGTCGTCGCGGCAATACGCTGCCGGGGCAGCCGCACCTCTCTGCGCCCCCAGGGCACGCTATCGACCGCGCAGCTCAAAATAACCAAAGTATTGTCATCTTTTTGCACCGCGCCGCCTGTGTGTGCCTCAAGGCTGGCCTGTAAGTTTCTGATGTCCTCGGATTTACTTTGCCGGATAGCGTTGAGGATGCGTTCCCCGCCGAACAGCTCGCCTTCGGCGTTTTCCGCCTCAAAAATACCGTCTGTAAGCAGGTATAAACGCTCGTTCTCGCTTACCCGATGCAGTTGCTCTTCGATTTCAATCGACGGCTGAATACCCAGCGGAATATTCAGGGAGGGTATCGCCAAAAAACGGTTGTCGGCATGGTTGACTAAAAAGTGCTCAGGCAGCCCGCAGGTAATGCTTTTCATCGACGAGGACTCGGGATAAAGCGCTACCACGGTAGCCGCCAGAAAGCGGTTAGCCGGCAACATTCGATACAGTTTGGCGTTAATCTCGGTGACGATTTCGTTAATA
This sequence comes from Methylomonas methanica, assembly GCF_001644035.1. GTDB lineage: Bacteria > Pseudomonadota > Gammaproteobacteria > Methylococcales > Methylomonadaceae > Methylomonas > Methylomonas methanica_A. Next base: position 125,683 of record NZ_LUUG01000049.1, read on the forward strand.
TCGAAACCTTTGCGCGTCATGCCATAGAAAATATCAGCCAGCGGCGTGGCGGCGATCGATGCCGACAAACCATGGCCGGTAAAATCGCCTAACAGCACATGCAAATGATTCTCCGGCGTTTTGGCAACCAAAACCAAATCGCCGTTGAACAAGGCCATGGGCGACATCACCACGGCCACGGCTTCGGTTTCCAGAAAGTCGGCTTTTAACACATCATTGAACAGTTTCGCCGCGACTTCATGTTCGAGGTCGGATGTCTGCCAATAGTCGAGCAATTGGGTTTTTTGCGCGTGCTCGTGCTGATACAACATGCGCAGTTTTAAGGACGACCGAATTTTTAACAGTAATAAATGCTGATTGACCGGTCGACAAATTACTGCGTCGATCTCAACCGTCGCGCAATGATCCAGTAGCGTGTCGGTCAAATCATCGGCAATCAAAATGATAGGTAAGTAGGAATCGGCCGCATCGCGCATATCGGCTACCTGTCGCCAGGGCCAATCGCGACAGGCAATAATCAGTAAATCCACCGTGGCGCTTGTCAGCAGTTCAATCACCTCTTCCGTAGTCGTCGCCACCGCACAGCGAAAATCCTGCGCGCGCAACACGCCCTGCAAACTATCCGCATTTGAGTTTGCTCCAGCATCCTCCAGCAAAACAACAGAGGTTTGAGCAGGCAGTGGAAATGGGTTCGAATGATTCATTCTGAAGATAGTGCTCGGCTCTCGATGAATGCTTATTGATTTATAATCTGCGCTTCTCACACCATACGGCTGGCTATGACGATTTTATTTTTCTCGCTAAGAGGCGTACCCACGGACGAAGCAGACGATGTTCGGCAGTTACTGGCCGACAACGACATTGAATTTTATGAAACCTCGGCAGGCAACTGGGGTATTTCCATGCCGGCCATCTGGCTTTATCAACGCGATGACGTCGATAAAGCCAGACAATTATTCGACGAATACCAGCAAGAACGCGCCCTAAACCAACGCGCGCTGTACCGGCAATTAAAGGCTCAAGGCGAATACCATGGCTTTGTACGCCACAACCTGAACAAACCCGCCCGCTTTCTCGGCTATAGCTTGGTCATAGTCCTGATATTTTACGTGTCCTTGAAATGGTTGTTCGAGCTAGGCCTTTGAAATTTAGTTAGTTAGACTGCAATATCGTCAACATCCGTTGGGCGTGTTCCGCCACTTCTATACCCAGGTCGGTCAGATAGCCGCCGTCATGCTGGGTGACCAAACCTTTGTCGAACAGGCGTTGCGCCGCGGCAATCAGCACCGGATCGGCATTGCCATGCACCTTGACGCCTTCTTGTACGGACTCCAGATTGAACAAGGATAAAAATTTAATTTCCGCGACTAATTCCTCGGATAAAAGCATGTGTTACACCCTTTGTAATAATTATTAATCTTCGCTGACCGTCGTGGTCAGCCAACTATATACGCGCTTTACAAGCAAATCGTAATCTTGTTGATAGCCGTGATCCTCGCCATCCATTCTTATCTGCCGATACACCGGATTATCCTTGCCGGCCATGCGCCGCTGCCGGGCACTATCGAGCACTGCCGGTAAATCAAACTCGGCATACACATCCAAAAAAGGCAATTGCACTTTTTTAATCAAATCCAGGCTTTGCGCCGGCATTGCGGTCGTTTGCGGCACCGGCAAACTAATCGATACCAACGCCGTCACATCATTGGGTTTATCGCCGAGCCGATAAGCGGCCATTAACGCGCCCATGCCATAGCCGACAATCGCGATATGCTTCGCACCGTTTTTCAGGAGATGCTCCACAGCCGCATCAATGCGCGCACGCGCCTCGTCGAACAACGGGTAATAGTCTTCGGACTGCGCACCGCTTTCCCTGATAGGCATTTGTAGAGCAAGCGTAGCCCAATTATGCATCGGTAACGTGGTTCTCAAGCGATGAATCAAGGGCTTGGCATCGGGATGTTCGCCCATATCGTGCAGCACGATTGCCGTCTGACTATTGTCGGTCTTTTCGGCTTCGGTGTAGAGCGCCAGAAAATTTTTGTCTGCGGATTTCAACCAAACCGCCTGCCCCATGGACAATTGTTGCTGAATGGCCGTCGCGAAGTCCTGCTCTCTGCGGCTATCGGTCGCAAACACCGGCGTCGAGACCAGCAATAATGCCGCAAATAACGAGGCACTGCGCATGGCGAACACTAACCCTTGCTGTAAAAACCGCTGAAGGTATAGCGCTCATGGATATGCCGCAACAGCACCATAATCACCGACGCCACCGGCAAGGCCAACAATACGCCTAAAAACCCGAACAGCTGACCGCCCGCCAACACGGCAAACATCACCGCTACCGGATGCAAACCAATTTTGTTTCCGACCAGCCAGGGCGTCAACAGCATGCCTTCCATGCTCTGCCCTACCGCAAAAACAATCAAAACCGGCAATAAATGCATCGCATCCTGAAATTGCAGCAGCGCGGCGATACACGCAAACACGATACCGGTAATGGCGCCCATATACGGCACAAAGCTGACCAAACCGGCCAACATACCTATCACCAAGGCCAGCTCCAGATCCACCAACCACAAGCCGACGCTGTAAATGATGCCCAATGCCAGCATCACATAAAACTGGCCGCGCATGAACGCGCCAAGCACATCGTCGGCTTCGCTTGCCAGTTTGGTGACAGTGCCGGCAAAGCGGCGTGGAAACAAATCGTGGATCCGCGCCACCAAGTCGTCCCAATCGCGCAGCAAATAGAAAGTAATTACCGGTATCAACACCAGATTCATCACCCAACCGACAATCACGGCGCCGGAATGGGAGACCGATTGAATCAGATTTTCGGCAACACCGCCGCCGTCTTGCCAATGGCTCTTGATCAGATTGATTAACTGATCTTCGCGCAACGGTCTAACGGTACGTCCCAGATATTTTTGTAAAACCGGCACGACCGATTTGTTTATCCAGTTTAGATAAGACGGCAGTTTGTCGATGAATTCGCCGATCTGATACTCCAGCGCCGGGATGATGACGATCAATAGCGCCGCTATGAAGAAGATGATGCCGGAAAAAACCACGATGACTGCCAGCGTCCGATTCAAACGCCAACCGCGAAATTGCAGAGTTTCCAGCCTATCCACCAACGGGTCGCCGAGGTAGGCAAGAATAGCCGCGAACGCAAAGGGCATCAGCACCGGCGCCAACACATACAACAGGCCGCCGAAGGCCAATATAAAGGCCAGTACAAACCATTTTTGCGAATCGTTCATCTCTACCATCATGCGACCTTATGGCTTGGCTTGTTTACGGGCTTTCCAAACTTCCAGCACTATCGGCAAGATCGAAATCAGCACGATGCCTAAAACCACTAACTCGAAGTTTTTCTTTACCAACGGGATATTGCCGAAGAAATAGCCGGCAAATACGCAGATCAACACCCATGCGACCCCGCCGACAATGTTAAACAAAATGAACGTGCTGTAAGGCATTTTCCCTATTCCGGCCACGAACGGCGCAAAGGTGCGCACAATCGGCACAAAGCGCGCCAGCACGATGGTTTTTCCGCCGTAGGTATCGTAAAACGCTTGGGCGCGATCAAGATGTTCGCGGTTTACCCAGCTCAGCGAATAGGCGCGCTGACCAATGCTGCGGCCTATCCAATAGTTGACGGTATCGCCCAGCACCGCCGCAGCCCCCAAGACGCCGAGCAATATCGGCAGATTGAAAGCATCCATCGCCACGAACGCACCGGCGGCAAACAACAGGGAATCGCCGGGCAAAAACGGCATCACCACGAAACCGGTCTCCACAAAAATAACCAAAAACAAAATGGCATAGGTCACCGTGCCGTAGTCGCTGATGATATTGGCCAAATGTTTATCGATGTGCAGCAGAATGTCGGTCAAATAGTGTAGCCAGTCCATGTTTTACTCTTTTGGTTAAAAATATCGGTCAATAGTATTTGCTACCGATGACAGCTGTTCGGCGCGTTATAAAAAATAAGCCGCTACCGCCGCGCTTACCAAACCAAGTACCAGCGCCAGCAGCCACAACCAGATTTTAGGCTTCGCGGATTTTTGCTCGTAAGCCACGCCTTCGATTCGGGCATTGACGGCTTTTAATTTACCGCCGGTATCACGGGCAACTTCATAAAACATTACATCGCCGCGCACAGGACGGCGGGCCATACCTTTTAAAGAGGAAATATGTACAAAAATATCTTTGTCGCCATTATCCGGCTGAATAAAGCCAAAACCTCTATCGTCTTTCCAGGTTTTTAAAACACCTTTTAGGATGGTCGTATCCGCCATCTTTTCACCTCTAGTTAATTATTATTCTTGTGTTTTTAGTCTGAAACATCCGCGAAACGTCATATTCCTGCTTCCACCTCGAAAACATCAAACCCGGCTTGCGCGCTTCTGATCGATTGCGCCTTTACTGACTTTACGATTTCCGGCAAACCGAGCATCCGTCACTGCGATGCGCTAGCTGTTTTACCTGCAAACATGATTGGCAAACGGCCGACCGTATCGCCGGTTCTGTTACGATGGTTAATTTGCGAATGACGACGACCACACCCGGCGTCGATGTTCAGAAAAACACTGACAAATCGGCTAACGACACCTTTCGCCGCTAACCGATCCGATTGGAGACAAGACGACGTTTCCAGCTATCGCGCAAAACGCCGCCTTTAATTAAAACTTTTTGTCAATCAAAACCTTATCATCAATAATCAACTTCGAGACGCCGCCTAATGCCAAATGCAAGGTGCATGATGCGGTTTTGAAGTTGGAGTCTTTCTCGCCTATCCATTCCATCGTTACATAGGTCGTTTTGTCGGTATCGGTTTTGGACGGGAAATAAACCTGAGTTCCGGTTTTGTTTTCGATCAATTTAGGACACTTTTGCGTAGCCATTTCCTGCATAGCCACCAGCGTGCGAATTTGCGCGGCTGCTTCTTTATCCTCGTTGGATTGATCCTTGCTGACGCCCACCATGATAAAACCGGCTACAAACACCCCCACGACAGCGATCATCAATTTCTGTGTTTCACCCATTGTTGCTCTCCTCTGTTTTGTAGTTATTTTTTCGGCGAATCCGAATTGTCACCTTTCGGATTCTATGCCAATTGACCGGTATCGGCAATGCGCCTGACAAAAGCCTTACTGCGGATCAACCTGCGCAATCCAATCGCCCAAATTGTAGTAGTTGGTGATGCGCGCCACTTTGCCGTCGCGGATATCGAAAAACGCGCCGGCCGGCAACCGGTAGGTTTGGCCATTGGCTTCCGGTAAGCCTTCGTCGGTGTTCAGGTATTCGCCCAATACCACAAACTCGGCCGCACCGCGCGTGCCGTCTTCGTTAGCCATAATCACCATGTCCACCAACTGTTCTTTATAGTGGTGATTCATTTTTTTCATGAACTCGCCGAAAGCGGCCTTGCCTTGCTCGCGGTCGCCCTGGTTAATGTCGTGTACCACGTCGTCGGTCAACAAGCTCAGAAAGGTATCCATGTCGCCGCTGTTGAATGCTTGATAGTACTGTTCGATAAGTTTTTTTGCTTGTTGCATAGTGGTCTTGATGCCTAGATTAAAAACCGGCAATTCTGCCAGAAGCCCGGTTTTTTTTCAGCTTAAAATTCCACGCCCTGCTCGGCCTTAATGCCGGCGGCATAAGCGTGCTTGATTCTGGTCATCTCGGTGACCGTGTCGGCGGCCTCAATGACTTCCGGCGCCGCATTCCTGCCAGTCATCACCAGATGCAGCCAGGCCGGTTTTTCGTTTTTGATGAAATCGGCGATTTCTTGGCCACTTATCCAGCCATAGCCGCAGCAGTAATTGATTTCGTCCAGGATCACCAGGTCGAATTCTTCGGAGAGGATTTTTTGTTTACTAAATTCCCAAATTTCCCGGCTGGTTTTAATATCCTGTTCCGGGTTCTTGGTATCCCAGGTAAAGCCGTCGCCCAAGGCGTGCCATTCTATTTCTTCGAAACGCGTCGCGGCCCTTTGCTCACCGGTTTGCCATTGGCCTTTGATGAATTGAATCACACAGACTTTCATGCCCCAACCGGCGGCGCGGAACACCATGCCAAACGCACTTGAGGACTTACCTTTACCTTCGCCGGTATGTACCAATACTACTCCGTGTCTTCTATCTCTGGTTTTCATTAATTATGCTTCTCTGGCCCATGTATCGGCAGCTTGTTTAAATTGGTAGAGCATTGTAACAACTTATCAGCGGCCGAGAGGCAGAAGCGGGATTACGGCACCGCTGCCGATCTTAGAACGTTCCGGAACGGCAAAGGATTCGGTTTCGAATACTTTTGCCGTGCTTGAGTAGCGACAATCGGGTATTGAACTAGCCTATTACCCGCTTGCGCAAATTAGAAAGACCAAATGCACACAGACCGGTAGCAAAGGTCCAAATTGCGGCAGGTAACGGCACGGGGGCGTAGCTAAAACCGCTGCCGCTCTGCAACTGATAACGGCTGTCGGCAATACCGAGATACACCAAACCGGTGTTCCCAAAATTGGCGGAGGACTCGGTTAGGGTTGGCTTGAAATAGCTGCTGGCGCCCGCCCCGACTTCCAGGATGGCGTCCAGCGAAATCAAGGTATTGACCGGCACCGGAAATGTCGCCACGCCGTTACAGGACGCCACCCATGAGCAACTGAAGCTACGCGGCGTATAACCGTTTTCAGTGAAAGAGATCCGGTCACCCGTGCTTAGTTGGACGGAACCGCTAGCGGCAGCGGTGCCGGACAGCGCTCCTGACACTAAATAAGTCAACGTCAGATCGATATTCCGACCGCTGGGGCCCACCAATCTAAAATTATCCCCAAACATAACTTTGCTGCTGCCACTGGCGACATTCGCAGCATAGGCCGTCGCACTGGCGCTGGCGCTGGCTTTCAATACGCCGGGGCTGACAAAACCGCCGGCAGATGAGCGGTATGTCTCAACGTAACCACCTGATCCGCTCGTGCTGGGTACTTGATAAAGCGCATCGACCGCATACGATGAAGGGCTATTGATATTGTCTAACACCTTGGAATCCGCATCGTAGGACTGGCTACCGTAAGCGGCATTCGCGCTGGCGATCACGGTCAAGGATGTGGTGTACGCATTGGCCGCAGGCATGTAAGCCAATATGGCAAACATGGGCAACAAAATAGGGAATCGATTCATTTAAACCTCGGGTTATATAAATTGTTGAAAAATGCAAACTGGCGGTACCGCCATAAGGACTTTCTTAGCCGACATACGAAACCCAGAATGCCGCTGCCAAATAGCCAGATGGATGCCGGAACAGGAACTGAAACTGGGGAATAATCAAAGCCACTGCCACTGACAATTTTGTTTCTGGGATCTACCGCGCTGATAAATATCCGGGCAGTATTGCCGTAATTGGCGACAGCATCGCCGTATTTTTGTGAATTCGGATCGCTATTGGCTGCAGCAAGCACTTCCAAAAAACCGGAAATGGATATATCCCAATTGGCAGGGACTGAAACAGTGGCTTTGCCGGTACACGAGTTAATGTTTGATGAGCAGTCAAACTTCAGCGGAGAAGCAATGGCCTCACTTGCGTTGATGTTAAAAGTGTCATCGTACGAAGAAACTCTCAAACCGCCTTTGACTTTAGCCAATCCCTGCATACTGCCGCTTAAGTGATATTCGATATTAATGTCGATGAAAAATTTACTCGAAAAAATAGAGAAAGTATCTGTGAATTCGGCATTGCCAACTCCAACCACACCAAGATTATTAGGTGGGTTTGGGCCATCTAAAAAATAACCGGCACTGGCGTAGGCTTTTAATATGCCTGGACTAGCGTCGGCTAAAGCTATTGCTTGTCTTCTATAGGAATAGCCTGATTCGGTGTTGGCATCGAACCCTTGATCGTAAACCGAACCATAAGCGTGTGACACTGCGTTTGTATGAGAATCGGTTTGACCATCTGCAAACGGCAATACCGTGTACGGCGATGGATCAGGATACGAATGCCCTCCTACTTTAGCGCCTGCGCTGGCGAATGTTGTATAAGCATGTAGCGTGGGTGAGCTGCAAAGTAATAGCCCAGCTATGATGTATTGACGTTTCATGACGACCCTCTTTTTGGTATTCAATTTAGGTACCATAGAAATACCAGATAGAAATATTTGCGTCAATCGTAAATTCTTGGATTTATTTCGGTACTATTTCACAGATTTTTTCCGAGAATTGGAGTTTGCGTGCCCATCCTAGTTTTAGCCAGCTATGTCCATGCCCACTGCCTGCACGTTGAGCGCCTGCCCTATTCGGGCGAATCCGTGCAAGCTACCGGCATGATTGAGGAGCACGGCGGTAAGGGTTTGAATGTCGGCTTAGCCGCGCATAAACAAGGCGCTGAAGTGGCAATGCTATTGCCGCTGGGAATGGATGCTGTTGCGGACAGTGTGATTACATTACTGAAGAATGAAGGACTGGACGACCGCTGGCTTCTAAGGACAGGACCACAATCCGGTTTTGGTGTCGGCTTTATAGGTCCGAATTGCGAGAATTTTTTGGCCGTCTATCCCGGTGCCAACGCCCTGCTGAATAAGGAACATGTCGAACAGACCTTAGCCGCCCTTCCCGACCTAAATTTGATTTACGCCCAGTTCGAAATCCCGGAAGCTGCTATTCGCAAAGCGTTCGAGATCGCACGTCAGCGCGGCATCCGCACCATGCTTAATCCATCCCCTTGGCGGCAACCTGCTCCTGGCTTGTTGAAGTTAAGCGATATTTTGGTAGTAAACGAAACCGAAGCCGCTTCATTATTCGGCCTAAGCCATAAAGAAATCAGCCTGGAGCGCTGGTTGAATAGCTTATGCAACTGGGCAGAACAAATTGCCTGGTCGGGGGAACTGCTGGTGGTAACGCTAGCTGAAGCGGGATGCGTGGCCTTAACGAAAGATAACGTCGTATATCAACCGGCTTGGCCTGTTGCCGCACTGGACGCCACCGGCGCTGGTGACGCTTTCAGCGCAGGTCTGGCGGCGGCTTTGCTGAATAATTTGAGCTTAACTGAGGCCTTAAGCAGAGCCTGCGCCTGCGGTGCCTGGGTTGCCAAGCATCATGGCGTATTGGGGTGTTTGCCGAGCCAAGCTGAAATCGATAGTTTTATTGATACCAATCCAAGGCCAACAGCAACTTAGCTCGGCCGGATTTTCAGATTGACCCGATAGGTATAGGCGTCACCACGAAACGTGCCTTCGACATATTCCACGATCTGCCCGTTGTCGGTATAGGTCTTGCGCTTCAACAATAAGCAGGGCCCCGGCTGGTCGAAGCCGAATACGGCCGCTTCCTCTTCGTCGCTGAGCACCGCTTCTATGGATTGCTCAGCATGCACCAAGCCCAAATCGCAGTGTATCTCAAGGTATTGGTAAGCCGATCCTGCACCGTCCCAGTCAGCCAAAGCCGGTGCCACGCTTAGATCGTACCAAGCCACTTCGCGCGACAGCGGCATACCGTCTCCCAAGCGCACCCTTACCAAACGTAGAAATCGGCTAGAGGCGGGACGATTAAAAATAGACGCGATAGTTCTATCGACGACAATCTTGTGCTCGAGAATTTGCGTGGACGGGGTAATTCCCAGCTCGCGCATTTCCTCGGTGAAGCCTTTCAGTTTACCCATCTCCGGGTTGATCCGCGAAGGTGGCGCTTTGACTGTGACGCCGGCGCGGCCATGGGTGGCAATACAATCCTGAGCCCGCAATTCTTCGTAGCAACGCCGTACCGTGGTGCGGCTGAGGTCCAGCGCTTCCGCTAAAGCCCGCTCGGATGGCAGACTAATACCATCACCGAGCTCGCCGGACTGGATCATATCGGTAATGCGTCTTTGCAGTTGCTTGTAGACAGGCTCGGAAATGCCGGTATTCGGGCGAATTTTCTCAATGAAAGCGCTGCTATCATTGGCGGCGGAAGTATCGGCTTTTATTTCGATATTGCTAGAAACACTAGAAGGCATTGTGGCTGACCCGGCATTCTCATTTACGCAGTAGATTGTGAATCTTAAAGCACAAGATAGCCGCTGCCAGCAAAAAAGTAATAGCGTTGGCCACTATGATGGCTATGTTCGCCAGGAAAATTCCATAAATCAACCACAGCAACACCCCCAAAGTAAACATGCTGTACATGCCTAGCGATAAGGAATCGGTATCGCGGGTTTTGAAGGTCATAATCGCTTGCGGCAGAAAAGAGGCAGTTGTCAAGGTCGCCGCCAGATAACCGATCAGCTCGGGGATTAGGTCCATGTCAGAAAAATCAAGCCGTGAAATGTTGCCAGCCAAAATAGCTTAAGGCGACCAGCAATAATTGCGCAAAAGCCAGCAGCCAGAAATAACCCACGAACATCATGATTTTAACCGGCGTTTCCTGGCTTTGTTTGGAACTGAGCAACCAGCCGCCGATGCCGGAAACAGCAGCGACGGCCAGCAAACCAACTATAACGATACTCATCGCAATCAGCGCGGCGGCGGCGCCAGTACCTCGCGGGAGCCATTGGTTTCCGGCATACTCACCACGCCGGCGTTTTCCATATCTTCGATAATGCGCGCCGCCCGGTTGTAACCGATTTTGAAGCGGCGTTGCACACTGGAAATAGAGGCTTTACGGGATTCGGTGACAAAAGCCACCGCTTCGTCGTACAGCGCATCGGACTCGCTGTCTTCGCCGTCCAAGCCGGCGACTTCGCCGCTATCGGTGCGTTCTTGGGTGATTTCGTCCAGATAATTGGTCGGGCCGGTTTTTTTCAAGAATTCCACCACCCGATGCACTTCGTGATCGTCCACAAACGCACCATGAGCACGCAAGGGGATGCTGGTGCCGGACGGCAGGAACAACATATCACCGTTACCCAGCAAGGCTTCCGCGCCGCCTTGGTCGATAATAGTCCGCGAATCGATCCGCGAGGATACTTGAAAGGAAATCCGGGTCGGTACGTTGGCTTTAATCAAACCGGTCAATACATCCACCGAAGGCCTTTGCGTCGCCAACACCAAGTGAATACCGGCGGCACGAGCTTTTTGCGCCAAACGGGCGATCAATTCTTCGACTTTTTTACCGACCACCATCATCATGTCGGCCAACTCGTCGATGACGATAACAATACTGGGCAATGTGTCCAGCAGTGGATAGTCGTCCAACGCTACGGGTGTTTCGGGTCTAAATAACGGATCCCGTATCGGCTCACCGGCAGCTTCGGCTTCACGAACCGCTTGGTTATAACCGGCCAGGTTGCGCACACCCACTTTAGACATCAGCTTATAGCGGCGCTCCATTTCCGCCACTGCCCAACGCAAGGCGTTTTGCGCGTCCTTCATGTCGGTAACCACAGGCGTCAGCAAATGCGGAATGCCTTCGTACACAGACAGTTCCAGCATTTTTGGGTCTATCATGATCATCCGCACGTCTTCCGGCTTGGATTTATACAGCAAGCTCAAAATCATCGTGTTGATTGCCACCGATTTACCGGAACCCGTGGTACCGGCCACCAGTGCATGCGGCATTTTGCCCAGATCGGCCACCACCGGCGTACCGGAGATATCCTTACCCATGGCAATGCTGAGCTTGGATTTAGCGCGTTCAAATTCGTCCGATACCAACAAATCGCGTAGCGAAACCATTTCCCGTTCCTGATTCGGAATCTCCAGACCAATGACCGATTTGCCTTCGATAATCTCGACAATCCGTACGCTGGTTACCGACAACCCGCGCGCCAAGTCTTTGGCCAAGCTGCTAATGCGGCTGACTTTCACGCCCGCCGCCAAACGCAATTCAAAACGGGTGATAACCGGACCCGGCAATACCGCTTCCACTTCGGCGGCGATGCCGTAATCCTGCAACACGTCTTCCACTTGCCGGGAAATTTCTTCCAATTCTAATTTGGAGTAACGTTTAACCTTGATTTCGCGCTTGTCCAGCAAGGACAAGGTAGGCAAGGCGTTGATATAGGCGCCGGGCTCCATATCATCCACAGGCTTGCTGTCTTTTCTACGCAAGGGTCTAACTGCGGCGGCAGCTGAAGGTTGTGCGGTTTCCAGCACTTGAATCTGCGGCTTTTTAGCGCGATCTTCGGTTTTAGCGTCCGACTGCTGACTACGCGGTTTTTTGACTTCTTTTGCCGATTCAGGTCGCGCCGGTTTATCAGCGCGGTAACGCTCAGGCACCTCGACCGCCTGCCGTCCTACCACTGAGCAGGCCGTCATCGCGCATTTGCCGATAAAGGCCATCATCGTCAGCCAGGACAAACCGGTAAACAAGGTCACACCTGTCATAAAAATGGCCAGCAATAACAAGGTGGAGCCGGAGTTGCCTAACAGATGCACCAAGGCGTCGCCGATTTCCCGCCCCAGAATACCGCCCGGACTTTCCGGTAAATCAACTTTGGTGCGCAGAAAATGCAGATGCAAAAACAAAATCGCCGAACCGGAAACCGTTGTAGCCAGGAAACCAGCCGAACGTGACGCCAGCGCCCATTGCCCACCGGCCTGGCGGGAACCTTGAAACAAGATGTAGCCATACCAAAAAATCATCACCGGAATCAGGTAGGCCATCAACCCCAGGAAACTCAGTACAAAATCCGCCAGCCAGGCACCAAACAAACCGCAGGCGTTACTGATGGATTGATACGATGTGCTATGACTCCAACCCGGATCGTTGGAATTAAAAGTGACTAAGGCAATTAAAAAAAACAAGGCACAACTTGAAAACCCCAGTAATGCGATTTCGCGATAACCTCGCGCGGCTCTCTCTTCCACAACAGCAACCATAGTTGTCGGCTCACAATAAAAGCGTCACAAAACATGATTATAGATGATGTAAATCGATTTCACATTAGCTTTACCGGCCACGCCTTTAAAAACCTGTCGGTAAATCGGTTTTATCCCGGGGGGAATGCCCTTATAATTTTGCTACCCTAACCCGCATGGAGACTCGAAATAATGGCTGCCGCAAAACATTGCAAACTTTTGATCCTAGGTTCCGGCCCGGCCGGTTACACCGCAGCCGTTTACGCCGCGCGCGCTAACTTGAATCCGGTGATGATCACCGGCATGCAACAAGGCGGACAATTGACCACCACGACTGAAGTGGACAACTGGCCCGGCGACGTGGAAGGCCTGCAAGGTCCGGACTTGATGGAGCGGATGCGCTTGCATGCCGAACGCTTCAATACTGAAATCATTTTCGACCATATCCACACGGCCGATCTGTCGCAAAAACCGTTTACCTTGACCGGCGATGCCGGCGTCTACACCTGCGATGCGTTGATTATTGCTACCGGCGCGTCGGCCAAATATCTGGGCCTGCCGTCCGAAGAAGCCTTCAAAGGAAAAGGCGTGTCCGCCTGCGCCACTTGCGACGGTTTCTTCTACCGCAACAAACCAGTGGCAGTCATCGGCGGCGGCAATACCGCAGTCGAAGAGGCATTGTATTTATCCAACATCGCCTCCGAGGTGATCGTGGTGCACAGACGGGATAAATTCCGTTCCGAGAAAATCTTGTCGGACAAACTGATCGAAAAATCCAAATCCGGCAATGTTCGCATCGAATGGAACCACCAGTTGGATGAAGTACTGGGCGACGAGATGGGCGTGACTGGTCTGCGCATTAAAAACAGCCAGGATGGCTCGACTAAAGACTTGGATGTGCACGGCGTGTTCATCGCCATCGGCCATACCCCCAATACCGATATTTTTACCGGTCAATTGCAGATGGAACACGGTTATATCGTGGTCAACAGCGGCATCCACGGCAACGCCACCGCAACCAGCGTGTCCGGCGTATTCGCGGCGGGCGACGTGATGGACTCGCATTACAAACAAGCTATCACCTCAGCCGGCGCAGGCTGCATGGCGGCGTTGGATGTGGAAAAATATTTGGATGAGTTGGTTGGCTAGCGCTTTACTTTTATAGCGGTAGGTCACGTTGCCGCGCCAGCGGTTACGTGACTTATCCAAGTCCAGTGGCTCCGAATAAGTCAGGGAACACTGTCGCGCACCCTGACCTACCGGCTTCAATACACCCAGGGCAACAGCCGCCAGGTAGATTTGCAAAAATCGGCATAAACGCTGCCGAACTCCGCCAACAGCATCCGCTCTTCTATGTCGATGCGTAAGGTAAACGCCCACACTGTCGGTACAAGCAACATCGCCAAAGCGATGAAATCACCCATCGCCAAACCGGCGGCGAACAAGGCGATCAACAAGCCGGTGTAGGCCGGATGACGCAACCAGCGATAGGGTCCTTCCTTTATCAGACGATGTTCTGGTTGTATCGCAACGTCAGTCGTAAAAAATCGGCCCAATTGGATCACCGCAGCGTAACGAAGGTACAGTCCTGAGGCAAACAAGGCCATTGCCAACGCTTGTCTAGGCAGATACTCAAGCCTGATCGGCGCCCAGGCCAGATTTTTAAACCACAATGCCAGAGCCAGACTAGCCAAGATGCTGATCCATAAGAGGCGCTGTGAACGCCTCTCGGTATTCAAAGCCCGCCCGGTTTGCAGCGCAGCCCGGCGAGCCAAATTAATTTCCGCCGCTATCCAAACCAGACAAAGCAATAGCCACAAAATCCGAACCGATGTCATTGATCGCCCTCCGGCGAAGTATCCGTGAGTTGACGGGTATGCCAGGATGCCCGCGCCTCGTGTAACATACCGCAATTTGCCGGCTGTTATGAAAAAGATCATAGAACTGAAACAGGTTTATAAGGACTACCCGCAAGCCGGCACGCTGCAAACCGTATTGCACGACATCAATCTGGACATTTACCCCGGCGAATTCGTCGCCATCGTCGGCCCGTCCGGCAATGGCAAATCCACTTTATTGAATTTGCTCACCGGCATCGATCACCCCAGCCAAGGCCAAGTCATCGTCAACGGTGCCGAACTGCAAAAACTCAGTAACGAAAAGCTCACGAGTTGGCGCGGTGCCAATGTCGGTATCGTGTTTCAGTTCTTCCAGTTATTGCCAGCCCTAAATCTGCTGCAAAACATCGTGCTGCCGATGGACTTTCTCGGTTCTTTGACCAAAAACCAGCGCCGCGAACGAGCCATGCATTTGCTGGAACTGGTCGGCCTGGCCGATGCGGCGGCGCGCTTGCCCAGCCAGGTGTCCGGCGGCCAGCAGCAACGGGCGGCAATTGCCCGCGCGCTGGCTAACGACCCCCCTCTGATCGTCGCCGACGAACCAACCGGCAATCTGGATGTGGCCACCGCCGATTCGGTGTTCGATTTGTTCGCGCATCTACGCGATCAAGGCAAAACCCTGGTAATGGTCACGCACAACGAGACCCTGGCCGATGCCGCCAGCCGCAAACTGGAAATCCGTTCCGGGCGGATCCACGCGGACAGCAAGCCGGTAAACCTGGTTTGAACACGCTCTGGTATAAGATCTGGGCCGACTTATGGCTGACTAAAAGCCGCACTGCCCTTGCTATTATTAGCATCGCGGCCGGCGTCTGCTGCGTCGGCACCTTGTTCGGTATGATCGATTTATTGCTGAGTAAAATGGATGCCGCGCATCGGCAATCGCAACCCTCGCATATCAATCTGATTTTGCGTAACGATGCCGACATCGGTTTGCTGGAGCAAGTTAAAGCCATACCTGGCGTAGCCGGCGTCGATACCATGACGCCGCTGAGCGTCCACTTCCGGCAACCTGGCGAGACCGACTGGCGCCTGGGTACACTGATAATCCGCCCCGACTATGGCAATCAACATTTCGACAAAACCGCTTTGCAATCCGGTAATTGGCCAAGCGCGGATCAGATAGCAATAGAAAACCTCTCCGCCCTGTCCAGCGACATACAAAGCGGCAACATCGAATTCGAAACCACCCAAGGCCCGCAAACCTGGCCTATCGGCGGCATCGTCCGTCACCCCTTTGTTAAGCCGCCCAAATTCGGCGGTCAAGTGCATTTTTTTGCCGGCGCGGCCCAAGCCGCCCAATTCGGCATTCCGGCACATAGTTTTCGGCAATTATTGGTGCAAATCGCCGATCCTTACCACAGCGAAACCGCCCGCAGCGTCGCCAACCAAATTCGCAGCCTGCTGACCGCGCAGCATATCGGCGTCAACGTCACCCTGTTACAAGACCCTGAACAACATTGGGGCCGGCCGTTTTTAGCCGGCATCAATGGCGTCTTGCAAGTTATGGCATTGGTCTCGTTAGCCCTGGCTAGCGTACTGATTTTAAACACAGTATCGGCCCATATCACCCAGCAAACCGATCAAATCGGCGTGATGAAAGCGCTGGGTGGCAGAACTAAAACCATCGCCAAATTGTATCTGCTGGAAATCCTGTTGCTGGCTTTGCTGGCGATAGTCTTAGCCATGCCGCCGGCGCTGGCAGGCGCTTATTTCAGCTCTTGCCGGCTGTTGGCTTTATTCAATATAGCCTGCGGTGAATTTGCGGTTTCCGTACCCACCATTATCTACATGCTACTGGGCGGCCTACTGGCACCTTTACTGGCGGGCTTGGTCCCGATTCTGCGCGGCGCGGCGCTGACGGTGCGCATGGCCATCGCCAGTTATGGCGTGGGCGCGGATTTTGGCTACAACCGTTTTGATCTTTGCATAGAAAAGTTCGGGGCTCGTTTTCTGCCGACTCTATCCGCCGCGGCGCTGGGGAATTTGTTCCGCCGCAAAGCCAGGCTGGTGCTGACGCAAAGCGTTTTGATCGTTGCCGGCGTGATGTTTTTGGTGTTGACCAGCTTGATCGCCTCGCTGAATTTAACCCTGGACCGGGAAATGGCCCGCAGCCGCTATGCCGTGCGGCTGGGTTTTACCATCGACCAGCCCGAACAAAAAATTCGCGACATCGCTGCCGCAGCCGGCACGGAAAATATCGAATTCTGGCAACGATCCAGCATGCAAATAACCAAGGACGGCCTAGCCTTACCGCAAAAAGGCAGCCTGGGCTTGCAAATGTTAGCCTTACCCAAAGACTCAAACCTGTATCAACCGCTGATTGAATCCGGGCGCTGGTTGCAAGCCAGCGACGCCGGCGAGCGCGTGCTGGTGCTAAGTGCCGATACCGCTGCGCTGAACGGTGTCCGAGCGGGCGACAGCCTGGACGTTGCGCTAGGGACCCATCACGAGAAATGGCAAGTTGTAGGTATTTATCGCTGGTTGGCGGGCAATAGTTATGCGGTGGAACCGGCCTTTGCTCCGCTGGAAACCCTACGGCGGATTACCCATAGCCGGGATATGGCGTCGTTCGCATTACTCGATACGCCGGTGGCCGATCTGAATCACGAAGCCGACTATCTGCGCAACTTGCAGCAGCGTTTTCAAGATCAAGGCGTGCAACTGGATGTTTACACCACGCTCGCCAAACTCGAACAACGCCAATTTGCCCGTAACCAGTTCAAACCGGTACTGAACACCTTGCTCGGCTTGGCCTGCATGATTGCGGCAGTCGGCGGCATCGGCCTGTCCGGCACCTTGGCAATTAGTGTATTGCAGCGCATTCGCGAAATAGGCGTATTGCGTGCCATCGGCGCCCCCTCCAAAGTAGTGTTCCGCATGTTTTTACTCGAAGGCTTATTGCATGGCGTTATGGCCTGGTTTCTGAGCATTCCGCTTGCCTATCTGGCCGCAGAACCTCTAGCCAAACAACTCGGACAAACTATGCTTGGCATACAACTGGATTTCAGCTTCGACTTCTGGGCTATTCTGTACTGGCTGATAATTGTGTTAACCGTGGCCTGGATAGCTGCTTTTTGGCCTGCGCGTAAAGCGACCCAGCTAAGCATCAGGGAGTGCCTGGGACACTGACCGGCTCAGTATTGGCTTTTATGATTATGCGCGGTAACAACTTTTCAATGACAAAAAACGCTTTGCTTAAATCAAGCAAATTTTTACTACTGAGCTGGTGGCTGCTAGCCAGTTTTGCGGTTCCAGCCGACGAGCCGGTGCGCATCGGCGTGCTTGCCTATCGGCCCAAGCCGCAAACTCTGGAGCAATGGCAAGCGCTAAGCAAAGTCTTGCACCAAGCCATCCCGGAGCGCGAGTTCATCGTCGAAGCCTTGAACTATGACGAACTGGAAACCGGCGTAGACAGTAAACGCTTGGACTTTGTGCTGACCAATCCCGGTCACTATGTTCATATCAGCTATCAACATGGCTTTTCAGCGCCGCTGGCAACTTTAGTCAGGCACGAGAACGGCCGCTCCCAAGAGATGTTCGGCGGTGTGATCTTCGCGCTGGCCGAGCGTCGGGATCTAAACGCGCTAGGCGACCTACGCGGCAAAAAAATCGCCGCCACGAGTCAAGATTCCCTGGGCGGCTTCCAGATGCAAGCTTACGAAGCCGCCCAAGCCGGCATAGACATTGTCAAGACATCCCAATTGGTACTCACAGGTATGCCGCACGACGCGGTAGTGGAAGCCGTATTGTCCGGACAAACCGATATAGGCTTCATCCGTAGCGGCGTTCTGGAGGATTTGGCCGCAAGAGGCCAGCTCGACCTGGGGCGGATCAAAATCCTCAATATGCAAACATCCGCGACCTTCGCACTGTTATCGACGCAACTTTATCCGGAGTGGCCGTTTGTAGCCTTGCCGAGCGTAGACCGTGAACTGGCAAAAAAAGTCGCCGGCACTTTGTTACTGATGGGCCCCGACCGTATTCCAGGGATTGAGGGCTTTACCATTCCGGCCGATTACAATTCGGTGGAACAATTACTGCGGAACTTGCGCGCCAAGCCCTTCGACGCCGTTCCGCTATTCACGTTGACGGATATTTGGCAACGTTACCCTACGCCAGTGCTGGCAATCAGCGCCGGCATATTGCTAGTGGTGTTGCTCAGCTTGAGTTTATTTTCGTTGAACCGTTATCTGGCGGCGGAACGGCGCCGAGTCCGTGAACAAAATATTCAGCTGGCGGACAGCGAATACCGCTGGAAATTTGCCCTGGAAGGCGCTGACGAAGGCGTATGGGATTGGGATATCCTTAGCGGCGAGGTGTTTTTTTCACCGCGCTGGAAGTCGATGATAGGTTATGAGCCCGATGAATTCGCCAATACTTTTGAAGCCTGGCGGGACAGCCTGCATCCCGACGACACTGAGCGGGTGCTTCAAACCCTGTCTGACTACTTCGACGGCAAGAATAAATTGTATTGGGTGGAGTTTCGCATGCGCTGTAAGGACGGCCGGCATAAGTGGATACTCGCTAAGGGCATGGTGGTGGCGCACACACCGGAAGGCAAACCGCAACGTATGCTGGGTACGCATGTCGATATCGACAAACATAAACAGATCGAGCAGGAGTTACGGCAAAGCCACGATGCCTTGTTGCGTTCCAATGTCGATCTGGAACAGTTCGCTTACAGCGTCTCCCACGACATGCGCCAGCCCTTGCGCATGGTGTCCGGCCATTTACAATTTTTGGAACGCAATCTCCGGGAATCGCTGGATGAAGACGCGCGGCAAAATCTGAATTTTGCGCTGGAAGGCGCCAAGCGCATGGATGCAATGATCGTCTCGCTGCTGGAGTATTCGCGCGTCGGCCGCAAGACTCAACAAAAATCCTGGATTGCCAGCGATGCGGTCCGCGATGAAGTGTTGCAGTTCGTCGAACCCTTGGCCGCACAATGCCAAGCCAACATCCGTTGTCAAGGCGATTGGCCCATCCTGTATGCCAGCCGCGATGAACTGAGCCGCTTGCTGTAAAACCTGCTGGTCAATGCCCTGCACTATCGCCAAGAATACCAAGCACCCGTTATCGACGTTAACTCCGAGGTCAGTGATGGCTTTTGGCGGCTCAGCGTGCGCGACAACGGTATCGGTATAGACCCTGGACAATTTGAGCGGCTGTTTCAGTTCTTCAGCCGCCTGCAAGCACGCCAGCGCTTCGAAGGCACCGGCATGGGCCTGGCTTTGTGCCGGCGCATAATCGAACATCACAACGGCAAAATTTGGGTGGATTCGGCCGGCGAAGGCCAAGGTTCATGTTTTACTTTTGAAATTCCCTTGGGTTATACCCCCACAAGCGATAGTCAACCGACATGAATAATAACCACAAAATCTCGGTTGGCGACCCGCCACACCCAAGCTTGAGCAAACCTCGGTACTACAGTCACTGGCTGACGGCAGCAGTCTTGTCAATTACATTGCTGACCAGCTACGAGGCTTGGCGGATTGCGGCCCAGGACTTGGAAAACGAACGCCGGCTGTATTTTGATTTCCGCGTCCGGCAATTGGTGCAAAGTATTGAGCAACGGCTACAAACTTACGAGCAAATGTTATACGGCGCCAGAGGCTTGTTTGCGGCATCAGGGCTGGTAGAGCGCAACGAATATCGGGAATATGTATCTGCACTCAATCTCGACCAACGTTTTCCCGGCATCCAGGGCGTGGGCTTTTCGCTGTGGATTCCTAAAATCGAGAAAGACCGACATGTTGCCGAGCTGCGCAAACAGGGCTTCGCCGATTACGACATCCATCCTATCGGCGAACGGGATTTTTACACCTCGATTATCTATCTGGAACCGTTTTCCGGCCGTAATCTACGCGCCTTCAGTTACGACATGTTCTCCGAACCCACCCGCAACCGGGCATTAAGCTATGCCCGCGATAACAACAGCCTGGGTGTTACCGGAAAGGTTAAGTTACTACAGGAAACCGAGCAAGACGTGCAAGCCGGCTTTTTAATGTACCTGCCGGTGTATAAAAAAGACTTGCCGCACGACACGCTAGAGCAGCGCCGCGCCAATATAATGGGCTGGGTTTACGCGCCATTCCGGACCAAGGACTTAATGGCCGGCATCGGCGGCGAACAAGAAGGCGATTTGGGATTGGCAATATTCGACGGCGACGAGGTAAACGAAGAAAACCGCATGTACGGCTCGTCGCCGCCGGCAAGCCCTCCCCCGATATTGACCAGCAGACAACAGATCGAGCTGGCCGGCCACCCGTGGACTTTATTTATTCACGCCGAACCGAATTTTCAAGCGCGGGTCGATCAAGACAAGCCTGCCATTATCGCCGGCAGCAGCGTAAGCCTGAGCCTGCTGTTAAGTCTGTTGACCTGGCAGTTGGTGAACAGCCGCAGCCGGGCGATGGCCCTGGCGCAAAACATGACCGCCGAATTGCGCGAGAGCGAAAGCCGGTTCCGGGCGATGGCGGACTCGGCGCCGGTGATGATTTGGCTCTCGGACACCGCCAAGCGCTACTACTGGTTTAATAAAGTCTGGTTGGATTTTACCGGAAATAGCATCGACCAAGAGCAAGGCGACAATTGGACAGCGGGCCTACACCCCGACGATAGCGATGTCTGCCGCGAGCACTACAGCCATTGCTTTGATCGGCAGCTGCCTTTTAGCATAGAACATCGTCTAAAACGCCACGACGGTGTATACCGTTGGGTGCTCGATACCGGTATCCCGCGTTACGATGTCAATGGCGAATTTGTCGGCTATATCGGCTCCTGTATCGACATTACCGAACCTCGACAAATCCGCATGGCACTGGAAACCAGCAACGCCGACCTGAGCCGGTTCGCGGAAATATCCGCCCATCACTTGATGGAACCGACTCGCCGCTTCACCAGTTTTACCCAGCGTCTGCGCAGTTCGCTCAGCGCCTACCCGCAGGTATTGGCTGACGAAGACGTCAACGCCAGCCTATGTTATCTGGAACAAGACGCCCAGCGCTTACTGAGTCTGGTGCGCGACATTCAACTTTACATAACCGCCGATCAAGCCCGCGACAAAGTCAGCGCAGCGTCTGCCGAAACAGCGGTGGAGACGGTTTTGCGCAACTTTGCCGACAAAATCGCCGCAGTGGGGGCCACCGTCACTGTCAGTCGCTTACCCGATGCCTACATCGATCTCCCGCGGTTAATCGAGCTGTTCAGCCTGTTTCTGGACAATGCGCTGATCCATGGCCGCCCGGCTGATCCGGATCTAGCCTTAAAAATTGAGATTGGTGGCGTATCGGAACAGAACGTAAGTCGTTATCATGTCCGCGATAATGGCTCTGGAATTCGTGCGGAATATCGGCACCGCGTTTTCGAAATCTTCGAGCGCCTAAACTACCGCAATAGCGAGGCCGGCACCGGTATCGGCTTGTCTATTGCCCGCCGCATCATTGACAGTTGCGGCGGCAAAATTTGGATTGAAAGTACGGCGCAGAGCGGCACCGCAGTGGTGTTCGAGCTACCCAATATCGAAGGAAATAAGCATGACGGATAAATCGACTCCGCTGTTCGATGTGCTGCTGGTGGAAGACGAACCCGCCGATGCCCATCTGATAAAAATGAGTTTCAAGGAAAACCGGGTGCGCTGCAATCTGCATCATGTCTGGGACGGTGTCGAGGCCATGGCATTTTTGCGGCGGCAAGGCGCCGACTATGCCGATGCACCACGCCCGGATTTGATCTTGCTGGATCTAAATATGCCGCGCATGAATGGTCGCGAGTTTCTGGCTAAAATCAAGTCGGAACCCGACTTTGCCAGCATCCCGGCTATTGTACTGACCACCTCGGATATCGAGCGCGATGTAGTGGCGACGTATCAACTTGGCGCCAACGGGTACATTACCAAACCCGTGGATGTCGAACAATTTATCGCGGTGGTTCGGCAAATCGAAGGTTATTGGTTCAATGTAGTGCGCTTACCCAGCAAGCCATAAATATGACCGAAGCAACAAATTGCTGCGTTTTATTAATCGAAGACGAACCTGGCGACGCCAGTCTGGTTCGGCAATATTTGCGCGCCTCGACCAACCTGCGTTTCGAACTGATCTGGCGCGAAAATTTGGCGGATGGCGAACAAATCATTGCCCAGCAAAAAATCGACGTGGTGCTGGTGGATTTAAGCTTACCGGATTCGCGCGGCCTGGATACGGTCAGGCGTATCCGTAAAGCGACCAGAGTACTGCCGATTATCGTGCTGACCGGGCACGACGATACCGAGTTTTCTCTGAAGGCTCTGGACTGCGGCGCGCAGGATTATTTGATCAAAACCAGCATCGACACCGACAGCCTGGTCAGGGCCATACGCTACGCGTTGACGCGGATCAGCTTGGAAAAACGGCTTTACGAATCCGAACAACGGATGGGCATGGCCTTGCAGAGCGCCAGCCTGGGCCTATGGGATTGGCATATTCCCAGCGGGAAGGTGATCTTCAACGAACTGTGGGCGTCGATATTGGGGTATACGCTCGACGAAGTCGGGTCCGATATCGATATTTGGAAACGCTTGGTGCATCCGGACGATTGGCAAGTCGTCAAAGCCTCTCTGGATCCGCATTTGCGCGGGGAAACCGACCTTTACTCCGCCGAGCATCGCTTACTCCACAAGCAAGGCCATTGGGTCTGGGTACACGATACCGGCCGGGTGCTGGAATGGGATTTTCATGGCCAACCGATCCGCGCGGTCGGCATCCATCAGGATATCAGCTTGCGCAAGGCGTCGGAGTTGCGCGACCACTTGCTGGTGTCGGCCCTGGAAACAGTGGAACACGGTGTCGTCATTACCGATGTAAATGCCAATATCGAATGGGCCAATAAAGCCTTTGAAACGCTGACCGGCTTTAGTCGCCACGAAGCTATAGGTATGCGGCCCAACGAGCTGGTCAAATCCGGCAAGCAAGACCCGACGTTTTATCAGAATTTATGGGACACCATACTGTCCGGAAACACTTGGCGTGGCGAAATCGTCAACCGGCGCAAAAATGGCGAACTGTATGACGAAGAGCTGGTGATTTCCCCCGTCAAGGACCAACAAGGTTGCATACGGCATTTCGTCGGCGTCAAGCAGGATGTCAGCGAACGCAAACGAATACAAACCGAGCTCTGGGAATTGGCGACGACCGACGGCTTGACCGGTTTTCTAAATCGCCGGCACTTTATGGCCCGCCTGGAAAACGAATTTGCCAGGGTGCAGCGCAATAATCACCGGGTAGCCGTGTTAATGCTGGATCTGGATCATTTCAAGCAGATTAACGACGGTTACGGACACCCCACCGGGGACGCGATGTTGCAACACTTTGCCGGCATTATTCGCGCGGAATTGCGCAAGATAGATGTCGTGGGCCGGATTGGCGGTGAGGAGTTCGCGATATTCATGCCTGAGACCGACGCCGAACCAGCCATAATAATTGCCGAACGCTTACGTAACGTACTAGCCGATACACCGCTGGTTATCGATAAGCATACGATTTCGATAACCGTCAGCATCGGGATTGCCCTGATGCATGCCGATAGCGGTACGGCGGATTGCGTATTGACTAAGGCTGATAAAGCGCTATATACCGCTAAGGAAAATGGCCGGAACAGCGTACGCGTCTGGCTTTAAGGGCCTAATGCAAAAATTGCACAACGCCTTCAAGAGGCCGTCGTAAAAGCCCCCTCTGCTCGCGGGAGAGGGTTGGGGTGAGGGGGTGAAAATCTATAAGCTATTGTTTTGTATACACTCATCCTAACCTTCTCTTTTATACCCAGTGGGTACGGAGGGAGACGGGACTGTTTAGACTTTTACGACAGCCTCTTTAAAGAGTGATCGGATAGAACACGTTGGAAAAATCGACATAAATTTCCACGCTATCGCCGCGGCGGCGGTCCTGAATGCGTTTGTCGATAATGTCCTGCGGCACCGGCAAGCCGTTGCGGCGCCTGTCATTTTTCACATCACGCTGCTTGTAGCATCGGACCAAAACCTCACAGCCATTAAATAACAGACCGTTCAGATTCTTGATAGCGCGGATGCCGGCCTCGTCGGAACTCACCGACACCAAGCCGTGATGTTCCAACTGATTGGTGCGCCTGTCCCGAATCACCATCACATCGACCGTTATTACCTGCTCGGCTTGTGCTATTAAATCTTCACTGACCGCCATCGCCACGTAAAAATACAATTCGTTGGGACGGGTCGGAGCCGGGATATTCCGAAAAAAAAGCAGCATAAAAATCTAGCTAACAGTAAGCATACAAAATAAGCCGGAAGCCGCTTAATACAGCGTTTCCGGCGCGGATGCATTTATGCCGGGCTCAAAACCTGAGCCATGCACAATGCCGACTAAGTGTAGGCTTAAATTTAATGGGCTTATGCAAATCCAGATTTTTTTGTCTGCCAGGGTTAGGCTTGCCCCAAATCCGCCAAAATCTTATCCCGCACCAACTGCCCGGACAAAGTCACCATCGGCATGCCGCCGCCGGGATTGACACTCCCGCCGACGAAATACAAATTCGATAACTGATTGCTGCGTTGGGGCGCCTTAAAGCCCAAATTTTTCCATCGGTCCGCGACCACGCCGTAAATCGAGCCCAGGTTGGAATAATATTTGGCCTGAATATCCAACGGAGTCCAATATTCCTCGGTGACGATGTGCTTGCGCAGATCAGTCAAGCCCATCCGCTCCAGCTTGGCCAACACCCGCTCGCGGAGCGCCCAATAATCCTCCGCCGACAGCGGTTTATCCGGGTTGATATGCGGGATGTGCGGCAGGATTTTGATGATCTCGCAACCGTCCGGCGCCTGGCTCGGGTCGGTCTTGCAGGGCGCTACCAAATAAATGGTCGGATCGTCGGACAGTTTACCGCTATGAAACACCGCATCGAAATGCTCACGCGGATGATCGGAATAAAAGAAGTTGTGGTGCGCCAATTGCGGATAAAGCCGATTTACCCCCAAATGCAAAACAAGGCCCGAACAAGTTGGCTCGAAGCGCTGCATTTTTTTGAGTTCAGCGGGCGAGCTATGCAGCAGTTTGTCCATCGCTGGAATCACTTCCATATTCGACACCACGATGTCCGCTTCCAGTACCTCGCCGCCTTGCAGCTTAATGCCGGTGGCTTTCCCGCCTTGATATTGGATCTCTTCGACTTCGGTGTTCAAGCGTATTGCCACGCCCAACTCGATCGCCAGTTTTTCCATGGCTTGCGCGAGGCCGTACATACCGCCCTTCACATACCACAAGCCGTATTCGTATTGAATATACGGCATCAGATTCATCAAGGCCGGCGAGTCGTAAGGCGAAGAGCCGACGTATTTGATGAAGTAATTGAGAATATCGACCAGTTTGGGATGAGAAATAAAGCGTTTGACGCCCTGATCCATCGAGCGGAACACGTCGAAATTCAAGGCACGAATAGGGCCGTAAAACTTCAGCAAGTCCCAGAAGGTATCCAGGCCCTTGGCAAAATAGCCGGCTTCGGTTTCGGTACCCAGCTTTTTGGAATAGGCCATGAAGCGGGCAAACTCGGCGGCGGTATTTGGCCCGAGTTTGTCCAACTCACGGCGCTGATTTTGTTCGTCTTCACATAAATCAATGGTCGTGCCGTCTTCAAAGAAATTGCGCCAGTGCGGTTCGACTTTTTCGATGCCAACATAATCGGCCATGTTTTTGCCGACTTTGGTAAACAAGGCCTCGAAGATATGCGGCATGGTCAGGATCGACGGCCCCAAATCAAAGGTAAAGCCGTCTTTGGTCATGATATTCAGCTTGCCGCCGACCTTATCGTTCTTCTCGACCAACTCCACCGCGAAGCCTTCGCTAACTAGCGAAATCGCTGCGGACAAACCGCCCAGACCGGCGCCGATGATGACGACGCGCTTAGTATTGTTTTGCTTCATCAGTAGTCCCGTTTCCATGACAACAGTAATTTAAGATTTTGCCAGCGTTGCGTTAAATCGAAGGCTGAATATTCCCTAAACGCTTGCAGCGCCGGCCAATTGCGTTTGATGCGCTGTATCAGCGAACCTTCGCCATAGACAAAGTCCATATAGCCTTTGAAGTCTTGATAGCGCTGCTCTGAGTACGGAAACCAGTTCGGTTCCTTGGGCAAATGGCTGCGACTGGTCATGCCAGCCACCGGATAGGTAAAACTGCGTAAACCTTCCGCGCCGTGATACCTGCCAAAGCCGCTTTTTTTGACGCCGCCAAACGGCAAGCCAGGATGGCCGATATTTTTGATGACATCGTTGATCGCCCAATTCCCTACTTCGAGTTGGCTCGCGACCCGCTCCGCTTTAGTAATATCTCGACTCCAGACGCTGGCATTCAAGCCAAACTCACTGTCGTTGGCTAAACGAATTGCCTCGTCTTCATCGGCAAAAGCCATCACAGGCAATAAAGGCCCGAAGCTTTCTTCACGCATCACTCGCATGCCATGGTGCACATTCCACAGCACGACCGGCTTGAGATAATTACCCTGCCTTTCCAGCGGCCCGGAGGCTTGCGCGCCTTGGGCGATGGCGTCCTGATAATGCGCTTCGACAAGCGCAATCTGCCGTTCCGTAGTCATTGCCCCCAGATCGCCTTGCGGGTTGTGACCAACCTGCAACTGGGCAACTCCGTCCTGTAACAGCTTTAAAAACGGATCGTGACAGTCTTGCTGGACATACAAGCGCTCCACCGATACGCACACCTGACCGCTATTGCAAAACGCCCCATACAAGGCTGCATCAGCGGCGCGCTGCATTTGCGTGTCATTGAACACCAGCATCGGGTCCTTGCCGCCCAGCTCCAACAATACCGGAATCGGATGCTGCGCGGCCCGCTGCATCACGGCTTTGCCACTATTCAAGCCGCCGGTAAAAAATACCAAATCCGGGACGGCATCGATTAGTTGTGCGCCGATTTCGCCGTCGCCAACCAACCATTGCACCAGGCCTTCAGGTAAATCCAGTTGTTTAAATAAGTCGCCTACCAGTTGCCCGACCGGCAAGCTCAATTCGGAAGGTTTCAGGATCACCGCATTGCCGGCAAACAAGGCTGTGAGCATCGACCCCATAGAAAGTTGGAACGGATAATTCCATGGCGAAATCACTGCCACCACGCCAAAGGGCCGACGTTCGATCCCCGCAGTAGCGCCAGGAAACGCAAACGGCGAGGTGGGGATACCTCGATAGGATAAGATTTTCGCGGCATGTTTTTGGTAGTAACGCGCCAAATCCAAAACAGGATAAATTTCGCCCAACAACGCTTCGGTGCGGACTTTACCGGTGGTCAGGCTGATTAATTCGCAAATCGAATCCAGCTCAGCCATTAACAAGGGCGCCAGCTTGGCTAAGATTTTGGCCCGCTCGGCCACAGGACGCTTGGCCCAAATTTGCGCGGCTGAACGCGCAGCCAGCATCTGCTGCTGAATCTCCGCCGCCTGACTAACCGGAAAATCGCCCAGCACTCTGCCATCAACCGGTGAAACGGCCTGCATCGTTGCCATCGTTTAGGCCTTGGCTTTCTTCAACCAGGCGCTTTGCTGGATTTCATGGAAATTCACCCGGTGTTTGCGGGAAATTAGATTCGAGGAAATCCGCGCCGACTCATAAATCGTGGGTAAGCCGCTCCCCGGATGGGTACCACCGCCTACCAAATAGCAGTTATCCAACTCTTCGAAACGATTGTGCGGTCGCCAATACAGCATCTGGCTAAACTTGTGCGACAGACTAAAGGTTGCGCCTTTGTAGACGTGCTCGTCGCTTTCCCAGGTGCCGGGGGTGATGATTTTTTCGCATTCGATATGTTCACGAATGTCGGTTAAACCCAGACGCGCTCCCAGGGTATCCAGCACTTGTTCGCGCACATCGGCGCAATGGGCTTGCCAATCGACACCGCTGTCGTTATTGGGCATCGGCACCAACACATACAAAGCCGATTTGCCTGCCGGAGCCAAACTGGCATCGGTGACCGAAGCGTTTTGCACGTAAAACGAGAAATCCTCGGTCAAGGTTTTATTGCTAAATATATTGCTGATATTGGTACGGTAGTCCTTAGCAAACACGATAGTGTGATGCGGCAAATCGTATTGCTTGTCCAAGCCCAGATAGAGCATAAAGGTCGAGCACGAATATTCGCGCTTTTCCAGCTGTTGATGATCGTATTTACGCAAGGTGCCCGGTTCCAGCAGATGAGTCATGGCATGCGCAAAATCGGCATTGACGATAACCTCGTCACCGCGCACTTCCTCGCCGTTTTGCAATTTCACGCCTTTCGCTACCCCATCCTCGACAATCAAAGACGCAATCTCGGCATTTAAATGAATCTCGCCGCCGGACTCGGTCACCACCTGCGCCATCGCCGAGGCAATGCGATTCAAACCGCCCGCCACATGGTAAATGCCGTATTCGTGTTCCAGATAAGGCAACATGGTAAACAACGCCGGACATTCCCAGGGCGACATGCCCAGATACTTCGATTGAAAACAAAATGCCAAGCGCATTTTTTCCTTATCGAAATACTGGCCCAAGTTTTTGAAGACACTTTTCGGAAATGCCAACCAAGGCAAGGCCTTGATCAAATCCAGCGAGAAAAACGAGGCCATCGTGGAGTAATCTCGCGTGATGCAAGGGTACAAACGGTTGAAACGGCTGCGCTCGTTATCCATGAAACGCTCATAGCCGGCGCTACCTTCGTCGAATACCCGCTCCAGTTCGGCGCGCATATTTTCCCGGTCCGAGTAGACATTGATCTCGCGGTCGTCGTACAGCAATCGGTACATGGGACTCAGCGGCATGAACTGCATGTAGTCCTCACTGCGCCGGCCGCATAATTCAAACATTTCATCCAGCACGCCTTTCATCAGCAAAAAGGTCGGACCGGTATCAAACGTAAAACCATCCATGGTGATGGCCCGATTACGGCCACCAACATTAGGATGTTTATCGAAAATGGAGACTTTAAAGCCGCGATGGCTCAATAACATGCCGGCGCATAAGCCGCCCGGACCGGCGCCGACGATGATGATGTGTTTGGAATTGGCCATGTCTGATTGTAAATCGGTTATTGCCGAAGCATTTTATTTAAAACCGGCTAATGTACCAGCAAAACGGCAAAAGTGAGCCACTTGGCAGTTTCGAACCGAAATAAGGCCAAGCAGACCGGGTTAAATTTGCGTCAACATGCTCATCATAAAGACGTGAACCCTATCTGATTTAAACCATTCGCTGCTGCCAGACGGCTATCTATTTCTACTGTTTAAAGCTGGAAAGCCCGTTTCCGGTGGCTCGGCGCCATCAATTTGTCGAAGTATTGAGCTAAACTCAAGCCAGCACGGCATAATAACTCTCATGAAAACACCGAAAAGACTCGAACCTTTAATCGATAGCGGCCTGGTCGACGAAGTCATTGGCTCATTGAAAAGCGGCAAGGAAGCAGCCGTTTATGTAGTGCGTTGCGGCGCCGAAATCTGCTGCGCCAAAGTTTACAAAGACGCAGACCAGCGCAGCTTCAAGCAAAGCGTTCTGTACCAGGAAGGCCGCAAAGTCCGCAACAGCCGCCGCGCTCGCGCGATGGAAAAAGGCAGCAGCTATGGTCGTAAAGAGCAGGAATCGGCTTGGCAAAACGCCGAAGTGACCGCCTTATACCGTCTGGCCGACGCCGGCGTCCGAGTACCGAAACCCTATAACTTTATCGACGGCGTGCTGCTGATGGAACTGGTCGCCGATGCGGACGGCCACCCGGCACCCCGGCTCAACGATCTGGAAATGCCGGCAGAATTGGCGCGCCAATACCATGCGTTTCTGATCGGCCAGATCGTGCGTATGCTCTGCGACGGTCTGGTACATGGCGATTTATCCGAATACAACGTGCTGGTCGGCAGCGATGGGCCGGTGATTATCGATTTACCACAAGCCGTCGATGCCGCCGGCAATAACAACGCCCGCGCGATGCTGGAACGGGACGTTGCCAATATGGCCGCCTATTTCGGCCAGTTCGCGCCGGAGTTATTGAAGACTAACTTTGGTAAGGAAATGTGGAAGCTTTATCAAAGCGGCGATTTGCATCCTGAAACCAACCTGACCGGCCATTTCGAGGACAACGCTAAACCGGCCGATTTGCGCAGCGTCATCCGCGAGATAGACGCAGCGCGGGAAGAAAACGAGGCCAAGCAGCGTTTTTTACAGACTCCCTAATTCGCTGCCTCCAACACATTGCACACAAGAAAAAGCCGGTGTTACCCGGCTTTTTCTTACTGCTTGGAACCGCTAACGCTATCAGGCATAGGTATCGATTTTGCTGCCTTTTCTTGCATCATTATCGCCATCTGCATCTTTCACAACAGCTTGCACTGGCGGCGTTGCTGTTTGCTGATTGGCTGCGGGCTGTTTCGGTTGATTGGTTATGGGGAAATACGGCGTTGAACCCACTCCCGATACGGATGACATGGTTTATCTCCTCTGGATTGAATAGTACCCGCCATGTTTCGGCTGGCATCCGGTTATCGACCGGTTTTGCCAAAGCTTTAAACGGCGGACTTAAGCTTTCACGATCCGGAAAAAACCGGGGACGGCAAGCCAATTTAGCTGGCCGCCATCCAGAAAAGTCCTCAATCCTTCAAAAGCTGATCCCGTATCGGTAATTGCCGTATGCGCTGACCGGTGGCCGCGAAAATCGCATTGCATAGCGCCGGCGCAGTCGGCGGCACGCCCGGTTCGCCAACACCGCCCAAAGGAGTATCGAATTCGGCGGACGGCAGCAAATGCACTTTAATTTCGCGCGGCGCATCGTCGATGCGCGTGAGCTGGTACGCGTGAAAATTGTCCTGTTGGACCGCACCGTTTTTAAAGCTGATTTCGCCCAGCGTCGCCAAACTGACACCCATGATGCAAGCGCCTTCGATCTGCGAGCGAATCCGCTCGGGGTTGACTTGCGGACCGCAATCGACAGCCACATCGACTCTAGGGATGCTCAATTTACCCGCGTCATCGACCGCGACCTCCACAACGATAGCCACATAAGTCACGAAGCTGTAATGCGCGGCCAGCCCCAAACCTTGGCCCTTGGCTAGCTGACGGCCCCAACCGGCTTCGCGGGTCACCGTTTCGATCACCCGGCGTAAACGGCCGGTATCGACCGGGTAAAGCACAGGCGATTCGCCCTGGTTCCAGGTATCGCTCAAACTAGCCGGGTCGATGCGCCGCGCCGGACCGATGATGTCCAACAGAAAATCCCGATGATCGCGTCCCGCCGCCGCCGCCAGTTCAGCCACAAAAGACTGCACGGCAAAGGCATGGGGAATATTGGACACCGAGCGAAACCAGCCGATACGGGTATGCGCCGCAGCCGGCGGGTTTTCAATGCGGAGATTATCGATTGCGAACGGCACGTTGATCACGCCCATCCCCAATTCCACCGGCATCTGTTGCTTGCTGTCCGGCCCGAATGTGGAGGAAATGCTCGGCGCCGCCGTTCGATGCAGCCAGGCTACCGGCTTGCCCTGCGCATCCAAACCCGCTTCCAGCCGCTCCAAGGATACGGTATGAAAATAGGAATGGTGTAAATCGTCCTCGCGGGTCCAGGTCAGTTTCACCGGTTTGCCTTGCATCGCCTGCGACAACAAGGCCGCTTCGATAACATAATCGGGTTTGGATTTACGCCCGAAACCGCCGCCCAATAAAGTTACGTTGACCGTCACTTTATCTTCCGGCAGTTTCAGCCATTTGGCGACTTTATCCCGCGTCAATTGCGGCGCCTGGGTACAGGTCCAAATTTCGCAATGTCCCTTGACGATGCGAGCCGTCGCCGCCGGCGGTTCCATCGGCGCCTGGGCCAGATGCGGCAAATAATATTCCGCCTCCAGGCGTTTGGCCGCGCCTTGCAATGCGGCATCGACATCGCCTT
Source organism: Methylomonas methanica (assembly GCF_001644035.1). GTDB lineage: Bacteria > Pseudomonadota > Gammaproteobacteria > Methylococcales > Methylomonadaceae > Methylomonas > Methylomonas methanica_A. The sequence continues at coordinate 158,277 of NZ_LUUG01000049.1, forward strand.
GTTGGCGCACCACTTTACCCGGCTGGCGGACAGCGGCTTCCAGTTCGGCTTTGTAGGCTAGCGAATCGTAGCTGGCGTGAATGCCGTTGTCCCATTCGATTTTCAAGGCGTTGCGGCCCTGAATCGCCGCCCAGGTGTTGATGGCAATCACCGCAACACCACCCAACGGGTTGAATTCCGCGGGTAGCGGACTGCTGGGCAGTTCAACGATCTTTACGACACCCGGCACTTTGAGAGCGGCGCTGGCATCAAATTTTAACAGCTTGCCACCCAACACCGGAGGCCGCGCCACCACGGCATAAAGCAAGCCCTTCAACTGCGTATCGATGCCATACATGGCGCGTCCGGTCACAATATCCCGGCCATCGTAGACGCCTTGCCGGCCTTTGCCGATGTAGCGAAATTCCGTCGAACTCTTCAAACGCAACGTATCTCGGTCTGGCACCGGCAGTTTTGCCGCCGCTTTGGCTAATTCGCCGTAGCCTAAGGTTTTGCCGCTGGGCACGTGCAGTACTTGGTGTTGCTCGGCGCGCACTTCCGTTACCGGCACGCGCCAGCGCGCGGCGGCGGCGGCTTCCAGCATTTGTCTGGCAGCCGCGCCGGCCCGGCGCATAGGCATAAAAAAGTGGCGCATGCTGCGCGAGCCGTCGGTGTCTTGATTGCCGAAGCGTTTTTCGTCGCCGGGCGCTTGCACGACACGCACCCTGGACCAATCGGCTTCCAGTTCATCGGCTACCACCATCGGCAAGCTGGTACGCACGCCCTGCCCCATCTCGGAACGGTGACAGATGATGCTTACCGCGCCATCGGCGGCAATGGCCACAAATACCAGGGGATTATCCACCCAGCCGTGCGGCATCGCATCAGCACCGAACTTGCCGGCCGCGGCCGGCTCGGCAGTTTCATCCGCTCTCAGCAGCGTAGGCAGGCCCACGGCCAACACAAAGCCGCTCAACGCGAACTGTTTGATAAAAGTCCGGCGGCTGACATTGTCGATCACATAAGCGTCGTCGGCATTGCTCTGATCGGTATTTGCTTGCAGAAATTCGGCTGAGTTTCTCATGATTGCCCCTCCGGCAAACCGGCGGCCTGCTTGATCGCGGCGCGAATCCGCGGATAAGTGCCGCAGCGGCACAGATTGCCGCTCATGGCTTTATCAATCTCGGCGTCGCTGGGTTGTGGATGCTGTTTCAGCAGTGCGGTAGCTGCCATGACTTGTCCGGCCTGACAGTAGCCGCATTGCGGTACTCCCAGATTCAGCCAGGCGTCCTGGACCTTTTTACCGGTCTGATCCTGCTCTATAGCTTCGATAGTGACAATTTTTTTGCCGACCACAGCCGAAATAGGCGTGACGCAGGCACGGGTCGGCTCGCCGTCGATATGCACCGTGCAGGCACCGCATAGTGCCATGCCGCAACCGTACTTGGTACCGGTCAAACCCAGTTGGTCGCGCAGCGCCCAAAGCAGTGGCGTGTCAGCCGGCAGATTTATCTTGCGGCTTTTACCGTTGATATTAAGCGTCGTCATGAGTTTTCTCGCTTCAGTCGGCAGTTGATAACGGCGCCGGCACATTCATCAACCACATCGGCGCGATAGTTCTCGGCATGGTACACGGGCGGGATTGGGCAGTAAAGGCGCTTGGCCTCGAAACAAGCTGAAGCACTGGTGGCTAGTAGCTTTAGTTGTTTGGGATATTGATGAAGACCAGGAATGATACTGATGACGGGCCTCTAGCTATCTCCCGACCTAGAAGCTTGCGTCACCAGCACCACCCATGATTTGCGCTAATCACCTGCTGGTTGCCATGCAACAAGGCAGAATAATCAACTTTTACAGCATACGGAAAATATGAGGTTACCGACTATCTTGTCTGATTGCTCTCACGGAAAAAATTGAATTTTTCACCACCGGCAACCTCATGCAATAGAGGTTACCGCGGGTAATTAGATAGTCAAGTCTGCTTGAAAACAGAATTTTTATCGAGGATGGAAATATCTACAGCTATTTGAAAAAGTCCTTGTTTTGCTGTTTCTGCTCACAAGGTTTACTGACTCAAGTGCCATCGATCAGACAACTTTGGATTTGGCATATAGCGCCGCGCCGACAATACCCGCCTGGTTTAAAAACGCCGCCGGCTTAACCGGGGTTTTTATGGCTATTTGCTCTTTAAATTTATCGAATTTTTTACTCGCACCGCCGCCCAAAATGATCAGATCGGGCCAGAACAGTTTTTCCATCGTATTCAAATAGATATTGAAGCGATTACCCCAAGATTTCCAACCCAAATCTTGCAGCTTTCGGGCGGCGTCGGATGCGAAGCGCTCGGCCTCCAGACCATTTTCCAGATACACATGCCCTAGTTCTGTATTGGGTAGCAAGTTGCCGTCGGTAAACAGCGCGGTTCCCAAACCGGTGCCGATGGTAATTAACAAGACCACGCCGGCTTGACCGGCGCCCTCGCCAAAATGCATTTCCGCGATACCGGCGGCATCGGCATCGTTTAGGTTGTGGCACTCGCAGTTGGTGGCTTCGGAAAACAATTTATCGATATTGGTGCCGATAAAAGCCTTGGATATATTCGCCGCTGTGCGCACCACGCCCTGTTGAATCGCCGCTGGAAAACCGCAACCGACGGGTCCAGTCCAGCCCAAATGCAAGACTAATTGCGCCAGAACCGCTGCTACCGCCTCCGGTGTTGCAGGCTGCGGCGTATCGATTCTATGCCGTTCCGAAACCAGTTCGCCCGTCAAGGTATCGACAATCGCACCTTTAATACCTGAACCGCCAATATCCACACCAAGAATTTGCATAACATGTCCTGAAAGTTTGCCACGGAGACTGAACATTCTAGGCGAAGAGCGACTAAGGGCTCAGAAAAAATTTCCGGCAAAGTGATCGACAAACGGTTATTGCGGCTATCGATTTTCGGTGCTGACAACTTGATCAATCAAGTAACCGTGGTCAATTTTTAGCCAATTTGACAGCGCCTCCGTAAATACAGCGACTTGCACTTACTTTTATCAGCATACCAACAAGCTTATCCACAGTTTTTGTGGAAAACCGCGTTCATCCACAACGTCACTAACATGCGAAAACTGTTGCCAACGCAAATGTAGGCTTCTGTGCCCGGATTTCTGTTATAAATGGCGCACAACAATAAAGATAACCAGGAGTACAAAATGATTACAGTGACAATTTACCTTCTAACCATGGCTTTTGCCGGCTACGCCATTTACCGCGTGCGGTGCAAATAGACTTTCGATGTAAATAAAAAAAGCCTCTACCGAATACAACGATAGAGGCTATAGAGTGTGCAGCGCCGGAGTCACTGCTTAACAACGAGGGAGGTCACACATAAAACTTAAAGCACTAGCGGGTCCAACAAAATCGAAGTACTACAAATGGACGCAGCACCGAACAAAAGCGTAGATATCAAAAACTCACCCACCGAAAAGTTCAAAATACCGGTAGCAAACTGAATACCGGCACTACTGTCTTTCCTAAAACTACCTGGAGCGTTCATCTGTTCCGCCTTGACCGTTTGCAGTCGATTTAAAGGACGACTTCACTATAATCCCCTGTCGAAAATTTACAATTAGCCATTTACGTTATTCATAATTCCTTTATGGTAAACAATAAAACAGGAACTATTGCCGGGATAGCCTGTTCATAACTCTTTAAACGAAAACGCCAATTCGCCATTGCCGCTTCGAAAGCGAGAATGTGACGAGATCACACTACCGTTTTTTAGCATTCGCCCCCTTGCTTACGCCGCATCTGCTGGTACATTGCAAAGTGCTAAGTTTGTTGATTACTGACACACGTTCCGTCCTCAGAGGGGTGCTCCATAGCCCACAATCCCCTTCGATGCGAGTATCTCGCCATCTGCGAGGCCCGCGCATCGCGAGGGGACTTTTTTTGCAAGAAAGCGATACAAGAACTGTGAACTTAGAACACAAACTAATACAGACTTGCATGACTATGAATCAAGGTGCCAGTCGCAGCATTTCAAGCACGCTAGCGCCATTTCCCAGAATAGTTCGATGAACAGCAAACACGAATTCACTCTGCTTTACGATGGCCGCTGCCCCATTTGCCGGAAGGAAGTGGCGTGGTTGCGCTCGCGAAACCAGCAAAACAAACTGGGTTTGCAAGATATTCATGCCGAGGATTTCAACCCGGCTCACTATGACAAATCGCTGGACGAATTGATGGCGGAAATCCATGGCGTATGCGCTGATGGCCGGCTGATCAAGGGGATGCCGGTATTTTACGCTGCATACAGCGCTGTCGGATTAGGATGGCTGATGGCTCCTACCCGCTGGCCGCTGCTAAGACCGCTATTCGATAGCCTCTATGCCTGGTTTGCCCGGCACCGTTTGGGGCTCGGCGCCTTGTTCGGCGCCAAAGCCTGTCAAGATGCACGTTGCAGCATTCGCTCCGAACATGGAAAAACATGAAAAACCCTTTTGCAGCGTTGCTCAGCGTAATTTTAACTGGATGCACGGTAATGGGCATTAGAAGCAGCGCCGAACCGCAATATCAGTTGCTCTCCGAACAGGGAGACCTGCAAATCAGGCAGTATCCGCCCTTGTTGATCGCCGAAACCGTCATCGACGAGGATTACGCGCAAGCCGGCAATATCGGTTTCAACCGCTTAGCGGGCTATATTTTTGGTGGCAATCAGCAAAAGCAGCGGATGGCTATGACCGCCCCAGTATTTCGCGAAAATGCCGGCGAACAAATTGCGATGACCGCGCCTGTGTTGCAGCAGGCAGTCGATAACAAATGGACGATGGCTTTCGTGATGCCGGCAGGCTACAGTCTCGAAACATTACCGACTCCAATCGACCCCCAAGTGACCATCAAAGCCTTATCCGCGAAAAAAGTCGCGGTGCTGCGCTATTCCGGCAGTCTGAACCTGGAAAAAATTAACGAAAAAAGCCAGCTATTGATGGCCTGGCTCGAACAACAACAGCTCACACCCCTATCTGCCCCGCGTTCGGCGGCATACGATCCGCCTTGGACTTTACCAGCCTTGCGCCGCAACGAAATACATATCGACATCGAATAAGGCACGCCGGTGACACATTTGTTAGTGGTGGCGCACGGCAGCCGTCGGGAGCATTCCAACCTTGAGATTCGCGAGCTGATAGAAAAACTGCGGCTGATGACTACTCGCTTCGCGGCAATAGACTGTGCTTTTCTGGAGATCGCCGAACCGACTATCGAGCAAGGCTTACGCCAACAAATAGCCCAGGGCGCGCGGCAGATAATCGTGATGCCTTATTTCCTGTCAGCGGGACGCCACGTCAGCATCGATATTCCCGAACAAGTACAAAGGATTCGCGACACACATCCGCAAATCGACATACGTATTGCCAACCATTTAGGCGCCGCGGAAAAAATCGGCGGCATAGTACTCGATCTGGCCAGTTTGGCTATTTGAACACGGCTTTTGCGCATCAATTTCACTGCCGCGAGCAGCCGTTCAATCAGGCTAGCGCCGGTTTCCTAACCTTAAACCAATAACCGTGATAGACTGCCCGCTGAAAGTTCATCTTCAATATGTAATTCCATTAGTCCCCGGGCGGACATCGCGACAGCAGTACTGCCGAACACAGATTTCTCCCCTTATTTTCCCCATTGAGACCTTAATGCCATTTTCCAATCTCGGTTTATCCGAGGCTTTAATAAAAGCTATTGCCGATTCCGGCTACACCACCCCTACCCCCATTCAAAGTAAAGCCATACCCGCCGTATTAACCGGCCGCGATTTACTCGCCGCCGCGCAAACCGGCACCGGCAAAACCGCCGGCTTTACTTTACCGATCCTACACCGCTTGGCGCAAACCGACCATGGCCGCAATCGGCCCGTGCGCGCACTGATCCTGACGCCTACCCGCGAACTGGCCGCGCAAGTTGCCGAATCCGTTGCCAAATACGGCGCGCATCAGCAACCACGCTTAAAATCCGAAGTCGTATTCGGCGGCGTAAAAATCAATCCGCAAATGATGCGTTTGCGCGGCGGCGTGGACATTCTGACCGCAACGCCGGGGCGTCTGCTGGATTTGGTCAGTCAAAACGCAGTAAAACTGGATAAAGTAGAAATGTTGGTGCTGGACGAAGCTGACCGCATGTTGGACATGGGCTTTATCAAAGACATTCGCAAAATCCTGGCCATGCTGCCGAAAAAGCGCCAAAACCTGTTGTTTTCGGCGACTTTTTCCGCCGATATTCGCAAGTTAACCGGCGATTTGCTAGTTAATCCGGTCAAAATTGAAGTGGCCGTCGAAAATGCCGCCGCCGACCTGATTGATCAACGGGTTTATACGGTCAGCAAAACCGCTAAAACCGCCTTGTTGACCCACTTGGTGAAAACCAAAGACTGGCAACAAGTACTGGTGTTTACCAGTACCAAGCACGGCGCGAACAAACTCACCGAAAAACTGAACATCGCCAATATCAAGGCTGCCGCGATTCACGGCAACAAAAGCCAGGGCGCTAGAACCAGCGCATTGGCCGGCTTCAAAGCCGGTGAGATTCGCGTGTTGGTAGCCACTGACGTGGCAGCTCGGGGCATCGATATTGCCCAATTGCCGCATGTGGTTAATTTCGAATTGCCACGCTCGTCCGCCGATTATGTACACCGCATCGGTAGAACCGGTCGGGCCGGGCAAAACGGTCAGGCGGTTTCGCTGGTATCGCAAGACGAATATCAAGCCTTGCGCTTAGTTGAAAAACTAATCGGCCTGCAAATACCCCGCGAGCAAGTAGACGGCTTCGCGGCCGCTTAAGTTACGTCAATCCACGCTCACCGAACAGTTACATTGGTGAACGAAACCTAGGACACCTCGCCGTTCCGTCAGTCACTTTATCGACTAACGGAACGGCGAGGCACAGTTGGACTGTATTTCATCGCAGTAAAATCTTACGCGCTCTTGCTTGTCGGCTTTTCGCTGGTAGATTCTTCCTCGCAGTGTATTAGTTTCAATATTTCCTAGTTAATGCTCCCGCAGACTCGATTAAAGCAATAGAGCGCATCGTTGCTGAGTCGGCGGGAGCATCTTTTATCCCTAATCAATGCACCACAGAGGTTTATTATGCCATTCGCTCACCAACCACCACCGCCTCGTCCAGGCTGGAACTATCAAAGCTATTTTTTAACTCAGTTGAATAAACAAAAGCAGACCAAGGAAACTACACCTGCTTAATGGTTGTTTAAAATTTTACCGCGTACGGGTCACAGCCATTTGACCGCTCGAAAACTTGCCGCGAAAACTTAAGGCAAAATTTGCAACGCTATTGCCGCCAAGCAAGTCGCCGATGACGCTATCTCTGGCTGTAAAGAAAGAGACTGTTGAACCAAAGTCAAAATATATCTGCCCTATGCTGGTCGCCATTTTGACTTCGCCTTTTTTGGAATAAGACCACCAATTTGCCAGAAACTCGCTGGCAATGGTCGGCTCGGTTACGGCCCCATGTAAAAACCATGTAATAGTGCCGGGACCGTCGGGAGAAACCGCGGCGTAAAACTCGTTTGTTGCGCTTGTCGGCGTCACTTCATAGGTCAAATTGCCATCCCATTGTGCAGGTACGCCTTGTTTGCGTAAACCGTTGACCAAAGCAGGCACATTGCTGGCATAGGTGAGGGTGTAATTATTGATTGCAGTATTGGGATCGGTTCCGGTACCGTCCGGCGAATACAGCATGATGCCAAGGTGGGCCACCGTGCCGGCTTGGGCTGGGCGATTATTCACCGCCACACCTTGGCAATGGGCAATGCGCACCACCAATTTTGCCCCGGCGTCATCCACGACCAATTGATATTGGCTAGGCACCAAAGCCCGAGCTTTACTCTCAGGGACCGGTGTAACCCCGACAAACTCGGTGCAATCGGTAAAAGCAACGTTAATCCCCCTAGCCTCCCGCTCGTCAGCCTGCACTTGCAAAGCTGCTGTTGTCAGCAAAGTAGGAATAATCCAGCCGATAGTGCATTTCATACAACCTCCAAAAGGGATTAATTGCGACAGTAAAGTCGCTTGCAAACTATTGCATTCACATCAAAAAGTAAAGCTGCCGCCACTGGTTGCGCGCCGGCTTCCAAGGAAAACACTCCATACGATTTACAGGTATTTGAGCCAGCGCCAATGCGGCTTGCGAGCTTTTAAGGTTTCAAAGCCCTGGCAGATGGGAAACAGCGTTAGCACCATAAACAGCCAAATGCTATAAACCACCGGCAAACCATAGCCGTAGTCTTGCGGTAATTCCGGCGACCAAATACCGCCGCCGATTATTGCGGCCACCGGTCCGTCGGTAATGGCAACCATCAATACTGCCAGACCATGAATCAGGTACAAGTGCAGCAGATAAAAGAACAGCGGGGTCCTGCCGAATACTTGCAAAAAACCGAAGCGTTCCGCCGCCTTGCCCTCGGCCAGCGCCAAGACCAGCAGCGCCGGTCCCAAGGTCATTAACAGATACAACAAGGACGGCGGATATTTATGACAGTTGATAAAGGATAATACGGTAAATACCGGGTCCGGATAGCTTTGCCATGGCTTGGGATCTCCGTAAACGTTACTGAAACGCAAAGCCAAAAACATCCCTAACAGCGTTAGACCGAAAGTAAAAAGCCGGCGCGGCATGCGCCAGACGTTGTTAGTCAATACTTTTCCAAAACCGAAGCCAACCGCCATCACGCCTATCCACGGAATCAGCGGGTAGTAGGGATTAAGTAACCAACCGTCGCCGAATGCCACGTCATCACCCGTATGCAGTATTGCCCACCAAGGACCAAAACCACCCAAGTCGGCAGGCTTGAGTGCATCGAAGGCGTTATGCCCCGCTATCATCGTCGCACCCAGCGCCACACACCAACCCAGCGGTAACTTCACCAGCCCGGCCAGCGCGATCATCGACCAGGCAATTGCCCATAACACGCCGCCATCAATGTGCCGTAGATCGGCGCGAAAATTCCATGCGTAGGCTTCCACTGTGCACGTCAAAACCAGCAGCAACAGACCACGCTCCAGCAAAAACCGGCTCAACGGCGCATCCGCTCCCCGGCGACTCTGCCACAGATAGGCGCTGGTGCCGGCCAAAAACACAAACACCGGAGCGCAGAAATGCGTGATCCAGCGGGTCAGAAACAAGGCCACTGAAGTCTTATCCAGATTGGTCGGGCTGAAATGACTGTCGCTGAAAAAATCGCGGGTATGATCCAGTGTCATCAACACCATGACCAGGCCGCGCAAGATGTCGATAGACGCCAAGCGTCTTGAAGATGAATCGCTATCCAAAGTAATTTGCCCCACATGATTGGCAATCAGAAACGCCGAGGGTAAGATCGATCAGCAAAAAACTCAAGGGGAGATAGCCATGAGCGAATGCCGTATCGCTTGCGATTTGCACGACTATATCGAAATTGCCTGTCTTTACGGCTATCAGGTTAGATTGACCTTAAAGGACAAAAAAATCGTCGAGGGCCGGGCACTGAATATCGTGACCGAAGAAAAGCGCGAAATTCTGTTGTTGGACCAAAACCCCAATGGGAAAATCGCGCTGGATCAACTGGCAAAACTGCAAGTACTGACCCCAAACGCGCGCTTTACCGAGGTAATTTTCTAAAGCCATCTAACAGCACTGGTTATACTGGTCGCCTTTATCAGCAAAATCACAATCCTGGTTCCATGTTAGAAATATATTTAGACAGCGCCGACATTGCCGGCATCAAAAATCTTTGCCCAGCTTTGCCCTTGGCGGGCGTTACCACCAATCCGTCGATTATGGCGGCTAGCGGTATCGGACTACAGGAACTGTTAACGGCGCTGACAGACATCATCGGCCCGCAAGCGCGGTTTCATGTGCAAGTGGTTAATAACTCGGTTGACGGAATCATCGCGGAAGCGCGCAAACTCCAGGAATTGCCGTTCGACATTATCGTCAAAATACCCGCGCATACCACAGGCTTAACTGCTATCAAACAGCTGAAGAAGAATAATATCCCGCTATTGGCTACAGCAATTTACAATGTCCAGCAAGGAATGCTTGCGGCGTTGCATGGTGCGGACTACCTGGCTCCGTATCTCAACCGCATCGACAATCAAGGCTTTGACGGCATTGCTGTAGTCGCCGATCTGCAAGCCTTGATCGACCGCTACCAATTGCCCGGCAAACTTTTGGTTGCCAGCTTCAAAAACGTTAATCAGGTATTACAAGTACTAAAACTAGGCGTTGGCGCCGTAACCTTGCCGCTGGATATTGCCCAGCAAATCTTGACTACTCCAGCCACCGACGCAGCCGTTGAGAAATTCAGTCATGACTGGCAGACAGTATTTGCCGATAAATTGTCTTTTGAAACTTAAAGCAGATATAGATTTTGAGGAGAATAAACCGGCGCTATTGAACTTGAATGGCCGCCCAACTCATCCGATTGGCCATTGTTTAAGGTTGGGCAGTTACAGTCGCCGGAGAAATGACATACTCTGTAATTAACTCCAGAAACTCAACAGATAAAGCCTTGCCAAGCTTTCCGCGTCAATTGTTGTCATAACAGGGTACAATTAGACTAATATTATATTGATTGGCTTGGCGGTCTGTCTTAACCGTGGAGCATACGATAAACTTCAAATTCGAACCCTATTCGTGTAACCATGATAACTAAATCGCACGCCCAAAAAGATTCGCGCCATAGGTATGCTCGGTTAGCGTTGGCGGCCTGTATTTATTATGCCGGAACAGAGCAGGCATTGAGCGCAGATATGCCTGCTGTAGCGCCGGAAACCAGCCTACCTTCGATAAACAGCGTTTCCGAGATCGTTAATCCTATTCCCGCCGACAACCCGATTGGCGCCATTCTGCTCAGTAAACAACATCCACTGTTGTTGCGCGCCGATTTTAGCCGCGTTAGCGAGCTTGTTAGCCAAATCTATCTGAACACCCAATTTCAACCGATCTGGTTTACCGCTAATCGCTCGGAAAAAAACCTAAACGACTTGCTGAGCATATTAAACAATGCATCCAACGATGCGTTGAATCCGGCCAATTATGACGTTGACCGCCTGAAACAGCTGATCAGCAGCCCAAATCAGGATAACACTGCCGTTGCGGGTTACGATGTGGCTTTGACCGTGTCCTTGGTACGTTATCTGCACGATTTGCGGCAAGGCCAAGTAGATCCCCGCGATGTTGAGTATCCGGTACATATTGCCCCCAAACCCGCTTTGGATTTGGCCGGTTTGTTGAAACAACACTTGGCATCGCAAACGTTGACCGAGGTGGTCGGGCAGTTTGAGCCTAAAGCCAAGCAATACCAGCAACTCAAACAAATTTTGACCCGCTTGCAGCAGTTGGGGAATCAAACGGGGTCGCAGGAATTCAAGCCAGGCAAAATGCTGCGTCCCGGTGATAAGCATCCGCATATCGTTTATCTGCGTCAACGGCTGCGGGACATGGGCCTACTGGACAATAATGCCGCGGATAGTAAAACTTACGACAACGATTTGGTTGCTGCTGTGAAAAAAGTCCAGCAACAGCAAGGTTTAACGGCCGATGGCGTGATTGGCTCGGCAACTGCTGCATTATTCAATCAATCTTCGAGCGAAAAAATCGCCCAAATCGCGTTGGCCATGGAGCGCGCGCGCTGGATTCCGGACACTACCGACGGACCAATGATTGTGGTTAATATCCCGGCCTTTGAGTTATGGGCCTTCAATTCAATTGACGATCCCAATCCGCTAAATATGAAAGTGGTAGTAGGCAAATCCCAGAGCAACCAAACACCGGTACTTTGGGAAGAAATGAAATATCTGGAATTTATGCCTTACTGGAACATTCCAAAAACCATTTATGAGAAGGAAATTCTACCCAAAGCGGCAAACAACGAAGGCTATTTAGCCAGCCAGGACATAGAACTGGTAAGACACCAAAACAGCGAAGAAAAAGGCGGCGGCAGCTATTTGCGCGCGCGCCAGCGCCCGGGCAAGAAAAACCCGCTGGGCCGCGTTAAATTCGTCTTTCCAAATACTGCGGACGTGTATTTACACGACACCCCAGGTCACGCCGCGTTTAACCGCCCACGTCGCGATTTAAGCCATGGTTGCGTGCGGGTATCGGCGCCCGAGCAACTAGCACAATTCGTGCTGGGCGACCAGGCCGGTTGGGATAAAGAATCCATCAAACAAGCGATGTCGGCACCCAAAACCCGCCATGTCACGCTAAAGCGCGCGGTACCGGTGCTGTTTTACTACGGCACGACATTTGTCGATCACCAAAACCAGTTACGTTTCTACCCGGACGTCTACGGACAGGACGAGCAACTGAAGAAGGCCTTGAACAAAATCCATGCGCCGACGACGGCCAGTTCGACTCCGAATAATCAATTGGTGATGAGTAAAAGTACGGACGTCGGCACCAATCCATAAGCCGCAAAATCGAGCAGGCATAAAAAAAGCGCCGCAAATGGCGCTTTTTTTATGAGTGGACGACTCTACAATTTCCAGGTTCTGAAGGTGCCGGTATCCAGGTGGATAAAGTTCGAGTCAGGGTAATAACCCACTCCACCACGGTGCATAGCCAGCGCCGCACTATGAATACGCCGAAGATCAAAACGCTCAATGCGAATATCCACCGCGCGACCATGCATGTGGAAACTGTTATTGGCAACACCGGAATTCTCGGCATGCAATTTAGCGTTGGTCAATGGCGAACGATAACCGCAGATAACATCAAACGGTTGATTTAATCCCAAGATTTGTTTCAAATCGTGTAATTGATCCAGTAATTCCGGATCGATAGGATGCACATCGTCGGTGCGATAATCGCGCAACAAAAAGCTGATTTCATTCAACGCATCGCTAAGGTAACGGCCTCTTTCAAAATAGGTCAGACTCAATTTGTCCCCAGTGTGCGGATTTTGAAACGCCAAGGCCCGATGAGTCGCAAAACGACCGTGATCAGCCAAGAACAGCGAGTCTTGGCTTGGCTCCATGAATGCTTCTCTTGGCGCCGGTTGAATAATCGACTGCGCTCTACCGCCCTGATTACCATGACGATTAGCACGGTAGGAGGCAGTGTTTACGTGCTGCTTTTTGCCTGTGTAAATATCTCTCACGCGAGAGTCATGCTGGATGTGTCGCTCCGCATGGGCTGTATGTAAGTGCCCATGCTCGCCAGAAACGGGTTTAAGATTGTTGCCACCAGCGCTTTTATTTAATTTGGCAGGTTGACGAACAGCCTTGGCCTTGGTCGCCTGAATGGCTCCATGTTTAGGTAAGCGCACTGCGCTCCTTGCCGACTTCGCCAATCGATGATTTTTGTCTGCTTTTACCGCTACGCTTTTCGCAGCATGAACTACGCCGGGCATTGCAATAGATAAAACAGCACCAACAGCCAGACGCCCAAAGAAGCTGCGTCGAGACAGCTCGACGTCGTCTTGCTTATTGTCTTGATTTTCTAAATTATGTCTCAGCATCCATAATCTCCTGATTCAACATCATTCGGATAGTGATGATTCCGAAGGCTAGTGACCAACGGGTTTCTGTGATTATAGCACTCTGTCACATTTCTAATTTGCTTTTGCCGACATTTTGCCACAAGGATTACTTACAAAGGAGAAGCTTGCTGACAATCAAACCGCATAGACTTGCCACTCAATCCAGGTTGAAATCTTGCTTGCTCTGCTTATTTTTGGCACTTTTAGGATTTTCCCGACAGCCATAAAAACACCTGGAATCGCCTGACAACTGGGGGAAACGTACACAATTTAACGGTTTTGGTGTGTGGATCCAGCTGCCCTGTAAAACAAAAAATTCAGCTTTAGTGACTCAGGCTGATTTCTCGCCATTTTTTTGATAAAAACACAAAATATTTTTAACTACGAACCGCGTTTCACAGAAGCTTTTTGCTAGAAAGCGTATGGTATCTCGACTGCAAATCATTGGAGAACAACATGGAAAAACCAATTAAACCCCAAAATCAACTGACATTGTCTCAGCAGCTCTGTCATTCCTTTTTTTCCCAAAAAGGCTACGACCCTTTTATAAACTTTCATTCGCATGATGGCTGTGCAATGTACGACTCTTACTTACGTCACCAAAGGAGCTTTGCGTCTGGGATAACAGGTCAAAACTGCCAAATCAGCTTTGTGAGCAAATTTACCAAATTGGAGTAATGCACAGCGGCGGACATAAAAGCCGCAACCGATTAGTTAAACCGATGAATCGGCGGGACAACAAAAAAACGGTCTGCGCCGGAAGCGCTAGGCTTGGCAAGATCGATATGCCTATATCAAATCAAAAACTTGCTCGGCACAACCCGCTTCATCAACAAACTTGAATAGGAACGCCAGCAAGGCAAACACTAGGGTTTTTCATCGCCCATAGCGCGCTTTCACATAGGCAGTAGCAACCTACCCCTCTCTACGTTATATTCACCGGTAAACGCTATAGACGCTAACCTCTAATGCCACCCAATTTACTCGTGACCACCTTATTTCAGATCCCCGAAAATCATCCGCAACGGTTTATCTTGCACAACGAAGTGCATGCTAGGGCCTCGTCTATTCTCAGCTTGCCGGTTAGGGCCAGTTACTTGGCGTTATCGCTATCAAGCGACGAGAAAATGCAGGAACGTCGGCATTTGAAAGCGCTCTGCGAGCGGTTTGGAACTACGCCGCCCGACCAAGATGCCGATCACTTTAGCGCCAGCTTCGACGCATTTCAAATGAGCTGGGAGCAACACGGCGAATTCAGCACCTATAGCTTTTATGCCTACGACACCGCCGCGGAGCCGTTTGCAGACCCTGCTTTAAAAAAAGTCCCGGTCGATTGGTTATCACAGATCAGCGGAAGAGTGATCGTTGCCGCTCACGCCAGCGTCGTGTCGGCGGCAGACGTTAATTACCAAGACGAAATGGATTTATCGCCACTAACCACCTACTTTGCCGGCAACCCAATCGTCGGCTCAAAAGTAACCGGCGGTGCGGCGGCCGTGTTTACCGATTTTCGGATTCATGTCGATGGCTTTAGCCGTTTTTTGGTGGTGAATCAAAACTTAAGAACCGCGCAGGCCGGGCGCTTGTTACATCGCTTGTTCGATATTGAAGTTTATAGGGTGATGGCGCTGTTGGCGTTTCCTATCGCGCGCAAACTGTATCCGGAATTAAAAAAGGCTGATCGGCAGCTGTATACCATCACCAATTCGATGACCCAGCCGGATAACGATGACGCCAAGCTACTGGATGAGTTAACGGCGTTGGCGGCTGAAGTGGAGAACAATATTTCCACGCATCAATTTCGCTTTGCCGCAGCCAGCGCATACTATCAATTGGTCGGCCAACGTCTGGAAGACTTACGCGAAGTGCGGATTCAAGGCATTCAAACCTTGGGCGAATTCATGAAACGGCGGATGGAGCCGGCGATGCATACCTGCAACTCCGTATCCCACCGCTTCACACTCGTTTCCGAACGTGTTAGCAATGCCAGCCAGTTGTTGCGTACCAAAGTGGACATTATTATCGAGCGGCAGAATCAGGGCTTGCTATCGTCCATGGCCCTGCGCGCAAAAATGCAGTTGCGCATGCAACAAATGGTTGAAGGCATTTCGATGGTAGCCATCACCTATTATGCTGCGAGCCTAATCGGCAAAATCGCCGAAGCGTTGCACAGTTTAGGATGGCATGTTGATGCCGAGCTGGTGGAGGGTGTATCGATTCCGTTTATTTTGGTCATCATCGGCATTAGCACCAAACGAATTCATAAGATCATTGCGAATACGACAGAATGAAGACCATCCCATCATGGGGCACGCTCTGAATCGGCCAAGTACTGAACAGGGTAAAAATGATATTTATCTATAAAAATCATGCAATTAAGTCGTTTTAAGGATAGACCAATTAAACCCGGCCGGACGACTTTCAGGTATCCCAAACAATCCCCTCCAAATCTTCGTGGTTTTTTGTGCACAGAGCATCAGCTACAATCGCCGGGCTTTCTTTAAACCGTGATTACAATTCGAGGAATCAATCCATGGCAGAGTATAGAAAATACAAATGTAAAACCTGCGGCCACATTTACGACGAGCAATTGGGCGATCCACGCAACGGCGTCGCGCCCGGTACTCGCTGGGAAGACGTACCGGAAGATTGGGGTTGCCCTAAATGCGGCGCGGTAAAATCCATGTTTACTCTGGTACGCTAACAAGCGTCTAGTACAGTAAATAAAAAGGGCGCAATTTGCGCCCTTTTTCGTCGGCTTAAAATCTAATGAACACTAAGCAAGCTTGTCTTTAATAAAGCTGACTAGATTGCCAAACTCAACATTTTGGCTTTCTTTATCCATTCGGCCTTGATATTCGACAGTGCCGCTATCCAGGCCGCGGTCACCGATTACAATCCGGTGCGGAATGCCGATCAATTCCATGTCCGAGAACATAAATCCCGCACGAACTTTTCTGTCGTCCAGTAATACTTCGATGCCGGCATCCGTTAAATCCTTATAGATTTTCTCGACCGTATCGATCAAGCGATCGGACTTATGCATATTCATCGGGCAAATAGCCACTTGAAAAGGCGCCAGTTCGTTGGGCCAGATAATGCCGCGCTCATCATGACCTTGTTCTATAGCCGCCGCGACCACTCGCGAGATACCAATGCCATAGCAGCCCATGATCATGATTTGGTTTTTTCCGGCTTCGTTAACAATGGCGGCGTTCATCGCTTCGCTGTATTTCGTGCCCAGCTGAAAAATATGGCCCACTTCGATGCCTCTAGCAATGGTAATTTGTCCTTTGCCGTCCGGACTCGGGTCGCCTTCGATCACCATGCGCAAGTCTGCAATATGCTCCGGCAATTCTAAGTCGCGTTGCCAATTGACCCCTTGATAATGTTTGCCGTCTTGGTTGGCGCCGCAAATAAAATCGGACATCAAGGTCGCGCTACGATCAGCGACTATCTTTATGCTCAGGCCGATAGGACCTATCGAGCCGGGTTTGCAGTGGCAGGCGCCGAGAATTTCTTCATCGCTGGCAAATTGCAGTGGCGACAGTACACCGTCGATTTTTTCGGCTTTAATCGGGTTTAATTCGTGATCGCCACGCAGTAACAGCGCAACCAAGCTATCGTTCTCGCCCCTGACGATCAAGGTTTTCAGACATTGCTTGGCATCGACCTTAAAAAAGCCGCTGACGTCTTCGATGCTGTGCTGATTTGGCGTATCAACCAACGCTTTGCTTTGGGTCGGCTCAGCGCTTGTCCCCTCCGGCATTAAGGCTTCGGCTTTTTCGACATTCGCGGCGTAATCGCTGGCGGTGGAAAAGGCTATCGCATCTTCGCCGGATTCGGCCAGTACGTGGAACTCATGGGAAACCGCGCCGCCAATTGAGCCGGAGTCGGCTATCACTGCCCGAAATTTCAAGCCAAAGCGGTTAAAAATATTGGTGTAGGCTTGGTACATTACGTCGTAGGTCGCTTGTAGCGATTCCTGATCGAGATGGAACGAATACGCGTCTTTCATGATGAACTCGCGCGAACGCATCACACCGAAACGCGGACGGATCTCGTCGCGAAATTTGCTTTGAATTTGGTAATACGTGATAGGCAACTGTTTGTAGCTTTTCAATTCATGACGAGCGAGATCGGTGATAATTTCCTCGTGCGTCGGGCCCAGACAAAATTCGCGGTCGTGACGGTCTTTCAGTCGCGCCAATTCCGGTCCGTATTTTTCCCAACGCCCGGTTTCCTGCCATAACTCGGCGGGTTGCAATGCCGGCATCAGTACTTCCAAACCACCGGCTTTATTCATTTCCTCGCGAACAATGTGCTCCACTTTACGTAATACCCGCAAACCCAGCGGCAGCCAGGTATACACCCCGGCGGCGAGTTTGCGGATCAAGCCGGCGCGTATCATTAGTTTGTGACTGGCTATTTCGGCGTCGGCCGGTATTTCTTTGACGGTACTAAGAGGAAATTGGGAAGTGCGCATATTGGCCCTGAGGTTGGTTTATCAAAACCGCTATTTTAACGGCTAAACGCTAAAACCACGAATCAACGACGCCATTTGGGTCTATCCTACTAACTTTTAGCGTTGCTGTTGTTGATGAAATTTGGGAAACTTGGCTGGATAGAAGACCGATAAAAAGGAAGTTATGATTAAAGTACTGCTAGTTGATGATCATGAGCTTGTTAGGAGCGGCATAGAAGCTTTGTTGGCAGCTGAAAAGGATATCGTTGTGGTCGCCGTCTGTAATTGTGGCGAGGAAGCGTTGCGCATTGCCGAGCAAGAGCCGCCCGATGTCATTTTGATGGATATTAATATGCCTGGCATAGGCGGATTTGAAGCATGCCGGCGCATACTGCAATCGCGGCCCACGATTAAAATCATCGCCTTATCGGTGCATAACGACGGCCCCATACCGCAACAGTTGCTGAAACTGGGTGTTGTCGGCTTTGTATCCAAGGCTTCGCCGGTCAGCGAAATGGTCGCGGCAATTAAATCGGTAATTTCCGGCAAGCGCTATTTGTGCCAGGATGTGGCCAGTAATTTGGCTTTTCAGTTTTTGCCCGGCGCGGATGTTTCGCCTTTTTTACAGCTTTCCCAGCGCGAGGCTGAAGTGGTGCGTTTGATCTTGTGTGGCAAGAGTATTCAGGAAATGTCGGAAGCCTTGCAACTGAGCGATAAGACCATCAATACTTATCGCTATCGCTTGTATCGCAAGTTGAATATAAAAAACGATGTGGAATTAACCAGGCTGGCGGTCAAATTTAATTATTTGGATGCCCTTTAAATAGCAGGGATGCGTGTTCGGCTAACAAACATCCCTGAAATACTTAAACCAAGGTGCGAGCTTTGGTAAACGCTTCCCGAAAATCCAGAAATACCGGTTTCTCAGCTTCCAGCATCATTTTTAACAATTCGTGTTGTAACTGGTATTTAACATTACCTATCGCCAGCGCGCCAACCCCAACGGCATTAGTGGACTGATTCGCCAAGGTTAACGGCGCCGATAAATCGTTTAATGCAATGCCTTCTATGCCGGATGGCGGTACCGCATTGACGTCGCCGGCCACTTTCAATTGCTTGGCTTGCGCAAGCACTGCGGCATTGATGACGCGGATACCGGCTTTTGCGGTGCAAAATACCACGTCTGCATCGGCTATTAACGCTGCTTTTTCTTCGTCATTATGGGCAACACCGCCAGTCATGCTGGCGCCAAAGCGCCGGTTGTATTGTTTGGCCGCGTCTTTAGCCGAATCTATTGATAGATGATCCACCAAAATTGTTTCTGCGCCTTGCAAGGACGCTATCACGCCGGTGGCGATACCGACCGGACCGGTGCCGCCGAAAACAACCGCCTTGCAGCCCCTCAATTCCTTGCCATGATGTTCTTTCAGCGCTTTTTCCACGCAGGCTACTAAGGCTGCCGCTGTGGTACAAGCTCCACTGGGATCGGCAAATACTGAAACCTCAAACGGCGGCACCATGGCCGGTTTGGTGGCCTGCAACATGTCGATAGCCATACCCATATCTCTGCCGCCGATAAATATCGCGGTTTTTTTACTAGCCGACGGACTACGCGAAAAAATCGCATCTTGGGTCAAATTGTGAATGCTCTCCAGTTTGACGTTGGAATACGGCATCAGTACATCAAAGCCTGCGTCGAGTGCCATGTTAATGTCAAACGGACTATTGTTTGGCATTGGGTCGAACATGTGAAGTATGCTGCGTTTTGCCATTTTTACCTTACCCTCTGTGATAGGCAGACTTTGGGGAGCTTAGCTAATTACTTAGACGATTTGATGAATTCGCGAGCGACTTCAAAAGCGTGTTCGAAATGCAAAAATAGCGGTTGATCGCTTTCCAACATTCTTTTCAGCAGACGGCTTTGCGCTTGGTATTTGATATTGCCTATCGCCAATGCGCCTATGCCTACCGCACCACTGGTAGATCCGGCTAAAGGCTTGCCGTTATCGAATGCATCAACCCCAGCAATACCGGCAGGCGGTACCGCGTTTACGTCGGCGGCTACTTTCAATTGCGCAGCTTTGGCAATTATTTCGGTGCTAAGCAATTCAATGCCCGCCGCACCCGTTGCGAAAACAACATCGGCGGTTTTCATGTATTCGGCTTTATCGGCGTCGGCGCCTGCCAGCACCGTGATTTTGCCATCGCCAAATTCTTCGCTGCATAGCTCTGCGGTGCGTTCCGCTTTATCCAATTGTCTGCCGATGATTCTGACTTTAGCGCCCGCTTGAGCGGCAATCACCGCAGCCGCTTGACCGACCGGACCGGTACCGCCCAGGGCGATAACGTTTTTACCTTCCAGCGTGGTATCGAATTTTTCAGCCAGTTCTTTCTCTACAGCAGCAACCATGCCCGCCGCTGTGGTGAATGCACCGCTAGGATCGGCGAATACCGATACTTCGAAAGGCGGTACCATGGAATTCTTTGCCATTTTCAACATATCCATTGCTTGCTTGGTCTCCCTGCCACCGATGAAAATAGCGGTGCGCAACAAGCCTTTGGGGCTACGCGAGAAAATGGCATCTTGGACCAAGCCCCTGACTTCGCTGGGTTCAACGTTGATATAGGGGATTGCTGAAATCCAGCCTGCGTCCATCGCCATATTGACGTCGAACGGGCTTAAATTCTTGGCTGTAGTCAGCATGTGCAGGATAAAGGGTTTTTCCATGATGGCCTCTTATAATTTGATTAGCCGGTAAGTATAAAAGAAAAGGCAAGACGATAACAATTCTAGGCTAAATGCCGAATTGAGCTTTATTTTAAGCGCGCCGGTACATGCGGCTCGATGGCGTGATACATCAATTGATGCATTTTGGGGTTGCCAACGATAATGTTGCCGGACTGTAAGTATTTGTCATTAAAGGAAAAATCCGTGGCGACACCGCCGGCTTCCTGCACTAACAATACCCCGGCGGCAATATCCCATTCCTTGACGCCGATTTCCCAATACGCATCCAGACGGCCGCAGGCCACATAGGCCATATCCAGTGCGGCGGCTCCGGCGCGGCGGATGCCAGCTGAGTCGGCACAGACTGCTTTAAACATGCCTAAATAGGGCTCGATATTTTCCATGGTTTTAAACGGAAAGCCGGTGCCGATCAGGGCGCCACGCATGCTGCTTTGTTTGGTAACCCGGATTTTGCGATTGTTCAGCATTGCCCCGCCACCGCGTTCGGCAGTGAATAGTTCGTCGCGGCTGGGGTCGTAAATCACGCCCAATTCCAGTTTGTTCTTGTTTTTTAGCGCAATAGACACGGCATACTGCGGAAATCCGTGTAAAAAATTAGTGGTGCCATCCAGAGGGTCGACTATCCAGGTGTAGTCGTTACCTTTATGTTCACCGCTTTCCTCGGCCAGAATGCCATGGTCGGGAAACGCGGCCCGAATGACTTTGATAATTTCCTGCTCGGCGGCCCGATCAACTTCGGAGGCGTAGTCGTTACGGCTTTTTTGATCGATGGTGAGTTTCTCGATATTTTGTGAAGAGCGTTGGATTAGGTCGCCGGCGTTCCGCGCTGCGCGGACGGCAATATTTAGCATCGGGTGCATAGATCGAATTGAAAATGAGCAGTTAGAAAACTCGGATAGGATAGCAAATTTTGCTAGAATCGCTGCTTTTTTAGCCGCAGAGGCCGGGCATTGCTATCACATTTTAAAGTGGTTTTAGTGGAAACTTCCCATCCCGGCAACATCGGCGCGGTGGCTAGAGCCATGAAAAATATGCAGATGGATCAACTGCGCTTGGTTTCTCCAAAGAGCTTTCCGCATGCCGATGCCACTGCCAGAGCGTCCGGGGCCGACGATCTGCTTAGAACGGCGACTGTCTTCGATTCCTTGCCAGATGCTATTGCCGATTGCCGGATTGTATTGGGGTCTAGTGCGCGCGATAGAACCATCAGTTGGCCAAGTTTGACTGTCAGGCAAACAGCCGAAAAATGGGTGGGTGCATTACCAAAGCAAAATATAGCCTTGGTATTCGGCCGTGAAAACTCCGGTTTAAAAAACCATGAATTGGACTTATGTCATTATCTGTTGCGGATACCCTGCAATGCAGAATATAGCTCGCTGAACTTGGCAGCAGCAGTGCAAGTGGTGTGCTACGAATTGTTCGTCGCGTCCGGCCAGGAGATGGTCAGCAAGGTGGGCGATATCGGCGAAGAGCCTTTGGCGACGGCCGAACAAATGGAAGCCTTTTATACACACCTCCAGCAGACTATGGCGGATATTGGCTTCCTGCACCCGGAGCGCTCTAAGTCAATCATGCGTCGTTTGCGGCGTATCTTTAACCGGACCCAGCTCGATACCAAAGAGTTGGATATCCTGAGAGGCATTCTGCGCTTCTCGCAAAATCATAACGCCGAATAACGCCATGCTGGCCAGACTCAAAGAAGACATTAACTGCGTATTTGCCCGAGACCCGGCCGCGCAGTCGGCTTTTGAAGTGATAACGACCTATCCTGGGTTTCACGCAGTACTAATTCACCATTGCAGTCATTGGTTGTGGTTACGCGGCTTCAGATGGGCAGGCCGTTATGTATCGTTCTTGGGCCGCTGGCTGACCGGCATCGAAATACATCCCGGCGCGCAAATCGGCCGGCGGTTTTTTATCGATCATGGTATGGGCGTGGTGATCGGCGAAACGGCGGTGATTGGCGACGATTGCACGCTATATCACGGCGTGACCTTAGGTGGTACCAGTTGGAACAAAGGCAAGCGCCATCCCACATTAGGCAACGGCGTGGTGATAGGCGCCGGAGCCAAGGTACTGGGGCCGATTGAAATCGGCGATGGCGCGCGAGTCGGTTCCAATTCGGTGGTGGTGAAATCGGTGCCCATGGGTGTGACGGTAGTCGGCATTCCCGCGCATATCGTCGATGCGAAAGCCAAGCAAGAAAAAGCGCGGCGCGATGCAATGGCGCAGAAAATCGGTTTTGATGCATATGGCGCCACTAGCGATATGCCGGATCCCATAGCCAATGCCATCAACCTGATGCTTGATCACATCCATCAGCTCGATAAGCAAATAGCCGATATGCAACAGGTATTGAACGATGCCGGCATCAATTGCCATCGCCAAGCCATGCCGGCATTGGACGACTGTGAAATTAAGGATAAGCAATAGCTATGAGATGGTGTGGGCATGTCTCTTGGGTAATGTTCACAAATCAAAAAATTACTGGTGAACATTCGTGAATATCAGAGCATTTAAAAACCTCCTCAAGCCGCTGCTGAACACACCTTTTCACCCCCAATGGTTGTTAACGCAAAGCAAGAATAAAACTGCCGAGTACATTAAATCCATTGGTAGCGACAAGACCGTACTCGACGTAGGCTGCTTTAACAAATGGCCTCGTCAGTTGTTACCGGAAAATTGTAATTACATAGGTTTGGACTATTTCGAAACAGCTACCGATTGGTATGGCTCGGTACCTGATGTTTTTGGTGATGCTTGTCATTTGCCAATACAAACCTCAGCTATCGATGTGGTACTGCTATTGGATGTGCTGGAGCATTTGCCTTCCGCCGAAGATGCTCTTTGCGAAATTAGTCGGGTGTTAAGGCCGGGTGGCAGTTTGATAGTTCAAATTCCGTTCTTGTACCCCTTGCACGACGAACCCAGAGACTATTCGCGATTGACCCACTATGGTTTTGCCGCGCTCGCGAATAAACATGGTTTGGACATTGAGCGTTGCAATGCTCAAGGCGTGCCGATTGAAACAGCGGCTTTGCTGACGAATATCGCCATTACCAAAGTTGTCTTCGGATGGATCGCTCAAAAAAAACCAGCCGTGATTTTTTCTGTATTGGCACCGATCATTATTTTACTGGTCAACTTGTTTGCGAAAGGAATTAATGGCATTAGCCAGCAAGATGACTTTATGCCCTATAGCTACCAGCTCGTAGCAAAGAAGCGATTTCAATAACGGCGTATTTACCAAGGTGGAATGCGAGAGCTTAGACAGCTGTAAATACTTGACCAAATTACTGGGTTTATTTATAGTCAGCATTATTTTCATTAGTTTGTAAGGGGTTTGAGATGCGGCTTACCACAAAAGGGCGTTACGCGGTCACCGCGATGCTGGATTTGGCTTTTCACAGTCAATCCAACCCGGTAACTTTGACTGACATTGCGACACGGCAAACCATTTCCTTGTCTTATCTTGAACAATTGTTTGCTCGTTTGCGCAAGGCCGGCATGGTGAAAGGCGTCCGAGGACCTGGTGGCGGTTATACGCTCAGCCGTAGCGCCCGAGATATTAATATTGCCGACATTATCGAAGCAGTCGACGAGCCGGTCGATTCCACCAAATGCGGTGGCAAAGCTAATTGCCATAACGATGAACCTTGTCTGACGCATGATTTGTGGATGGGCTTGAGCGAGCAAATTCGCGCGTACTTAAAAGAAATTAGTCTTGGACAATTGCTGGAACGCGATTTTGTCAGTGACGTGGCCAAAAGACAGAGTAAACATGTGGAGCATGTCATCGAAATGCAACCCCGGCAGGAAAAACGCATCGCTTAATGATCTATCTGGATCATAACGCCACCACCCGCTGCGATGAGCGGGTGGTGGAAGCAATGATGCCGTATTTGCATGGCATGTACGGCAATCCATCCAGTCTGTATAAGCTGGGCCGCATAGCCCGCAGCGCCATCGATACCGCCAGGGAGCAAATCTCAGGACTAATTGATGCGCCGGGAGCGCAGATAGTGTTTACCAGCGGCGGCACTGAAGCTAATGCTTTGGCGCTAGCCAACGCCCGGAGCTTGGGGCTGGCAATTTCGGCTATCGAACATCCCTCTATTTTCGAGAACGCCGCGCACTACCGGCAGTGTTTTCGCGATTTGCAAACGCTTGAGGTAGATAGCACCGGAAGTGTGCCATTACTCGCGTTGGATAAAGCAAATTGGCAAGCCGGCGACATGGCATCGGTGATGTTGGCGAACAATGAAACCGGCGTCGTTCAGGACGTTGCGGGCATCGCCGAACGATTGGCTGAGCGCGGTGTCAACCTGCATACCGATGCAGTCCAGGCCTTGGGTAAAATACCATTTTCGCTCAGAGAACTGGGCGTTAAATTGATGAGTTTATCCAGTCACAAAATATACGGACCAAAAGGCTGCGGTGCGTTGGTAGTCGCGGAAGATTTTGTTTTAAAGCCCTGGCTGCGCGGGGGCGATCAGGAGCATGGCTCACGGGCCGGTACGGAAAATGTGGCGGCGATAGTGGGTTTTGGCAAAGCGGCCGAATTGGCTAAGATGGAATTAGGCTTAAGGGAAGCTCGCATGCTGGCGCTGAGAATGCGCTTGGAGCAGGCCCTACGCTCAATTCCAGGCTTGGTGATCTTTGCTGAACAAGTCAAAAGACTGCCGAATACCGTGCAGTTTGGTATTCCCGGCATTAGCGGCGAAATGCTGTTAATGCAGTTGGATCAGCGAAATGTCGCGGTTTCCAGCGGCTCGGCCTGTTCCGCGTCTTCAGGCGAAATCAGCCCGGTGTTAACAGCCATGGGTGTGGAAGCTTCTTTGGCCCGGTCAGCCATCCGCGTCAGCTTGGGTAAAGATAATAACGAAACCGAAGTCGATCAATTCGTCGATGTCTTAAAAGCATCGATAGCAAATTAGTTAGGAGAATTAGCAATGGCTATTACCGTTACCGAAAGTGCCGCCAGGCAAATCCAAAAACAGTTACAAAAGCGCGGAACAGGCTTAGGTTTGAGATTGGGCGTTAAAACCTCGGGATGCTCAGGGTATGCTTATGTATTGGATTATGCCGATCAAGCCGAAGCCGATGAGGTAGTGTTCGACCAATACGATGTAAAAGTGCTGGTGAAACAGGCTGATCTGGATAAATTGAGCGGCATTGAGCTGGATTATGCCAAGGAAGGATTTAACGAGGCCTTTAAATTCAATAACCCCAATGTAAAAGGCACCTGCGGTTGCGGGGAGAGTTTTTCGGTTTAGCGTATAGAAACGCCGGCTTTCCTATCTGGATAAAGCCGGCGTCGTCGGCGCTTATTTCATATTAGCGCCGCAGTTTCCTTCCATTTTTTTGCCGTCAGCGGCTTTGTCGGCGGCTGGAGCAGCCGGTTTGTTACCAGCGCACTTGCCTTCGGTAGCGGCTTTGCTATCAGTGCTTTTTTTCATCATAGCAGCGCCGCATTTCCCTTCCCCGCAAGAACCGTCTTTCATTTTATCGGCACCCGCTTCTGGTTTGGCTTCGGCTGTCAGCATATAACCTGAGCTCAACTCAGACAATGCAAATGGATTGCTATCAGCTTGGGCAATATTGCCGGCCAGCGTTGGCAACAGGGATGCGCCGATTGCAATGGCAAATGGGGTTTTGTTAATTTTCTTCATACTATCTCCTGTGGAAAAAACGAATTGTTCTAATAAATGGTTTGCAACCAGAACCCTGCATTTTCGGCAATGGGCCTGTCGCTAATATCACAAAAAAGCCTTGCAAAGTAAAGGCGGGAAGATTCTGTCAATCGGCAGTATACTTGCGCCCGAAACGTCAATTTTCCGCAACCTGCCGATGCGATAACCACTGTAGCCATGACTTCAACAACAACCATATTCCAACTGGGGGCCGAGGTATTGCGGCGGCAGGCGCAGCCTGTTGACGACTTTGCCTGCCCGGAGTTCCATAAACTGATTGAAACCATGCACGAGACTATGCTGGAGGCCAATGGTGTCGGCATAGCCTCCCCGCAATTGGGCGCTTCCTGGCAAATTTTGATCATCGCTTCCCGGCCGACAGCCCGTTATCCGCATGCCCCGGACATGTCGCCGATTCTGATGGTAAATCCAAGTTTCGAAATTGTTGACAGCACTTTACATAAAGATTGGGAAGGCTGTTTAAGCGTACCGGGTATCCGGGCGCTTGTGCCGCGTTACCAGGCTATCCAAGTGCAATATCAAGATCAGCAAGGCGAAATCTGCCGCTTAGATTTGCAGGATTTTCCGGCCCGAGTATTCCAACACGAGTTCGATCATTTATTGGGATTGGTGTATCTGGATAGGGTTGAAAATAACCAAGATATTATCTCCGAAACCGAGTTTTTCAAACGCATCGCCGCATAGGAGTCGCCTGAATGAAGTTTGTGTTGTTGTTAATGGGCCTATTGACCAGTTACAGCAGTATGGCTTTGCCGCCGCTGTCTTTCAGTCAAGTGGCGCCGGGCATCTATCTGCATACCTCCGCACATCATTGGCCGGATCGGGACAATCACGGCGAGATTGCCAATATCGGCTTTATTGTCGGCGAGCGCTGCGTGGCTGTGATCGATAGCGGCGGTAGTCCGCAGCAGGGAGTCGCATTGCGAAATACCATCAAGCAGGTGACCGCTAAACCGGTTTGTTATGTGATCAATACCCATGTGCATCCCGACCATATCTACGGCAATATTGCTTTCAAGGAACCAGGCGTGCAGTTTGTCGGCCATCATAAGCTGGCGCGCGCGATGGCCACGCGCGGCGACCATTACCTCGGACGCGCTGCGGAATTGCTGGATATTCAGGTCAATCAAGACAATATTATTCCGCCCGATATAGAAGTGAACGACACCATGACTTTGAACCTGGGTAATCGCGAACTGCTGCTGACAGCGCATCCGAGCACGCACACCGATAACGATTTGAGCGTTTACGACAAAGCTACCGAGACTATCTGGCTAGCCGATCTGTTGTTTTTAGAGCATATTCCGGTGATAGACGGCAGCATCAAAGGCTGGTTGGGCGAGATGGGGCGCTTGGAGAAAAATCACTACAAATTAGTCGTGCCCGGCCACGGTCATTTGGTAAAAGATTGGCCGGCAAGTCTGCAACCGCAAAAAGCCTATTTGACTGGCTTGGCAACCGAAGTTAGGGCAATGATTAAGCAAGGTAAAACCTTGGAGCAAGCGTTGAATAGCGTCGGCTTGCCGGCCAAAAAAAATTGGCAATTATTTGAACAATTCCACCGCAAAAACGTCACCATCGCGTTTGCCGAGCTGGAATGGGAAGATTAAACAGAGGAGAGTAAAAGCATGCAAAAAACTTACAACGTTATTTATCTGTTGGCTTTAATGATTTTGCCCGCGACCGCTGCCGCGGAAGGCGATGACATTACCTGGAACACGGTTTTGAAAAGCCAGTTTTTCGCCGGTAAAAATATCGAGGAATCCAATGCCGTTATCGAATTGGATGCCCCTTATCGGGCCGAAGATCCGGCGATTGTGCCGGTTAAAGTCACCAGCAAGTTTCCGCAAAGCAAAGATAAATACATCAAAAAAATCTGGCTGTTTGTCGATAAAAACCCGTTTCCGTTTGTCGGCGAATTCGAGTTCTTTCCAGAGAGCGGCAAAGCCGACTTGGCTTTGCGCGTGCGCGTCAATACCTATAGCGACATTCGTGCGGTGGCCGAAACCAATGACGGCAAGTTCAGCATGACCAAAAAATTCGTGAAAGCCAGCGGCGGCTGCTCGGCACCGATCGGCGCGGACTTGGATGAAGCCATGAAGCGGCTGGGCAAGGTTAAGTTTCGGCTCGACGACGGTGTGCAAAGCGGTCAACCCGCCTTGACGCAATTGATGATCAGCCACCCCAACCTCACGGGTATGCAGATGGATCAAATGACCCGATTCATCAGAAAATCGCATTTCATCGATCAACTGAAAGTGACGTTTAACGGCAAGCCCGTACTCAACGCGAAGATCGATATTGCGATCAGCGCCGACCCGAATTTCCGCTTCTACTTTGTACCGGAAAAGGCCGGCGAGTTAAAAGCCGAATTTACCGATGTGTCCTGCGAATCGCCCACCAGCCGGAATGTTTGCAGCAAGGGCGGCAGCTACTCGCAAAGTTATACGGTAAGTCCTTAATGGCTAGTCCGCCAATCAGAGGCATACTGTTGACATTAGGCCTGCTGGCGTTTGCCGGGGATGCATTCGCGCTACGCTGCGGGCATAAGCTGGTCCAAGTTGGCGACTATAAATCCGAGGTCTTGGAAAAATGCGGGGAGCCGGATTCCGTCGAACAGCGCAGAGCGATCCGTGGCAGCCGCTTGCGGCATCCCTATGGCGCATTGGAGATAGATCAGTTTGAAGAAGTACTGATAGAAGAATGGATTTACAATTTCGGGCCACGCAAGTTTCAGCAGCTATTGGAATTTGAAGACGGCGAGCTGAAAAAAATCCGCAATTTAAGTTACGGATACTAAACGGACAGGCTTTTAATCCAAATTCAACCGCTAAAAAAAGCCCGCCGAAACGGCGGGGTTAGCAGGATTGCCACAGGAGAGCACATCTCACCGAGTCATCGGTAAATCATCAAATTATCTTACAGTCATCGCATGTCACATACCATGCTGGGCCGGGACGCTGAAACTACCAAAATGCTGCGGCGCACCGGGCATTAAAGGATTGTCTTGTACCACCGCACTGGGTTTTTGCCAGTGTCCGGCCGCCGCCGGCCGTCCCAGGAAATAACCTTGCAGCAATTTGCCGCCGGCATCCAAGGCAATATCCAGTTGCACTTCGTTTTCGATGCCTTCGATAATCGCTTGCGCGCCCAAGGCCTGGATAATTTCGATTAATTTCGGCAGTACTCGGCGGATTTTGGCGTCGGTTTGCGCCTGATGGATGATGCTTAAATCCAGCTTCACAAAGCTGGGCGATAAACGCCACAAGCGGTCCAGATTGGAATGCCGGCTACCGAAATTATCGATAGCCACCTGAAAGCCGCGATCACGATAATTGTCCACCGCTTCGAGCAACTGTTGATCGGCTTCCACTGCGTTTTCCATAATCTCGAGCACGACGTTTGTGGTCGGCACCGAATGCAGATGCAGAATGTGTTCGAACACCTTGCCATGCGTATTCACGCTAACCAGCAATTTGGGGTGTACGTTTAAAAACAGCAAGCCCTTTTCCGCCGGCAGATTCAGATAGTTAAGCATGTGCAGGGTTCTAGCCACCCTATCCAGCTTCACCAGCTTGCCCTGGTTATCCGCCCAACTAAACGCAAAGTCCGGACTCACGGCTTCCAAGCCGGTGGACGTGCGCAGCAAGGCTTCGTAGCCCAGCAGTCCCTGGGATTTTCCGGCATCGAATACCGGTTGAAACTCGCTGCGCAATTTCAGGCCGATAAACCGGCTCAAAACTTCCTGTTGCTGGATTTCCAGTTTGAACTCGTCCAGATCCAGATACAAAGCCCGTTCCAGATCGTCACGGAGCAATTCGATGGTATTTTCCACCATGGCTACACCCTCCTCTGCCCAAGCGCTCTCAGCGCCCATAAATCTTGTCGAACACGCCGTTATCGTCGAAGTGTTGTTTTTGTATCGCACTCCAGCCGCCTAGTTGCGCGACGCTGACCAACTCCAAATTGGGGAATTGTTTGGCGTACTTAGCCGCAATATCCTTGTCGGTCGGCCGGTAGAAGTTTTTGGCGATGATCTCCTGGGCCTCTTTGGTGTAGAGATATTTCAGGTACTCGGTCGCCAGGTCTTGGGTGCCGTTCTTTTTCGCCACCGCTTCGATCACGGCCACCGGCGGCTCGGCCAGGATGCTGAACGGCGGGGTGACGACTTCGAATTTATCGGCGCCGAATTCCTTCAACACCAGATAGGCTTCGTTTTCCCAGGTAATCAGCACGTCGCCGATTTCCCGTTCGGCAAAGGTGGTGGTGGAGCCGCGCGCACCGGAGTCCAGTACCGGCACGTTTTTAAACAGCTTCTCCACGAAAGCCTTGGCGGCGTCCTTGCTGCCGTTTTTCTTTTCCGCGAACGCCCAAGCCGCTAGGTAGTTGTAGCGGGCGCCGCCGGAGGTTTTCGGGTTGGGGGTGACGACGGAGACGCCGTCTTTGACCAAATCGTCCCAGTTTTTAATGGCTTTGGGGTTGCCCTTGCGCACCAGGAACACGATAGTCGAGGTATAAGGCAAGCTGTTGTTAGGCAATTTGCTTTGCCAGTCTTTTGGCAACAAGTTGGCTTTCTCGTGGATTTGATCGATGTCGCCGGACAGGGCCAAGGTCACCACATCGGCTTCCAGACCATCGATCACGGCGCGGGTTTGTTTGCCGCCGCCACCATGCGATTGTTGGATGGTAACGTCTTCGCCGGTTTTGGTTTTCCAGTATTGGCTAAACAGTTGGTTATATTCTTTATACAACTCGCGAGTCGGGTCGTAGGAGACGTTTAGCAGGGTGCGTTCGGCCAGCGCGTTGCCGCTGAGGGCCAAGGCGATTCCGAAGAGTAAAGGCTTTACTGATTTTGAGAATGTCATGGGTGCTCCTGAAAATAGGTTATCGGTCTGTTTGCGGCAAGCTGGGCCTTGTTTGACCACGTTGCGTATGCTACGCAAAGCCAGTAACCAACAAAAACGATATATTTAGAATTAAATATCTGATATTAAGATATTAGATTCCAGATAGAGACCTAAGCAACGCATGGTCAGGTTTGCCGTAAACAAAGGCTTTCAGGGAAATTTCGGAACAGCAGCGAGTAAGGAGTTCGCTAGTTTTGGCGTGATACCAGATCATAAAACAGCGGGAAACCGAAGCTTCCCGCTGCTCCAAGATCAAACCGCCGCGATCTTACGCCGCCCTACTGTCGCCAATCCGGCCAGCGCACTGCCGAATAACCAGACAGCACCGGGAACCGGCACTTGCGAGACGGTGATGGTATTGCCCGCCAGAGAAAAATTCAGGGTATCGGAGCTCAAGGTGAGCCGATAGTCGCCGTGATCGCGGGTTGGGAGCCCAGTCGGTAAGGTCAAGTTATCGTTAGTATTGATACCCGCGACAGCTTCACTGGTCGATAAGGTGTAATCGGCCACCAGATATAAATAATTGCCGGCCTGCAAGCTTACGTTAAACGCCGGATCGCGCAAGAAAATCGAACCGTCCGCCGAACCGTCGGTGTTAGTCAAAATAGGCTGATTACTGCTATCGGGGCAGTGATTGCCGTCGGAATCGTCGCAACGCGCCAACATATCGCCGGCATCCAGCAAGCCGTCATCGCGGTAGATATACGTATCCGGGTCCAGAAAAGTAATTTCACCGTCGTTGTTCAGGTCGATTTCCTGGTAGCCGGCGGTGGATGTTTGCTTTTGAGTGGCCTCATAAGCCAACACATCGACTTTGAAAGTACCTCCACTCAGCATATTGATTTTCCAAGTATCGTAAGTAGTGCCGCCGCTTACTTTATAAATGGTTCCTGACACTTCCAGAGTATTTGCTTGGGCCTCGGCAATGAGCGCACACCCCGCCAATCCAGCGATGCCGATTGATTTTATTAGTTTATTCACGATTACAACCTTTATGTTGATTGAAATTAGAGCGCATTGGGAACTTGATTTTCAGGGCCTCTAAAAATTCGTCATTCCCGCGTATTCGCAAGCGGTTAGTCCGCGCGGCGCGTTTAGTTTGCAAAGTCCGCGACAGAAACGAGTATGAATGATTGGAAGTCCCTAACCGTGTTAGCCGTTACTACGCCTATGGCTAAGCACGGTGATCCACATACAATATTCAGACCACAAAACATTTTTCTTTAAATACAGAAAGATACGTACATAACGGGCGGTAATGCGCGGGGAATTTTCCGTGAAATAACTCATGCACAAAGTTATTTGCCGCAACTTATCCTGGATATAAAAAAACCTGATTGGCAAGAATCTTCAGTTAGGCGTCATACCCGCCTGAAGCGGGTATACCGGCATGACCACGTTTTTAGCTGAAGCAGCTTACTTACTAGGCAGAAGAGACATTCAGCGCAAAGCGCTTGATTACATTCGTGGTGAGCGAATTGAAGTGTTGATGAAGTATGCTTGTGCAGAGATTCCTTAAATCAGCAAGCTTCAGTGTTTAATCGTTTGCGGCGAACCACCCAGCCAAGCCCGCCGAGCGCGGAAAAGAACAAGTAAAACGCACCCGGTAAGGGCACCGGTGCGGATTGTAGCGGACTCATATGCCAGGCCAATGCGTAATCCCAAATGAACGGACTGGCTTCGCCGGACTTGACCCGCAATTCGTAGTGGTGACCGAAGACCAGACTAAGCCACAGGTTCTCGCTGTTGTCGACACTGCTTGCCGAGAATGCGGCGATGTTTTGCTCCGTAGCATCGAACAACTCCAGGTTAAGATCGTGCAAGGTAGTTGTCAGATTGAGGTCGTTCGATACCCCAAGATTCCACACTAAAGACGCCTGCAAATTCAAATCCGCTGCGGCGGCGAACTTATACGTCGCCAGACTATTGCTAGCCAAGCCGCCGAATTCAGTATCGACATCAAAGCCCGCCAAGCCGATGCCGTTCGGGTTGCCGCCATCTTCCAGGCTATCTTGTTCGCCGCCGGCGATGATTTGGTAACTATGCAAAATATTCAGTTGGCCGGCGCCGAATCTATCGTCCAGGCCATTCAGGGTTTGATGCCCGCTGCTGCGGTAATCGACGATATTGTCTGTAGTTGAAGTATTCTGCGTCGCTCTGTCGGCACCCGCCAGCAACGCGGCTTTAACGGTTTCGCCGCGCTCGGCGTTATAAACCGTTCCGACACCTTCAATATCAATAGATCCCTGCGATAGATTGGCCGCGCCCTTGTGGCCGGTCTCGACCAATAACGCGGCAGCAGCGGCTACTATGGGCGTGGCTCCGCTGGTGGTGGTTTGCGGCGCCACTACATCAGGACGCGTCCGTCCCGCTATATATATAGAATCCACCGCATCGGCCCCCCTATCTTGTCTGCCATCCGTACGGCCCACCGCAATCGCGTTGTAAGCGCTACCCAATAAGGGCGAGTCGCTAAGGCCATTGTTCATGCCAACCACCTGGATGAATTCGTTGCGCTGCACTTGCCTGTCCACAAAGCGCAAAATCATTGCCGTTTCCGGCACAGTGTCGCCTTTGCCTATCCAGCTATGGTTCGCAATCCGACTGGCGTTGACGGGAGCCAAGGCAGTTGGACTAATGAGACTTTCGATCCAGGCGTTGGCGTCATAGCTGGCAATGTTCTTTATGCCGTGGGCGATGGAATCCTTACCGTAAAATCTGGTACCGACGCTGTCAGCATGTCCCGATGGTGAGGTACTGGCTTTATTTCCCGGAAAACTGAACGTCTTACCGGCAAATTGGACTTTAAGAATATCCGGCGCGTAGATGGGGTAATCAGGGTGATCTCTCGATTCGACTAATGACGCTTCGGCGTGCACCACATTGACACCATCGCCGGTCGGTATGTTTGCGCCCAATTGAATTAGCAAGGCTTGATAGCCAATATCAGTTTTGTAATCGGCAGCGGCGGCGGATGCCCAAAACAGCATCGGAAACAGATAAAACCCAGGCTTTGTAATCATTGTTATCACCTTATTAATCTCTTGAAGTGCGCTTAACTCTATCTAGCCGTTCCGGAAATTACCGCGCGGCAACCGGGAAAAACCAATCGTCCGGATCGTGGCTGGCCCAGGATGAGGCGTTACTCTGAGCGCGTCTAACGTCCCAGCACTGTATCTGCCGCTTAATCGCAACTATAGACCAGATACCAAGTCTTGCCGGATGCTCGTCCATGGTTGAGTTTGGCGATTATGGAAGTCTTGAAGGGTTAAGGCTCTGAGTCATTCCCGCCGCTGGAAAGCGCAGCGAATCCCATGTAGGAATGGACTCCCGCCTGCGCGGGAGCGACGATATTTGAGGGCCAAGTTAAAAATCGACCAGGCAAACTGAAAAGTTTTGCGAACATTTTTAGAAAGCAATCATGCGGAGAACCTGGTTGCATTCAAAAGGCTTTCTAACTATGCAAACCTGGCGGTCTTGCGGCCCCTTGCGTTTTATTAGCACAGGGGCCCAGATAGGAAAAAAACTCGGGTGAAAATCGAGATTTAAGCGATCAATGAATGCGAATCAAATAGCCGTCGGTTTTTTCACAACCGGGTTTGCTGTGTGCGGTAATGCTCAAGCGCGCGAAACCACCTTCTATAGGTCTATCCACTTTGCCCTTTATCTCCAAGCGACCGCTGGGTTGTTGAGTAATTTGCAGTTGTTTAGAGGTGAAATGATATTTGGTTTCGCCGGCACTGACATTAACCACAACCGAAGTCGGCGTGGTGTTGGCGGAAGCCATCAACGAAAACTCGCTAAACGATTGCAGGTATTTATTGGTTGCCGGTTGAAACTCCGAAAACACCGGTTTATCGCAGTGCTGCGAACTCTGACTGCTGCCATACGCATGCGCAGCAGTGCCGCTCAAACTTAACAAAGTGGCGGCAGCAATTTTTAGTAGCGTGGTCATTATTTTCTCCGAGGCGTGGTTATAAGAATAGTTATCCCCCTAGCTTACCAATAAATCACGGAATTGCTGGTGATCAATTCAATCCAGCACGTGCCTTCGTACCAATTCTCACCGTTACGATTATGCATATTCAATTAAAAAGTGTGATGAAAAACACACAAGTAGTTCTAATGAAAACAAAATAAGTTCTAATCAGAACCATAATCTGATAGACTTTACCCACACTAACAATTGAAACGAAGCTCTCGAAACAAAAGTTCGTTTTGATCCTGAAGTGCCGAGACCTAACTCTCTATCGATTTATTTTTTCTTGTTTACCGAGGCTAACATCATGACGTCATTTAGAAAATCCATATCTTTCTTCATAGCAATCACCTTTATCAGTGCGCTGTGTTTTCCTGTCTCCGCGGCCACATTTAGCCACGAAGAAGTAAGAGCCGCTCTGGAAAGCACCATTTCCAAAGTCAAAGCGTCCATCTCCGCGGTGGAAAACGGCGCGGACAAGGAAACCGTAGCCGAGTTGGTCAGCAATGCCAAACAACAGCAAAAAGACATCGAGAACAACGATCTCGAAGTCAAACGCCAACATGCCGGCAAACGTCTGAATACCGCATGGAAAGCAGCGCGCGGCGGCGATTTGCAGTTGGCCGGCGAATCGTTGAAAGAAGCTTTGAGCCGCTATGAGGAAATGCACAACCTTTATGTTTCCAGCCATTAAGCATATGAGCCATGTATCAACCGGCCGCATCGGCGCACAAAATAGGGGCGTTTTGTGTGCATATTGGACATAAGGCTTGAACATTAAAGGGTCCAAGCCTTGTGTAAATACTCCCTTTTACGACCTGCATTGTCGATAACACCGGCACATTTGATGCGCGTGTGCCGGCCTTGGACCTATGTTCCGGGCGTTTTCTTACCTCCGAAAAGAAAAACGTGACAGTTAACTTGTTCGCCAATTGGCAAAGCGGTGATGCGGGTCTTTTTATATCGAATTAATGGCGCAAAAATTGCTGATTTTCTTATGTCGAACCAGTGTTCTCTTCTCACCTGGCTTGATGTGGAAAACGTCCGTGCACAAACCCAAGTCTTGCCCAAGCGTATCACTTGAACCTTGCATCTTAAACAGGAGATCGCAATCATGAAAAAGCTCTTAATCGCCCTATCCGTAACGATTGGAATCGCTATCGCAATATTCGCGGCATTCAATCCCAGGCTATCTGCTTACAACTCGCAAAACGACATTTCCTATTCCGATTTCATCAAGGATGTGCGCAGCAAGTCCGTGGCCGAAGTGATGATAGACGGCAAATCTATCGATGGCCGCCGCCATAACGGCACGCGGTTTGCCACATACAATCCTGGCGATGCGCGGATCATAGACGATCTATTGGAGTATGACGTCAAGATCAAAGTCGAAAGACCTGAAACCCAGTCAACCCTAACTCAACTTTTATTTTCATGGGCTCCCACCTTGCTGTTGATCGGGGTATTAATCTATTTCATGCGTAAACAGCAACAGGGTGCCGGCGCGCAAAACGGCTTTGGCAAAAGCCGGGCCAAATTAATGACCGAAGATCAAGTCAAGGTGCGTTTCAACGATGTGGCCGGCGCCGAGGAAGCCAAACAGGACGTGGCGGAAATGGTCGACTTCCTGAAAGATCCGGGCAAATACGAAGCCTTGGGCGGTAAAATTCCGCGCGGCGTGTTGATGGTGGGGCCTCCCGGTACCGGTAAAACTTTATTGGCGCGGGCCATTGCCGGAGAGGCCGGAGTGCCGTTCTTCTCGATCTCGGGTTCCGACTTTGTGGAAATGTTTGTCGGCGTGGGCGCGTCCAGGGTGCGCGATATGTTTGAGCAAGCTAAAAAACGCGCGCCCTGCATTATCTTCATCGACGAAATCGACGCGGTCGGCCGCCAGCGCAGCAGCGGCGGTAATATCGGCGGCGGCGAAGAACGCGAACAAACCCTTAACCAATTATTGGTGGAAATGGACGGCTTTAGCGGCAACGAAGGCATCATTGTCATTGCGGCAACCAACCGTGTCGATGTGCTGGACAAGGCTTTACTGAGACCGGGCCGTTTTGATCGCCAGGTGCAGATCGGCTTGCCGGACATCAAGGGCCGCGAACAAATTCTCAAAGTCCACGCCACCCGAGTGCCCTTGGCCGACGATGTCAACATCAACGATCTGGCGCGCGGCACACCGGGTTTTTCGGGTGCCGAACTAGCCAATCTGATTAACGAAGGCGCCCTATTCGCTGCCCGTAACAACCAGCGGGAAGTGACGATGCACGACCTGGACAGCGCCCGCGACAAAGCCATCATGGGCGCCGAGAAACGCACCATGATCATGAGTCGCGAGGATTTGTTAATGACTGCTTACCATGAAGCCGGCCACGCCATCGTTGGCCGTTTGGTGCCGGAGCACGACCCGGTTTATAAAGTCAGTATCATGCCGCGCGGCGGCGCGCTGGGCATCACCATGTTTCTGCCGGAACACGACCAATACAGTGCCTGCAAAGATAAACTGGATGGCCAGATTTCCAGCCTGTTCGGCGGACGGATTGCCGAAGCCTTAATTTACGGCAAAAACAAAGTCACCACCGGCGCCTCCAACGATATACAACGCGCCACTCAATTGGCGCGCAATATGGTCACCAAATGGGGCTTATCCGATCGTCTGGGCCCGATGGATTGCGGCGACAACGACAGCGGCTTTATGGGTTCGACCAAACCGATGTCCGAGCAAATGGCACGGCTGATCGATCATGAAATAAGACAAACCTTGGCGAATAACTATCGGCGCGCCGAGGCCATTCTCAAAGCTCATATGGAGATTCTGCACAACATGGCGCAAGCCTTGCTGGATTGGGAAACGCTGGATAAATATCAGATCGACGAGTTGATGCAGGGCCGCAAGATCGCGCCGCCCAAGGCTGTCGAGCCGGCAAAACGGCACTGGGACAACGGCAAATTGCCCAGGCCGACGGCTGAAACTGTACCTCCCATCGGCAAGATACCGGCTTTGTCCTAATCTCAAGACCGGATATATCTCCCACACTGCAAATTTCGGCACATCCGTTCCCTCGCCCTCCGGGTGAGGGAATCAAAAAAACCGAAATTTGAAGTGTGATGACTTGATAAAACAGTAACCGCATGAATCAACTGTTGCTCGCGAGCCCCGAATAAATGATAGAGTTCGGGGCCAAAGAATAGATTAATAACTAGGGGATTTTTCCAAATTCTAGTGATTCGACTACCCAATAAAAGCTTGAAAAAATTCGTTTTCAGTTCGGCGATATTGCCCTATTCGGCGCCAGCCTATCGCGGCGGGACGATTGCAGCATTGATACTGTTGACCGCCTGCACCGTGCCGAAACCTCTAGCGCTTGCAGAAAATACCCCGCCATCCCCTGCCCGGTCGGCTCTATCCTGGCACGCTTATCAAGCCCAAAACCGCCCGCCAGCGCCGGATACATCCAGTTTTCCAATTGAAGATGCCGGAATCGATACCAAGCAAACCTACGATTTGCCGGCCTTGGTGGATTTGGCCCTGCACACGCATCCGGAAACCCGGATTAGCTGGGAGGAAGCAAAAGCGGCCGCCGCGCGCCTGGAAAGAAATCGCAGCAGCTGGTATCCAACCCTGACGGCAATGGCATTCGGCCAGCATTTTACTAGCAGCTTTCCCATCCCCGGCAGCGCGCTGGTCAGCAACGGTTACGCGGCTCTCGCCAGTCTGGATTTGGCATGGACCTTATTCGATTTCGGCCGCCGGGAAGCGCTGGTCGATGCCGGTGCACAGAGGCTGAGCGCCGCTAATTTTGCCTTCGACCGTAAACACCAGGAAATTGCCTATCGGGTGGCCAGCAGTTTTTTTGTTTATCAGGCCGCCTTGGCCAAGGTGACGGCGGCTCAGCAAACCTATGAGTCAGCGAAAACCAACGCCGACTCGGTTCAAGCCAAACTCAAACAAGGCCTGGCAACCAAACCCGACTTGTTGCTGGCGCTGCAAGAGCAGGCAAAATCCAGTTATGACCTGCAAGATGCGCGCGGTTCGGTCATGCAGACCCGTGCCGATTTAACGACGAGCCTGGGGATTTCACCGGCTTACAGCCTGCAACTGGTCGACCTGAGCAAGCTACCGTTGCCCGCAGAACTGGCGCAATCGGTGGAAAAAATTGTCGATCAGGCCTTGGAGCAGCGTCCCGATTTATTGGCGCGCCTTGCCGAATTGCGTGCCCGCGATGCGGACGTTAAAAAAGCCAGAGCGGAATTCTGGCCGAAAGTGTCGCTACGCGGCATGGTGGGCAATCAATACTGGGGCAATGTGCATACCAAGCCGGCGGGCGGTGAGAGTTATTCAGCAAACACCATGGTCGATACGGCCATGTTGCATGTGGAATGGACCTTGTTCGACGGCTTTGAACGCAGCAATGCCGTACGGGAAGCCGAGGCCAAAAGGTCGGCGTCCCAAGCCCAGCTGGAGGCCTTGCGCCTGGAAATAATGCGCGACATCTGGAAAGCCTACGCCGACACTAAAACCGCGCTGGAAAAACGCGAGTTTGCCTTGGCTCTGTTGAAAGCCGCCGAGGAATCCTATGCCGCCACCCAAGAGTCTTACACGCACGGCTTTTCGACGGTAATAGAGCTATTGTCGGCGCAAAAAGACCTGGCGCGTGCCCGCTTTACCGAAATCGACAGTCGGGCAACTTTATTACGTTCCGCCGCAACTCTGGTTTATGTGTCAGGCGAGCAAAATCCGGAAGTGTCGGATAATCATTAAATGACCGCCTTTCATGCCGGCCAGTCAGCATTTCTAGTACAACACAGCAAACCGTCTGACCGATTCACCAGGTTTTTCTTGAGCGTGAATAGGCTTATAGCTATTATCGAATTCTAATTAGAACAATTATTTTTACATTATGTCCTCCGACTCTACATTTCCAACAGTTTTGCGCCAGTTGCTCCGCACCCACCAGGCCTTTTTGTCTTATGCGGCCAGGCACGTTCACCGGCTCGAATTAACCTTGCCTCAGTACGATGTGATCATTACGCTGGGTAAAACCGCCGGCATGCAGCCCAAGAAACTTGGCGAGGAAACCTTGATTACCAAAGGCACACTCACCGGCGTGGTCAGCCGCTTGGAGGATAAGGGGCTGGTGGAAAGGTCGGCCTCAAAAAAAGACGGCCGCAGCCAGATCATCCGCTTGACCGAGGCGGGCCGCGCGGTTTACGAACAAACTTTCCCCGAGCATCTGGCCCATATCGGCCGCCTGTTCGACGACTATGCGCCCGAGGAAATCTCGAAGCTGGAGGCGGATTTACAGAGGCTGCATGAAGCGGTCATCACCGCTCGCGGCGATCATATTGAACAAGTCGATGATGAATTCTAGCGAGTACCGAAATGTTCATACGTTTGAGATGAAGCACACAATGATCTCTGGGCGATTACTTAGGTGGGCCTCTAAAAATAAAAACACCTCCTTCTCCCCACGGGAGAAGGTTGGGATGAGGGAATTAAAATCAATTACTTACCCCCCTCACCCTAGCCCTCTCCCGGAGGACGAGGGAATGTTTAGAGGTTCCCTTAAAACGTTTTTACTGGCGAGTCCCTCGATTTTCCTGACCGCATGCGATCCCATGCTAAGCCTGGAAGGTTCGTTCTGGCCGGCCTGGATTATCTGCATCCTCAGCGGGCTGGCGGCCAGCATGCTGTTGATGTGGCAATTGGTGCACTACCGTTTGGCACCCCATTTGGGCCCACCGCTGCTGATCGCGCCCAGCCTGTGGGCCTTATGCACCTTTATCATCTGGCTGGTGTTTTATGCAGCGTAACAGCGGCGGTGCCTGATGGAAAACAGTCAAAACGATAGCCGAGGCTTAAGCCTGAAAAACCGGATATTGCTGGGCCGCGTCATCGGCATTGTCATCGTGTTGGGTGCGTTGGCGACCGGCTCTGCGGTGTGGCATATCAACTATCAAAATCCGCGCACCAACGACGCGATGGTGCGGGCCAACATCGTCGGCATCGCCCCGGAAGTCAGCGGCCGCATTGTGGAACTGCATGTCGAAGACAATCAGTATGTCAAACAAGGTGATTTGCTGTACGTGATCGACCCACGCCCTTATCAGGCCAGATTGGACAAAGCCAAGGCCGAATTGCTGCTCGCGGAAAAAGATGTCGATTCCCGACGCGCTTCCAGCGGTTCCGCCGAAATTGCCATCGAACGCCTGGAACACCAGCGTGCCGCCGCCAATGCCGAAGTGAAAAAAATCGAGGCGGAAGACGAGTATCTGCATAACTATCTGGAACGCCTGGAACCCTTGGCGGATAAACAATATGTCACCACCGATCAGCTGAAACAGGCGCGATCGCGCTATGCGGCTTCGCGCGCCGAGTTGGCGGACGCGAAAGCTAAAGAGTTGTCGGCTCGCAGTGCCATAGAGGAAGCCAAAAGCGATAGCCGCCGGGCGGTATCGTTAATCGCCCAGGTCGGCGACGTCAACGCCCACATCGAAGCGGCCAGAGCCATGGTCACCGCCGCCGAACTCGATCTGGAATACTGTTATGTGCGCGCGCCGTTTAATGCCTACGTCACCAATTTGAATACCCGCGAAGGCGAATATGCCAAGGCCGGCGCGCAAATGTTTGCCTTGGTGGACGACCGCCACTGGTATGTGATCGCCGACTTCAAGGAAACCTATTTGCGGTCGATCAAACCCGGCCAGGAAGCCGAAGTGTTTCTGGTCGCTTATCCGGGCAAACGCTATCGCGGCGTGGTCACTGGTATCGGCTGGGCCAATTCGCCGGACAATATCAAGCAGCAAGGCGTGTTGCCGGAAGTTGAGCGCACGCTGAACTGGGTGATTCTGGCTTCGCGTTTTCCGGTGCGGATCGAGATCGCAGAGCGCGACCCCGCGCATCCACTACGCATGGGCATGACCGCGTTTGTCACGGTGCGGGAAGCAAGTGCCGAGGGAGCCGGTAAAGCCCTGCCGCCGTCATGACCAGCGGCGACAGCCGGCCTGATTCAAGCTCGCAGCCAAAACCCGGCCGGCTTTGGTTTGGCACCAGCCTGGGGCAATTTCTCAAAGCCGAACTCAAAGATTCGGCTGCGCGTCGTGTAGCCGCCCTGCGCTTGTTCGTCGTCACACTGACTATTGCGCTCGTCAGCCAAACCCTGCATATCCCGCCCTTGGGAGCAATTTCCATATTGATTTGCTTAAGCTACGACGCCCACGCCAATGCCGGCCAATCCCTGGCGTTTGGAATGCGCCAGCTCGGCTATCTGATTGTGACGACTTTAGTGTCGGTATTGACGCTGATGTTGGCTGGCAACGACCCTTGGTTACTGCTGCCGCTGTCGTTCGTTATATTGGCTTTGTCCCTGTTTCACGCCCGCCTGATCGCCTGGCCCACGGGCATTGCTTTATGGTATTCGGTGGCGGTGCTGTACAACCCCAGCACGCCCGATGAAAATATTTATCACGCTTTATGGAACATCCCGATCATAGGCGTACTGGCGCTGGGAACATGGACGGTGGTGCATCTGACCATCAAACCGCAAGATCCTCTGAAACTGTTAAAAGTGGAGATCGCCACACAATTGGCGGCGGTGGAATACATTTTCAGTGCGCGTCTGGCCGATGCCGGTGCGTATACCCCCAGGCCGGAAGCAAACATGCACGCCGCTGCCGGCAGCCTCGGCAAGTTGCTGGGCTTACTGGCCAACGCCGAATTGATCCATCCGGCGTTGCACGAGCGCCACCAGACTTATCGGGCGCTGCTGCTGGAAATAGACGGTTTGCGGCAGTTGGCGGACTGGCTCAATCAAGTCTTGGCCGCGGAATATAGAGCCCAGCCGCTGACGCCGGAAAAACTGCATGTCTATCGGGCTTTACAAAGCGCCTGTGCCCAATTGCGGTATGGTCTGGCGGAATCGCGCGATGTGTCTGCGAAAGTTACAAGCTTGTTACGCGACGATGTATTGCAAAACTATGCGCGGGAAACCAATCCCTCGCTGTTAACCGCCCTGTGGCGGGCTCTGCAACGGATTGCCGGCTTGACGCATGATTTGCATCAACCGATAGTCGCCACAGACAGTAAAAATATCAACGCTGAATCCGACGACAACCCGGAACATAGCTGGCTACCGGCCTGGTTTGCTTACGAATTTTGGGCAACGCATGCCGACAGCGTGCAATTTGGCATCAAATTCTCTCTGGGCGCGATCCTGTGCATGCTGATTGTGGAAAGCCTGGGCTGGCCGGACATCAACACCGCGATTCCTACCTGTCTGGTCGCAGCGCAAACCAGTCTCGGCGCCGACTACCGGCTTTCGTTATTGCGGGTGTCGGGCGCTGCTGTCGGTGGGATCTGCGCTTACTTTTATGTATTGGTCTTTCAATCTCAGCTCGATACCATCGTCGGCTTTGCGTTTGCAACAGCGCCATTCTGGGCGCTGGCGGCCTGGATTACCGCCGGCAGCGAACGCATCGCCTACCTGGGCCGGCAGCTTGGTTTTTCGTTTGCGCTGTTTGTACTGCATGATTTTGGTCAAGTCACCGACCTATATCTGCCGCGCGACCGGGTCATCGGTATCTTGCTCGGACTCATCGTGATGGGCGTTATCGATTACGCGCTGTGGCCACGGCGCTCGATTGCACTGGCCCGCCACCACGGCGTAGCGGCGCTACGTACCCTCGCTAATTTCACCAGCCGCTTACCCGATGTCAGCCACTTGCTGACTTACACCTTACCGCTGCGTTTGTCGGCGGAAAAAGAGCTGGCCGCCGCGCAAGACTTGTTGGCTCACGCGGTATTGGAACCCGATGCGCGCTTAGCCGAAAA
The DNA here is from genome assembly GCF_001644035.1 of Methylomonas methanica. Lineage (GTDB taxonomy): Bacteria > Pseudomonadota > Gammaproteobacteria > Methylococcales > Methylomonadaceae > Methylomonas > Methylomonas methanica_A. Next base: position 202,416 of record NZ_LUUG01000049.1, read on the forward strand.
AGTGCATGAACGGGCTGCGCTGAGAGCGCTTGTCAAGGATACCAGCCATTTATCCGGCTTGTTACAAGTCCGGAAACGTTACCGCTTACTCAGCGGCCAGCGCTTCAGTCATTTTCCCGATGAATTGCAACAACTCAGCCGGGCGTTCGATGCCGAGCTGGCAAACGCCCTGGAATATGCCGCAAGACTTCTGCAAGGCGAGCAGGCTGGCAACCGAATTGAGCTTGCCAAACATCAAGCGGGTCTACAGCAAAGCTATAGCGATCATCATCGTATCGACAATCTGGCCGACGATCTGGCGGTGGAATGGGAACTGCGTTTTATGTTGGACCAGCAAATCGTCGAGCTGATAGCTCACATCGAAAAAACCGCGCTGGCTGCGGTGTCATATCCGCAAAAATCCGGTTCGGAGATTGATTTGCAATAAGACCGGGCAACTACAGCTGCATCCGCACTGAATAAGCAGCACCGATATACGCCAAGTCGCTCAAAATATGCTCATCTGAAAATCCAGACTTCGCTCCGCTAACCAGACCAAAGCCACGGTGACGATGGATGCTGAACCGGATTTCATGACTAGTAGCGGATAATACCGGTAGCGGCTAAAGCCGACTATCAAAGGCAAAACCGCGCCGACAATCGCCAACTGCCCTGCTTCCACACCCAAATTAAAGCCTAATAGCGGTAACATCCGCTGCGTGTCCGGCAAGCCCATGTCCAACAACACGCTGGCGATGCCCATGCCGTGGATCAAGCCGAAAGCAAAGGCAAACCAGGTGCGGCGATTTACCAAGACCGGATAAATATTATTCAGCGCCGCCAACACCACGGAAGCGGCGATAGCCGACTCCACCCAGCGGGACGGCAGCGAGACGTAGTGCAACACGGTCAGACTCAGAGTGAGCGAATGCGCCAGCGTGAAAGCTGTGACCACGCCCAGCACGTCGAAAAATACCGGTCTAAAGCCTGGTTTTGGCTGCCAAGTACCCCCCTCCCACGCCAAAGCAGCCGGCAGCAACAGACTTAACAAAAATAGAATATGGTCAAAGCCGATCCAGATATGCCATAGCCCGGCGTAGCCGAATCGCGCCACGGTCCGCCACCCGGAATAATCAGCGTCCCGCACAAATTCGCTACGTTGGTGGTCAGGACTAAAGATCGCAGTATCGGTTTTAGCGGCATGAATGACGCTTATCAGCCCGCGATGCTGCGGGTCGAGATCGAAAAGCAAGCGATAGTCTATCGACAACGGCGTGGACGCAGACGGACAAATCGCCCGGAAATTTAATACGGCGTAATGACCATCGCTGTGTTCGTCCACCTGTAAATCCCCTGCTTGCAGCGAACAGACTTGCTTAGCCGTCGTCATTTGCAAACGACTCAGCGCATAGGCATACACAACATCCCGACTATTTCGCAACTCCGCCCAGGTAATATTACCGTCGTCGTTTGCATCCAAACCCAAGGCGTAATCCAGGTCGCGCAAGGCAATATCCCATTGCCCGGAGATCTGCCGCCCGTCAACCTGCACCGTCATGTAACTATCGCTGGCCTTATGGGCAAAAACATTAAAACTTGCAGTCAGCAGCCAGACCATGATTAACCCGACCCAAATGATTCCGCGTATTCGGTTCGAGCTTAACCCGTCTAAGCTTGGCGGGGCCAGCCCTTCGACAGGCCAGCCCTGAGCGCAGTCGAGAGGCCCAGGGCAAACAGTATTTAAGGGGTGAAGGAATTTTGCCGGCCCGTTCATACTCCGCTCCCACCAATTTGCGCGAGTAGCGTTTGCAGTCGCACATCCTGCAATTTGGACTCGGTTAAAAAAGTCAGCAGCGGTTGCAGCTGTTGTTGATTTTTGCCGCTGGCCACAGCCGCTTCCAACAAAATGCGCGCGTCGCGCGGCTCGCGCTGCACGGCCCAATTGGCTTGCGCTAGTGCCAGCGCCGGTTCCGGCTGGTTTAACAGATGCAGTAAAAAGCGCGCCTCGTCGCCTTGATGACTGGTATCGCCGCGCATGCGGCTGGCGGCAAAGCGGGCTGACAGTGCGTCAATGTGCGCAGTGGCGGTTGGCAGCTGTAATGCTTTTTCGGCTAAAGCCAGACGCAGTAACAAACCGTCGGCGCGCGTATCGTTAGCTAACAATTCCACCACGTCTTGGAAACGATTCCGGTCCAATAAATAATCGGCATAGGTAGCCAACAGATAGCCGTTGCGGCGCTGCAGTTGCAGCGCTTGCTGGTAATAGCTTTCAGCCGTATCGGCCTTGCCTAGTCGCTCAGCCATTTCCGCCAGCGTGGTCAACGCCCATTGTTTATCCGGCGGTGCAGCGCTTTGCGCAGTTGTTGTTGCTTGTGCCAACTGACGATAGGCGGCATCGAGCTGGCCGGATACGCTCAAGATCGAATTCAGGCAAACTTGGCCGATCAGCGGCTCGGCTAATTTCAGTAGCGGTAAACAACTGTTTAGGCCGGCCGCGTGCCGGCCCTGTACTTCCAGTATCGCCGCCCGCGTCAGCCAAGCTTGCGCCAGGCGTGGCTGGCGTGCCAAGGCCCGGTTCAAATAATCCAATGCCGCCGGAAATTCATGGCGATTTTGAAACAAGGTTGCTCGCAAAGTCAGCACTTCGGCAGTCGGTTGCGCGACCGCCAGCCAAGGCGTCAAAGCGGCTTCCGCGTAGCCGAAATAGCGCGGGTCCGATTCGGCGCGGCCCAGTTCTATATAACGCCTGACTAAGGCTAAAGCCGGTTCCACGTCATTGGGCTGAGCCGCGACTTGCTTGCGCAAGTAACGAACTTCCAGCCAACTCTCGCCCCTGGCCGGCAGGACTTCCAAGACTTCATCATCGGTCTTGGGTAAATAAGGTTGCGCACCCACGTCACTAAATACTGCAACAGACATCAATAAACCTAAACTAAGCCAGTGCTTCATTGGCTTCTCCTTTGGCATGCATATCAAAACCGGGGGCGAGTACAGCCGCCCCCGGCCATCGTTAAAACACCGCTTAGTTATTTGGACAGCTACCAACAGCCAGGGAAACCGCATCGAAACAACCGGATTCGGTAGGATCGACATGGCGACTTTGCCGGCCGCTATTGGCAAAAGCCACATAAGGAAACACTTCCTGATAAGTTCTGTCGTTAGCATTCACGCCGTCGGCAACCCGGTTATTGGGAAAGCTGTTAAAGGCCGGATTCAAAACCCCAACCACCGCTTGCGCGGCAATATCCGTAACGTCATCGGATACCCGGCGGCCATTCGGAAAACCGGCAGTATCGCCAGCCAAGAAAGCCATGCGTTTGCGCGCGCTTAAAGGTGTGGGGCCGATACCGGTGTTTAAACGCAGCAAATCGGCAACCGGCCCGCGTTGAACTGGAGAACAGCCGGGGCATATTGGTGCGGCATAAAACACCAATGGGCCCAGGTCGAAACTGGGGTTGGCAGGATTGACGCGCGGCGGCGCAGGAATGGGTACCGCACCGCCATAGGCCGCGTTGACGACTCTAGCCAACAGCGGATCCACTACATAGCCGGCAAAATTGGCGTCATCCTTGGGCTCACTCATGCTGAACTTGTCTTTATCGCCGGTACCGATCAACACCTCATTGATCAAGGGATTACCCATGCGCTGAATCTGCACATAGGCATTGGCAAGCTTGGGTTTGCCGCCTGGTCTGTCGGCATAGGCTTTGGTGCGTGGCCGCGAGGTAGTGGCGTAAGTACCGATCACCGCCAAGGCTTCGCCGGCGGTATGTTGCTTGCCGTCTTGGGTTAGCAGGGCAATCGGCAATTCGATGGCAATGGAATTGACGTTAAAGCCGGCCACATCATCAGGCGCGAAGTTTTTGGTTTCCGCGACATGTTGATCCTCGGAAAATACCCCAGGCACACCAACGCCGGACGCACCAGCGCGAAAATTAAACGTATCAAAAGTGGCACCTAAATCAATGTAAAACGGATCGTCTACGGTACCGGCAAACACGCTAACCCCGCCGCCTAAATCGTAAATCCCCTGGCTGGCCAAATTCTGGTAATTGGGCATCGTGCGCGGCCCGACGTTAGAGGGCACCGCGTAGAGCTTTTGCTGATTGGTCAGATCGATAACTTGCCGATTGGCACCCTTCCCTTTGATCAACGTGACGGTATAACTCTGCCGCAAGCCCAAGCCTTCCGAGCCGGGGCCGTCCAGTGCGGTAATGGCCGGCGGTACGATCAAACTGCCTGGAGCTACTGGGCCAGGAGAATTAGCCGGTGCGACAATACCCGTGCCGGCCCCGACAAAACCGGTAAATACACCGGGCAAGCGGTTTTCGGTTTTAAATCGAAATTGCAGGGTAATGTCTTCGTCGGCGTCGAAATTGTTATCCACTTTCATTTCATACAAAATTTCCGGATCGAACGGAAAATAATTCGGGCCGTTGCTGGGTTCCAGAAGAGGATCGACATTCAGAATCATCGTCACTTTGCTGGGATCGTTGTAACTGACAAAGGCGTACCAATCGGTGATGTCGGCCTTGTTATCGAGTGCGGTTAAGGGCGCTTCGCGGTGGTTGGCGGCCTGAGCGGGTTGCATGGCTGTCAGCGCGATGCATAGCGCCAGCGGCCAGCGTGTGTGGCTAATTGGAGTTTTCATAGCTTTGCTTCCTTTAAAAGATAAACGCGCAGTTCGGGTGACTGCATGGTTAATACGGGCTGAATAACTAAATGGATGTCAGACGGATACTTCTGCGGATACCGGTTTAGCTTTACTGGCGCGCGAGTAATGACCAACCAGCAAAAACAGGCCGGAAAGGCTCAGCAGCATCCAGGTTGGCGGTTCCGGTACGCTATTCACGGTGGCGCTATCGACGTTTAGAATATGTACGTCCCAGGCCGCGGTGCGATTCGGTTCGACGGGGTTATTGTTGCTATCAAATAGCGAGCCTTCGCAAAAACGACCGTTGGAGCAAGCAAAGGCAGCCGTGAACACCGGGTCGGTGTCGCGCAAAAAGCCATCAGCCAAGAGTGTGCTGACCGAAAAGTTGTCGTATTGCGTCAAGGTGGCGATGTAATTCCCGGCCGCCAGATTCAGATTGATATAACTGTCGAATTCACCGTAGTCGTAGGTGACGCCGTTCGACACCAGCGCGCCGCCCAAACTACCGTCATCCTGCTCTAGGATTTGATTTCCGCCGCCATCCCACAGCGTTAAGATGGGATCGAAACCGCCGCCCAGCCAAGACGAGGTGAACAAGGTCACCGCCCCGGGCAAGCCAAGATTAAAGTCAAAACGCACGACATCGTTATCTTGCGAAAAGCTGCCGTTAAAATCGAACGCTGCCGGCAGCGCCGGCCCGGGCAGCGCCGCAGCGCCCGCCAGTGCGGCTATTACTAGTATTTTTTTCATGTTGCATTCCTCCGATTGAGTTGAAACATCGGCAAGCGCTCTATCCTTTCATCCTCGGAATCGCTGAAACTTAGGCGCCTGCAATCACAAATACGCAACAAACCGGCGTTTGGATGAGTCGTTCGTAAAAAATAGTTGCAACGAATACGGTTCGGCAGGATTCTGCCCGGGTCAGTCAGTTGGACGTAGCTAATAACGCATTGAATAATCTGATATAAACAAAAATTGCTGGTACTTGTTGCATCCAAACCTGTTAGTTTTTGCGTATAGCTAGCAAAGGGGTGGGCAACACCCTGAAAAAACCACAAGGATAAACACGAGAGCGCTGAATTGAATAAAGACTGGAACACCCTAGACGGTTTTCGCGCGGACGATGCCTCTTTGCAGGGTTGGATCGCTGCAGTAGTGGATCGCGATCAGGCCGCGCTGAGCTGTTTGTACGACGCACTGATTGCACAGGTTTACGGACTGGCGCTACGAATTACCCGACAAACCCAGTTAGCTGAAGAAGTGGCGCAGGATACTTTTTGGCAGGTTTGGCGGCAGGCGCCGAGATTTGATGCCAGCAGAGGCAACGCCAAAGCCTGGGTGATGACCATTGCCCGCAGCCGGGCCCTGGATGCGCTGCGGGGTTTGAATCCCGAGGAATGCGAGCTGGAGCCGGAGACTTTGGCGTTAATCCAAGCCGAAGATAGTGATATGCCACCCAACCTGTTGATGGCGGTCGAGCAAGGTCATGGATTACACGCCGCACTGGCAACGCTGGATGCCACGCCGAGACAGTTATTGTCGTTGGCGTTCTTTCGCGGTTTGAGCCACGACGAAATCGCCGAATGTAGCGGTATGCCCTTGGGCACCGTTAAATCGCATATCCGCCGAGCGCTCTTAAGCTTGCAAGATATTTTGGCGGCAAACGTCGCCGAACCGCATTAATCCGATGAAGAACTGAATATGAATAAGGCCAACGACCCTGAACAAGACCAACTCAATCAGCTGCTGCTGGACAGCTTGTCACCTATCGAGCTAAGCACCGGCCGACATGACATGCTAAAGCAAGGTCTGCTGACGCGCGCGGCGTTGAGCATCGCCAATCAGGCCGGTTTGCTGACTATACGAGCGAAGGACGGTGTCTGGCAAACGCTTAAGACCGGCGTGCGCGTCAAACCACTCTGGAACGGCGGCCGGCAAGGTAACTCGGTACTGGTAGAATTCGCTCCGGGCGCGAGTCTGGTGCCGCACCGGCACAACTGTCTGGAGGAAGGCATTGTCTTGCGCGGCGATTTGCAAATGGGCGATTTGCGGCTCGGCCCGCTGGATTACCATGCCTCGCCAGCCGGCAGCCGTCATGGCTGCATCAGCTCTCAGCACGGCGCACTGGCTTATCTGCGCGGTACCTCATTGGGCGACACCCACGAGGTGTTGCGGGAGGTATTGGGCGGTTTGCTGCCGTTTGGCCAAGACCGGTCTTTGACGGTGTATGCCGATAATAACAGCGCTTGGCAGGAAATCATGCCGGGCGTCTGGAAAAAACCGCTCTGGCAAGATGAAACTAGGCAGTCGTGTTTCTACAGGCTGGAAGCGGAAGCCGGGTTTCCGAAAAGCGTCCACCCGGAGGAACAGGAATACATGATGCTGGACGGCGACTTGTTTATCGACGATGTGTTGCTGCGCGCCGGCGATTACCAACTCGCACCGACCGGCAGCATGCACCACGACGTGTATACCGATATTGGGGCAACACTGTTCGTGCGCGGCGCCAAGGAAAATTAGCTAATATCCTGACTATTCAAATAATCTTCATAGTTACCGCTGAAATCGACGATGCCGTTCGGCGTCAGCTCGATAATCCGCGTGGCCAGTGAGGACACAAACTCCCGATCGTGACTGACGAAAATCAGCGTGCCGGGATAGTTTTCCAAAGCCGCATTTAAGGATTCGATCGATTCCATATCCAAATGGTTAGTAGGCTCGTCCATCACCATCACATTGTTTTTTTGCAGAATCAATTTGCCAAACAACATCCGGCCTTGCTCACCACCGGAAATCACTTTCACGGATTTATTGATTTCGTCCTGCGAGAATAATAAGCGCCCCAGCGTACCGCGAATGGTTTGATCGTCATCGGACTCCTTGCGCCATTGGCCCATCCATTCGATCAACGACATATCTTCGGCAAAATCGTCCGCATGGTCCTGGGCAAAATAACCGACCTCGGCGTTTTCCGACCATTTGACTTCTCCGCTATCGGGGGTCAAATCACCGACCAGGGTTTTCAATAAAGTGGATTTTCCGATCCCGTTCGGACCGATTACCGCAACCCGCTCGCCAACCGCGATCATCATGTTCAAATTCTTGAACAATGGTTCGGCACCGTAGCCCTTGACCAAGTCTTTGGCTTCCAAGGCTAAGCGATACAACTTTTTGGCTTGATCGAAACGAATAAACGGATTGACCCGGCTGGACGGCTTGACTTCGTCAAGTTTGATTTTTTCCAACTGCCGAGCGCGTGACGTGGCTTGCTTGGCCTTGGAAGCGTTGGCCGAAAAGCGCGCCACGAAGGTTTGCAGTTCGGCGATTTGGGCTTTTTTCTTGGCATTCCCGGCCAACAATTGTTCGCGCACCTGAGTCACGGCCGTCATGTAATCGTCGTAATTGCCCGGATACACCCGCAATTCGCCGTAGTCCAGATCGGCCATGTGGGTACAAACGCTATTCAAAAAGTGCCGGTCATGCGAGATGATTACCATGGTCGAATTGCGTTCGTTCAGCACGTTTTCCAGCCAACGAATCGTGTTGATGTCCAAGTTGTTGGTCGGTTCGTCCAGCAACATGATGTCAGGATTGGAAAACAAGGCTTGTGCCAGCAATACCCGCAATTTCCATCCCGGCGCCACCGCACTCATCGGGCCGTTATGTTGCTCCAGCGGAATATCCAAGCCCAGCAATAATTCGCCGGCTTTGGCTTCAGCGGTATAGCCGCCGTATTCTGCAAACACCGATTCCAGATCGGCGGCGCGCATGTAATCGTCTTCGCTGGCTTCCATATTGGCGTAGATGGCGTCGCGTTCCGACATGGCCGCCCACATCTCGGCATGACCCATCATCACCACATCCAGCACCCGCTGCTCTTCGTAAGCGAATTGATTCTGGCGCAAGATACCCAGCCGTTCGTTGGCATCGACGCTGACGTTGCCCGATGTCGGCTCCAGGTCACCGCTGAGGATTTTCATGAAGGTCGACTTGCCGCAGCCGTTGGCGCCGATCAGGCCGTAACGATTGCCGTTGCCGAATTTAACAGAAACGTTTTCAAACAGGGGCTTGGCCCCGAATTGCATGGTGATATTAGCGGTAGAAATCAAGAGAGTGTCCGAAGATTAGGAGTAAAAAGAGCGTTGGCGCCGCTTGGGGCGTGTGACGAAATAAATAGGTTGACGCAAAAATCAGTTATTTTACCAGACTTTAATCGACGATCATTTACAGTAATGTGTCACCGGCAATCCGGACGATAAAGAACTGAAATTCAATAAAAACCCCATATGCTTACTTCGCCCCCCACCGCAGAACAGATTTATCCGATCTTTTACAGTTTCCGCCGCTGCCCTTATGCAATGCGGGCACGCTTGGCCATTGCCGTATCGGGGCTAAGCGTCGCGCTCAGAGAAATCGAGCTCAGCAACAAACCGGAGGCTATGTTGGCTATTTCGCCGAAAGGCACGGTACCGGTGCTGCTGTTACGCAACGGCCAAGTCATCGAACAAAGCCTGGATATTATGCTGTGGGCCTTGGCACAACAGGATCCGCAAGATTGGCTAGACCAATCGCCGGAAGATGCGAAGCGATTAATTGAGCGGAATGACAGCGAATTCAAATACTATTTAGACCGCTACAAATATGCGGACCGCTATCCGGAACAAACGTCAGCCGATTATCGTCAACAAGGCGAGGTATTTTTAGCCGCGCTGGAAACCCGTTTGCAGCGGACCCGCTTCTTATGCGGCGCTAATTTTGGCCTGGCCGATGCCGCCATTGCGCCGTTTATCCGCCAGTTCGCCGCAGTGGATAACGCTTGGTTTGCAAACTCGCCCTACCCGGCTTTGCAACATTGGTTGGACACCTTTTTAACATCCAATCTGTTCGCAGCGGTTATGCGAAAATACTTGCCCTGGAAAACTGACGACCCGTTAGTCCTTTTCGGGAACGAGGCCGGCCTCGTATCAATTAAATAGGTGCCCGATATGTTAAATGTTTACAAAAAAACCATCCGCATCGACAGCTCCGCTGCGCATCCCCGCCTTGAGTCACCCCCGCAAAGCAAGCTGTCCAATCTGCTGAGCATTCCGGCAATGATCGCCGGCGCGATAATCGGCACCGTGGTATTTTCGGCGTTTTTTGCCTTACTGCTGATTCCGCTGACAATAATCGGCATCAGGGGCTGGTGGTTGCTGCGAAAACTTAAAAATGCGCAGGCCGATGAACAAAGTCTGGAAGCCGAATATACCGTGGTTTCGGATACTTCAAAAAAATCCGATTCCGACTGAGGGATAACGCTCCGTTAACGACAAAAAAAGCCTCCACCTTGAGCAGGGTGGAGGCTGTGGAATGTGTAGCGTTACAACGAGGAGGTACTACGAAAAAACTTAGAACCGGACAGGTTTCGCCACTTGGATATTACTGAATAGAGAAGCAGCGCCGAAAAACAGTGTGGAAAGAACGAACTGACCGGACAGGAAGCTAAAAATACCGGTTGCAAAAAACAATCCGGTGGCGATGTCTTTATACAGATTGCTTGACTTGTTCATTTTTCCGCCTTGACTGGGTTTCAGTCGATTCATTGGAGACGGTTTAACTATAAACCTTTGCGATTTATTTACAATAAGGCATTTATAAGATGATTTGTTTCATATTTTGAAACAAATATCATTAAATACCGCTGCTGCGAGCCAAGTTGAACCTCAAACCGGTTCAGACTTAAGCTATCGAATTAATTCAGGAGGATGCAGCCATGAGCCACCATTTAAATCTGCTACGCGCGATATTCCAGGATCCGATTAGCGGCAACATCCATTGGCGGGAAATAGAATCGCTGTTGCATCATCTGGGTGCCGACCTGCAACCCAGCCATGGCGCCCGCTTTCACGTGACTTTGAATAACATCGAAGGCGTGTTGCATCATCCGCATCACAGCGGCATATGCAATAAGCAAGAAATCAAACATCTGCGCGAATATCTGGCAAGCGCAGGCATCAGTCCGTCCGCATATGAAGAACAGCGAAATAAACAGCATTAATTAAAGCCGGTGCAAGGTGTTAAACCCTTAGATTCGCCATTGCCAACAGCAAGGATTGAACAGAACGCCCCATGAAATGGATTGCAAAAAGCTTGCTGCTGACGGTATTGCTATTACCTGTATTGTTTGGGCTGACGCTGTGGCTGGCAATTGACGATACTCCCAAATTACAAACCCGAGCCGACCTGACCCCGGAGCAAATTGCCCGAGGCAAACTGATTTTTCGGCAAAACGATCCGCGCCGGCTGAAGTCCGGCACAATCGCCAGAGTTGCACTGGATCAACAGGAACTGGATCTGGCGATCAATTACCTGGCCAATCAATACGCCAACGGCGTGGCGGGCTTACGGATCGACAAAGGCCGGGCTCACATCGACGCTACACTGCGTTTGCCCAGTAATCCCGTAGGCCGATACCTGAATTTGACGCTGGAGCTCAAGCAATCCTCCACCCTACCGGACGTAGATCAACTGTCTGTCGGCAAACTACGACTGCCCGGCGTGCTGGCTAAACCCTTGCTGAGTTTGGCGCTCAACACCTTACAACCGGCGGCGGATCGGCAAGCCTTCGCCAACATTGTCAAACACGTGCTATTTCAACCCCAGCGCCTGACGGTCACATATCGTTGGCAGGCCGATTTACCGGGTAAATTGCGCGGCGCATTGCTAACCCCTGATGACCTGCAACGACTGGAAGCTTATCAGCAGCGTTTAGCAGAACTAAGCCAAGCAGATAACAAAAGCCTCAGTCTCACTGATCTCAGCAAACCGCTATTTAAACTGGCATTACAAAGAAGCACCAGCGGCGACCCGATTGCGGAAAACCGGGCATTAATATTGGTACTGACGCTATACGTCAACCAACAGCGTCTAATCAAAATCGTCCCGGAATCACGGTTATGGCCACGCCCGATTTGGCGCAAGGTTACGCTGAACGGCCGCGACGATCTGACCAAGCATTACCTGGTTTCGGCGATGCTGGCCGCCTATTCCCGCACGCCTTTAGCCGATGCGGTAGGTTTGTTTAAGGAAATAGAAGATTCGCGCGGCGGCAGCGGCTTTTCGTTTAACGACATCGCCGCCGACCGGGCCGGCACGCGCATGGGCGAACAAGCCGTCACCAGCCCGGCACTGGCGCGGAAAATCCAATCAATATTAGCCAGCGCCGATGAAAATCAAATGATGCCGGCCACCGCCGATTTACCGGAATCGCTAAGCGAAGCCGAGTTTATCCGCCGCTTTGGCGGCACCGACGGCGAAGCCTACAAACAACTGATGCAAGACATCGAACAGCGTATCGCGGCCTTGCCGGTAAATCGGGAACGTTAACTCAGCTGACTGGCATTTCACCTAAGCAACAAACCGACAATCACCGCCGCCAGAATAAACGACACACCTTTCCAGAACGCCGCCGGGTTGCGTTCCAGCAATGCCGGACCGGTCTTGTTCAAGAACGCCGGGTTGGGATGGCGTAAATCAAAGATAAACTCTGACAAGTCTTCGTAGCGTTTATACGGGTCGGGATGCGCGGCCTTGCGGAGGGTGTCGTCGATCCAGCCCGGAATATCCCGGTTACGGTACAAGGTGGCGTCGTAGCTGAGCTTATTTTGCGCAGCCATGGATTTGCATTTAGCCACTTCCGCGCCGTAAGGCAGTTTGCCGGTCAGCATTTGATAGGCAATCACCGCCAGGGAAAACTGCTCGGAACGCACCGAGCCCGGCTCGCCCAGAAAATACTCCGGCGCGGCATACTGCGCGGTGCCGAGCATATGCTGGTGACCGATGGGAATACCCATTTCCATCACCCCCGCCACCCGGGTAGAACCAAAATCGATGATTTTCACCGTGCCGGTGCCGTCTATCATGATGTTATCGGGCCGCAGATCCTGATGCAGCATTTCCAGACGATGAAAACCCCGCAAGCCCTTGGCGATTTGCTCGACGATGCCGCGCACGGTTTCCAGATCCGGCTGCGGATGGTCGATCATCCATTGTTTCAGGGTCTGGCCGTCGATGAACTCCGTGGCAACATACAGAAAATTGCGTTTGCGGGTCTGCGCGCACGGCTTTAATACATGCGGGTTGTTGATGCGCCGGGCAATCCAGTCTTCCATCAGAAAGCGTTCCAGGTATGCCGGATCGCCGCGCAAGTCGATGGACGGGGTTTTAATCACCACCTGCGCCTGGGTCTCGCTGTCCACCGCCAGATAAATATGGCTACGGCTGCTGGCGTGTAACTGCCGGACAATGGTGTAACCGTCGAACGCCATTCTGGCGTCCAACTGCGGCGGGAACGGCAAATCGGTTAAGGACTGATACAGTTCGTTGGCGCTGGGTAAGGGCAACTGGTCGATGCGCACAATTTGTATCGTCAGATTATCGCCGCTGCCATTTTCGTAGGCAGCGTCAACGATGGCTTTGGCCGCACCGTCCAGATCGTCGCCGGCTTGGCGGATGGTTTGGGACACAAACCGGGAGTTGACGTATTCGTAAACACCATCGGTCGCCAACACGAACATATCGCCTTGACTGACGGTCAGCGCTTGATAGTCGATTTCCAGACGCGAATCCATGCCCATGGCGCGACTCAGATAGCTGTTCTCCTGAGAAATCCATAAGCGGTGGTCGCGGGTCAACTGCTCCAACTCGTCGCCCTGCACCCGGTAAATCCGCGTGTCGCCGACATGGAATAGATGCGCGGTGGTGGATTTGATCACCAGCGCGCTCAAGGTGCAGACATAGCCGCGATCCATGTCGTAACAATCGCGGCTTTGCCGAGTTTGCGCGTATAACCAGGAATTGGTGGCGGTCAACACCCGCTGCACCGACTTCTTCACCGACCAGGCTTCCGAGGTACAAAAATAATCCGCCAGAAAGCCGGTCACCGCCGCTTGGCTGGCAATGTGGCTGACCTCGCTGCTGCTGATGCCGTCAGCCAAGGCGATCGCAATGCCTTTGGCGCTTAACTGCGGTTCCTTGGCGATATAAACGCCGTGAAAATCCTGATTCAGCGCCTTGCGGCCCTTATCGGAGTATTGACCGACGACGACGTTTAATTGACCGGACATGGTCTACGGCAAATCCGCCTCAGTAACTCTTATACGGCAGAAACTTCCCGCTCATTACAATCTTGACTCGGTCGCCTTTCGGATCGGCTTCGCGCTGCAAATCCATACTAAAGTCGATGGCACTCATGATGCCGTCGCCGAACTCCTCGTGAATCAAGGCCTTAAACGTCGTGCCGTAGACATTCACCAGCTCGTAAAAACGGTAAATCAACGGATCGGTCGGCACCGCAGTTGGCAGCGAACCCTTGTACGGCACCACTTGCAGCTGGGCGATAGCCTCTGGCGGCAAATCCAGCAGCGCACCGATGGTGGCCGCTTGATCGGCGTTCAAGGTCATCTGCCCCAGCAATGCGGCGGTGGTCCATTCCTTACTTAAACCAATCGCCTCGGCTAGTTGCGCCCAGCTCAGTTGTTTGGCCAGTTTTTGGGTAACGACCAATTCGGTCACTTCGTTGCGTGTCATCTTTAACTCCTTTGCCCATTGAACAGCGAGAAAAAGGCCTCTGGCTTAACAGCGGCGAGGCCGGATCGAATAAGGATTAGTTGAAAGAGCGTTTCGGCGCGGTTCTGATATGCGTGGAATACAGCGTCAAGCCAGTAAAGGCCAAGCCGCCGACCAGGTTGCCCAACACGGTCGGAATCTCGTTCCAGACAAAATAATCCATAATCGAAAAATTACCGCCCATCAGCAGACCGGACGGGAATAAAAACATGTTCACCACCGAATGTTCGAACGTCATGCCGAAGAACAGCATAATCGGCATCCACATCGCGATTACCTTACCGCTGACGGAGGTGGAAATCATCGCCCCGACCACGCCAGTGGATACCATCCAGTTACACAGCATGCCGCGAATAAAGATCGTAAACCAGCCGGCGATGCCGTATTTGGCGTAACCCAAGGTCCGGGCTTCGCCGATGCCAGCCAGTTTTTTGCCGACCGCGTCCGGCTCGACCGAAAATCCATAAGTAAACACGATGGCCATCATGACCGCCACCGTCAAAGCGCCGAGAAAATTGCCTAAAAACACCAAGCCCCAATTTCTGAGGATGCCGCCCAGCGTCACGCCGGCGCGCCTGTCCAGCCAGGCCAACGGTGTCAATACGAACACGCCGGTCAGCAAATCAAACCCCAGTAAATACAACATGCAAAAACCAACCGGAAATAGAATCGCTCCAAAGATCGGCGAGTTGGTTTGCACGGTAATCGACACCGCAAATACTGCCGCCAAAGCCAGGATCGCCCCGGCCATATAGGCGCGGATTAAAGTATCGCGGGTTGACATGAAGATTTTGGATTCACCGGCATCGACCATCTTAGTGACGAATTCCGAAGGGACCAGATAGGACATAACTCACCTTTTAAATGTGGGAACAAAATGAATGTCGGTGTTTTAAAAGCACCGCCATTCGTTTGATTAAGCCTGTGTGCGCAAGCTAAGGCTCCCCTGAAAACGGGTGTGTTACTCGTAAGCGAAGGTCCTGAAGGAATTAAAGGCAGGCACAACGGACGAGTAAACCATGCTGCGGGTATAAAACCAGCAACGTTTCAACGCCGTTGTTGAAGGGAACCGAGGGTGCGCCATTGCACCGCGTAAATTGCAGCACGGATTGTGCCAGCGTTATAAATGCAGCCTCGGCAAGCTTTGCGCCGCTAACCTAATTAAGCCAAACCTACATTGCGCACCAAAACGGACTATCAACGCACCAAAACAGGCAAAGATAAATCTGAGATACGTTTGCCAGTAACCTCCAAATCAGCATCGATAACCGGCGACAGACTCCCATCCGCTATTTTCAGCAAAAACGCCGAGTAGCGGCTATGCTTCGCCGACGTTTACCCAGTAACCGATTCTAACGTCATCGCCCTATGTAGCCGAGCCTATGCCATCGTCGTCGCTTAATAAAAAACTGGTCATTACTTACAGCTCCTGGAAAAAACTATTAGCTCTATTGGGATTAGCGCTAGCCTTGCTAATGGCTTGGGCCGGATTTCTGAGCAATTTTTTCATCCTCGAAGTTAGTTTTATTTTGTTAGGCGCTTATTGGGCTTGGGTGATTCTTGACACTGTATCGACTATATCGATTAGCTTTTATCCAAACAAAATCGTCAAACGTAGTTGGCTAGGCGAAACCACCATTCCAACCCATACCTTGTTGGTAGCCGATAGCCAGGATCAGGATAGCGTGAAATCCTGGCGCTTTTTTCATGGCTCCAACAAAAACAGGCGCGAGTCTATTCGGGTGGCGGGCAATTTTTTGTCGCCAGAGTTGAGATTATGGCTGGATTCGTATCACCGCAACATCTATCGGTTAGGCAATTTTTCCAGCCGTCCGTTGAGCAGTAACAGCGCCGTCTGCGTGGAATTCGAAAAAGCGGTGTCGTCTTTCCGTTTCATGGCCGTGCTGACCGGCGTATATCTGTTGGTGTATGTGATTTATGCAACCATGCTGTACTGGCAATATCCGGTATTTGCCGGTTACGCGCCGCAGTGGCCGGCGTGGCCGATGCGCTTAGTGTTTGTTGCCATTGCGTTGGCGGCGTATCCGCTATTGCAAGCGCTGACTAAGCCACCCGTCAATGTGCCGAACTATTCCTTACGCGTTGCACAAGCCCAGCAGCAGGCCTTCCGTTCCGCATTGATCGCCAACGGCGTGGCCTGGTTGGGTTTGCCGCTGTTTCTGCTGTGCGGTAACAGACTGGACTTTTATCTGCTGTTGTCGATAGGCGCAATTTATCACTACGACTTTTATCCCCGGCTATCCACCTGGGAAAGCGTGTTGCAAGCCGCCCCGGAAGCCCAATCGGTCCAAACTGCGGTTCCCCGCCGTTCCATGCAGGTGTCCTTGGCTTTATTGGGCGGTTTATCGCTCGCCAGCTATGCCGGCAACCCGAACGATTTTCGGATACGTCAACAAGATTGCGTCGACGACAAAGGCAACCCGGTCGAATGCCAAAGCAGCGGCAGCCACGGCGGCGGTTCTAGCTCCAGCTATCGCGGCAATGGCGGCTCGGACAGCCATAGCTCGACAAGACGCGGCGGCTTCGGTTTCTTCGGCGGCTCGCACAGCTCCTTCGGCGGCTAAGGATGCAACGTATAGCGCTAACTCCCCGCGCCGACTGGCAGCAGCGGGTGGAGGCCGTGGGTATGAATTATCACACCCTGGACAACGAAGCCTACTGGGATGAATCGGCTTGTTATCGATTCACGGCCAACCAAATCGATATTCTCGACGACGCCACCGCCGAACTGCACGCGCTGTGTCTAAAAGCCGTCCAGGCCATCATCGACCGCAATCTGTTCAACAAGCTGTTAGTTCCGGATTGGGCCGTGCCCTATATCGTCGACTCGTGGGAGCGCCGCGAACCCAGCGTTTACGGCCGTTTCGATCTGGCCTGGGACGGTAGCGGCCAGCCCAAATTGCTGGAATACAACGCCGACACCCCCACCGCGCTGCTGGAAGCGGCGGTGGTGCAATGGTTCTGGTTGCGGGATTGCTATCCGGACGCCGATCAATTTAATTCGATACACGAAAAACTGCTCGGCTTTTGGCAGCATTACCGGCAAGGCCAGCCCAGCCTGCATTTTGCCGGCGTGGACACCAGCGACGAAGATAGCGGTAACCTGGAATATTTGCGCGATACCGCCGTGCAAGCCGGGCTGCAAACCCAACGCCTGGCTATCGATCAAATCGGCTGGGACTCCAGCGGAGAACGCTTTGTCGATCTGCGCAATAACCCCATCCGCGCACTGTTCAAGCTTTATCCCTGGGAGTGGCTGTTGCACGAGGAGTTTGGCCCTTACCTGCCGCAAGCCCGGCCCGCGATATTGGAACCACCCTGGAAACTTCTGCTCAGCAACAAAGGCATCCTGCCGATTTTGTGGGAATTGTTTCCCAACCATCCCAACCTGCTGCCGGCTAGTTTCGCCGACCAACCGTTGCTGGGCGACTATGTGCGCAAACCGCTATATTCCCGCGAAGGCGCCAACATCCAGATTCGCCGTGGCGCCAGCGTCATCGAAACTGACGGCAGTTACGGCGGCGCAGCTTACATTTATCAACGGCATACGCCGCTACCCGATTTTGCCGGCAATTTTCCGGTGATCGGCTCCTGGATCATCGCCGATCAACCCGCCGGCATTGGCATCCGCGAAGACAAAACCGAAATCACCGGCAACAATAGCCGCTTCATCCCGCATTATTTCGTCGAGAATTAACTATGGAATCGCTAGATATCACTCACATCCTGGCCGGCGCCAACGGCTTTTTTCTGCACTTCGTCGCCGCTGCGGCACTGACCGGCTTGTTTGCGTTCTGTTATCTGTGGATTACGCCCTACGCCGAATTCAAGCTGATCCGCGAGGGCAAAACCGCGCCGGCAGTGGCGTTTAGCGCCGCACTGCTCGGCTTTGTGTTGGCGCTGTCCGGGGCCGTCGCCAACAGCGTGTCGTTCATCGACATGTTGATCTGGGCCAGTATTGCTTTATTTTTGCAGGTGTTGGTGTTCGTTGGCCTGAGACTAGCCTTTGCGGACCTGTGCAAACGCATCGCCGACGACGAACTGGGACCCGCCATCGTGTTGGCCGGTTTTGCGCTGGCGGCGGGCTTATTGAGCGCGGCCTGCATGACCTATTAACGCTGTGTCTAACGCCAAACGCATCTTAATCGTCGAAGACGAACCGGCGATTGCCGATACTTTGATTTACGTGCTGAACAGCAGCGGTTATCAGACCGAGCACGTCGGCTTGCTGCAAACCGCGTTATCCAGGCTGCAAACCGACTCGTTCTCCCTGGCTATTCTCGACGTCGGCCTGCCGGACGGCAACGGCTTTGACTTGTGCCGGCAGTTGCGCCGCTTCTCCGACATCCCGGTGATTTTTCTGACCGCGCACGGCGACGAAATCGACCGCATCGTCGGTTTGGAAATCGGCGCCGACGACTATGTGACCAAGCCGTTTAGTCCGCGCGAAGTGGCGGCCAGAGTTGGGGTAATCCTGCGCCGGCTCAGTGCGGCCACCGGCACTGATCAAGCGGCGACGCTTGCCGGACAATTCGAACTGGATAGCCAAGCCGGCCGCATCCGCTATTACGGGCACTTGCTGGATTTGACCCGTTACGAATTTCTATTGCTGAAACTGCTGATCGAACACCCGGAACGGATTTTTTCCCGCGAACAATTGTTGGAAAGAATCTGGCAAGACCCCGGCGACGTGTTCGACCGCACCGTCGATACCCACATCAAAACCTTGCGCGCCAAACTACGCTTGGCCGCCGCCGACCAAGACCCGATACGCACCCATCGCGGCCTGGGTTATAGCTTGCAAAGCCGATGAAGTTATCGGTACGGCTGTTTTTGGGATATTTCCTGCTGGTCGCCGTGACCGGGCAGTTGGTGCTGTTGCTGGTGGTGAAACAGATCGCCCCCGGCGTGCGCACCGCGCTGGAAGCCAGCCTCGTCGATACCGCCAACCTGCTGGCCGAACTGGCCGCGCCGGATTTGTTGCAGGGTAACATCGCCGACGGCCATTTCGCCCAGGCGGTCAAACGTTACAGCAAGCGGCCGGTGTCAGCGACCATCTTCGGGTTTCCGAAGCAAAGCCTGGATTACCGGGTTTACGTTACCGACTCGACCGGCATTGTCCGGTTCGACTCGGCGGGTGCGGCACTTGGCGAAAATTACTCGCGCTGGAACGATGTGTATCTGACCCTGCAAGGCCAATACGGCGCGCGCTCGTCGCAAGCCGATCCCGGCGATAAAACCAGCTCGACCATGCATGTCGCCGCGCCGGTACGCGACGGCGAAAAGTTGATCGGCGTGGTCACCGTCGCCTACCCCACCGCCCTGCTGCAACCCATCGTCGACGCCAGCAAAAATGCCATACAACGCGGTGCATTCTGGCTGTTCGGCGGCGCTTTGCTGTTCGGCGCGATATTCAACTGGCGCTTGACCCGCGCCATCGACTTATTGGTCGGCTACGCCCGTAGCGTCGCGTCCGGCGGCAAAGCCAGTCCGCCCAAATTGCGCAGCGTCGAACTGTCCACACTGGCACATGCCCTGGAAACCATGCGCCGGGAATTGGAAGGCAAACAATACGTCGAGCGTTACGTACAAACCCTGACCCACGAAATGAAAAGCCCGCTGGCCGCGATACGTGGTGCAGCGGAATTGCTGGAAGAACCGCTACCGGATGCCGACCGCCGCCGTTTCGCCGACAATGCCAAAGACCAGGCCGAACGCCTGGATCAATTGATCGAACGGCTATTGGGATTGGCGGAATTAGAACAACGTCAACAGTTATCCGACCCACAAATATTGGATTTGGGCGAATTGCTGAATAGTGTCCTGGCCGAAAAAGCCCCGCAAATGCTGCAACTAAATTTGCAAACCGCCGTGTCGCTAGAGGAACCCTTACCCGTACTAGGAGAGGAGTTTTTATTGCGGCAGGCCATTTCCAATTTACTGGACAACGCCTTGGCCTTTGCACCCGCCGCTTCAGTGATCGAAATCGACGGCCGCCGCGACGGCAAACAAATCATCTTGCGCATCCGCGACCACGGCCCCGGCATCCCAGACTACGCGCTGGAGCGTGTCTTCGAACGCTTCTATTCCCTGCCGCGCCCCAACAATGGCCGTAAGAGTACCGGCTTGGGCTTGGCCTTTGTTCGGGAGGTGGCTGTATTGCATGGTGGGGAGATCAAGGTTGGCAATGCCGAGGACGGTGGGGCTGAAGCGGTGTTGAGTTTGCCGGCTACTCCGGTTGGTTTTGCATTTCAAGATCGTTGAGTCGGCAAATGAATGCCAGTTGTCTCAATTAACCAATTAGGTTAGCATTCGTAGTCATATAGAAAAAAGTTCACCCCATTGCAAGCTTGCTACTATCAAGAGCTTGATTTCTGCCGGCAAGGTGAGAACTACCAGAACCGCCCGCGAAGGTGCTACAGCATTGGGGTTTGATTTTGATGGCATGCTTGGCGTGTTGATGTCGCTGACCCAGGCGGATTTTTACAAAAGCATGACTAGCCATCACGACCACCGCATTTGGCAGGACGTGTATCGGCCGATGACGGCCGCAGGTCCGGTTTATCTGAAATTAACCGTCGTCGACGATGTTCTCGTCGTCTCGTTTAAGGAGCTTTGACTATGAAATGCCCATCCTGCGCAACGGCCGAACTGCTGCATGACACCCGAGATATGCCTTACTCTTACAAAGGTAAATCTACCGTGATACCAGATGTCACCGGCGACTTTTGTCCAGCCTGCGGCGAGGCTTGCACCGATCCCGAGGAATCCAAAAGGACCATGGCCCTGATGCTGGAGTTTAATAAACAGGTCAATGCATCCATCATCGATCCAAATTTCATTGCTCAAGTGCGCAAGAAACTGGCCTTGGATCAGCGCGAGGCCGCCGAGATTTTCGGTGGCGGTATCAATGCGTTTTCCCGCTACGAAACCGGCAAAACCAAGCCACCGTTGGCTTTAGTGAAACTGCTGAAAGTCTTGGACAGGCATCCACATTTGCTGGACGAGATTAGGACTGCTTAAAAGCCGACGGTCAGACATATTTTCCTGAAATCTAACGTCGCCCGCCTCAACGCGACCAAACACTGCCTACGAGGCGGACATGACTAACTTAAAACTGGACCAAGAAGAACAGGCCCTATTGACTGCTTTCGAAGCCGAAGAATTCGAATCGGTTTTGACCGAAGAGCGCAAGGCCAATTTAGCCAAGGCCGCAGAAGCCGCCTTAAAAAAAGATAAGCGTCTAAATATCAGTCAGGTAGGCCAAGGTGCGCGTTAGCGTTCCCTGACAATTTGGCTTCGATTCGTCACGTAGCCGCTATCGCGCCAACGTGACCTACGAAACTGGTGAGAGATAAGATTGATACAAGGCCATTGCATCATTGAATGTATTACCCATCTCTATCAAATATATGCCTAAGCCTATATATTTATTATTAAATAAATCAGATTTTACAACCACATAAACCTCCCTTTATTGCAAATAAAACTCAACATAAATCTAAACGAAAAGATAGAAGACAAAATCATTTCACCTAAAACAAAACTCCCAACAATAAAAACGGAAAATAAAGCAAAGTTATCCAGAACCGACCTATTTCCATCAATACTAAGAATTATTAACGCCCACACAAACACCTGAAGCATCTTAAACAAAAACAAAGTAAAAACTACAACAACACCTCTACTTTTGACGCCGGCCGCTGCCTTACTAAATCCAAGTTCTTTTCCAAAAAAGAGTTCACTAGAAAAGAATAAGGCATATAAACCTTGAAATAGTACATACAAGGAGGAAAAAAAAACCATAACCCCAAGTCTTTCAATATATTTTCCCAATGAAATATCAAGAAAATCACTTACATTAAAGATGACTACAGCCTTGCCTCCCAAAAGCTCAAAAATATTTACGTCAAATAAAATTTTATTAAATAAATAATGCGTACAAATAGTTAAAACAGAACAAATCAGATCTTTCTTAAGTTTTGAACCACTTGAAATCACTGAGGCGAAATTCGGACTCATCTCTTTATTTCCTATTTTCGATATATTTTTTCACTTTTTGAGCAGCATCCATTCTCGTTGTTTCGTTTAAGGCCTTCTGGACATTGGCCTGCGCGAGCTTACCTTTATTGTGGATGCGCATGGCTATCGTTGGGCAATCAACATGAAACGCTTATCGCAGCCACGTAGGTCAGGGGGCGCGATAGCGTTCCCTGACAACTTAGCTTCGATTTGTCACGTAACCGCTCGGCAACTGCTCCTGCGTTGTCCTACCTCCTGCATCCATGCAGTCAGGTAGGTCAGGGTACGCGATAGCGTTCCCTGACAACTTAGGTTCGATTCGTCACGTAACCGCTCGGCAACTGCTCCTGCGTTTCCCTACCTCCTGCATCCATGCAGTCGTATCGCGCTAACGTGACCTACAAAAGAGTCACTCAAAATTCAAAGCTTCTATGCTGTCGGGTACTTGCTGAACGCCCCAACCCTTTGGATAGTCAGGTTGTCAGGGTTCGCGATAGCGTTCCCTGACAACCTAGCTTCGATATGTCACGTAGCCGCTCGGCAACTGCTCCTGCGTTGCCCTACCTCCTGCATCCATGCAGTCGTATCGCACCAACGTGACCTACGAAATCCGGTTTACTCAAAATTCAAAGCTTTTATGCTGTCGGGTGCTTGCTGAACGCCCCAACCCTTTGGATAGCGACCCTTGGCTTGGTGGGCCAAAAACGACGACCAAGGGTAAGCCGCCGGATCGGATACTAGCCGGTGTTTGACCGGATTGTAATGGATGTAGTCCATATGCCGGTGCAGGTCGTCGGTATCGCGGATCAGATGATCCCAAAATCGCCGTTGCCAAAGCGTGACGGGTTGGTTGGCGTTATGTTCCCGCTTCCAGCGATGGGTGAAACGCAGCTTTACCGATTGCACGATGCCGGAAAAGTCGTTATCCGGCTCCGGTAAGATAAGCCAATGGAAATGGTCGTCGAGAACGGCATAGGCTAACATGCGGAATGTTATATTTGCTTTGACTTCGCGCATCACGCTTAACAACAACTCCTTTTCGGATGCGCCGGCGAGTATCGGTTTGCGCCGATAACAAACCGCCGTAATGAAAATCGGCTGGTTGTTTGCGGGGTATCTGCGGATGTTGGTCATTGATGTTGGCAGTTTCTTCTCAGGAGTTGCTTGGACATTTGCCAATGCGTAGGTCAGGGTGCACGCTAGCGTTCCCTGACAATTTGGCTGCTCCTGCGTTACCGTGCCTCCTGGATTCATAGAGTTCGCTAAGTCAGGGAACGCTGTCGCGTACCCTGACCTACACGTCTGACCTACATGTCTACACTTCACCGCATTAAATAATTAAATACCACCGGTTTCAAGCCTGCAACAATCCGCTTTTTAACGTATATTTTCCGAATATTTGCAAACCCGATGATCACTATCGATGGAAAACGACTACGCGATTTTTACCCAGAAACAGATTGTCAATTACCTAACGGAAATCCAGCAGCGTAATTGCATTTTATCCGCTCGCTATGGGGCCGATAATCAAGCGTTTCTAACCGCGATTGTGCAAATTGACCCAAAGCGCAATGTCTTGGCGATAGACGTGGCGCCTAAACAAGAATTGACTGATCGCTTGTTATTGAGCGAGCGTGTGCATTTCTCCACCCAGGTGGACGGGATCGAGGCGGCATTCCATGGGTTGAACATCAAATTGGCGCAAGGCGAGCATGGCGCGGTGTTGACCATGCCTTTGCCGGATAGGCTGTATTGGCGGCAGCGGCGTAATTATTATCGGGTGAAAGTACCGCAATCGCATGCAGGCACGTATTGCCAATTCGGTTTTAACGTGACCGATGCGAATGGCGAGCAAAAATCCCTCGTTAAAGTATTCAAGCTCATGGATATTGGCTTATGCGGGCTGGCTTTATTCAATCCGGATCATGATTTACAGCAGGAATTGGTCACTATTGAAGCCAGCAGTTGCATGTTATTCCTGCACGACCATGAACATCACCACGCCGACGTCGGGTTGCTCGCCAAATACAGTATCGATGTCAAAACCAGCACGATAACCACGGCGCATCGGATAGGTTTTCAATTTACCGCCATTTCGCCGGCTTTTGAGAGCAGCGTGCAGATCTACATGCAATCTATAGAACGGATGCTGAAAAACATCGATAGTCATTAGATCAGCGTTAACACGCCCTGTTTCTGTTAATCTCCAACGACAGCTAGGCTCAAAGCAAAACCCTAATCAAAAGGCAAGTTCACCGATAGCCATCGACGCCAGAGAGAACAATGCCTTCTGTACCACAAGGGCTTGGCTTTGCAATTACACCCGTTTAGACAAAAGGCAAGATATCGTGTCAGTCATCAGACTATTGCTACCCGCGCAAGGGTTTGCAGAAATTAGCCTTAAGCCGGAAGAGCTGGAGAAACAAGGTATTGTTGTCATAACAACCGAGCCAAATCCTACGGAACCGATGAATTTCGCGGCTATGGACATAGTCCTGATCGATGGTGATGCGGCCTTGCAAGACAATCTGGCCCTGATCGATCAGATAAAAGCCATTGCACCCTCCAGTAAATTTATGGTCTTGCTTCGCCATTCCAGCGCCCATGCCGTAACCTATATGCAGGCCGGTGTGACGGGATTGTTGGCAGCGCTTCCCGACGCGGTGAAGTTGGCCGAGATCATCCGCAAGATTGTGCAAGGTCACTATTACCTGGATCAAGACATTGCTCAGCTCTTGGCCATGCGGCAAATCAAAAAGCAACTGGACCCGTTTATTTCGCTGAGCTCGCGTGAGTTCGATGTGTTCTGTCTGTTAGCCGAAGGCTGCTCGTTACAAACCATCGCCACACAATTGGCTATCAGCAGTAAAACCGTGTCCAATTGCCAAACCCAGATCAAACTTAAACTGGCTCTTGAGAACCGGGAAGATATAAAAAAGTTTGCGAATTGCCATGGCTTGATTATCGATAACAGCGTATGATTCCCGTTATTCGGGAATTTTTCCTTTTTTTGCGAGGTAGCTTATGAAAAAGTCATTATTAACATTATCTGTATTAGCCGGTTTTAGCATGTTGTCCGCTAGTGCCGTGGCAGCCGATCAAGGCCTGGAAAACTGCATCCAAGCCGTAAAAAAAGAAAAAACTGGCGAACTGGTCAAACTGGAAAAGCTCAACGTAGCCGGCAAAGGGGCTTATGAACTGGAATTGCGCGACAGCAATCGCCAGGAATGGGAATTCATGTGCGACGCCGACAGCGGCAAGCTGACTGAAAAAGAATCTGAAGTGGCCGATCCGAATAGCCAGGCATTCAAAAAGAATGTCAAAGTCACTGAAGAAGATGCTGCGGCGATTGCGCTAAAAGCCTTCCCCGGCACGATTCAGGAAGTCGAATACGAAGTCGAGGAAAACGGCGGCTCGTCTTATGAATTCGACATCGTCAACGACAAAGGTCTGGAAACCAAAATTGAAGTGGACGCCGCCAGCGGAAAAATCATCGAAACCGCAACCGAGGAATGGGAAATCGGCGAAGAGGCTGACGAAAAACGTTAATTCCATCCCCTGATAAAAGCCTTGGCAAAGGGACTCTCGCAAAGAGAGTCCCTGCGGCAACCAGCAGACCCGCCAAATTAGGTGTTGATATCAAAGCCTATCGCCTGCCGATGCTTCTCCCAGGTGTTATCCAGCAATAGAAAATAACCGAATAACTGGTATTGGTATTCCGCCGGATCGGTAGCCGAGTGAAACGGCACCAGCAAAGCGGTGGAATATATCAGCTGGCCCAGGAACAAGCCCTCGGCAATCTCCACCAACTCATCCAGACACGTACCGATTGGCGCCGGACCGCCGATTAGCGGGTAGCGGTAATGGAACTGGAACACTTTCTTAGGCTTATCCGGCCCGTTGTTCATCGGCAGGATCGACTCCCGATCATCTACACCCAAAAAGCTATAGCCCTGCCTGACGAACGGCGACGGTCCGGCATCGGTGAGCTGTTGTATGGATGGCAGCGGCGGATGGTAATTCATATCCAATACCCTGAACAACGCATCGGTGGGTAGGATGCGCGAATCCTGGATGTTATTGCCAAATACCCAATGTTCGGCAGCTTCCCGTTCCCAGAAGGACTTGTCGTCTTTTGACATGCCCTGGTCCCAACTGCCGCTGCTCAAATGCTCGGCGTAAACGCCAGGCTGTTGCCAATAATGCTCTCTATTTTTCTCCACCAATGCGTAATGCGGAAAGCTGGCCGGATGGGCTTTTAGCTCGGCCACCCGCTCCGGATAGCGTTGCGCCAGATCGTCGCTCTCGTCCAGCAGCATGCTCAATTTACGGCCACTGATGCGTTCGAAAGACTTGCCGGCCCACGGAAATATAAAGCGGCCGATATTGGCCCACACCGCGTTCAGCAAATTAGGCGCGCGCGGATCGTTTTGCAGCCTATCGGCCAGCGCGGCCGGAATCATGCTGTGTTCCTGTAAAGAGCGAGCGATGTTGGCGATAAAGCTGTCACCAAAACCCCAATGCAAATTCAGCGTAGCGCCGTGGTAATAATCAAAGCCGCTGCAAGGATCGCTTTGCCCGTACCAAGCGCGCGCTTCGGGTGCTTCGAAACGGGTGTTGTAGCCCAGGCCCTGGCCTTGAAACACGCCATCGGCAATACGTGGCGCAACGCCGCAACGAAACAGACGATTCAACACCTCAAAATGCCGCAGATGATCATCCAAACCACTGGCTGCGGAAATTTTGCCTTGCTGGCGTTGCAACATTTGCAAAATGGATTCACCTGGCTGTAGCAACTCACGCACATCGCCATCGTTAGTTTTTGGCGACGCTTCCAGACAAAATGTGGTGAATTTACGCTGCAACTCGGGATCGTCGCGCCAGCCGCTCGTCCATTCCACGCCGTCCGCTACGGCGCCCGGTTTGGACGGCACCGGTTTGTCGTAGCCCAGCTCCTTCCAGCCCCGTTCGCCGGGCCGGGGCCGTAGGTTCGGAAAGGCTGCGTCGGCAAACGCCTCGCGAGCGCGAGCGGTATCTATCATCAAAAAGAAGCCGTTATTTTGATAGCCGTAATCGACTGAGTTATCGCCGGTATACGCTTCGCCCAATTCCCATTCCGGCGGATGATCGCCAAACAAAGGTAACTGCAAAGTGCCGAGACTGTAATGATGGGTGGCCATGACCAATTGACCCAGATAGACGCCGTCCTCAATTTGTACCAACTCGTCGATTAGCCGTGTCATCGGGAACGCCGGATGCAAGTCGTGCCAACGATAATTAAGCTGATACACGGCTTTGCCGTTCATCTCTCCAACCACTGACTTGCCCGGCAAGGAGAGGAAAATTCCGCCGGTTTTCACATACGGAATGGCTTTTTCCTTGGTCAGATTTTGCGCAAGCAATTGGCTATCGAAGCCCTGCGCTTTGGTATCCAACGGCCGGTCCCGCAGATTCCAGAACTGGGTTAGAACCGGCATGCCCAAGCTTTGAATGAAATTGGGATCGTCCGGTTCGCGGAAAAAATTCCGGCCGATACGAGTCGTTTCCGGATCGTAATTAAAGATCGCGACCGGATCGTGGCCACATTTCGTGGCGAACACCTCTTTAGTCACCGGCTCAAACGTCTTACCCATCCATAAACCGGTACTGGCGTAAGTAACATTCCACAGCGTTGCCATCCATTCCAGATGTGCCAGCATCGAGCGGTTTTCGCCGTGTTTCTTCGCGGTCTCCTTAAAATAATCGCTATCGCGAATAGACATCGAGACCCCTATCATCGGCCCGTCCAGCGGCGTGCTGGCGCCGCACTTGAATAATGTCAGCAGTTTTTCGTGGACAGCGTCCCATTCCTCGCGGCGCAGATTGTCTCCCAGAATTTTGCGAAAGCGGCCCAGCATAGGCAGCGCGCCGTCTTGAAGATCGTTGGCAAGAATAGCTTCGAGCGCATTGGCCAACGCTTGTGTTTCAGGCTCCGAAGCGGTTGGGAAATTGGCGACATTGAGATAGTTGTTCATGGTCCTTCCCCTGTAATTGTTATATTTTCTGGCTTAGGCCGGACGTATGGTCCCGGCTCAAAAGCCTTGTTGTTTTAGGTCTTTGACTATGTCGAGGTACACCGCCGGAATATTGAAATGCGTCAGCAGCACACCGCGATAGTCCACCAAGTCGCCATGCGACAAGCCGTGGTCGGGATCGCCCTCGCCTATCAGCCCGCGAAATCTGCCCCATTGGCAGGATAGCGTGGAGACCATGCCGTCGTTGTCGCCTTCTGTGCGCTTCAGCAACACATGGGTGGCAGCAAACACCGGGTCGTCGATAGCCCGACGCATCAGGGTGCCGTAGCTTTGGTAGTAAACGCCCGGCATATCGGGTACCTGTTGATTAAATTCTGCCAGGTACTTATGCGTGAGCTGTCGAATGGCCATACCCGCTTGCGGGCTTTTATCGCCGGTGATTCTGGCCAGGATGTCCATCGCCCCAAATCCCAAGCGCTGCGCCAGGCGTTTGAAGAAATTTATGCTTAGCAGGTTTTGGGTATCGGGAATGTCGCCTGCCACCAGATCCGCCACGGCCGAGCCATGATGCGGCGTGCACACCGTGGTCAGACTGGCGACTTTTTCGGCCATATCCAGCTTGGAAATCAGATAGCGTGCTTCCAGGCCGCCCTTGGAATGAGCGATGATATTGACCTTTACCGATCCGGTTTCGCTAAGCACCCGTTCAACATTGGGCTTCAGCGCGAGCGCGCTGTTTTCATGACTATTCCAGGCATCCAAACCGCCCTGAATTACCTGAGCACCGGCGGCTTCCAAAACTTTAGGAATCCGCCCCCAGGAGTTCAGCATCAACATATCGTCGCGGTAGCCGATGCCGTGTAACAAGACGATGGGGTATAGGGTACGGCAAGATAGATCGGCTTCGGTATTGGCGTTCATGAGTTGTCTCCTGCTTATCGGCTTAGCCCGCGCAAATGCCGTACTTGGGCAAAATATCGTGCAGCACCGTCAAGCGATGCAATTGCAGGGCGTCGTGGAATAACTTCCAGTCACTGCTTAAAAATCCGGGCTTATAGGGGTGAACACGTAAATCCCAACTGCTGCCCAAGGCTTTTTCCTTCCAGGACCCCACACCTTCCGCGACGTAACTAATCTCGGCGCCGCCAAAACTAAATCTTTCGCCGTTAAAGCCGCTTTTGACGATATCCAGCCATCTGTCATGACGCGCTTTATCTTCTTTAATTTTTAATTCCAGAAAGATTTTATTCAGTAAGGCCTTATCCGCAGCCGGCAACCCGCTTGGGGGTTTATTCAGGTACTGCTGCATGGCTTTACACATCGCATCCGCAGCCTTGCAAAAATCCGTGGGGTTATCGCGCTCAACCCAGACACCGCCACCGTTCTTATACTGCCAATGCAAAAACGGTAGATCGGGAAACATCTTGGCACGACCATGACCCAAGGGCGGAATGACATCGTCCAGCCAATCTTCCAACATATGCTGGAGTTGCTTGGCATACATACCGGAGCTTTTGATTTCTCTGGCATGTTCCACTTCATTGATATCGTGAATCACTCCGGCAAAACCTTGGTGCGACCAGGTATCGGCGTAAACATGCAAGGCTATCCCCAACCGATGCAGACTGTATGGTTTACCTTTATCGTTGACAGCCGCCTGCACCATCTCCTTGGCCGGCGGACTATCCGGCAAGCAGACGATTTTCTGGATAAAGCTACCGTCCGGATCTTCGCCCGGCCCCTTACCGCCGTTACCCGGAAGAAAATGGAACGGCAACCAGATCAGGTGGTTGTAATCGTTGTTCAAATTGCCGACATCGGTGCTTTTATGGGAGGAATGTATCCGCGCATAAAAAGCATCGTTGTCGAAATGCACGACGCCTTCGCTGACGGCATCGTCAACGTATTGCGCCGAATAGGCAATGATGTCGGCTTGAGCATGATCGAACCCGGCCGTGCGGGCGGAGACATAGGTGACGGCGTGATGAAAATCGGTTTGCATGATGACTCTCCTTGAAATCAACTGGCCTGCAAGCAATCGATGCAGTGTTCTATCTCGGCATCGCTCATGAAGGCGCCGTGCCGATATTCGACATCCATGTCAAAGCGCTGCAGCTTGTCCAGCCACAATGGGTTATAAGGCAAGACGCTGACCTGCTTGATCCGGTGCTCCCGCAAAAATCGGGCGATGCCGCGCAGATTTTCATCGGTGGCGGTAATCTCGGGGATCAATGGAATGCGTATCTTGACCGGAATCTCGGCGCTCTCGGTCAGGCGCAACAAATTGTCCAGAATGTGCCGATTGGAATGACCGGTGTGCCGAATGCTGGCGGCTTCGTCTATCAGTTTTAGATCGAAATAGATCAAATCCAGCCAAGGCAGCAACAGGCGGGCAAAGCGCCCAAAATTGAACATGCCGTTGGTTTCGATGGCGGTACGAATGCCGACTGCTTTGAGTTTTTTGAAAAATTCGTGCAGAAAATTCATCTGCGTGGTGCATTCGCCACCGGACGCCGTAACGCCGCCGCCGGTAGCGTCGAAAAAGGGCTTGTCTATTGCCACCCGATAAAACAGCTCATCCACATTCAGCCATTGCCCGACTTGCTCCAAGGCGTGCCGAGAGCACACCGTCGCGCAGCGTCCGCATTTATCGCAACGTTCCCGATCAAGCCGCAGCAGCTGGTCTTGCAGGGTTAAGGCTTTGGTTTTACAGGCCTTGATACAAGGCCTATCGCAGTCGTCCGGATGACAGAGCTCGGGGCGAAAAGACAGGGATGGCCCCGGAGCTATGCCCTCGGGATTTTGACACCAACTGCAATTAAGCGGACAGCCTTTGAAAAACACCGTCGTGCGGATGCCCGGCCCGTCCTCGCTGGTATTGCGTTTGATATCGAAGATGTAGGCTTTGCTGTCCATCTCCCTGCTCCATATTCAGGCCGCTTTGGGAAGGTCCAGGGACAACTGGATATCCGTGGCGATGGCGCCCAGTTTGAACAGATGACCGACGTGGCCGGTCAGTTGCACCAGATTCTCCAGCAACAAACCGACAATATCGACACCGGAACGGCCCAACAGGCCGATGATGGATTGCACGTCTTTAAAGCGCACCACCAGATCGACCCGGTTGGGATCATTCTCAATTTGATCAGCCTGGCTTTCGCTAAGCACTTGGGTATTGACCAGCGCCAGCGAGTTCAGCGCCTGGCCGAAGGGGGTCTTGATATACAGTGCTTCGGGATTCGGGCAGAACCTCAGCAACACGTTCATGTCGTCGCCGCGCCGGCTGGTGCGGATCAAAAATTTACCTTGGTAATAACGGCGGCCGCCCGGCGCGGCGGGATCGAGAATCACGAAATTTTCCTCGAAAAAGGCATTGGCCTTAGCGGCTTGCGCGGCGTCCAGATGGCAATCGCGCAATAAATAGCCAAATCCCAAACGCAAAGCAACAGCCATGCCGCCTGCCAGTAAGCGACCCTGGGCCTTATCCAGCACGGCCGGCAGATCGCCGGCCTGGGTCGCGGCCTTGGCACCCAACTTCAAGGTTTTTTGTAAATTCGGGAATAAACAGGGAAATCCGGCATGCATGACAGTTCTCCAATTACAGTGCGTTGAGCGAATGTTGCTCGGCGCCGGTGTCCAAGCCAAAATTGGCTCTTTGAATGATCTCTTTACGCATTTGCGGACTGAGCGTAACGAAATACGCCGAGTAGCCCGCCACGCGTATCATCAGATCCTTGAACGGTTCCAGGGCTTTATGCTCGGCCTCGCCGGCACCGGATTGCCCGGCGGCTGTGGCGGCGCGATCAGCGGCGACCAGATCGTTGATCGACGACACGCACATTTGCACCAACACACCGTTTTGATCGGCAAAGGCCTTCATATAGCGTGAGAACAACTCGGTATCTTCTTCGATATGGCCGCGATCGCGGGTGGTCAGGCTGAGGTTGTAGGTATAGCCGTTCTGCACGGTGTTGGCATTCACCGACGTGACCGACAGCATATGATCCAACAGATTAACCGGCTCGCCGTTGGCTTTCACCACACCCGGACACGGCGTGATGCCGCTGGCGAAAGACTCGCCGCTACGCCGGCCATTGGGTGTGGCCTTGGTCAACATGCCGAAACCGGCATGATTGGTCATGCTCCAGTAACCGGGCAGATAGCGCCCGCCGCGATGCGTGCGATATTGGGCAAACACTTCCTGCAACATTTCGGTCAGTAGGTGTGTGTATTTCACGGCCGTGGCGTTGTTGTAAATGCCCCCGGGAGTTTGGTCGACACCAGCGCCGTATTTGGGGGCCAAACGCACCATTTCCTTGATTTGTTTTAACCGCTCCTTACTCAGATTGGGCAGGCTGAGCGGCGCATCTTCGGGATGCAACCAGTTTCGCACCCGCGCCAGAAATGCCTGCCAGGCGCTTTTTGGCTGTAAGCTGATTTCATCGAAATCGGCCTGCATCGCCGCCAGCAATTCGCCGGCCGAGATTTTGCCGCCAAACACCAAGCTATCCAGCACGCAAAACGAGTCGATCACATCGGCCAAACCGATCACGGCAATCCCCGCTGAGTTGTATTTAGCGCCGCCGGCCGACACGTCGCGAAAACTGGCGCCGCCGCTGTCCGGCGTATTGGTGGGTCCGGTGAACAACCCGGACAAGAACGGCGACTGCCGGGATTGTTCGTAGAAACGGCCGAAGTAATTGTTGCATTGCACTACATGCCGGGCCATTTCGTTCAGTTGAAATTTAAAGGCCTCGATAAAGGCTTGCATGCTATCGATTTGGAGCAACGGCTGGGTGGTATAACGCGCGTCGCCGTAAAACAGGTTAGGCGAGTTCGGCGCCACGCCATCACTGCGGTGTTTGCCGCCATACAAAGCCAGCTCCAATACCGCCGGCAAGACCATCAGGGTTGAACCGGTATTGCCGTAATGTTTATGCGCGGCATTTTCTTCGATGCAACCGATCGAGGTGTAGTCGTAGGCATCCGCCAAGGCTTCTTCTGGACTGATACCGGCATGTGCCGCATAGTAACTAGCCATGGCCGGCACCACTGCCGCATCGCCATGTAAAGCAGGTGTGGCTCGGGTCAGGATATTGACCTGGCAAATCCGTTTCAGATACGGGTCCATTACCTCGACCGGCAGCGGCTTGCCTTGCGCGTCGCGGTGATGCACATCACGGTGATAGCGGGCATGCACGTTCGGGTCACGAATCGACAAGATCTCGGTGGCTTTCAGAATGATATAGGTCATGTCATTGACTGCATCGACAACCTGGCCATTTTCGTAGCGGGTACCGCCGACCGTTAGAGCCTGATTGGAGCCGCTGCCGGCGAACAGCGTTTCCGAACCGGAGGTGGACAGCGGCACGTGATCGGAACAATGCAGAAAGAAATGGCTGACCAGTTCTACCGCCCGACGAGTGTAATTGTCCTGCTCCGCAGCACTATCCAGTTTTTGCCAATCAGCCAGGTAGAACGGGTTGAGTATTTGATCCAAACGGCCGATGGAAAAACCGAAATTAGTATTTTCCTGTAGCAACAGGTGATAGCAGATCCAGACTACCGCGAGCGCTTCGTGCAAGGTTTCGGCGGGCTGTGCCGGAATTTTCCGGCAAATAGCAGCCAGCGCCAGATTGCCGGCTTTATCAGCGGCCTCGGCCAGATGCTGTGCGTAAATTTTGGCGCCTTCGTAAACCGCGATGACGCCTTGCAGAAACTCTACTTGCTGCGGCGTGGCCGCTACGCCATCGGTGATGTCCTTTCTGGCCCGTTCGATTAGACCATCGAAGCCATATTTCAATACGCGTTCGAAATCCGGCACCGTATGCGATACGCAAGTAGCCTTGTCGGATAGGAAGAAAGCCACCCGCTCCATCAATTCCTGAGCTTTCGGTGTTTGTCCGGCTTTTTTACGTAACGGTGGATCGATGGATGGCTGATAGTTACCGCCTACCCTGTCGCGGTTTTCATAGTCGGCGCTATCGTAATCGCTGTAACGGGCCAGTTCCTGCACCGGTTTTTGTTCCAGCCAAAATGGAAAAATCTCCCGATTCAGACGGTCCGCCACTTCCGGGCGAATCTTGAACGGATTTTGGGCGCGGGTAGTGACGGTTTTTAATTCCGGCCAGATGCAATAACCGATAGTATCGGCATAGACCACCGGACCGACGAAGCTGGTGGTAGTTTGGCCAGGCAGCAAATCGTCCGCTTTAACGAGCGCGGTTTTGTTGGCAAATATATGATGCAGCGCTTTGGCGCGCCGGGTGTAAGGCGGCAAGGCCTGATTCTCGGGCTTGCGCAAGAACTCCGTCAGCAAGCGCGGCAATTCGTCGCAAATCTCCGGTATACCTTCCGGCGCAAACAGCTTCTCTCGCCAGGCGCTGACAACCGGGAACTGTTCCAGCGTGATGTTACGGAGCGCCAAGTCCTTCAGAGTTTTAATTTTCTGGAAATCTTGATTGGCGATGGGAAATAAATCGATTTTGCCGGAACCGGAGTCCGGCACTGTGGAACTTTTGCCGAGTTCTACCGAAATACCGCCGTCGGCTGATGGATATGGAACAGACATGTTCAATCTCCTTTACAACAGAACGATCCCTCGAAAGCGTATGCCGACAGCTTGCGGCGTCATCGCCAGCTCCCTGCTCCGGCCATTTTTGTGATGCACATCTAAATTATAGACCAATCCATGCAAAACGTAAGGAAATAATCTAGCGCTAATTACCGGCATACCAGCGGCGAATTTGGAGTTTTAATGCTGCTGATTGTTAGCCGCAGTCTAACGGACTAACTTTAACAACCTGATCAGTTTAACGCCGGGTATAACGATGTTTTACCCCGGCGGGGAAATATTGCGCATCCGCAAAACTATGTAAGCTGATTTGCGGCAGTTGTTTTTCAGCTGGCGTGTAATTGGCAAATTCGCTGTTCAAGCGCAGTAGTTGCGCACGGATGGAGGCGGCTATCTTTGGCGCCAGCGCCGGTTCGGGCACCACGCCCGGCAATAATTCCACGGCGATATGCAGATATTTATCGCCCTCCGCGTTTTCCTGAGTTTGCAGGACAAATTTACCGGTCACCCAAGCCATGATTTCCGGCTGCTCCAATCCCACCGTGACGTTTTCCGGATAGATATTGGCGCCGTAATACGACACGGTAAAATCCGCCCTGCCGAATACATACACAAACGGCAAATTACGAGCTTGAAAACTGCTATCCAAACCTAAATCCTCGACCGACTGCACACCGTGCTGCCGCAAAAACTCCCAGAGCTGCGCGTAGCTCAATACCCCGCCCTTATCGGCGATGTGGTAGCGCAACAAGGGTACGCTGTTCTCGCCGGTGACCACCAAAGTCCCCTCGTGGACTTCGAAGAAACGGCTGTGCGGATCGTATTGCACTAGTGTCGGCAGCCGGGATTCGCCGAACAAAGCTCGAGCTACTTCCGGCCGTTGCGACAACCAACGGCGAATGGCGATGCTGAGCGGCGTTTCGTTACCCAATACGCCGCCGTCTGCGGTACCGTACAAAGATGCCGAATCGAAACAAACCGATTCCGAACCGATACGCTCGGACAGCAAGCTGCGCCATTCCTCGCTAAACACCTCACCGGCAAACACCAATTTGGGTTTAAATTGTGCCCAATCTATGCCCTCGGCGGCACCGGCATCGATCACGTCTTTCACAAACGGCGGATACCCCAACAGCACGGTTTGCTCAAAATGTGGCGCCAATTCGCGCACCACCCGAAAAATCTCGACTTTGTTATTACCCGGCGTCGCCACCAGCAACGGATAGCCCTTATGCGCCAGATGCCAACAACAAGACGTGGTAAACAAACCGCCCACCCAATTACCTAACGCAAAACACACCACCGCCAGCGTACTGCGTTTATCGGCCTGAAAACTATCCTTGAACACTTGTTCGAACCGCACCGCCACATCCAGTTCATACTCGGCCGAACGCGGCCAAAACGTCGGCACACCGGTGGAACCGGACGATACCGCTACCCGATCCGCGCCGCTCAGACTCCCGCCGAAACAACGTTCCGGCAAGGGATAGGCTTGCATGTAGTTCGCCTTGTTGATTAAGGGCAGATTTTGGAATTCCGGGTAAGCCTTAATCTGCGCGGGATCGATTTGATTGGCTTGCAAAAACTGGCGATAAGCGGGAACCTCTGCCGCACAACGTTGAAATAAATCCAGCATTTTTTGCTGCGGATTAAGCGCTTGATGTTCGGCAAGTAAGGCATCCAATGGCGTGGACAGAAAATGCTGAAATGCTGCCGCGGAAGACGTCGTCGGTAAATAGCTCATTGGAAACCACCTGAAAAATACTAAAGGTATATTCTTGCCCAGAATATTTGGTAAAAATAAATTTTCTAAAGCGCCCCACCCGCACAAATGCAAGCTCTGACATTAGACAAATTATTATCCTATCGCAACGATATTTCGATACCGGACTTAGCTGCCGGCGAGGCGTTGATTGAGTTACGCCTGGCCGGTATCTGCGCCACCGACCTGGAACTGGTGCAGGGCTATGCCGGCTTTTCCGGCATCCTCGGCCACGAATTTGTCGGTACGGTAGTTGCGGTTGCCGATGACAAACATCTAGACTGGCTAAACCGGCGCGTGGTGGGTTCCATCAACATCGGCTGCAACGCCTGCGAGGTGTGCCGAAGCGACGGCCCCGAGCATTGCCTGAACCGCAAAGTGCTGGGGATCCGCGGCAAAGACGGGGTATTTGCCGATTATTTCAGCCTGCCGGTTACCAACTTATACGCCGTTCCCAGCGCCGTACCGGACCAAGCCGCGGTGTTTACTGAACCCTTGGCCGCGGCATTACGCGTCGTCAAGCAAATTGCCAGCCTGCCCATCTCCGAGGTCGCCGTCGTCGGCCCCGGCCGCTTGGGTATGTTGATCGCCAAGGTACTGAGTCTGGCCGGCTACCGGGTCACGCTGTTGGGCAGATCAACAAGCTCCTTGGCTTTACCCAAACAATGGCAACTGGCTACCGGCTTAACTACCGAGATTCCGGACAATTGTTTCGACTGCGTCGTCGATGCCAGCGGTCAGGCCGCCGGCTTTGCCGAGGCCTTGCGTATCGTCAAACCGCGCGGCACCTTGGTGTTAAAAAGCACCTTCGCGGCCAATGCGGCGCTGGATTTAAGCAAAGTGGTGGTTTACGAAATCAACATTATCGGTTCCCGGTGCGGTCCGTTTGCAGACGCATTAGCGCTGCTGGCGCAGAACAAACTGCCCGTGGAAACCATGATAGACGGCCAATACCCACTTAGTGACGGGCTTGCCGCATTCGCGCACGCCGCGCAAGCCGGCGTCAGAAAAATTCTGTTACAGCCCGCAAAACTGCCTGCCGATTGCCCGGTTGAGACCGGATGAATTACCTCACAGGTCGATGTTTGCTGATTTTTCCAGCAAGCTCGGCTTGCCGCTTCTCCCTCGATATTTCTAGTGGGTCATTATTTGGTCGGCGGCAAGGCCAATGCTGGCGTGATCGCATCGTTTGCCTTATCCTGGCTGTCGACCTTACCCTGCGCGGCTGTCAATTCCGCTGCCATTTCACACTACCTTAGCGCCTATCTTCAATAATAAAAAATACGAGGCTTTTCATGACTACCAGTATCGAAATCAGCGAATCGGTTCGCCATTACTATGGTCAGGTACTGCAATCCAGCGATGACCTGAAAACCAGCGCCTGTTGCAGCATCGACGCCATGCCAAGCTATTTAAAAGCGCTACTGGCGGGATTACATCCGGAAGTGCTGGAACGTTTCTACGGCTGCGGTTCACCGTTGCCGCCGGCCCTGGAAGGTAAGACCGTGTTGGATTTGGGCTGCGGCACCGGCCGCGACTGTTATCTGCTATCAAAACTGGTTGGACCGACAGGCCGGGTGATCGGCGTGGATATGACGCCCGAACAATTGGAAGTCGCCGTCCGTCACCGCGACTGGCATGCCGAACGCTTTGGGTTTGCCAACGTTGAGTTTTTACATGGTCACATCGAAAACCTGCACACCGTGAGTATCACCGATAACAGCATCGACGTCGTGGTGTCCAACTGCGTGATCAATCTATCGCCGGAAAAACCCCGTGTGCTGGCGGAAATATTCCGGGTGTTGAAACCGGGCGGCGAACTGTATTTCTCCGACGTATTCGCCGACCGCCGCATACCCACCGAACTGCGCCAAGACCCGGTTTTATTGGGCGAATGCCTGGGTGGTGCTTTGTATTGGGAAGACTTCCGGCGCATTTTGCAAAACTTGGGCTGCCCGGATGTCCGCAAGGTCAAGCAAAATGCTATCAGCATCGACGACGCCGAGGTGTTCGCCAAAATCGGCATGGTCAAGTTCGATTCGGTGACGGTGCGGGCCTTTAAAATGCCATTGGAAGATCGTTGCGAAGACTTCGGCCAAGTCGCCGTTTATTTGGGCACTATCGACCAACATCCCCACAGTTTCGATCTGGACGATCATCATCATTTCGAGACCGGCCGGCCGTTAAGAGTCTGCGGCAACACCGCCGACATGCTGGCGGGCAGCCGCTACGGCGATCACTTCCAGGTGTTGGGCGACAAATCCCGGCATTTCGGTTTATTCGATTGCTCACCCGGACCCGGCAGCGAATCGGCCAAGGCTGATAGTGCGTGTTGTTAAGCATCGAGATGAACTTATCCGATCAATTGAACGAAGGCCTGCTGGCCGAAGATTGGCGGCGTAACAGCCGTGAGGTCGTCTTCTCCGATTTCGATCAAATCGACAGCGACACTGATGAAGCCCATGAAGACACGTTTTCATGAGCAGCGGCCCAACTACTTGAAAGGATTTGGACGACAAATTATGACAGCTTCCTCTCCTGTTTATGTTAGCGCCCGAAGGGCATTCGTAAAAAATCGCCTGTTGCTTTGCCTGGCGATTTTGCTGCCACAGCATGCGGCGGTTGCCGATAACAAATTGCCTATCGGCGAATTCAGCCGCAATAGTCTGGAGGGTTGGGAGCATAAAAGTTTCAAAGGCAACACCCAATATCGGTTGCAAGCTATGGATGGCATGACGGTGTTGACTGCCGATAGTCGTGCCGCCGGTTCCGGCTTGTTCAAGGAACAGCGTATCGACCTTACCCAGACGCCATTCCTGAACTGGTCGTGGCGCATCGGCAATCGTTTGCCTGGCTTGAACGAACAAAGCAAGGCTGGCGACGACTATGCGGCGCGTGTGTATGTAGTGGTCAAAGGCGGGCTGGCGTTTTGGCAAACCAAGGCCATCAATTATGTCTGGGCCGGCAACACTAAACAGGACAGCGTCTGGCCCAATGCCTTTGCCGGGGAGCATGCGATGATGATGGCCTTGCGCGGGCCGGAAGCATCGTTGAAGGTTTGGCAAACCGAAAAACGTAATATCCGGGCCGATTTCAAGAAACTATTCGGTGAAGACATCACCGCTATCGATGCCGTCGCCATCATGACCGATACCGACAACAGCAACGGCTCGGTGTCTGCTGTTTACGGCGACATCTGGTTTTCCAAGGATTAAGCATGCACGACACCAAACCTCTGCTGATTAATAGTGACTTTCCGGCCCTATTCCGTAAGCCGCTGGAAGTGTTGCAAGTCAATCTCGGCTATTTGTGCAATCTGAGTTGCGTGCATTGCCATGTCAACGCCGGCCCCAAACGCACCGAGATGATGAGTCGGGAAACCGTTGATCAGGTGCTGGCTTTGGCCGACGCAGCCAACATTCACACGCTGGACTTAACCGGCGGTGCGCCGGAAATGCACGCCGATTTTCGGTATCTGGTGCGAGCCGCGCGTGATCGGGGTATCGAGGTGATCGACCGTTGTAATCTGACCATCCTGGAAGAACCGGCATACGCCGATCTCGCCGAGTTTCTGGCCGCGCAGCAGGTCAACATTGTCGCGTCTCTGCCATGTTATCTGGAAGAAAATGTCGACAAACAACGCGGCAAAGGCGTGTTCAAAGACAGCCTCGCCGCCTTGCAGCACCTGAATCGCTTGGGTTATGGTCAGCCGGACAGCGGATTGGAGTTGAATTTAGTGTTCAACCCGCAAGACGCCGTGTTGCCGCCCGACCAGCAGCAACTGGAACAAGCATATAAACAGCACTTGCAGCAACATTACGGCATCGTCTTCAACCGCCTGTTTGCCATCGCCAATATGCCGATTCAGCGCTTCGGCAGCACCTTGATCAGCCATGGCCGCTTCGATTCTTATCTCGCGTTATTAAAAGACAGTTTTCGCGCCGACAATCTTGAAAATCTGATGTGCCTGAATACCCTCAGCATCGACTGGCAAGGTTATGTCTACGATTGCGATTTCAATCAGATGCTGGATTTGCCGTTGGGTGCCGTAGCCAAACCCAAACTACATATCAGCGAGTTATCGCTTACACAACTGCAAGACGCACCGATCACCACCGCCGCCCATTGCTACGGTTGCACAGCCGGCCAAGGCAGTAGTTGCGGCGGGGCCTTGGCCTGACTGTGCCCTTATCCGGGCTTAAACAAGTAATGCTAAAGTGCTTGCTTGGATGGTTTTGTGCAATG
The DNA here is from genome assembly GCF_001644035.1 of Methylomonas methanica. GTDB lineage: Bacteria > Pseudomonadota > Gammaproteobacteria > Methylococcales > Methylomonadaceae > Methylomonas > Methylomonas methanica_A. The sequence goes on from NZ_LUUG01000049.1 coordinate 243,293, forward strand.
AATGAAGCGTGCGAGATTTTGCAAAATATAACCTTAATGATATATTTTGAAGAAAGAGAGCGATTTAGAGTGTTTGTCGCCAACACTTGATTGCATGGATTTATACCCCTTTGTTTTGGCTATGTTCGCATTAGTAGTTGAAAGCGCATCGAAGACGTCATCCCGGCATGGATTGCCGGGATCCAGATCACAAGGACGTGAGACGCCTTAGCCATCCATGGTTTCTGGGCCCCGGCAATCCCTGCCGGGGCGACACCAACTAATAACGCAAACATTGCCTTTATTTTTGCCATTAAGACTTTGAGACTTCAGTAATCGTTAGCATATGAATGAGAACCCTCAAACGATCACAAACACAATCCTTCATGCTATCGACATACAAACAGCGCTCTCCAAATCTTTTTTTTGTTAGAGGTTATCCTGGATGTGTAAATGGATTGACTTCAACGCCGCCGCTGGCAATGGTTTTGGAAAATTACTTCGTCATCATCGCACCGCCATCCGACTCGGCATCTACCGCCGCTCCGGCAAGGTTGCCTTGGTAGTAGGCACTCTGTTGAATTTGATCAATCATCCGCAGGCCGTGTTCGGCCTGCTGTGTTTGGATTACCCGGCGATGCAGAGTCTCGATGTGGTCAAGGCGCTATTAACCTATAGCGTGCCTTTTCTGGTAGCTAGTTACGGCGCTTTAACCGCGATTGCTCATCAGCGGATAGACCCGTAAAGCCAGCCATTCACTTGACCTAAGCCTCTGCAACCCATTCCCTTAACGCCATACAGGAACGCGACATGTCCATACCCACCGAATCCATAGGCAGTATTCCCCGTCCGCCGCAATTGCTGGAAGCACTCCGGGAGTTTCGCGCGGGTCGACTATCGCAACAACGACTCGATGCCTGTTACGACGAAGCGGTACGCGACACCCTGCAACGTTTTGCGGACACCGGCTCGCCGGTGATCTCCGATGGCGAACAGACCAAGTCCAGTTTCGCCACCTACCCCTTACAAGGTTTGCACAACATCGCCGAGGACGGCATCGTGATTCCATTTGCCGACGGCCATACCCGGCAATTGCCCCGATTAACCGCGGGACCGTTTCGCTACGGCGTCTATGCCGGCGCATTTGTGCAGGCCGCCAAACGCTACACCACGCGCCCGCTCAAGCAGGCGGTGATTTCGGCTTCCGCCTTGAGCCTGCTTTATCCGCCAGAAGCAATAGACGGCTACTCGCGGGAAGCGTTCATCGACGACTTGGTCCAAGAAACGGTGGCGGATATTCGCGGCTGTTTGGAACAAGGCGCACACCATGTGCAAATTGATTTCACCGAAGGGCGCTTGTCGGTCAAACTCGATCCATCCAAGCAATTGCTACGGCAGTTTATCGACCTGAACAACCGGGTATTGGCGCACTTTACCCCGGCACAACGCCAACGCATCGGCGTACATACCTGTCCCGGCGGCGACCATGATTCCACCCACAGCGCCGATGTCGATTACGCCGAGCTGCTGCCGAGCTTGTTCCAGCTCCAAGCCGGTAATTTCTACATGCAGATGGCCAGCGAAAAAGTTCCGGAACATGTGTTAGCCATCATCAAGGACAATCTTCGTCCCAACCAACGCGTGTTTATCGGCGTGATCGACGTGCTGAATCCCGACGTCGAAGAGCCGGAATTAGTGCGGGATCGTGTATTGCGCGCAGCCGAATACATCCCGCTGCATCAGCTCGGCACCACCGACGACTGCGGTTTTTCGCCTTTCGAAGACGATACATCGACCGGGCGGGACACCGCATTCGCCAAAATCAAGGCCCGCGTCATCGGTACGGAACTGGCCGCCAAAGTGTTGAATGGTTGACGCCCAAATACCGTTCGTCCTCAATTGGGCTTCGACGAACTCAGCCCGAACGGCAACATCAGTGATAAATTGGGCCGGGTTAATAACAGTTGCAGATTCCCAGGCAATGACCAATAATTTGTTGAAATATTCAACAATATTAGGAGGAAGTCATGGCTACCGTGAATTTCAGCGTTCCCGACGACGTCAAGGAAGCGTTTAACATCGCCTACCAAGGACAAAACAAAAGTGCCGTGATTGCGGACTTGATGCGCGAAGCCATCGAGCGCGCCGAACGCAAGCAACGCAGTCATGATGCGATCTCGAGAATAATGGAACGGCGCAAACATGCGCTGTCGCTCACCGATGAGGAAATTCGTTCGGCACGGGAAGACGGTCGTCCATGATAGGGGTGGTCGATGCCAGCGTTGCGCTCAAATGGTTCTTTCAAGACCGCGATAACGAAGCCGATTGCGATCTGGCCTTAAACATTCTTTATGCAGTAGACGAAGGCCGGATAAACCTCATGCAACCGCCACATTTCATCGCCGAAGTCGCGGCGGTACTCGCCCGAGAAAAGCCGGGCGAAGCGGAAGACGATCTGTTCGATCTATTAAACATCGAAAGCCGCGTTGCCAATGAACCGGAAATTTACACCACAGCGATCGATCTTGCTAAGCGTTACCGGCACCACCTTTTTGATACGCTCTATCACGCCGTTGCATTAAATACCCCCGGCGCGACACTTATCACCGCCGACACAGCCTATTACCAAAAAGCTAAAGAAAGCGGTCGGATTTTGCTGCTAAAGGATTACACAGCGTGAAATATGTAGAAGAGGGGAATACCTGCATTCGTTGATTTTTCGTCAGGCTGCGAATGGTCAAGTTCGGCCGATTCTGTTGAAAAA
>NZ_LUUG01000050.1 GCF_001644035.1 Methylomonas methanica
CAGATTTGACTATTTCTCGGCCTGCGGCCATGCTATACGGACGTGTCGAACCAGGCGGGATGGTTAACGTCGTGACCAAAAAACCTCTGGATACTGCCTATTACGCACTACAACAACAATTTGGTTCCTACGATTTATATCGTACCAGCATTGATGCGACCGGACCGTTGACCGAAAATCGCGACCTGTTGTACCGAATGAATGTTTCCTACGAGAACAGCGGATCGTTTCGCGAGTTGGTGGACTATGAAAAAGTATTCGTAGCGCCGGTTTTGCAATGGAACATCAGTTCGCAAACAACGGCCCTATTGGAAATGGAATACCGTCACGAAAATAACGATTACGACCTGCATTCCAGACCTTTACTGATTGACGGCACTAGAGCCGACGGCAGCTGGATAAACCCGCGCTTAGTCGATATTCCACGCGAACGAAATTTAATGGAGGCTAACCCTAATCCCGTCGAAAACAAATTCGTCGGCTTCAACTTGAAGCACCAATTCAACGACCGTTGGGAAATCAGCGAGCAACTCGGCATCAACCTGTTGGATAGAACCCGAACCGCGCTGTTGCCTACCACATTGCAAGCGGATCAACGCACACTGAACCGGCGTTTGGCCACCAGTGACTTTTACAGTAACGAAAGTTATTTTACGACCACCAATTTAACGGGCCACTTCGATACCTGGGGATTGCAACATACCTTACTGATCGGCGGCGATTATTATCTGCAAGATGAAAATACCGTCGGTTACAGTAGCACGGTTGCCAGCACTATCGATATTTACAATCCGGTTCATACCGGTAATCCGCCCATCAATCCAACGACGCGAGCCGCCAATTCGTTTCATACCATTACCGACCTATACGGCATCTATCTTCAGGATCAAATCAAACTGCCTTATAACGTTCATGTCATGGGCGGTTTTCGTTATCAAAATGTCGAGCAATTCAATGTATTGTCTCAACTGGTTGGGCAAAGGGCCGATGCGGTGACGCCTCAGGTGGGCGTGCTGTGGCAACCGGAAAAATGGCTGAGCATTTACGGTAATTATGTCGAGAATTTCGGCACGACCAATGGCTTGGGACAAGGCAATACCTTTTTACCGCCACAGACCGCGCAGCAATGGGAAGTGGGATTCAAAACCGCATTTTTCGACGATAGATTGACCAGCACCATCGCTTACTACGATTTAACCAAACAGAACATTCCCACCACCGATTTAACCAATTTAAATTTTAGCGTTGCTACCGGTGAAGCGCGCAGCCGGGGCGTCGAGGTCGATATAAAAGGGGAAATTCTGCCCGGATGGAATGCCATCGCCACTTATGCCTACACCAATACCGAAGTGTTGAAAGAAAACAATCCGAATAATATTCCTGTCGGCAGCAGATTGAGAGGCATTCCGGATCATACCGCCACTTTCTGGACAACATACGACTTTCAGCAGGAAGACTTACGCGGTTTAAAAGTCGGTGCCGGCCTGGAACTGGCGAGTGACAGAAAGGCGACTTTCGATTTCCACGATTTCAACTTCGATGGCTATGGCGTCGTGGACCTGCTGGCCAGCTATACCCGCAAAGTGGCAAAGACCAATGTCACTTTACAGCTGAATGTCACCAATTTGCTGGATAAAGAATATGTCCACGACGGTTTCGCGTTGGTGTCCGGCATGCGCGCAACCTGGGGTACGCCCCGCTCGTTTTTGGGGTCGGTGAAGGTTGAATTCTAACCATGCGGCTCGAAACGGGCGGGATGCCTTCCCGCTCTATCCTACAAATTCGCCGCGTATTCCATTGCCTAAGTGATTTTTATAAGTAGCCATGAAACAAGCCCTAGTGAATTTGTCCTGTCGGACAAAGTTTAACGCCCCACCACGCTCGGCTCGACGCTTAACGAGTCTAAAAACCCGCCGCAAACGATGGTTGGCCGTACATCTGTATTTAGGTTTAAGCGCCGGAATGCTTTTGGCTGTCGTCGGCCTAACCGGCGGACTATTGGTGTTTTATCTGGAAATGCAGGAAATATTGAATCCGGAGCTGGCCGTCGTTTCTTTAGCTGCCGAAGAACAACGACATTTACGCTCTTTAGATGACATCGTCGCCGCGGCCGAAAACGCCAAACCGCCAGATAGTCTTTTTTTTAAGGTGTACTACCCACGAAACGCCGAAGTGGCTTACAAATTTTTGTATTTTGTCAGGGACGACAGCAAAACCAACAGTGGCGACGGCTACTATATCTTCGTCGACCCTTATACCGCGCAAGTCAAGGGTTTACAGCTTTGGCATCCCAAAGATCAATATTGGGGCCGGCCTTTGGTCAGTTTCATCATGCAGTTACATTGGTGTTTGCTGCTGGGTAAAACCGGCGGCACTATCGTCTCGATTCTCGGCGCCTTTTCCATTTTATCGGTATTGACCGGGTTAATCGTCTGGTGGCCGTTGACCGGTAAATTTAGGCAAGCCCTGACCTTCAAGCGGCGCGCGGGATCAGTCAGGTTCAACTTCGATCTGCATAAAATAGTCGGTTTCTATTCCGGTATCGTGTTAATACCGGTATTGTTTTCCGGTATCTACATGACGATGCCGGACCGTATAGACGTGTTGCTCAAGCCGTTCTCGGCTATCACCCGCCCGAATGCGTACAACGGCATTCCGGAAACGATTGATAGCGCCCCACCCAAAGCGGGACAACAGACGATTAGCTTGGGGCAAGTGGAAACGATAGTGCAGCAAAGCTACCCTGCCGGCCGACTGTGGATGCTGAATGCACCGAAGGACCGACTGGATGTGTTTAGGGTAATGAAACGTGACATCACTGAATTGAGCCAATTTGTCGGCTATCGGGATTTTGCCGTCGATCAGTACAGCGGCGAAATTCTAAAAGTCTACGACTCCGGCACCGGCTCGAACGCCGATGTTTTTTACGATTGGCAATGGCCCTTGCATAGCGGCCACGCTTTCGGCTGGCCGGGACGGATTTTGGTATTGCTGGCGGGTTTGGCTTGCCCGGTGTTGTATATCACCGGCGTGATTCGTTGGCTGCAAAAACGGCACGCAAAACAAGCTATAAAATTACGCGGCTAACGCCGGTTTGATAGTCCAATCGTTGAATAGGCCGAACAGGATTTGCAGCAACCGGTGGCTACCTCATCGTCCCTGCTGCAAACTCAACAAACTATATTCGGGCCAGCGGGAAACAAAGTTTTTTCTACACCTTTCAAACCCTAGCTCTATCGAGCTATCCAATAAGTCATAACCCTTCTCGACATAAAAACGATATTTCGTAATTCACGCGACATATCGTGCCGAAACGATTCCATGGCACTCATGCATGTTGTCGCTCGCCGACACATACCTCCATAAAACTTATTAAAAAACATAATGATACGTTAATTTTGCGGATGCCATCAATAACTGGCATAAGAATTGGCTATTAATTTTTGTAATACATTTTTTAAACAAAAACAGAAAGCAGTTAATTAACTTAATTTCAAAACTCAGCAAATGGCATTTGGTATACAGAGAAAGAATCTTTCAATTGTCTGCCGTTAAATAGTTACTAGACGCCTGTAATTTGTTACGCGACAAACTATTAAGTATAAATATTTTTTTAATAATTAATGAAATTAATAATCCGCCAAATCTAATCAAATAAAGAGGTATCAAGATGGAATCAATTAAATTTAAAAAGCGGTTCGATAGCGATTTTAAGACCGTACCCTCAATCACGTCTAAATCGATAAACCATGGCGGCAGGCTTACCAGTGCTGCATTGGCAATGACGTTGTTACTGGGCGCGCAGTCGGGGTCTGCATGGGCGGCGGCTTTTGATAGCAATATTGTGATCCGCGGCTCTGCGGAGTTTGATAGTATCGGCTCCCCAGGCAGTCCGATAAACGCTACGCAAACCGGATCTCTGACCAGTATCATTGCCGGTTCCACGTCTATAACCACCCTAGTTGGCTCCACTGTCACCGGCCCCGATCCGTTATCGGGCACCTTAAGCCAAATTGGCGACGGCTTTGGCATCAACTTAAGTGCTAGCGGCACTGGCGGCACCGAACCGTCGGGTATCAGCCCCTTGTTCGGCGACTATACCTTTTCGATTGAAAACAAGTCGGCTGTGGATAGTTTTGTAGTGAACCTGCAATTCCAATTCAGCCATCAGGTCGAAGCCACTGACACACCGCCGTTAAACAATGATGCTGAATTCGCGCAATCCTTGATTGCTTTTTACAAAGCGGATGGCACCGAACTAGCATTTTCTAAAATTATCTCGGATCCCTTTCGCGGTAACGAAAAACGCATACCTAGCGATCCGAATACCGATATAGGTACTGGTAAAGGCGGCCTTGTATCCGACGTCGGCACCCTACTGTTGTCCTTTCTGCTGAACCCAGGCGATTTAATCAACTTTGGCGACAGCAACCCCGATCTAAAAATATTTGGTGGTGCGGATTCCGGCAGATTTTCGATAAACGCTTCCAGCCTGATTACAGTCGATTCGGTCACCAAACAAACTAACAACACGGTACCGGAACCGGAAACGCTTTGGCTACTGGCTATCGGCTTGGTCTCAGTCATCAGCAGCAGACGTCGTAACCACGCTTTCAATTAAATTCAATTCAATTCAATTTAAAGGTACTCAACATGTCAAAATCATTCAACAAACCACTCTTGAAACTGGCTATGATCGCTATCACCGGATTGCCGGTATCAGCCTCGGCTTGCGGCACCGACCCCTTTCTGGGAGAGATTTGCACGTTTACCTATAATTTCTGCCCCCGCGGTTATTTGGAAGCCGCCGGCCAGACCCTGAGCATTCAGCAAAATACCGCCTTGTTTTCCTTATTAGGCACGCAGTATGGCGGCGATGGGGTGCAGACATTCGCGTTGCCCGATCTGCGCGGCCGTTCGCCGATTGGTGACGGGCAAGGTCCGGGGCTATCGCCTATCCAGGTCGGCGAAGAAACCGGCTCGGAGTTTGTCACCATACTCCCAAATCAAATGCCCGCGCACAACCACGCAGCACAAACCAACGTCACTGTCTCTGCTTCGATTAATGCGGTGAGCACTGCCGGCAACACCACCAATCCCTCCGGAAAAGTATTGGCGACTTCGGCATCCAGAGATAACCTTTATTCGAACGCTACACCTAATGTGTCGCTAGACCCAGGTGCCATCAGCACTTCCGCATCGGCAACGACCACGGTTGGCATTTCGGGTGGAAGCCAGCCCCTGTATATCCGCTCGCCTGTTTTGGGTGTCAAATACTGTGTAGCCACACAAGGCATTTTTCCTAGCCGAAATTAACGGCTGGAATCGAAAGGTCAGAGCGCATTGCCCGGTTGGTTGGCGAATAGTTTGACTAGAGATTTCCTTGACTCATAGTTCCCACTTTAGGTCGTGGGAACTATGAAGCCCGATATAAAATTCTTGATGGGAACAACCCTGGTTAATCGCGCTGCAAAACAAATACAAACCGCTTTAGCCGAGTTTAAATCCCACAAAAAAACCGCCTGCACCACTAACGCCCCGAGCGCTAAATACCGCTAAACGATCCAGCAAGAAACCACCGGATTCCTTCGCGGCCTCTGCGGCGGAACTGGCCGCATTTTCCAAAGCCAGATTGTTGATGTTGATCAGGTCGTAATATTCGGCAACGAACAGAATCGACACAATCGCCCCGCCGACGAATAAGGCCGTCCGCAACATTTTTTTGGCGAAATAGCCGACCGCCATTCCCAAAATAAACGGTGCGCCTAAATTACCCAATAAGAAAGCTTCGGAAAAAATATCGTTGGCAGCGTGGGTTTCGATAGCGTTGTTCATAAATCCCGTCATAAAAATAGATAAAAATTCACTATTGATTTTATAACGAATCTGTCTGATCAGGGACCAGGCTTACCAGTCGGCACCCGAGAAGTCTCTTGCTCCAATATCACGAACCCGAATACAGGCACCCAGGCGTTTGGCTTGGCCAGATTGCATACTAAGCAGCTTGCGACACGTAGCGAGTTTCGCCAAGCGCGGCGTCCGCGATGACTTGTAAATCAATCACCCTATCCACCGACGCGATGGTTTCCGGGCGATGGGCGATAATGATACGGGTCAGTTTTAGCTGCTGCACCGCGCCGTTCACCAATTTTTCGCGGGCCACATCCAAGTGGCTGGTAGCTTCGTCCAGCACCAGAATTTTTGGGCGTTTGTATAAAGCCCGAGCCAGCAACACCCGTTGTTTTTGGCCGCCGGACAGTACCGTCCCCATGTCACCGATCAGCGTGTTATAGGCCATGGGCATAGCCATGACATCCTGATGTACCGCTGCCAGTTGCGCGCAGGTTTCGATCCAGGCTTGATCCGGTTCCGGATCGAAAAAACAGATATTGTCGGCAATCGAGCCGGCGAATAATTGATCTTCTTGCATCACCGCCGCCACCATGTTCCGGTAATCGTGACTGTCAATGCGGTTTAATCGCACGCCGCCGATCAGGATCTCGCCGGCGCTAGGCTGTAACAAACCCAGAATCAATTTAGCCAGCGTTGTTTTGCCGTAACCCGAAGGACCGATGATCGCCACCGACTCGCCTGCGGCAAAATCCAGGTTAAGATTTTTTAGTACCGGCGGCTCGGACGGGGCGTAACTGAAATCCAGATTGCGGATTTGGATCGATGCCGGGAGCTGATCTTGTCTGGCACCGCTGCAATACTCTTGCTCAGGTTCTGCCAATGCAATATCGGCAACCCTTTCGGTATGCAAACCCAGCATTTTGAATTCGATACCTTTTTCGATGAAGCTGCCCACCCGGTGCGTGAATTGATCTTTAAAAGACATGAAGGCAAACAACATCCCCACCGAAAAGCCGCCATCCAGAATAAACAAAGCGCCGAGCCAAATCACCGCAATGTTTTCCACGCCGAACAATAAGCTGTTCAGCGCCCGGTAGATGATATTCAGCTTTTGCACGCGAATGCCGGCGTTGAAATGATCGACCATCAAGTTTTGATAACCATGCCGTCGTTGCAACTGCCTGTTGAATAATTTCACACTCTGCATGCCGCGCACCGTTTCCAATAAATTGGTTTGCTGCTTGGCGGCGCGCAGGATTTGTTCTTCGCTGGCACTGCGCAGCGGCGCGAACGATACCAAGCGTAGAATACCGTACAGCAGCGCGGCCAGGCTGACGATGGCCGCCAGTTTCCAGCTGTACACTAACATCATGCCCAAGGTAACCAACGCCATCACGCCGTCGATAAAGGCTTCCAGAAAACTGGTGGTTAAGGTTCTTTGAATCACGTTCAACGATTCGAAGCGCGAGACAATGTCGCCCAGATGGCGCTTCTCGAAAAAATTCATCGGCAATTGCAATAAATGCCCGAACAGATTGCTCATCATCTGCAAATTTACCGAGGTACTCAGCACCAACACCACCCAGGAGCGCAGCGCGGTAATGGCTATCTGGATCAAAGCCAACAATAAGAACCCCAAGCCCAGTACGGTCAAAAGATTGGTGTCCTTGGCAACCACCGCGTTATCGACTACCAGTTGCATAAAAAAAGGCGCTACGATTGCAAACACTTCTATGGCCGCAGCCAATAAAATGATTTGTAAGGTAGCGCTGGAGGCACCATTCAACTGGCCTATCAGGCGGGATAGCTTGATTTGTTGACGTTCGGTTTTTGCGGTAAACGCTTGGGTGGGCTGCAATTCCAGGGCAATACCGGTGAAATGTTTGGAGACTTCGGTATAGGGTATATGGACGGTGCCTTTGGCCGGATCGAGTATCGTCGCCACGCCGCGCTTGACCTGGGTCAACACCACGAAATGGTTAAAATCCCAATGCAAAATAGCCGGCAGGCTGAGTCTGCTCAGTTCGTTCAAATCCACCCGTACCGGGCGCGAGCCCAGATGCAATTGGTTGGCGATCTGGATCAGATGATTCAGTGTCGAGCCTTTCAGCGACAGGGAAAACTTCTGCCGCAGGCTAGCCAAATCCACCCGGTGCCCATGAAAATTGGCCACCATCGCCAGGCAGGCCAAGCCGCATTCGGCCGCTTCGGTTTGCAGAATCAGCGGGGTTTTTCTGCGGCCGGAAAAGTCGAGGATATGTTGCATAGCCATGGTTAAACCCGTCCTAAAATGCTGTAAAGGGGATCGAACACCCATTCGATCAAGCGACGATGATCCAGCCAGATGTCCGCGTCCAGCAGCATGCCGGATTGCAGCGGAATATCCTGGCGATAGGCTTGCACCGCTTGTTTATCGATTTCCACGGTCACCCGATAAACCGGCTCTTGCAAAGTCACCGGTAAATCGGCTTCCTTGGGGGTAATCAAGGTTTTGGCGATTTCGACGATACGGCCTTGATGACTGCCGAAACGTTGATAGGGAAAGGCTTGATAACGCACCGACACGGTCTGCCCCTGCTCGACAAAACCCACCGCACTGGACGGCACCAGTAGCTGAGCTTGCAACTTGGCGCCTAGCGGCAGGATGGACAGTAAGGGATTGGCGGTCGTGGCGTTTTGCCCCTGCTCGGCTAGGATAGTGGTGACCGTACCGTCATGGGGTGCAGTGATCACAATGTTGCGGCGCGATTCGGATTCGGTAATATTTTGCGCCAAGGTCGAAATATTGCGCTCGATGGCGGCGCGCTGGTTTTTGAATTTCATCTGGCTGCTGTCCGCTTCCAGCTGTGCGGAGCGGATGTCGCGCTGCAAAGTCATTTGCACGCGTTGCAGAGCTTGTAATTTGGCTTGGTGATCCAGCCATTCGTCTTGTTTTTGTTGCGCTTGCACTGCCGAAACGAATTTCGTGCTTAGCAACTGCTGATAGCGCTGCGAAGTCGCGGCGGCGCCGGCCAGGCGCTGTTGTTGAGTGTCTATCTCGCTATTCACCTGTTGTAACTCTCGCTGCATCCCATGCAGCCTATCGAGTACGGAACGGTATTGAATCTGGTCGATTTGCTCCTGTTTCACCAGCTCGGTTTCCAGGCTTTCCCGGCGCTGTTTCAATTGCTCAATCGCCGCCGCCTGGGCTTGCGGGGTTTCCCGCGAACTGATCTCTGTCGATAACACGAACAAAGTGTCGCCCGCTTTAACGGCCTGCCCTTCGCGTACGTGCTTTTCGATCAAGGTGCCGGCCTGCGGCGCATAGACCTTAATCAAACCCATGCTCGGCGACAAATAACCGTTTACATGAGATTTGCGGGTATATTCGCCCCAAAAGGCAAAGGCAACTAGCAGCAAAGCGCTGCTGACGGCTAAAGCGGTGAGAAAGGAAAACGACAAGGATTCCACGTGAATAACCTCCCCTAAGGGCTTGTCTCTTTTAAAGTCCAAGGCTTGTTGTCGAAATAACTCATGTTTCATAACGCCATTTCCTTCTCACCATTTTTGACATTGTGACCAAAATCCTCAGAGAACGCCGTAGTCGGCCGCCCGCCGCATGTCTTCGGTCGGCTTGAGGTTATTGGTCACCACTTGCGGACATCTAAAACACGCCGAGCGGCCTTCCTGTTGCCACCAACGACAATCGGCACGAATCGCGCAAACCGGCAATTGCTCGGTTACCGTCGGCGTAAAACGCACGACTTTTTCAGCCAGCCGGCATTTGGATTCCGCCTCCGCATAGTGCCCGCAACCGTTGCAGGCACACGGCGCGGAGAAGCGAAACACTTCCGCCGGACTGACGGGACCTGCCAATTCGAGCAATTGCTCGGTCACCGGTTGCGGGACATTCAGATAAGCCATTTCCGGCTTATCCGCGGTGCCGGTCATCACGCCGATGACTTGGGCACCAGCCCATTCCGGCTGCGCGCTGGGGCATAACACTGGGTTATCCGAGGTCATGGCCCTATCAACCCAGCCGGGTTGCTCCTTGCAGACCGCCCGCTAAGCCACCGGCCAAACCGCCGGCACCCGGATTGGTAATGACACTATTCAATCCTCTAAACTGATCGAACCAGGGGCCACCGGCGATAATGCCTTTATTAAGCACCAAGCTTAACGAGGCCCCTCCGCTGACTTGATCGAGTTGCTCCTGATTCAATTCCACGCCTGCGGCCTCGCGGGCTTCCAAAGCGCGTTCGATACCTTGCGCCGCAAAGTTGGATAATTCATCGGCAGAAATTCGAGTGGTTTTGTTTGACATGACAGTTCTCCTAAATAATTTAAAAAGCCTTATCTCACGACGAGATTGGCCACGACGGTTTTGACGTTGAACGCGCCGGGATTGATGACCGGCCAAAATTTGCGCGGAAATTGGCTTAAATCTTGATCCGGACCAATCAAGCCGCCGGACACCCGATTTAAATCCTCTGTTTGCAAGACTTTCAGGTCTTGATCGAATTTGGATTTTTGAGACATTGTCTTTCTCCTTAATTAAAGTTATGAAGCCGGCACGCCGCCGGCCCAACGACTGCGATACCGACAAAATTGCTTGCCAGCCGCATCCCCATCTACCGGTTTGTGAACGTGAGCGGGTATTGATACTTTAGGCGTTCGCCACCCTGGAAAGCTGTGACAAATTCCACTGCGAAAGGGGGTAGTTTTTCATTCGGTGTGGTTTGAAACGTGTGACTGCTGCATGCTGCCTGGGCAGGAAAGACTTGACTTCAGCAACGTGGGTAGCTTATTGATGGGCTAGGAACAAGGACCGGACAGGTTAGTTGGCCTCAACGATCAAACCCAAGATATTTTCCGTCGGGCTTTGCGCCTCTGTTTGGGGCACACCGGCGGCTTCCAGGGAAATGACAATGTCGCCATCAACGTTCTGAACCGGCGCTTGCCATAAGACATGCGTCGCGACGGCTTCCAGCAACGATGGGGCCGGCGACTGTTGCCCGGCTTCGAGCATATCCGTTCGTTCAAGGGTTTTCCGCCGCAGTTCGGCAACGCTATTGCCGGCGGATTCGTCGGTATTCGCTTTCCCCACAGACGACGCAACACTACCTGCAACTGCATTTTGCGGCTTATCGGAAACACCTCTTTCAGAGTAGCTAGCCGCCGGCCATGACTCAAGCAAGCCAATTCGCCCAATCCAGATGCCGCAAAGAAACACCAGCATCATGAACAGGACTTGACGATGAACAAGGAAGTTAAACATATCGGCCTCAAAATCAGGGGCAAGCAAATGTCACGAAATATATTGGGGTGGCATAACCGGTTGGCGGCGGGTTGGCGTGCGGAAACCCGCGTAAACTCCATGCATAGGAACCTTACGCAGTCTATTCCCGCAAAAGTTGCAGGTCTGTGATTTAATTGACTGGCAATGTGTGAAATACTTCACCTTCGGCACGCAAGCTCAGTGCGAGAGGCGTTGCAAACATAACAGACCGTTATCGAAATGCGGCACTTTACTAAACCCAGCGGTTATAGCCTCATCATGCAAGCAGAAGTCATCGCCAGTCTGAACCATATCCCTTTTCTCGCCGATTTGCCTGAGGACGCCCTGCAAGCCTTGGCATCTAGGGCCAAGGTCATTAAATTTCCGAAAAAGGCCATGATCATCGCCGAGGGCGACCAGACCAGTTCACTGTACGTTATTTTGTCCGGCAAGGTACGCGTGTTCGGCAGTAACGACAAAGACAAGGAAGTAACCTTATTGATCCAGGAAGCCGGCTCGTATTTCGGCGAACTGGCCCTGCTGAGCGACGAACCCCGCTCCGCCGCCGTGGAAGCCCAGGAAAAAACCGTCTGCGCGGTCATCGCCAAAACCGATTTCATCCACTGGTTGAAACAGCACCCTGATGCGGCGATTGCCCTGCTTAAAGTATTGTCAGAAAAAGTCAGATTCCTGACCGAGAAAGTCAAACAAATGGCTTTGTCGAATGTTTACGAACGTACCATTAAGGTGCTGCAAGACATGGCCGAAAAGGACGGCGACGTGTATGTCATTCATAACCGCCCGACCCAGCAAGAGCTGGCGACGATGGTAGGTTCGTCTCGGGAAATGATTAACAAGGTAATGAAAGAATTGACCAAAGGCGGTTACATCAGCGTCGACGAAAAAACCCTCAGAATCGAAACCACCCCGCCGGCCTCATGGTGAGCTGTGTATAGCGATTGTCGACAACGCATCATCGCTACTGCACGTTGGGCCAATTGACAAAAATAAGAAAATCCCGAGTAAAGTTAATTATTACCTTGATCAGTTAGGGTTTCAGACTTTATCATCCGAAAAAAAACACCTTTCGGAGATAAAATGCGCTGCCTTGTGATTTGCTTCATGGTTTTATTTACGCCAATGTGTTTGGCGGAAACCGATGCGACTGCGGCAAGCTGTAGCGTGGAAAAGGCCGCCAGGCTGGTATCGCTGCAAGGCAGCTTGTTTTACGACGCCAGCGCCAAGGGACAATGGCAGCCTGCGCAGCTCGAGCAAACCCTTTGCGAAGGTAGTCGAATCCGGGTCGAAGCCTACAGCCGCGCATCCTTGTTGCTACCCAACGGCATCACCCTGCGCCTTGCTGAAGGCACAGTACTCACTTTAAATGGCATCGCCCCCAACCAAGCCACCTTGGTGGATTTGCTGAAAGGCTTTGTCCATTTCATCAGCCGCACCCCCAAGCAATTACAAATTACCACGCCCATCGCTAACGCCGGTCCGGAGGGCACCGAGTTTGCGTTGCGCGCCGACGATAGCAGCGCCCAATTATGGGTCTACGAAGGCGCCGTGCGCTTTTTCAATACCTATGGGGACCTTCACCTAAAGGCCGGAGAAGCCGGACAAACTTTATTGGGTCAGGCCCCGCGTGCGCAAATCGACCTTAAACCCGCCGATGCGGTGAATTGGGCCTTGTATTACCCGCCACTATTGCCCTACTCAGAGTCCGAGCCAGCTATAACCCCTGCTCTACGCGCAGCGATTCAGAATTATCGGCAAGGCCGGGTCGATTTGGCCCTAAGCGCTTTGGACCGGACGCCGCCGGCTGAACAGTCTTCAGCGTTTTTGAAATCCCGCGCGGCAATCAGACTGTCAGCCGGGCAAAGCCAGTTGGCGATGCAGGATATTCAAGCCTTGCGCTCCGGCAATCCGAATGACGCGGACGCTTTAGCACTGGAAAGTATTCTGGCGCTGACCCAAAACCGCAAAGCCGACGCGCTGAATCTGGCCGAACGCGCGGTGACGGCAAATCCGCAATCGGCGACTGCTTACTCAGCATTATCGTATAGCCAACAAGCTGGATTCGAACTGGAAAAAGCCTTGGCAGCGGCGCAGCATGCCAGTGAACTATCACCGAATGACGCCATGACCTGGGCGCGGTTGTCCGAACTGCAATTGGCGCTGGGCTTGCGCACCGAAAGCGCAGAATCGGCAACCAAGGCTTTTATGTTGGACCCCAATCTGGAAAGAACCCAAACCGTGCAGGGCTTTTCGCAATTATTCAGAGTGGATACTGCCCTAGCATTACGGCATTTCGAAGCAGCCGTGCAGCTGGATTCTACCGCGCCACTACCGAGACTGGGTTTAGGTCTAACGAAAATCCGCAGCGGCGACCTGGAAGCCGGCCGCCGCGATCTGGAAATTGCCGCTATTCTCGACCCGAACAATTCCTTGTTACGCAGCTATCTGGGCAAAGCCTATTACGAAGAAAAACGCCCAGCGTTGGCCGGCGATCAATTCGACCTGGCGAAACAACACGATCCGAAAGACCCCACGCCTTATTTTTACGATGCACTACGCAAGCAATCCTTGAATCGTCCGGTCGAAGCGCTGCGGGATATGCAACAGTCGATAGAACTGAACGAAAACCGTGGCGTATACCGTTCGAAACTGCTGCTGGACGAAGACGCGGCGGCCCGCACCGCCAATCTGGCACGTATATATAACGATCTGGGTTTTGGCCGGGTGGCGTTAAAGGAAGCCTGGAAATCCTTGGGGCACGATGCTACCGATCCGTCCGCGCATCGCTTTCTCTCGGATGCTTACGTCGGTCAACCGCGCTACCGCGTCGCCCGTGCCAGTGAACTGTTGCAGGCTCAGTTGCTGCAACCCATTAATATTACGCCGGTACAGCCGCAACTGACCGGGGAAAATATCGGCATTCTGAACAGTACCGGGCCAGGCAGCTTATCGGTCAACGAGTACGATTCCTTGTACACCGGCAACGGCGCGCATATGGTTTTAAACGGCGCCTACGGCAGCCGCAACACCCTTACCGATAATGCCATCGTCTCAGGCGTGTACGACAAACTGTCGATGAGTTTTGGGCAATTTCATTATCAAACCGACGGCTTTCGGCAAAACGACGATTACAAACAAGACATTTACGATGCGTTTGCCCAGTATGCCATCACCCAGGATTTGAATGTGCAGGTGGAGTTAAAAACCGAGGATGTTCGAAGTGGGGATACGGCTTTTCGTTTAAACCGCTTTCACCCTATCCAAGAGCAAGTGGTTGAGCAAGATACTGCGCGACTTGGAACACATTACCGGATTAATAGTCAGCAGGATTTGTTATTCTCTTCTTTCTATACCACTAGGAAGTACATTGTAAGCGAAAATACACCCGGTTTCTTCGATACACTTACCGATATAACATCCGATATCAAAAGTTACCAAACCGAGTTGCAGCATATTTTCAATAATGAACATTACGACATTACTAGCGGAGCTGGTTATATCAACTCTGACAATGATACTCTATCGAAAAGTTTTTTAAGGCGAGGCAGGATTGCACTCAACGGCCCCTCTCGTCAAACTGAGCGACAAACGGAATATTTTAATATTTATAGTTATTTAAAATATAAATTATCGTCTGACTTAAATACTACTTTAGGCCTGAGTTATGACTCCTATGAAGATGCCACATTCAAGAAGTATCAGTTAAATCCTAAATTCGGCATCATTTGGAATCCCACTCAAAATCTGACCTTACGCAGTGCAGCTTTCCGCACCGTCAAAAGACCGCTAACCAACAATCAGACCATAGAACCTACGCAAGTTGCCGGTTTTAATCAATTTTACGACGAGAATAATGGCGCTGCCGCCTGGCAATATGCAGCTGGTTTAGATTACAAACCTACACATAATTTATTTATGGGTGGAGAAATTATATGGCGTGACAGTCAGCAGTCTATCAACAATATTTCCTCGCAATTTAGCCGGAATGAAGCAACGCACATGGCTTATCTTTATTGGTCGCCGAGCGATTGGTTAACCTTAAAGAGTGAATATCGTTTCGAAAAATTCAAACGGGAATTTGTTGTAAATAACGTGGACCGAGCAAATCCGCGCAGTGTCGCCTCCCATCAGGTACCCTTGTCCATTAATCTGTTTCATAACTCCGGTCTTTTCGCCAAATTGTCCGGCACCTTTGTAGATCAGCATGTCACATCCGTTAGGTCTTTAACCGGCCTTCCCCGCAGCACCCCCGCCTTTACAGGAGACAGCGAAAGCTTCTGGGTTTTCGATGCCCTGTTGGGCTATCGGCTTCCAAATAGGTTAGGCACGCTAGCGTTGGAAGGCCGTAATTTATTCGACAATAACTTTGTTTACCAAAGCGTATTCGACGCCAGCGGCCCCCAACTTAGCCCTTTTATCCCTGAGCGGCAATTGTTCGTCAAACTGAGTTTGTTTTATTAATTTGACGACTATTTTCGATCAGGATTTTTTAAAAACAGGAGAAATATAATGAAAAAAATGCAAGCGGCAACCTTCCTATTGATGAGCACCTTAATCATTGCGTGTGACAAAAAAACCGAACACAACCCACCGGTAAAACAAAGTTCCGCAGTACCCACACTGCTAAAACAAACAGCGATAATGGCGGAAGGTATTAATTTTAAAACTAATCAATCTGTTGTAATTGATGCTCTGACTGGCAAGGAAGTCAAACCTTGCACCAAAGCACCTACGCCCGGCAAAGAGGGTGCCAGCAAAGATACTAGACAAAGTAATCAAAAAACTGGACCAATTACCGGAGACTGCCAAAGCCAAATTCTTAGCGTGGACGAAGCCGTATTGAACGCGATGAAAATTACTGGTCCTGTCGACGGTGTAATTTTAAAAAATAATAAAGAAGTTAAAGCCAAGTTTTTTGTATCTGTAAAAGCGGTATTCGAAGGCTCCTACTGCAACACCTATTACGTTAATGGCGATCAATATGAAATCTGTTATTCACAAGAAGAAATCGACGCTGCTTTTCAATAAATAACCGCTCTAACGAGAGGCGCTGCAAATCATTGTTGGTGGACTCGCCTATGCAGTCCACCAAATTCATAATCGTTTAATGCCTAATCCACGACAGGCAAACTCCTTATGGTCCGTCTGTTACGCATTGCCGTTATCACCGTTCTGGGGTTTTTGCTAAGCACGCTGGTAGTTTTAGCTTTCGATACAGAAAGTAGACTGGGTTTGGACACCTTATTCAAAATCCGCGGCCCGCAAACACCACCCGATCAAGTGGTAATTGTCGCGATGGACGAAGCGTCCGAGACTCGCTTTAGCGTGGGTCAAGACTTGACCCGCTGGCGCGAGTTTCATGCAAAATTACTTGACCACTTGAACCGCCAAGGCGCGAGTTTGATCGTGTTCGATCTACAATTTATCACCTCGAATCCCAGCGTAGACCCTATGCTGGCTGATGCGATGCGCGCTGCCGGCAAGGTCTTGATCAATGAATGTGTGCAAAAATTTCGCCGAGGTGTCGAGGACTTTTACGGACGGGAAGAATGTTCGGACCGCAATAAAATGCCAGCCATTTCCCGCGAAGGCGCACCAGAGACAACCTTATCCGAGCAACTGGTAGTGATGCGCAAACTGTCGCCAACACCGGCAATTGCCCAGGCGGCGCTGGATAGTGCACCGTTTTTTCTAATAAACGACTCGGAAAACGCCAGCATTCGCGAGTCCTGGACCTTTTACGATGCGCTCGCCGAAGCACCCAGTCTACCGGTCTTGGCCTGGTTTTATTACCAACAAGCAAGCAGCGCAAATCCCGAAGAACAGCCTTTGTCGGCTTGGTTGACAGCGCAGCGCCGAGCGTGTGCAAACTCACCCAATCTGGACCACCGCGCCAAGCAATTGATCTGCGCAGGCGACAGCCGCTATCTCAATTACTACGGCCCGCCGCGCACACTGAGAATGGAATCGTACGCAGATGTTTACGAAGGCAAGGTTGAAGATTTACAAGGTAAAGTGATATTCGTCGGCCGCGCCAATCGCCAGTTTTCACCCGGCAAATCCGACTTTTTCCAAACCCCCTATTCCGACTCGCGCACCGGCAAAATGGCCGGCGTAGAGATCATGGCCACGCAATTCGCCAACTTGCTGGAAGACAGTTTTATCGAAATACCCGCGCCGGGCTGGTTTCTATCGAGCGTATTTGGCTTACTTATCGCTCTGTTGCTGGTCGGTTTTGCCGGTTGGCCCGGCATTGCTCTCAGTCTGGTCTTTGCCTCGGCTTATGCGGGCTCGGCTGTCTGGTTGTTCGGCCAGCACCATTGGTGGTTGCCGGTCGCCGGGCCGTTATTAATACAATTGCCGCTTTCCTGGCTGCTGAGCTTGGCCTGGTCGCGCTACGACTTAATGTGCGAACGCGGGCGGATACTTGAATTCGTCAGTAGAGTGTTTCCGCAATGGGTTGGCATGCTGCCCGCAGCGCCGGGGCAATGGACGGAAACCGCTAACGCCGGCAGCGCTAGAAGTGAAAAAGATGTTTCCGGTTTATGTCTGGCTACCGACATCGAAGGCTATACCACCATCGCCGCCCAACACTCGCCTCGGGAAATGTGGGAGTTATTGAATACCTATTACCAAGTGCTAGGCCATCCGGTAGTGTCGCACGACGGCGTCATCGCTGATGTCACCGGAGACGCGATGATGGCGGTGTGGTTCGATGCGCCGGTAAGCAACCAACGCCGCGCCGCCTGTTTGGCCGCACTGGACATGGCCACGGCAGTGGAATCCTTCAATCTATCCTCTAGTTTGGCACCGCTCGCCACTCGCATCGGCTTACATGAAGGCGAACTCACGCTGGGCAGCCTGGATACGGGTGCATCCAGCCATTACCGGGCCATCGGCGATACGGTCAACACCGCCTCGCGAATTCAAGGAGTGAACAAGTATTTAGGCACGCGGATTTTGGCATCGCACAGCATCGCCGCCGATCTGGACGACATCGTCTCCCGGCCGGTGGGTACGTTTCGCGTGGTCGGCCGCACTGAGCCGGTGACGCTGGTGGAAATCGTCGACCTGAAGCACGGCAGCGATGCCAAATCGAACAAAGTACACCGCATCTTTGCCGACGGCCTGGCAGCCTTCCAGCAAGGTTTATGGACGGAAGCAGCCCGACTATTTCAAGCGGCACTCGCTATCGACGCCAACGACGGCCCAAGCCATTTTTATCTGCAAAAAACTTTGGCATCTAGCGAATTAGCGCCGTTGGAATGGGATGGGATTGTCGTATTGGACGGCAAATAAGTTTCGACTTTTTGCTATTAATCAAGCTCTGCACCGAAGCCAAGTATTGCTCCCAGTGCGCTGGGATAAAGCGCGGGATTTAAGCAGCACCCGGGTGACTATCTTTTGGATACTTTTCTTCCTGATTAGTAAGAATCTTCAGCTCGCGCCCAGAAGATCGTCATTCCGATAGGAATTCTCTTCGCGCTCTAACGGGTGCCGGAACCCAGGCTTCATGCTGCTAACGGATGATGAAATATTCGGGCTAGTGATATGAGCGAAAAAGATCATAGCTAAGCGCCCGATGAATCATGGCATTTGACTGCTGACTCGGACCGAACAAGTGCCATTCTCCCGTGAGCAAGAAGTTGGTTTTTCCGAGCTCGTTTGGATTTACACGGTTTGAGAGTATTTTTAAAAAACGGGCCCGATTGTTGTCACCTCACCACCCAAGGCGACGCCTAACTTGAAATTTTCCGGTAGGGGGCACATTGGCCGTTTATTTCTCCTCCCATCTTTTCGAGTTGTGCTGCCGTTACCGGCCGGCTATAAAGATAGCCTTGCAATAAATCGCATTGTTGAGTTTTAAGAAAGGCTAATTGCGCTTCGGTTTCTACGCCTTCGGCGGTCACGTCCAGCTTAAGCTCGTGCGCCAGAGCGATAATCGCTCTCACCAACGTCATACTGCCTTCGTCGTTAGGAATGTCCTGAACAAAAGAACGGTCTATTTTGACACTATGGACCGGAAAGCGCCGCAGATAGGTTAGACTGGAGTATCCGGTGCCGAAATCATCGATGCTGAGCCGAATTCCCAGTTCTTGCAGTTGTTGCAGAATCGAGAGCGTCCTTTCCGGATCTTGCATAACCGCCGACTCGGTGATTTCAAGCTCCAGTGAAGAGGGATTGAGGCCGGTCTCTTCCAGCACCGCTTTAATGGTTTCAAACAAATCATGTTCAAGAAATTGACGGGCTGACAAGTTCACGGCTACCTGGCTGAGCAGCCCATGGTTCTCCTGCCAAGCCTTGGTTTGCAAACAGGCCGTGCGCAACACCCAAATGCCGATGGGGACGATTAAACCGGTTTCTTCCGCTACCGAAATAAACCGGATGGGACTCACCAGGCCCCATTCCGGATGTTGCCAACGCACCAGCGCTTCGGCGCTGACGATACAGCCGCTGCTTGAGTCTATCTGCGGCTGGTAGTGAAGCAGCAGTTCATTATTGAGCAAGGCATGGCGCAAGCCGCGCTCGATGGTCATACGCTCCAGCGATCTTGCGGTCATTTCTTTGGTGTAAAACTGATAATTGTTCTTGCCGCGTTCCTTGGCAAGATACATCGCCGTATCGGCGTTCATCAGCAGGTTTTGGCTAGTGTCTCCGTCTTCCGGATAAATACTGATCCCAACGCTGGCAGTGATCACGATATCGTTACCCTCTATGCTAAACGGTTGGGTCAGTATTTCTATGGTCTTTTGGGCGATCCTGGCGACATCGTCGATCAGATTGATATTGCTCAGCAGCACGATAAACTCATCGCCGCCCAGCCGCGCTAGACTGTCATGGGTGCGCACCGAAGTTTTTAAGCGTTCGCTAACCTCTTGCAGTAATAGATCGCCCAGCCGGTGACCTAAGGTATCGTTGATCAGTTTGAAGCGGTCCAGATCGAGAAACATTAGTGCTAATCGGGTTTCATAGCGCTGGGCGGAAGCTAAAGTCTGGGTAAGATGATTGTGAAATTGGACGCGATTCAGCAGACCGGTTAAGGGATCGTGATTGGCGATATAAATCAATTGCTGCTCGGCGTACTTGCGGTCGGTAATATCCTGGATCTGGACAATGAAATACTGCGGTTCGTTGGCCGCGTTGCGCACCAGCGATGCGCTGAGCAGGCTCCAAACTCGCTTGCCGGCGATTTTGTGATAGCACTCAACCTCAATTTGAAACGACGGCAGTTCGTCGGTCAACAATTGGCGTAGATGGCGGCCAAGCACTTGTTGGTAATCGTCGTTATGCGTGAACATCTGCAAATTGGAACTCAACAACTCTTCTTCTGAGTAGCCGAATATTTTGCACAACGAGCCGTTCACTTGTAAAAAACGGCCGTCCACCGCGACCAATGCCATCCCGATGGCGGCAAGATCGAACGCGCTGTGGAAGCGTTCTTCGCTTTCCCGCAGTAAATTTTCCATTTGCCGCCGCGTGGTAATGTCCCGAAATACCAGTACCGCACCTAACAAGCTGCCGTCATCATCCAAGATAGGGGCAGCGCCGTCATCGATGGGGAGCTCCTCACCGGATTTGGAAACGAGTATGGTGCCGCTGTCCATGCCGCATACCGCGCGGTTGCTTAATACCCAGGGGATAGGGTTTTCAGCGACGGTGCGATTCGATTCGTTCAGCAGTGTCATCAGTTCACTGACCACCGCGCCTTGGGCTTGCTCCTGCTGCCAGCCCGTCGTCAACTCGGCGACGGGATTCATAAACTGGATTTTGCCTTCGGCGTCGGTTGCAATCACTGCGTCGCTGATGCAATGCAAGGTTTTCGCAAACCATTGTTCGCTATCCTTCAGCTTGCGTTCCAACTGATGCTTATACAGCGCGACTTCGATAGAGGCGTGCAGTTCATCCGGCCGAAACGGCTTGATTAAGTAGCCATAGGCGCCAGTGGCTTTCGCGCGTAACAATGTGGAAGGATCGCTGTACGCGGTCAGAAAAATCACCGGGATATGTAGGGAGTCGCTGATAATTTGAGCGGCGTTGATGCCGTCCATCTGGCCTTTGAGCACGATGTCCATCATTATCAGATCAGGCGTATACTCGGTTGCCAGGCTAATGGCTTGTCCCCCCGAAAACGCAGTCGCGACCACTTCGTAACCGAAACTTTCCAATTGACCACGAAGATCCATCGCGATAATGGCTTCGTCCTCGACGATCATGATTTTGCTGGCAAACATAGATTGCTTCCTCCTACTAAATGGCGCTGGCAAAACGCAAGGTAAACCTAGACCCGTGTTGCCGATCCAGCGTCATGTCCCCCATGAGTTGATTGGTCAGCGAGTTAACCAACTGCAAGCCTAGGGAGGTGCTTTTTTTGAAATCCAGACCAGCAGGAAAGCCGATGCCGTCATCGGAGATCACCAGGATCAACGTCCCGTCATCATGGCGAAAGCTGATGCCGATTTCGCCGGACCTATCATCCGGGAAGGCATGCTTAAGAGCGTTGGATAGCAGCTCACTAATGATCAGTCCGCAGGGAATTGCAGTATCGACATCAAGAAATACATTGTCGATGCTCATGCTTATTGCGATGTTGCCTGACCGATCCCCGTAGCCATATAGCAGGTGGTCGGCCAGACTACGAATATACTCATTGAAATCGATACGAGCCAAATCCTTGGAATGGTAGAGTTTCTCATGTAATAAGGCCATGGCCTTGATGCGGTCGGCACTCTGCTTAAGCAGTTCCACAGTCTCTGCATTTTTGACATTTCTGGCTTGGAGGTTAATAAGGCTGGATACTACCTGAAGATTGTTTTTTACCCGGTGATACACTTCCTTGAGCAACATCTCTTTCTCGTTGAGGGCTTGCCTAAGCTTGTCATTGGCGCTTTTGCGCGCCGAGATGTCAACGATGGAGCTGAGGACAATAGTACCGTTCTCATCATCGATAAGGCCCAGGCCTATTTCAATGGGGAATTCGGTGCCGTCCTTACGTAAGCCGTAGAGGTCTCGTCCCGCGCCCATCGGTCTGGACACAGGAGCGGCAAGGTAGGCTTGGCGGAAGCCGGCATGCGCACTGCGAAACCGCTCCGGCACTAAGATTTCGACCGCTTGCCCAAGCAGTTCCGTCCGCGAATAACCAAAAGACATCTCGGTTTGTAAATTGACCATCTGGATGGTTCCCGACTCATTGACCATGACTATTGCGTTAGGGGCTGACTCCACCGCTTGCCGGAAGCGATGATCCAGGCGTTTACGTTCGGTGATGTCAACGATGGAACTTACGATGACGATACCGTTGGCATCATTGATCAAGCCCAAGCCTATTTCAACGGGAAATTCGGTGCCGTCCTTGCGTAAGCCGTAGAGGTCTCGCCCCGCCCCCATCGGTCGGGACGCGGGAGCGGCAAGGTAGGCGCGGCGGAAGCCGACATGCGCACTGCGATACCGCTCCGGCACTAATATTTCGACCGGTTGCCCTATTAATTCAGGGCGTGAATAACCAAAACACCTTTCGGTTTGTAAATTGACCATCTGGATGGTTCCCGACTCATTGACCATTACTATCGCGTTAGGCGCTGCCTCCACCGCTTGTTGAAACCGGTACTCCAGCCGTTTATGTTCGGAAATATTTTCATGTATTACGACAATGCCGCCCGGTTTTGGCTCGGTAAAGCGCAGCGCTTTGCCGACAAACCATTGTGGTTCGGACGCGCCGGGATAACAATATTCGAGCGAAAAACGGGGTATTGTCCCCGCCAGGACTGCACGAATACCTGCGAAAAACGCCTCTCCGCCTCTATTTTCAACCAGATCGGCATCCAACAGCGCCAGATAGCTGTGGCCAATGTCGAGCGCCTGTGCATCACGGTCATGGTCACGTTCGAAATCCAGCCATGGCTGATTTAGCGCTAAGATGTTTCCTGCGTCATCCAGAACACAAAACTGCGCAGACAAAGCATTCAAGACCAAACCGGCAAACTGTTCTAGGCATCTTACGCCGGTAACACCATCATTCGGCGCTATTGCTTTACGTCTAAGTTCCAGGGCCACACTGACTTGACGCGCTAAGGCCCCCAGAGCGGCAATCTGCTCCTCGCTTAATTCTCGCGGCACGCTGTCGAGAATACAAATCGTGCCTAGCGCTTCGCCTGTATAGGCGCGCACCGGAGCGCCGGCGTAAAAACGAATATGCGGCGCCGCAGTGACCAGGGCATTGCTCGAGAAGCGTCTATCCTGGTCTGCATTTGCGACCACCATGACGTCCTGATGCAAAATCGTTTGGGTACAAAACCCGCCGTCCCGCGAATTTTCGTTGGCGCTTATGCCTATTTTCGCCTTGAACCACTCCCGGTCGCTGTCAACCAGGGTTATCAACGCGTAAGGCGTGCCGAAAATCATTGCTGCCAGCGAGACTATATCGTCGTAGACCTGCTCCGGCGAAGTATCGAGAATTGAGTATTCGTGCAGCTTTTGGATACGTAGGCTTTCATGTTCCGAATGTAACGTATCAAACATTCCCCCACCTCAGATCGTTATTGACCGGTATGACTGATGCCTTTGTTCTACGCCGATGTCTTCGGTCTCTTGCCACTCGACAACTTTAGTTTAGCTCAAACATCTCAACTGAGTAGGCGATTGGCTATCTCTGATTATGCAACTGCTTCAGTTCAATGCCTCACGCATCCTGAAAACCGTCATTCCGGCAGGCACCGTCTTTACAGTAGTTATGCAAAAAAGAAATTTGGATTAAAAAGTTTACCGGATTTTAGAATGGCGAACCCCAGGGATGGAAATCAGTATGTCATACCGCAGCTTAAGGTCAGGATTAGCATTGATGTGGTTTCGGATTTGTTCGCGATTGGCCTTGAGTGCCTGTTCTATCGTGGCAAGAACGGATTTGATCGATTAAGCGATAGCGGCGTCGGCGGTGTCCAAACTCCGGCTGCCGGGTGAATGCGTAATGCAATGAGCTTGGCATCCAGTGCTATGGATGCCAAGCTTCGAGCTATCCGTGCAGCCCGGATTTCGGTAGTCCATGCCGAAATGACGATTTTGAGTATGCGCGAGGCATTCAGTTAAAGCAGCTTGCACCAGCTAAGGGGTGTTTAGACACTCTCGGCTTACGCAACGGCCGGAGCCCTTAGACCACGCAACAAATCCAGGCTTCATGGATGACTCCTAGCCTACCATCCATGGCCGCTCTCTTACGCATCCGTGCCGGTATGCTGGCTGAAGATTCTTGCCAATCATAAATTCCCTTAGATAAGGTAAACCTTAGCCTGGACTTGTAAGCAGCGAAGTCGAATCAGCCGAAGCCAGTCAATTCGCTTCTGATCCCCTCAGTGAACGGCTCTTGGGACATCAGGTATAACTTTACAATTCTGGAATGACAACTGGGCTCCCATCTGCGGAGGCTGTCGTAAAAGTTGAAACAATCACTTATCCTTCCGTACTTACAAGTGCATAAATACTCACGAGTTATATAATAGAAGGCATATAAAACAATAGTTTATTGATTTTTCACCCACTCGCCGCACAATGCCGTTAAGTTAAGAGCTGAACATATAAAGGCCAAATTTATTCGACCTATAGCGCCCATAGTGCGAATAAATTCGCACCTACAAAATTTAAACTTCACCCCTCCTCCTTTATGCCCTATGGGTATTTATGCCCTGCGGGTACGCGCGGAGAAGGGGCTTTTACGACAGCTTCCCGAGAGGGAGGAGCAAGAATATTTTAGGTCTGGCCGATATAATCCCGATCAATGCCGATCTATTTCCTTCGCTTGCGCCCCGTTGTCAATGGCTTTATCAATTAACATCACGCTGCCGCGTATCAAGGCGGCAAATAGCAATATCGAAAAGACTAATCCCATGGGTAATATGCCTAGTAAGCCGGCGATAACGACAATCAGCATGGCGATGCCGGTATTTCCTATCTTAGCGATCTTCATTTGCCCTCCAGGACCGTTTGTCGGTCGAAACGAAATCTCGCTTTCACTATATCGGCTTATTAAAAATCAACAATAGGCATTACCGATAATTGATTGTTTTACTTAATAAAACAATATTTTAAATAAGTATATTCTTCGGCTTTTCCCAAACATTGAGAGCGGAGTGCAAACCCCACGCCGCAAAAGGTGGTGCTCAGATCGTATCAGTTCGGCAAACTGCACGAATAGACGAAATCAGCGATAGCAAACCAACGTTAGCTGCTGATACTAATTAAGAACTTCAGGAAACCATTTCCCCGCTTACCAGTCTGGTTTAAGTGCGAGTTAAGACTTTAAGGTTTTAATCGCCACGCGGTCGGAGGCCGGCTTCTATTGGCGAAACACCCCATTGAGCTAATACGCCGCCCGATTCAAAGTATTTATGAACAGCATCCAGGACGAAAAATAATGACTAAAAGATTACTCGCTATCGCCATCGGTACCAGCTTATTAACAGCCTGTACCACTAACCCTTACACCGGCCAGTCCGGCATGAGCAACCTAGGCAAGGGTGCCGGCGTCGGCGCGGCAGCCGGAGCCGGCGCCGGAACTTTATTCGGTGGTAACGACTGGAAAAACGCCGGCCTGGGCGCATTAGCCGGTGCCGCGGTTGGAGCCGGTGTCGGTTACTACATGGATAAACAACAGGAAGAAATGCAACAATCGCTGCAAGGCACCGGTATTGAGGTACAGCGTACCGCGCAAAATCAGCTTACCTTGAACATGCCCAGTACCAGTGATGTCACCTTCGCGTTCGGCAAGGCCGATTTAACACCGGAAGCCCAGAATGCTCTGGAGCCGGTAGCAAGAGTGTTGACCAGCTACCCTGAATCGACTATTTCAGTGACGGGCCACACCGACGACGTCGGCTCCGATGCGGACAATCAGCGCTTATCCGAAGCAAGGGCGACCAGCGTCGCCAACTTTTTGGGACAACGCGGCGTCAATCGGTTACGGATTTCGCAGCAAGGCATGGGCGAAAGCTCGCCAAAAGTAGCTAACACCAGCGATGCCAACCGGGCAATAAACCGCCGGGTAGAACTCGCAATTAACGCCAATCAAAACGCCGGCGCCGCGCAACAACCGCAGCAACAGCAAACCCAGCCGACTCAACAACAAGGCGGATATCCGCAACAGAATTACCCCCAACAAGGTTATCCACAGCAAAACCAACCGTATCAGCAGGGCTACCCGCAACAACAAAGTTACCCTCAGCAGAATCAGCAATACCAGCAAGGTTACCCGCAGCAACAGGGGTATCCGCAACAGAACCAGCAATATCAGCAATACCCGCAACAGCAGTACCAACAGCCTTACTATCAACAGCAATAAAAGGCTATTGGCTTAACGGAGATTGAGCCGTATGGCTCAATCTCTGCCTAACTAGACTTCAAGGCCTCGCCGGCCCTGACATCAAACTCGATTTTCCAGCGCTGTTGATCGCGTTTGGAAATGGCTTTTAATTCCAAAGTTCCCACTTCGGTCACTGCCGCCGACAAATGCACCGGGACGATATCGCCGGCATGGCGGCCTTCTTCCGGCAAGGTAATTTCGATCTCGTCCAGTTCTTCCAACTCGTCGTCTTGCCAATAGTCCAAGCGCACGCCTACCGCATCGTCACGTCGGGTTTTTGAACCGAAAAAGCGGAAGCGTACCGGCTCGCCGATGATCAAACCAAACTCGTCGTTGGGCAACTCCTGCTCGCTGCCCTCTTCCATGCCAAACGGCGCGATGCACAAGGCTTCGATTTCCGCAGGCAAGCCAGGTACTGCCGGCATGGAACTCTCGATGCCGACATAATAAGCCGCCGCCGTACCACCTTTGATTCTTACGCCCTTACCTTTGCGCACAAATCCGTAATATGCAGCACCGCGCGCCACCGCCAAATCCAAGTCGGCGCCTTGCAATAGCCTGGCCGGCGCCGCTTGTTCAGCCTGCAACCAGTTATTTAAAATCTGCATCAAGCGCTCGGCCATCAAACCGGCTTTTAACACCCCGCCGTTGAACAATACGGCGGTGGGATGCAGAAAGCTGGCGTGTTCCGGCAACACGTGATCGGACAGCTCGCCGGTCGCTTCTTTTTGCCGCGACAAAAATGCAGCCAGATGACGGGTGATGCCGGCATCCTGCGCATACGGCAAACCGGCGGTACGCAAACCGCTGCGCGGCCTGATCACCGGTCTTTCTTCAATGGGTACCCAAGGTAAAAAGCCTTCGACCAAGATGCGGTTCAACTCGTCGCGGGTCAATTCGGTACGCAAGGTGCCGCCGATCAAGGACGATCCGCGACTCGCTACGACCAAAGGCATGCTGCCCAGTTCGGGTTGATTGAACAGTTTTTCTTTCGCTTCCCGGCAGGCATGTGTCAGGGCTTGTAGTTGCCAGGATTCCAGGCGCTTACCGCTTTCTTGTTCCATTTTGGCTTTCACGGTGTAGGCCAGGGCCAAATCCATGTTATCGCCACCCAACAGGATATGGTCGCCGACCGCTACCCGGGTCAGTTGCAGATTGCCGTCCTGTTCGGTAACCGCAATCAGCGACAAATCGGTGGTGCCACCGCCGATGTCGGCGACCAAAATCACATCGCCGACCTGCACATGATTACGCCAATCGCCTTCGCTGTTTTCGATCCAGCTGTACAAAGCTGCTTGCGGCTCTTCGAGCAACACCGCCTGCACCAAACCCACGGAGCGCGCCGCTTCGACGGTTAGTTCGCGCGCAGCCGGGTCGAACGAGGCCGGCACGGTGATGGTGACGTCCTGATCTTGTAAATTGTGTTCCGGAAACCTGTGATTCCAAGCATCGCGCAAATGTTGCAAATAGGCTTTGGTCGCGGCAAACGGCGAAATCCGCGCTACATCTTCCGGCGCTTCGGCTGGCAAAATCGCTTGCTTGCAATCGACGCCGGCGTGGCACAACCAGCTTTTGGCGCTGGACACCAGCCGGATGGGCGTTTTGCTGCCCAGATTGCGGGCAATTTCACCGACCAGGTATTCGGGTTTGGCTGTCCAAGGCAAGGCAGTTGCGCCTTCGGCAATCTCTGCCGAATGCGCCAGATAGGTGAATGAGGGTAATTGTGCCTTGTCTTCTATCGTGCCGGGACCAGTCAGTTGCGGAATAGCCAACACATCCAGGACCACTTGATCTTCCCCAGCGTCCAGATCGACATAAGACAAGACGCAATGCGTGGTGCCCAAGTCGATACCGACCGAATAACGCGCCGTCATAATTCCACCTCGGCCGGCGCGACGATTTTGGCGTTATGGCCTTCGGTTAATTTTGGTAAACGCAGATCGGTGACTTGCCAGCCTTTGTGCACCAAGGTGCCGGTAAACGGCGCCTCGCCGACGATATTACCGGTCAAACGGAAAGATGCGGCATCAAAGCCTTTGTTCAGGGTGACACGATTACCCTCGGGATCGTTGCTGACGGGGGCCAGGGTGAAATGCTCGCTGACCGCCTTGCTGCAACCTTGATGCACCACCCGCGCCGCCGCGCCGATTTCGGCATCGGAAAAGGCACTGACGTCTTCCTTGATAAAGTCGATAAAGCGAGCTTCTTTTTGTAACAAGCTCAATAATTGCAAGGCTGCATCCGGAGTGGCTTCTTTTAAAATCACGGGTTCCGGTGCCGGCGCCTGGACGATTTTTTCCACTTCGACGATCTTTTCGACGATTTTGACTTCGGGTTGCGGCGCGATAGGGGCAACGGTCGGCACGGCCGATTTGCAGCGGCGCATGCCCAACAGCACCGAGACTAAAACCACAATCAGGACCAAAGCCAACAGCGCGGCGGTGCCCGCCAAACACACATGCCACAAATCGAAGGTGGTCGGACGCAAGGATAAATCGATAGTGTAGGTATTCATGAAAATCGAGTGATAGTTGTTAATTGAAACATTGGCTTTACGGTCTAATGTTCAGAGTTGTCGCAAAAGGGTAAAACCAGCGAGGCGTTAAGTTTTTACGACAATTCGATTGGACACAATATCAAGAAGAAGATCAGTTGCCTGGCATACCAGCTTTCTTCGCGGCTTCCGCATACATCAATTCTTGCAGCAGGTTGCGCGTTACCTGGATACGCATTTTCTTCAAATGCCGGTCAGCGACAACGCCCGGCACTTCGGCGTCCGTATAAACTTTACGTATTTCGGCCAAGGTAGGCTCGCAAGATTTGATTATCACATCCGTGGCATTGCGGCTTTCCATTTTTGCAAACTCGGGTTTTTGCATAGTATCCACTACACATTTTTTATAAGTGTACTGAGCTTGCTGAATTTTCTGGATGGTCTCGTCTTTTAATGTGGTTTCGTTCCATTCTTCCTTGGCATCTTCCGCACAGGCAAAACCTGTGATCATCATCAGCGCGACAATTAAACGGTATTTCATAATTTGCTCTCCAATGGGGGCGTAATAATGGCTGGCGATTTTACGCGATGCCGGCTGAAATGAACAATTAGTCGGAACCGGCAGGCGGTCAGAAAAGGTCTAGCTTAGGCTGCATGCACGCTGTGGCGTGCTGTTGATTCACCCAAGCCCCGGGCAAACTCGCGGTTCAACGCCAGAGTATTAAGATACCAGGTAGCAAGCGAAAAGCGACGATAAGGGGCGAATGCCCGTTATTTAATGAACAGATTATGAACTGGAGTACTGCTGAACTTGGGATGGGCTATCTGGAAGGGGGAGCGACGTCTATATTGCGGACAACTAAAGCAAAATACCCATCGCCCCCTGTTTACATCGATTAACTAATCATAACGGCTGAAATACGCTCAAGCCGCGTCACAAACTTCTTTAAACTCCGGGATACCGGCGGTTATGCGAATGCGTAAGAAGTTTAACTGTCTTTGCAACTCATCCTCGGCATCACCGACACTTTTAAACACCTGCACCATCTTTTGATCGTTCAACAAATCCGAGTAATTAGCATCGATGAATTCCAGCACTTCAGAATCCATTTCGGTGATGCTACTCAAAGCAGCTTCCATCCGCGCCAATACTGCTTTCAACTCTACCAGATCAACAGCCATAAAACCCCCAACGCAAAAATTTGATTATATCAGGGCTGGCGCGGGTTTGACGCAAATAACCGTAAAATTTTACCGAGAAAAAACTAACCAAATTGGTGCATTAAAAATTAGTGATCGCAAACATGCCGAGGCGAACCGGGCTGATTTTGGCCTTGAGTAACATCAGGCAATAGAGGCATAACTTCCGTTATTCCCTCGCCGCATTGTTTCATTTGTTGCATGGCTTTGTTGGCCGACACGTCCTTACCGAAGTCCATCGCTCTCGCCATCGCTTCATCGCGTTTTCCCGCCGCGCATAAGCTTTTAACTTCGGCACTCATTTGTTTGGCCTGTGCTTGAAAGGCCTGCATGTCCCCCTTATCAATGTTTTTCACGCAGTCTTGCATGGCTTTCATTTGCTGCATCACTTGCTGCATTTGCGCTTTGTCCATATTTTTAAATGCATCATTTTGGGCGGCTACAAGGGTTGGGAACAGTAAAAGCATCGTTATCAATAAATTTCGCATGATTTTCCAAAAAAATTATGAAGATACCGTGAAACTGTAGAAGCCTTCTTCGTGGATGGCAAGCACGCACGATAACGCCGGCAAAAATCCAGGGCTAGAGCGTTGTCGTGACAAGATCGCCGGATTTGTCGGATCCGCGACATCGTTTGGCAAGTTGGTTTAAAGCGGTAATCCTCTTTAATCAATGACCTTCGCTGTCATTCGGCGATTTGGTCAATTGGCCTCATTCTTGAATGTCTGATGGCATTCGCCATAAGCAGCCCAACCATGGAACACATTTTTCCACTGCCCCGCCCGACGCCTGCGCCGTCCAAACCGAGCATTCCAGTGATACAAGCAGGCCATCGTTACAGCATCGACGCACAAAAATTGGCTGATGACCGGCTTGGCGAACTGGAGCACAATCTGCAAAACGGTTTGCTCGGCGACTACCAGTTAAGCATCGAACAGGCTATGGCAATAGCCGTGGATACTAAACAAACGCCAATACAAGCATTCGTGTGGAACAGCGATTTACTGAACCCGCTGCTCAACAACTGCTTACCCATTACCGCCACTCATCCGCAGCAGCCCAATCACAATCGTTTGACCTTGCTAGACGCCAGCATGGCCGCACCGGAAGTAAGCTTGCTAGACGATACGCCAACGCTAAGCATTTCGCCCTGTTTCAAACTGGAATGGGGCACCGCCGGCTTTTGCAGTCAACTCGGTGTCTTGCAGTTGGTGGAGTCAACCAGAACGGTGCACTTTGCCGACGGCGAGACCATGACATTGCTGGATACCGAGACTGAAAACGGCGGCCCGGTTTTGTATCTGTCAGGCACAGAAAGCCATTTGTCGGTCATGCCGCTTGGCCCGTTTCAACAGCAAGGCCAACAGCAAAAACTGCTGTTCAGCCAAGCCGTGACCCAAGCTATTCCATCGCAAATTGCCGGTAACGCCGTCGCGTCGATTAGCGTTTTGGAAAAATACACCGTGTATTTCATGCAAAACGCCGGACCGGACAGGCCAGACCTTTATATTTGGGTGCCGGTGCATTTACCTATCGTCTGGGGTTGGAGTATTCGGGTGCAGCAACGCTATGACGGCGTGTGGGATATTTTCCGCAAGAAACTGATCATGCCAAGCGCCTCAACCGAAGCGCCGAAATTACCCTTATGGCAGAGCAACGTCTTACTATGCCAAACGACACAGACGGCATGATGCCCATGCTAGACGTGGCGATTATTGGCGCCGGCCTGTCGGGCTTGTCCTTGGCTGAAAAACTACTTCCCCACAAACCCAATATCAGCGTGTTTGAAGCGCGCGACCGCTGCGGCGGCAGAGTTTTATCCGCATCCGGCCCTACCCAGGACTTTACCGCCGACCTGGGCCCAACTTGGCTCTGGCCTTCCGATCAACCGCGCATTGCGGCATTAGCAGAACGCTTGGGATTGACGCTATTTCCACAGTGGGACCGCGGTCAAAGCTTATATCAAGTACAAGCCGACGCCCTGCCAGCGACTTACATCGATACCCAGACTCATGCGGATGCCAGACGGATTGCCGGAGGTTGTCAGCAGTTGATCGACGGTTTATTGCAAGGGATACCGGAACGCATTTTGCAACTTGAGCATCGTTTGCTAACGCTGAGCGACCAAGGCAGTCATGTCGATTTAACATTCGCAACCGATAGCTCGGTGATTACCATCCAGGCCCGCCAAGTCGTGCTGGCCGCGCCACCGCGATTGCTGGCTAGCAACATTACCTTCAAACCGGCATTAGCGCCTGGTTTGTTATCACTGATGCAAGACACGCCTACCTGGATGGCCGGACATGCCAAGGCCGTGCTGGTTTACGAACAGCCGTTCTGGCGCCAAAAAGGCTATTCCGGCAAGGCCATTTCAGCCTATCCCAGTGCCGTGTTGGCTGAAGTCTATGACGCGTGTTTAGACAATGATCACACAGCAGCACTATTCGGTTTCTTTGGCCTGCCAGCCGAGATTCGGCAGCAGTATCGTGACAGCCTGCCGGCGCTGATCGTTCGGCAAATGGTCGGCCTATTCGGTCCTGACGCCGCCAATCCGCTAAGTGTGGTGATTCAGGATTGGAGCCAGGAAGCTTTTACCGCGACTGCTGAAGACCGTATGCCGGTGTTCACGCATCCCGTCTATGGCCATCGCTCGCTGCAATTGGATCATTGGCAGGACAAACTGTATTTCTGCGGGACGGAAACAGCCAGCAGATCCGGCGGCTATTTGGAAGGCGCGTTGGACGCCAGCGATCGGGTTTTTACCGCATTAACACTCTAACCTAAAGGATTTTGACATGAACAATCAAACACTTAACGCGCACAGCATCGGCGAATTTAGCCGATTTATAACCGAGCAGAAAGCCACTATGAAGAAGCAGTACGATCAATTATTAGCCCATGACCTATCGCATCAACAATGGGACGGTTGTTTTCAACGCAATATATTGATCGTCTTGGAAAAAACCTATCAAGACGCC
Organism: Methylomonas methanica; assembly: GCF_001644035.1. Lineage (GTDB taxonomy): Bacteria > Pseudomonadota > Gammaproteobacteria > Methylococcales > Methylomonadaceae > Methylomonas > Methylomonas methanica_A. Next base: position 33,147 of record NZ_LUUG01000050.1, read on the forward strand.
CTGGCTCAATTGAAGACCTTACCGTTTGATCACGCCGGCAATACTGTCAATCAGGGCTTGGCGGATCTTACCAAATCAGTACTGGCGGTATTCGACGGTTTCATCGATGAATTTCTGTTGATCGTAGTGGATAAACACCGCACTTCCTGCGCCTTATCCAATTTCCCCGATGAACATAAGCCCGATCAGGTTTACCTGAGCGCAGTGCGTAGCGATATCGCCTTGCTTTGGCGGAACTTTGCGCTGGACATTAATGCTTACTTTCTAGACTGCCGTTAAGGCGAATGTTTTTCCAACAGGACAATTTATGAAACTGTACTTAACACCTGGCTCCTGCACCACCGGCATCCATATTTTACTGGAGGAGCTAGATCTGGTTTTCGAAGCTCATCTAGTCAATTTAATGGCCGGCGATCAGCATCAAGCCGAATATCTGGCACTGAACCCCAAAGCCACCATTCCCACCTTGGTCCGTAACGACGGTACCGCCTTGACCGAATTTCAAGCCATCGCTTACTGGCTGGCACGCACCTACCCTAAAGCCAAACTATTGCCGGGCGACGCGGATGGCGACGCGAAAGCTATCGAGTTGATGGACTATGCGGTCGGCACGCTACATGGCCAGGGCTTTGCTAGAATTTTTACCACGGAGAAATTTACGCCCAATCCTGCCGATCACGACGCGGTTAAGGCACAAGGCTTGGATATTGTGAATAAAGGCTTCGCAATCTTGAATCAGCTACTACCGGCCGAAGGCTATGCATTGGGCACGTTCAGCATCGCCGATGCCGCTTTGTTTTACGTGGAGTTTTGGGCGGATAAAACCGGCGTTACGCTGCCTGAAAACTGCTTGAAACACTATCGGTTGATGCTGTCGCGCCCGGTCGTTAAACGTGTGCTGATGGAGGAAGGTTATCGAGTGGACTGACTTTTATCGCCGCATCATCTGCTCGATAAGCAAAACAGCCTTCTCAAGACCTCCGATATACAGTGCGAAACAATTCGCACCCATACCCATAAAACAAGCCGCATTAGCCCAATATCCCTTCATTTTTACAGGGTGACTAAATTGTCACCAACACACTATTAACAAGACAAGCGCCGGAATTTCAAGGAAAATAGCCTGATCTTTACCGTTCGCTACACCGCATGTACAAATATGAAGGCTTGGTGGTACACCAAAGCCACGACGACGAAGGCGTCATAGAAATCGTTGATAAGGAGGGCGTCAGGGCCTTGCACTTTGGCTCGCATGCCCGGCAAAGCAGCATGCTGCTGGCCGAACCCGACCGCCTCCATTCCCTGTATGCACGAGCCATGATGGCCGGCTTGATGTTTCATGACACCCCCCGCGAAATACTGATGATAGGCCTAGGCGGCGGCACCATCGCCAAATTCATGTTGCATCAGTTTGCCGATTGTCGACTCAAGGTTGTGGAGTTTCGCGGCAGCGTGTTGAAAGTGGCGCGTAGTCATTTCGGCTTGCCATTCGATCCGCGCCTGAAAATCAAGATCGGCTGCGGCGCGCAACATGTGCGCCAAGCCAGCCAGGTGCAAAGTGAGCAACACGACTTGATCGTGATAGACGCTTACGACCATGACGGCATGGCACCGGAAGTCAGTAGCGAAACTTTTTTCGACAATTGCCGAACCTTGCTGACCAAAAACGGTCTGCTGGTGATCAACTTATGGGGCACTGACAAGGACATGTTCCAGCAAGTGGTCTGGAATCTGGGCCGCATGTTCGATAGGCGCATGTTGTTTTTGCCGGTGCGCAATCGCGGTAACGTGATCGGTTTTGCCTTTGGGGAAGCCATGGCAAAGCCCGGCGTCAAACAGCTGATCGACAAAGCCAAACAGCTTGAACAGTTATATCAGCTGGAGTTTCCCACCTATCTGCTGGATTTAAAACGCCACAACCCCAACGTCTTCAACCGGATTATAAAATCGTGATACACAACGCTCCCAACATCTTCGGCTATAAAAAATACTGGGCGCACCGCTTCGGGCCGGCCCCGGAATTGCCGATGACACTGGCGGAAATGCAACAACTGGGCTGGGACGCCTGCGACGTGATTCTGGTAACCGGCGATGCCTATGTCGATCATCCAAGCTTTGGCATGGCGGTTATCGGCCGGGTGTTGGAAGCGCAAGGCTTTAGAGTGGGCATCATCTCGCAACCGGATTGGCATAGCGCCGAGGATTTTAGACGGCTGGGCCAACCCAAGCTGTTTTTCGGCGTGACCGGCGGCAACATGGATTCGATGGTGAATCGTTATACCTCGGACAAAAAGATCCGCTCCAACGACGCTTATACCGCCGATGGCGCAGCCGGCAAACGTCCGGACCGCGCGGTGAATGTCTACGCCCACCGCTGCCGCGAAGCCTACAAAAACGTCCCCATTGTCATCGGCGGTATCGAAGCCAGTCTGCGCCGCATCGCTCATTACGATTACTGGTCCGACAAGGTGCGTAAATCCATCATTTTAGATTCCAAAGCCGATTTACTAGTCTACGGCAACGCCGAACGGCAAGTGGTGGAAATCGCCCAGCGCCTGGCAAAAGGCGAAACCATCGCCGACCTGAAAGGCATTCGCGGCACCGTGCATTTTGTAAAACAGGTTCCGCTGGGCTGGATGGAGAAAGACTCCACCGACATCGACAAACCGGGTGCGGTGATTTCTCACGTCAATCCCTATCAGGAACAACCGGCGTGTGAAGACAAACCGGCACTGGCTGAAAACGAGCAGGTAATCCAATTCAAACCCATCGCCAACAAACAGCGCACACAAACCGTCATCCGCTTGCCCGATTACGAAGCAGTAAAAGACGATCCAATTCTGTACGCGCACGCCTCGCGAGTGATGCACGGCGAAACCAACCCCGGCAACGCCCGCGCCTTGATCCAACGCCACGGCAACCGCGAGGTGTGGATCAATCCACCACCATTACCCTTAACCACACCGGAAATGGATGGCGTCTTCGACCTGCCCTACTCCAGGCTACCCCATAAATCTTACGGTAGCGCCAATATCCCCGCTTTTGAAATGATCCAGCATTCCGTACTGATCATGCGCGGCTGCTTTGGGGGTTGCAGTTTTTGTTCGATCACCGAGCACGAAGGCCGCATCATCCAAAACCGCTCGGAAGATTCGATCATTCGCGAGATTGAAGCCATCCGCGACACCTCTCCCAATTTTACCGGCCATATCTCCGACCTGGGCGGCCCCACCGCCAATATGTGGCGATTGGCCTGCAAGGACCCGAAAATTGAAGAATCCTGTCGCAAGCCGTCCTGCGTGTATCCGGGCATTTGCCATAATCTGAATACCGATCAAACGCCGTTGGTCAAACTCTACCGGCGCGCCCGAAAACTCCCCGGCATCAAGAAAATCTTCATTGCCTCCGGCCTGCGCTACGACATCGCCGTGGAAACCCCGGAATACGTCAAGGAACTGGTAACTCATCACGTCGGAGGCTATTTAAAAATCGCCCCGGAACACACCGAGCAAGGCCCGCTATCGAAGATGATGAAACCCGGCATGGGCACGTACGACCGCTTCAAGCAGATGTTTGATAAGTATTCGAAGGAAGCCGGCAAGGAACAATACCTGATTCCCTACTTCATCGCCGCCCACCCCGGCACCGAAGACAAGGATATGCTGAATCTGGCGTTATGGCTAAAACGCCACGGCTTCCGCGCCGACCAAGTCCAGGCTTTCTTGCCCTCGCCGATGTCTATCGCCACCGCCATGTATCATTCCGGCAAAGACACACTGCACAAAGTGGCGCGCAGCAGCCCTGATATAGCGATTCCAAAGAGCATTAAACAGCGACGCTTGCACAAGGCGTTTTTACGCTACCATGATCCAAAAAACTGGCCATTGCTGCGCGAGGCCTTGAAAGATATGGGTCGGGCGGATTTGATTGGAAATGGTAAGCAGCATTTGGTGCCGAGTTTTCAGCCGAAAACTGATGACCAAGCAGTGAAAACACGATCTCAAACCACACCGTTCAAAACCAAATATACCGGACTCCCGAAAAAAAGATCGGTGCGCTAATCTTGTAGCGACGAATCAATAGACCGCTACAAGGCCATGTGAGGGTTTGGCATCGGAATTGACAACACTCGCCTTGCCAAGACCTCCAAAAAACTCAGATCCTTGCACCGTTTCTACTACACTTGTTCGGTGCTCAAGCTCTAAATCCTCACCCGAACTGGACCTGAGCCTATGTGAAACTTCAAGTAAGCTATCAGCCAAACCACATTATCAAATGAGTACTCGGCAACAAATCGTCATCACTCCCTATAAAACCCTTGGCGACTCTGGGCGTGAATTGTGGGAATACCGGGACTTGTTTTATTTTCTGGCTTGGCGGGACTTTAAAGTTCGCTACAAACAAACCGTAATAGGCGCGACCTGGGCCGTAATCAGACCATTACTGACAATGCTAGTGTTTACTGTGATTTTCGGCAGAATCGCCAAACTGCCAACGGAAGGCGAAGCACCTTACGCCATCATGGTGTTTACGGCGATGTTGCCATGGTATTTTTTTTCCAATACGCTAAGCGAAAGCGCAAATGCGGTGGTTAATAATTCGGCAATGATCAGCAAAGTCTATTTCCCCAGAATTATCGCCCCAACGGCACCATTGTTGGTTAATATCATCGACTTTCTGATTTCATTCGTACTGTTACTGGCGTTGATGGCTTGGTATCGCTTCCAGCCTTCGATTTATATTCTGTTGATGCCTTTATTCTTATTATTGGCTGCCATCACCGCCTTAGGCTTGGGCTATCTAATATCGGCGCTCAACGTAAAATACCGTGACTTTCGTTATGTCATTCCTTTTATTGTACAGATAGGTCTGTATATATCCCCAGTCGGCTTTAGCAGCCAAGTCATACCGGAACAATGGCGTTTATGGTATTCGTTAAATCCTATGGTTGGCGTCATAGATGGGTTTCGCTGGATGGTTATTGGTGATAGTGCAAACATATATTGGGATGGATTTTTTTTATCCAATGCAATATCACTAGCATTATTTTTAATTGGTTATCGATATTTCATGCACACGGAACGGCAATTTGCCGACAGCCTGTAACCTACACAATTACATCCTGATGAGCACCGCAATCAAAGTCGAAAACCTCGGCAAAAAATATATTATTCAACATCAACAGCAAAGCCGTTATCAATATAACAGCCTGGGAGAATCGCTCAGTCGCGGTATTAAATCTCTGGGCAAGAATTTATTGCATCCTTTTCACAGCAATACCAAAGCGGAAAGCGCCGAAGAATTCTGGGCGCTTAAGGACATTAACTTCGAAATTAAACAGGGAGACCGAGTCGGAATCATCGGTCGAAACGGTGCAGGCAAGTCAACGCTATTAAAAATACTAAGCCGCATAACCCATCCCAGCACTGGACGAATTACCATTAATGGCCGCGTATCGAGTTTGCTGGAAGTCGGCACCGGCTTTCATCCTGAATTAACGGGCAGAGAAAATATATTCCTGAATGGCGCAATATTAGGAATGCACAAAAAAGAAATCCAACGCAAGTTTGACGAAATCGTTGATTTTGCCGAAGTGGAAAAGTTTTTGGATACTCCAGTCAAGCATTATTCAAGCGGAATGTATGTAAGGTTGGCTTTCGCAGTGGCGGCACATTTGGAGCCAGAAATTCTAATAGTAGATGAGGTTTTGGCGGTTGGCGACTTTGAATTTCAAAAAAAATGCCTAGGCCGTATGGAAAAAGCAGGTAATGAAGGGAAGACCGTTTTATTCGTTAGCCACAATATTGCATCTATAAGAAAATTATGCAGAGTAGGAGTGTTACTGATTGATGGACAGATCAATTTATTTTCGGATATAGAGCAAGTAATTTCAAAATATTTGACCACATCAACTCCTGTTAACCCTTGCTATAAATCTAAAGAAGAATTCAGGATGATAACTAAACAGTATTTTGTCAACGACGCGTCGGTACTAAATTCATCAGAAAATTTATGCGGGACGTTCCATATCGGTGAAACTATAAATTTTAAGTTTAGAATTAAACGAGGTCTATTAAAAAAAACAATGGGCGGCATTAAAGCAGCTTTAGAGATACGAAGTAATGACGGACTTAAAATAGCTAACATAATCAGTAGCGACTGTAGTTTTCAAATAGACTCATTCGATGATCAAATAGGCTTGTTAATTAACATAGAAGATATTCGTCTTTACCCAGGAGAATACATCCTATCCATATGGGTTGGAACATTGGACAGCCATGAAACTTATGATTATGCAAATGAATGCATCAGATTTGAAATTGTAAGCGGTGGTAAATTAACAACACGCAATTTACCAAGGAATGATGGGTTGTTCTTTTTTACTCCAAAGTGGTCAACTGTCTAAATTAACTTATGAAAATTTTTTTATACAAATTAGGGCGATTTTTAATAAGATTATCTGGTGTGCCAGAAAAAGCAAACACAGCGCTTTTAGCCTGGCGACTGGACGATGGAGATAATACACTAAGAATTACTTATGATAGCCTATGCAAAGATTCAGTAATTTTTGACCTAGGGGCATTTAAAGGCCAGTGGGCCAGTGATATTTATTCAAAATACATGTGTGAAATTTATTGCTTTGAACCATCAACTAAGTATAACAAGTTTATAACTGATAGATTCAAGAATAATAAAAAAATAAAGATTATAAAATTGGCCCTTGCAGATAATAATGGCATGGCAGGACTGTCAAGTAACGAAGATGCATCATCACTATACAGTCAAGAGACCTGTGAGCAAATAAAGCTGGTAAAAGCATCAGAATATATAAGCGAGAATGAATTCACAAGAATTAATTTAATGAAAATTAATATTGAAGGCGCAGAATATGACTTGCTAGAACATTTGATTGAGGAAGGAATTGTAAATATAATAGAGAATTTACAAATTCAATTTCATAATATGTTTGATGATTCGCGTATTAGAATGAAAAACATACAATCGAAATTAAGTAAAACTCACAGACTAACATACAAGTACGAATTTGTGTGGGAAAACTGGGAGATCAAAAACAGCAATCAATAAGGGGTGCAATGTTTTAATAAATGAAAAAACAGAAAGAAAATGACTTTCATATAATAATTGAATGTGGCCAAACAAAAATTATGATAGTTGTACGTTTAACAGGGGGACTCGGCAATCAGATGTTTCAATATGCGGCAGGAAAGTCGTTATCATATCTGCACAATACGATTCTAAGTTTTGATACTTCATACTTTAATAATCAAAAATTGCGCCAATATAGTCTTTCTACATTTAATATTCAACAACACTTTATCGCGCCTACAAGAATAAAAGTAATAAGACCGCCATTCTTTGAGGTTAAGAAATTTTTTCATGACCAATCAAGCCACAAGAAAACCAGTATATTTTTATTATATAAAGAAAACAGCTTTACGTATGATACTAATTTCAATAAACAACCTAGCAATACTTATCTAGATGGATACTGGCAGAGCGAAAAATATTTCACCAATATCGAACATATTATTCGTCAAGATCTAACGTTCAATAACATACCTGATAGCAAAAATCTGCAATTAATTAACAAGATTGAATCAAGTAATTCAATTTCTATTCATATAAGGAGAGGCGACTACGTATCAAGTAAGCAGGCAAACGAATATCACGGTACATGTGGAATAAGCTACTACAATGAGGCTATAAAAAAGATGTCCACTACCATTATTGAACCACATTTCTTTGCATTTAGTGACGAACCAGCATGGGCACATGAAAACATTAAGACAGACTATCCATTGACCATCATTGATCACAATGAAAGTGAACATGAAGATTTACGACTAATGAGTTTGTGTAAACACAATATTATCGCGAATAGTACTTTTAGTTGGTGGGCTGCTTGGTTGAACAATAATAAAAGCAAAATCGTTATTGCCCCAGCAAAATGGTTCAGAGCAACTGAATTATCAACACAAGACTTGATACCAAACTCATGGATACAACTATAAAAAAACCATTAATCTCTGCTTTAATGCCTGTATTTAATGCTGCCCCTTATCTTAGAGAATCAATAGACAGTATTTTGAATCAAACATTCAAGGATTTTGAGTTAATAATTATAGATGATGCGTCTTACGATAGAACGAAATTAATATTATCTGAGTTAGAAAAGGACGATCAAAGAATACGAATCTACCGAAATAAAACGAATCTTGGAATAGCCAATAGCTTGAATTATGGACTCACATTGGCAAAAGCCTCTATTATTGCAAGAATGGATGCGGATGACATTTCAATACCTGACCGCCTAGAAAAGCAATGGAGATTCCTGCGGCAGCATCCTGAAGTAAGTGTGGTCGGAAGTCATTTAAGAGTGTTTGAATCTCCAGAAAATATTATATGTGTACCGCTCAGTAATCACGAAATTAGAGTACGCTTATTGTTTGAAACAAGTTTTTTTCACCCTAGCGTGATGTTTAAAAAAAATAATGTGTTACACGCAAGCGAGAGCTATAGAGACTCAAGCGTGCCTGCCGAAGATTATGATTTATGGTGCAGGCTGGCTGAAGATCGAAGTATAGTTTTTGCGAACATCAATGAAGCTTTAATAATTTATAGAACTCATCCATCTATTGATAGGAGCGCATATCTAACAAAACAAATTCATCGTGCAAACCAAATAAGAAGCGAACAAATCAATAAATTAGGACTTAACCCTACTGAATTGGAAATAGCCTGTCACAATACTTTAGCATACCCTAATTCACCAACAGATTCACAGAGACCCTCGCTTAAGGATTGCGCTAAATGGCTTGATCGTCTTGAGAGTTTTAATCGCAATGCACTTATATACCCACCAAAAGTTCTCAAAAATGAGTTAAATAACAGATGGAAAGCTTTATGCTTGCATTCAGCCAGTGACAATATAAACGTTTCTTTAATTTATTTGAATCGATGCTACTCATCTTGTCCGTTTACTAGTATTTTCATTGTCGCCAAAATGATTCGGCGGTATTTTCATAGAAAATTAGTTTTGTTATGTACCATTCCAAAACTTTGGTTTTTCCATGATTGATAAAATTTGTATCGATTGAGTAGCCACGCTATTCCGTATGCCATGACGCCGCGCGTCGAAAACCCTTAAAAATCCATATTTTACCTATCGTCATTAGCCCACACTCCTCGATTGCCAAGGGATAAGCATAATTATTCAAATAAGCACCATGAGTTACATTAAAATAATTCATTTTTTAATTTTAATATGTGCTGTTTTTTTTAGACTTACCGGTGTAAGAAAAAAAAACGGAATTCACTTTTTTTTTCCATTTTATCACATGGGAGGTGCAGAGAAAGTTCATTCACAAATTGTCTCATCAATAGCTGATCAGAACCCATATATATATATCATGGGTTTATCAGCCGACTCAAGATACCTAAACGAGTTTAAATTCGCTGGAAAAGTTATTAACTTCCATGGAAAACTAGCGAAAAGCAAGGCTCACAAATACTATTACTTAGCAAAGATAATAGCAGGAATTGGCGATTCATCGGTAGTTTTTGGAGCTAATACAAGTTATTTCTATAATATACTACCGTTTTTACCGAAAACCGTATATAAAATTGATTTGACCCATGCATTTACTGATTCGGATAATATTGGCTACGAGATATATAGTTTAGCATACATTGATTTTTTAGATAGCAGAATAGTAATAAACGAAGATACCCAAAGAAGATTCTATTCTTTATATGACAAACATGGCGTGGATTCAAAATACCACCAGAGATTTAAAAGGATTAGCAATTATGTTGAAATTCCAAACAAAAAACCCATTCGCCGTATAAATAAATATGGACTAAAAGTTGCATACATAGGTCGAGGCTCACCAGAAAAACGAATTTATTTGATTGGAAAAATAGCATCTACTTTAAATGCTTACGGATTTGAGTTTTATTTTATAGGATGCAATGAGGATTGGGTATTTAATGAAGATAAGAATAATTGTATTTTTTTAGGTAAAGTCTTAACCGACGAAGAACTAGCTAATCTGTATAAAAGCTTAGATGTAGTAGTAATGACATCTTATAGAGAAGGCTCACCTTTAGCTCTAATGGAATCGATGTCTTTTGGCGCAATACCAATATCAACGAATGTTGGAGGTATTGGTGAATTTATAATACACGGCAGCAATGGTTTTCTAGTCGAAAATCAAGATAATGAAAATGAAATAATTGAGGATATTAAGAATACTTTGCTAGAACTATCTAGTGATCATTATTTTAGATCAAACATTTCAAATAATTGCTACAATTACGCAGCCAAACACTTCAATAAAAGCACATTTGTAAATAATTATAGAGCATTACTACTCAATAAATATTTTTATTTTCAATAGTTTCAATCAATTGTGTTAAGTGCATTATTACTATCAAATAAAAAATTAATACAATGAATTACGCAAAATGTATGTTCAGTAAACTTAAATTCTGCGAACCCTACCGAACATAAATGAGTTTTGGGTAGAAGTTTTTATTTTGACTATTACGCCACATGATTACTATAATAATTATTTTTCATTTATGAAAACTGTTGCTATCATAACTAGGACAAAGAATCGCCCATTAACGTTAAAAAGAACTTTTGATAGCATCAAACAGCAATCTTTTAAAGATTACCAATGGGTTATCGTAAATGATGGAGGAGATTATGTTAGCGTTAACTCGATTGCAAACGAAGCTCAGCTCATAGGCATGAATGTGATCACCGTTCATAACGACAAAACAGTTGGAATGGAGGCTTGTTCGAATATAGGCATAACAAACTCGTCAAGCAGATATATCGTGTTATTGGACGATGACGACACATGGCACCCTGATTTTTTAAAAAAAACCATTGGTTTTTTAGAAGAGCCTTGCAATAAAACCTGTAAAGGTGTCATCACAAAAACCTCAGTGATAGAAGAATTCTTTTTAAAAAATAACATAGTTACAATTTGCTCATACCCCTTTGCGCCTGGCTTGGAGTATGTAAGTTTATTCGAGTTAACCAAAAGAAATTATATAGCGAATTTATCATTTGTTTACTGCCGTGATGCATTAGAAACCGTCGGCTTATATCGTGAAGACTATCCAGTTGTTGGCGACTGGGAGTTTAACATTCGTTTTTTCAGAACATTTGATATAGGATTTATTCCAGAATATCTTGCCAACTGCCATCGACGCAATCAATCTATTGGCAGCTCATACAATCAAAGTGACGTAAACAACATACATTCAAAATATTGCACAATACTCAGAAACGAACTTTTTAGGCAAGATTTAAATAACAATGCTATCGGACTTGGCTTTGCAGCAAATATTGCGCACGAGATTAATCAACTTGAAAGAACAATTAGACGAGGAAGCTTGGTATATCTCTCAAAGAATATCGGATTTAATTTATATAAAAAACTCATTAGTTATTATAAAATATTAAGCTATTCATTTAAACGATGAAAAATATGAATATCGCAATTGTTAGCAAATCCGATGCAACAGGAGGAGGAGGCAGCCGCCTAGCATCTGGCTTAGTTCGATTATTAAACAACAACTCTAAATACGTAGCGCATCACTGGGCTGGCCGACCCGGCATTAATTCTGATTGGTATACCTATAAGCTTCATGGCGGTCAATGGTTATCCTTAATTCAAGGCGCTTGTTCAATTATATCTAGGTTTATTGGGCTTCCTGACTTTCTAACGCCCGAGTTTTTGATTCATATGAATCGCAAAACTGTCGAATATGATCTTTATCATTTTCATGATATTTCATTTACATTTTCTCCTTTGGCTATTTCCTGGCTTGCAAAACGCAAACCTATTATATGGACATTCCATGATTGCTCACCATTTACAGGTGGCTGTATATACCCCATGGATTGTAAAGCTCACTATGCTCATTGCAATAATTGTCCACAATTAGATTTATTGCCTTTAGGGACATCAATTGATTTAACAGGCTATATGCAGCAGTATAAACGGCGATTATTGCAAAAATCGTCTATTATACCTATCTCCCCATCGAAATGGTTAGCCGAAGAGGCAATGAGGGTTATCGATTTCAAAATTGCTCCTATTGTTATACCTAATTATGTTGACACAAACATCTATAAACCATTAGACCGAAAAATACTAAGATCTATCCTCGGCCTGCCTCAGAATCAATTTATTGTTTTATTAACAGCAACCAGCTTGTCAGAAGTTAGAAAAGGTTCGCATCTTGCTGTTGAAGCAGTAAGAAAAATACATCCATCGCCTTTTATTTTGGCTATAGGAAAATCAGAACAAAACCATTCAATCCTTTTTCAAGGATTGAACATTTATAACACAGGTTACATTTACAATGACCAACTTTTGGCACAGTACTATGCAGCGGCTGACGTATTCCTTTTCCCTACATTAGCAGATAATTTGCCTACCGTTGCAATTGAAACCATGGCATGCGGTACACCTGCAATTGCCTTTGCCACGGGAGGCGTCCCGGAGATCATTGAACATGGTAAAACCGGTTGGTTGGCAAAAACAGGGGACGTACAAGGTTTAGTCGATGGTTTGAATTACGTCATCAAGCGTCCGGATATTTTAAATGAATGGCGAATTTATGGCATTGATAAAGTCAAGGAGAGATATACCAAAGAAAAATTTTTAGCCGCGCATATGCGAGTTTATCAAAACGCGTTGAATGGCGATTATAAATAAATGATAAAAGCATATTCTTTTGACATCTTTGATACTTGCATAACTCGAGTTTACACTTATCCAACCGATTTGTTTTTTGACTTGTCATGTATATTATTAACAGAATATTCACCTATTAAATTTAATACGGATACAATCAAGAAAGTTGCTTCATTGCGGCAACGTGCTGAACATGCGGCTAGACGCCAATTCAGGCACTTACATGAAGATATTCAATTACTTGATATTTATCGCCAGTTTCAATATCTATTGCCATGGTCAATAGATATTGAAAGGGCCATGCATATGGAAATGCAGCTTGAGAAAGAATCTCTTCGCCCCGTTTTTCCTATAAAACATAAAATACATAAACTACGCGAACAAGGTTACAGGATAATCTTTATTTCAGACATGTATTTGCCCTCCATATTCATCAAGCAATGCTTAATCGATTTTGAAATTGCCAATGATGAGGATAGCATTTATGTTTCTGGTGAATTAGGCATTACTAAATATCATGGCACACTTTTCACTCATGTCCTTACAACCGAAAGTCTTAATAAAACTGAGCTAGTTCATTGTGGCGACAATCCTCATTCTGATGTGAATGTTCCTCGTAAAATAGGTATAGCAACACAGCCTTTTCAAGAAATACAGTTGTCACATCACGAGCAAAGACTTCTATCCAAAACTAAAAAATTATTGGATATATCAAAATTGGTAGCTCATACCCGTCTTACCCGATTGAGTGATATTGAAAACAGTCAATTAGAACATAATAGATTGCCGCTGATTTCAGGCGTAATCTCACCACTATTAACTTCTTTTACTGCCTGGGTATTACGAACGGCCGAAGCTGAAGGAATACAACGATTATATTTTGTGTCCAGAGATGGGCAGATTTTATATAACATTGCCCAGCAACTAAAGTTTGCGATTCCGGCTCCGGAGTGTCGATACTTACATGGGTCCAGACAAGCTTGGTTTTTACCATCGGTAATAAAATGTACACGAAATAATTTGCATTGGTTAACTATTCCTGGCAGCTCCACTGCAATTCGAGATATTTTAAGCCGACTAAACCTTACTCCAACTGATTTAAAGGAACCGCTAACGGAAGCGGGATTTTCAGAATTCAATTATGATAAGCAACTCATTGGTGGTGAGTTAGAGAAATTCAAACAATTTTTATTTAGAACACCCTGTGTCACGCAAATCATTGAACAAAAAGCCAGCGCTGCTCGCGCTATCTTAGCGAGTTATTTTGAACAAGAAAAACTGAATGATGGTACATCATGGGCAATCGTCGATATGGGTTGGCGACTGAATTGTCAGCAGGCTTTAAAAACTATCCTGAATAGCCTTGAATGGTCATGCCAACCCAAGGGATTTTATTTTGAGCTTGCCAGTGATCATTTATCTGAATCGGAAGCGGGTTGGCATAAATCTTATTTATCCCATAAATACCCTTTATTCAGTCGACGCCGTCTCTTGATCGAACATGTATTCACACCTGCGAATCATGCTACTGTGGTAGGTTATCGAAGAACTGGTAAAGGTATTGAACCAATATTTAAAGCAACACCTTCCGATGATAAATTGACAGCATACACAGAGCAGTTACATAGACTATGTATTGAGTTTTCTAAAAACACTATTCGGGCTGGTCTTTGGACAAATTACAATCCGGTATTGGACAGCGCTATTTTGCGTAATGCTGTAAACTTTCTTGACCGCCCCTCAAAGGAAGATGCCGAAACCATCAAATGGATTCCCATTATGCTCGATCAATTACATAACCATCAATACAATAGCGCACTGGCTAATCCTGTCACCATCCAGAATTTACTGAAGTTAATCGGATATGAACTAGGCTTATCTATTTCTCCTCCGTCAGGATGTTATTGGTTGGAAGGTTCAGCAGCACTATCATCTCCCGGAGTAAAGGTGATTATTTTTAGCTTATTATTTACAAAGCGCAGACTGCAACGCTTTTTGCCTTAGATTAACAATGTCTGCGCCCACCTCCCTATTGTCGGAAGCCTATATCATAGCGATTATGGTCAACTGGAACGGCAAAGCCTACTTGCAAGCGAGTATTTCATCAGTTCTTACAGAATTGGCTTGTTGTGGAGGTGGGTTATTGCTGGTCGATAATGCCTCTACGGACGGAAGCGTCGATTTTGTACGGCGGAATTTTCCCAACGTAACCATTTTGCAAACTGGAGTAAACCTAGGTGGGGCTGGCGGTTTTTCTGCGGGAATGCAAGCAGCATTGCAGTGCAAAAAATGCGAGTTCATTTGGTTGTTGGACAACGATATTGTAGTTGAATCCAATGCATTGGCTCCTTTATTGTATAACCTGGCTACTAACCCAAATGCCGGAGCGGCAGGTTCGCAAATTTGTTTATATAACAAACCCGATACTATTCAGGAAATAGGTGCGCAATTCACTCATTGGCTAGGCGGATTGCAACAATGCTTTTCCGGCCAACAACGATTGCCACCCACCGAGCCGGCATTCGAGGTCGATTATCTCGCCGCTTGCTCGATTTTGATTAGGCGCAATTGCCTGGAACAAATAGGTGTTTTTGGTGATTTCTTTATTTTTTATGACGACGTCGAATGGGGATTGCGGGCGAAGCAAGCTGGATGGTCTCTGTGGGGAGTGCCTGCTTCAGTAATTCGTCATCAATATAGCGCTACTAAGCCGATAATTCCCTGGCGTGAATATTATCGTAAGCGTAACCGTCTAGCGTTATTAGCTGTTTATTCCCCTAGAAGGGGTGGAATTTTTGCGAGCCTTATTTATCTTTTTTACCTAAACTATAATATTTATTTTCATAAATGGCATTGTTATCAGGATTTATATCATGCCTATTTGTGGGCACGGGATGATGCTTTATTAGGAAAAATGGGCAAACGTGACTTAAGCGGCCTTAGTTCAGCTACAGTTAAAATCAACTTAGAATGTTTAGCGGATTCTGACGAAATATTGCTCGATATAGGTGAAAGTCCCGGTGAAGCTTTGATATTGATGAAAACTATTCTTCAATCAAAACCCAATACCACTTTTTACTTACCAGAATATTTATCACATTACTTTCGCTTTGTTGATATTCCAGCCGCTTACCTGGTCAAAAACAAAAACTGCTCGACTGTAATTATAGGACAAAAATATCATCTAAAGTCAGCAATATTCTCTGCGAAAGTCATTGGTTACAAAAATGGCAGTCTTATTAATATGTCGAAACTGGATTTAGTGAATGACTTTGTTATCCGTTTTATTGCTTTACTTGCCTCATTAGCTAATACACCATCGCATTGGTTAACGCTTCGCAGAATATTTAAAAAAACGACTTGTTTTAATAAATATAAAATATGCGTTTAACTCAAGAGCAAATTAATACATTAAAGTTCAGCCTAGCACAGATCGATACATCGGCTAAGATTTATCTTTTCGGGTCCAGACTTGATGACAGCAAGAAAGGTGGTGATATTGACTTATTAATTACCAGCTCAAAAGTTAGCAAATCCGATGTTCGAAAATTACGCATGGATTTTTATCAAAATTTTGGTGAACAGAAAATGGATATTTTAATTGATGATGGGAAAATGAACAGCCCGTTCCTGACAAAAGTACGTGAACAAGCAATTGAACTATGAGCCATAGCAAAAGTATCTTGCTGAAAAATATACAAGCACTAAAGAATCAATTTTCCTGGCTCGAAAGGTCTTATCTAATTTGTCAGCATATCCCATCAGGAAGAGATTATTCCCCGGAGGAAATGGATGCCTTGGAAACGCTGTGCTCACGCTTTGCTAGAAGCATTGACTATTTAATACGAAAAGTCTTTCGTTCGATAGATGGTGTTGAGCTTGAGAACCAGGGAACATTGATTGATGTCGTGAATAATGCCGAAAAAAGAGGCTTAATCGAACCCACAGATAAACTTCGAGAAATCAAGGAACTCAGGATTGATATTGTACATGAATATGTATTGGAAGATGTGAAAAGTTTGTTTGTCGATGTTATTGAGGCAACTCCATCCGTATTGGAGATAATGCAAAATACCATCACTTACTGTTCAAAATATCGGCAATAGTTTTGTCACACTTCATTACTAGACAGCCTCTCTCAATTCTTTTGCAGAAAGGTGAAAAATTCATGAAAGCCCAGTCTAAATGAATATTTTTTTTCTGTGCAAACGCCGCTATATGCAAAAGGACGTCATCGACGACCGTTATGCCCGGCTTTATGAACTACCATACCAATTGGCATTACAAGGGCATAATGTGCGGGGAATTTGCCTTGGTTACCATCGCTGCAACCTTGGTCATTTCATACACATTCAAAATAATACGAGTTCATTGGAATGGTATGGCTTTGATGTTGGCTTTTTTATTATCCCTGGCCTACTGAAGTATTTCAAAAAAACATTTTCACTAATCAAAAACTGTAAGCCCGATATTTTATTGGGCAGCTCGGACTGTCTGCATGCCGTGATAACAGCGTTATTCGCGAAGTTATTTAATATCCCCTATTATCTCGATCTTTACGACAATTATGAGAGTTTCGGATTGGCAAAATTACCGGGCTTATTACCTCTATATCGCATAGCTATAAAAAATGCCGTTGGAATCAGTTGTGTCAGTGAGCCACTTGCCCAATATATTCGGCATCGTTACAGCCACGATAACGTCATCACTTTGGAAAGCACTATCGGTGGCGACGATTTCTTTCCACAGGAAAAAAATTTTTGCAGACAGCAGCTCAATTTACCGGCACATGGAAAACTGGTCGGTTTAGCCGGATCGCTGGACAAAAATCGGGGTGTCGATTTGCTTTACACCAGTTTTTTGCAATTAGCCGATACGGACAGTTCGTTGCATTTGGTGTTAGCGGGACCGACCGACGATAACTGCCCCATACCAAATCATCCGCGCGTTCACTATTTAGGTTTATTGCCGCATCAACAAATTAACACCTTTTATAACGCTCTCGATTTGGCCATGATTTGTCTACGTGATAGTGATTTTGGACGATACGCTTTTCCGCAAAAAACCTACGAAATACTGGCGTGTAAAACGCCGGTTTTAGCCCCACGACTCGGCGCGCTGGCGCAAACCCTTAAACATTATCCGCAATGTCTGTATGAGCCAGATAACGCACACGATATGCAACGTAAGATGGCTGTTCTGTTAGAAAAACCTTGTGTTGTCGATGCCCTTATTCCAACTTGGGCGGATCAAGCGGCACGCTTAGTCGCCTGGATGCAGATATGAAAAAACGCATTTTGGTTGTGGGTGCAGGGTTTGCCGGTGCGACCATCGCCCGTGAACTAGCAGATAGTGGTCGTTATCAGGTACAGGTGATTGATCGTCGTGATCATATCGCCGGAAATGCTTATGATCCAATTGATGACAAGTTAAGACTACGCATCCACTGCTACGGCCCGCATATTTTCCATACCAATGACCAAGGGATTTTTGACTATCTATCGCGTTTTACTGAATGGCTCACTTATACCCATCGAGTCGAGGCTTGGATAGAAAACACCGGCTATGTACCTCTGCCAATTAACCGGCTAACGCTCAATCGTATTTATCGGCAGCAACTAACAGACGAAGCCGCAGTGAAAGCGTTTCTGGATACGATACGTAGCCAACACGATAATCCGGCCAACGCACTACAAGTAGCGGAATCTCTGTACGGCCCGGAGTTGACTCAATTGTTTTTTGGCCGTTATACCCGAAAAATGTGGGGCATAGACTTGGCGGAATTACCAACAGATGTTTTAAAGCGACTGCCAGTCCGTTACGACGATAATTGCAATTACTTCAATGACAAAATCCAAGCATTACCCAAGCATGGCTATTTAGGCTTGTTTAACAATCTGCTGGATCATCCGGATATTGAAGTCAAGCTAGGTTGCGAGTTTGATAAGAGTATGGAAGCCGATTTCTACCATGTCTTTAATTCGATGCCCATTGATGTGTATTTTGATCAGCAATTTGGCGCACTACCCTACCGATCAATAAAATTTATCCACGAAACTTTCGATACTCACCAACAACCGGTACCAACCATCAACTTTACCGATGACGGTATTTATACCCGCCAAACAGACTGGAGATTGTATCCGGGCTGTGATTTGGGTGCCAAAACAGCATTATTAACTAAAGAAATACCGTGCAGTTACGAAGACAACAATTATGAGCGTTACTATCCTGTTAAAACGGTGGACGGGGCACCGCAAAACTTGTATCGCCGCTATCGTGCTGAAGCTGAAAAACTGTCAAATATCACGTTTATAGGTCGTTGCGGACAATATATTTATTACGATATGCATCAGGTTGTAGCCAATAGTTTGAAAATTGCGCATACATTCTTGGGCGAAGCCTAAATTCATCTTAAGCAGGCACATACGGCAGTCACTGGCCATATAAGTTCTCAAATTTTTCGCTTATCAGCTGCCAGTCATATGTTTGCGCGGCCAACCGCCCTGTTTCAGCCAAACGCTGGCGCAGCCTTTCGTCCAAAATTAATTCGGCAATCGAATCAGCAAGCTGTTGCGGATTATTCGGCTCGACTAAGTAGCCGTTTTTTTTATGCTCAATGATCTCTGATATACCACCGGTGAAGGTACTGATCACCGCCGTTCCGCTGGCCATACCTTCCAACAGAATTACCCCCTGCCCTTCGGTATCACCTTTATAATCGGTGATGGACGGTGCGATAAATAGATCAGCGGCCGCATAGTAGTCCGGCAAACTGCTATTGGGTAACTTGCCGTGAAAAATCACTTTATCGGCGATTTGCAATTCCTTCGCCAATAACTCCAGCCGATCACGCTCAGCGCCATCCCCAATGATCCAACACTCCCCTCGATTGCGCAATTCTTCAGACAGCTTGGCAAACGCCAGCAGCAAACTCGCGGTGCCTTTTTTTTCAACCAACCGCCCTACGAATAACAGAATGAATTTTCGTGGCTCGTTGGATCGGAACAGGTTTTTGGTATTTCCGGAGGCAAACTTTCGATAATCAATGCCCATGGGAATGATATGCGGCTTGGGCAAATCCGGGCCTACGGCATCGGCAGTCGCATTGGTGTTACTGGTCCAAGCCGCGCAATGCTTTATGGTCCAGCGCTTGATAGCCCCTAGAAAGCTACCTCGCAACGCAAAGGCATCACCGCCATGGGCAGTAACCAACACCGGGATTCTGAATAGCTTGCCTAGCAATACAGCTACTGTGCCTTGCGGAAAAATCCAATGTGCGTGTATCAACGACGGCCGCTGGACAACCATAATCCAGGCCGCAGCAACAAACATGGATAGGATGAAAAAAGGCACTTGGAACAACAACCATGGCGTGGCCCTCAAGTTGGGTAAAATCCCCGAACCGTAGGCTAACATTTGCAGCTTACGCGGCCAAAAATAGCGAAAGTAGCGACAGACTATACCGTCAGGTTGCGTAGCTGCTTGGACTTCCGGATGATCCGGTGAGAGGATATGAAGACTAACTTTCTTGTTGGCCAGTGCTTCCGCTAAGTAGCGCAAGAAGACCGAAGCGCTGTCGTCTTTACTGCGTGGATAACTTGATGTCAGCCAAAGTACCTTGATCGGCTTATCCTTGGCTGACTGAGCACTCATAAAGAATTTTTAGTGTGTGTAGACCTAACGCACCAGACTCAACAACACACCTGCCGCGACTGCGGAGCCAATTACACCCGCCACATTTGGTCCCATCGCGTGCATCAACAGGAAGTTGTGCGGATTACTTTCCAGACCGATCTTGTTGGCTACCCTGGCTGCCATAGGCACAGCGGAAACACCAGCGGCACCAATCAGAGGATTGATCGGCGTACTGCTAAAACGATTCATAATTTTTGCCATGATTACGCCACTAGCCGTACCAATAGAAAATGCCACGGCTCCCAAACCCAAAATACCCAGCGTTTCCATTTTCAAAAACGCCTCGGCGCTCAGCTTGGAACCGACCGACAAACCCAGGAAGATCGTGACGATATTGATCAATTCGTTCTGCGCAGTTTTGCTCAACCTGTCTACCACACCGCTGGCGTTCATCAAATTTCCCAAGCAAAACATACCGACCAGCGGTGCCGCCGACGGCAGCAGCATGGCGGTCAAAACCAGCAGCATTAACGGGAATACGATTTTTTCCGCCTTGCTGACTACTCTGAGCTGCTGCATTTCTATCCGGCGCTCTTGCTCACTGGTCAATGCGCGCATAATGGGTGGCTGGATCAATGGCACCAATGCCATGTAGGAGTATGCCGCCACAGCAATTGCGCCCAACAATTCAGGGGCCAATTTGGACGCCACATAGATTGCTGTCGGACCGTCGGCACCGCCGATGATGGCAATGGCCGCTGCTTGCTTAAGCGTAAAATCCATACCTGGAACCGCATTTAACGCCAACGCACCGAATAGGGTCGCGAAAATACCGAATTGCGCAGCAGCACCCAAAAACAGGGTTTTGGGATTGGCGAGCATCGGGCCGAAATCGGTCATCGCGCCCACGCCCATGAAAATCAACAGCGGAAATATACCGGCCTTAATACCGCCATACAGATAATAGAGAATGCCACCCTCGTCTATCATGCCGGCAACCGGAATATTACTCAGCACTGCGCCAAAACCAATCGGCAATAGCAGTAAGGGCTCAAAGCCTTTCTTGATGGCGAGATATAGCAATAAAAAACCGACCGCCATCATAATTACTTGCGGCCCGGTAACGTTATAAATACCCGTGCTTTCCCACAACAGTCTAAGATTTTCCATGGAGTATGTATTAAATCGGTTATTTGACCAGAATCACTGATACCCGCGCCCGCCAGCAGCGTGGTGCGAATAGCTGATCAGAGGATTACTTAGACCCCGGCCCCAAACTACCGGGCCGAGACTACATTTTAACGATAAGAATTATTACAACGTGACCAATACGTCGCCGACCGCGACGGAATCGCCCTGACGGACGTTTACCGCGCTGACGATGCCGGCTACTTTAGCGCGGATCTCGGTTTCCATTTTCATCGCTTCCATAATCAAAACCACATCGCCTTCGGAGAGATGGGAGCCGACATTGACATTGACTTTAAGCACTACGCCGGCCAGCGGCGATTCCACAAAGCCACTACCGCTAACGATAGGCGCGGTAGCTGCCAACATTGGACCGCTATCCAAAACGGACTGCACTGTAACCGGTTTAACGACCAAGTCGGCACCGCCCGGCGCCACGGCTACGTGATAGTTTTTACCGTCGACATTCACTGTGTAAGTCTCAGCGACACCAGCTTTCTGGGCAACTTCGGGTATTGGCGCTGCCGCGATCTCAGTCTCCGGCTTAGGTTCAAAAGCCGCTGGGTTACCGCGGTTTTGAATAAATTTCCAGCCTATTTGCGCAAACAAGCCATCGATAAGCGCATCTTCCTCGACACTGTCGGCCAGCTTCACGCCTTCTGCGGCCGCTTTGGCTTTTACTTCGGCAACCAGTTTGTCCATCTCGGCTTCCAGCAAATCGGCAGGCCGGCAAGTAATCGGCTCGGCACCATTCAGAACGCGGGCCTGCAATTCCTTATCGACAGGGGCCGGCGTAGCGCCGTATTCGCCTTTCAGCACGCCTGCCGTTTCCTTGCTGATGGTTTTATAACGCTCGCCGGCCAGTACGTTCAACACGGCCTGGGTACCGACAATTTGCGACGTGGGCGTGACCAGCGGGATATACCCCAGGTCTTTTCGCACCAAAGGAATTTCCTGCATCACGGCGTCGAAACGATCAGCTGCGCCCTGCTCTCTTAATTGGCTTTCCATATTGGTGAGCATGCCGCCCGGCACTTGCGAGACCAAAATCCGGCCATCGACGCCTTTCAGGCTACCTTCGAATTGCGCATATTTTTTGCGCACTTCCCGGAAATAAGCCGCGATTTTTTCCAGCTTGATTAAATCCAGCCCCGTTTCGCGCTTTTGACCGGCCATGGCCGCCACGATGGTTTCGGTGGGACTGTGACCGTAGGTCATACTCAGCGACGAGATAGCGGTATCGAGATTATCGACACCTGCTTCGATGGCCTTAATATAGGTACCCACACTCAAACCGGTAGTGGCATGGCATTGCATATGAATCGGAATCGCCACGGCTTTTTTTAGCTTGCTGATCAGCTCGTAAGCATCGTAAGGCGTCAGCAATCCGGCCATGTCTTTGATGCAGATAGAATGCGCCCCCATGTCCTCGATTTGTTTGCCTTGCTCGACCCATTTCTTGATCGTGTGCACCGGGCTGGTGGTGTACGAAATGGTACCTTGAGCATGGGCATCGGTATGTAGCACGGCTTTAATCGCACGTTCGATATTACGCATATCGTTCATCGCATCAAAAATCCGAAATACGTCTATACCGTTGACCACGCAACGTTCGACAAATTTATCCACCACATCATCGGCATAATGCCGGTAACCCAAAATATTTTGGCCTCGGAACAGCATTTGCTGCGGCGTGTTGGGCATGGCTTTTTTCAACAAACGCAAACGCTCCCAAGGATCTTCGCCCAAATAGCGAATACAGGCATCAAAGGTGGCACCTCCCCAAGACTCGATAGACCAGTAACCGATTTGATCAAGCTGCCCGCAAATCGGCAGCATGTCTTCGATACGTAGCCGGGTCGCCAGAATTGACTGATGGGCGTCGCGTAGAACCACCTCAGTAATTCCTAGGGGCTTATTTACCTTTTCCACTCTTTTCTCCTAATGACGTTTTTGGGCCGAGTACTGCTACCTTGTGGGTATGATTATCCGTGCTTGTGTTTTTTGCGGTATTGATGAACAGCGGCAGTGATAGCGGCAATAACTGCCTTATCATTTCCTGCCACGACAGGTTGATCCGAAAACTTGGCAGGCATTTCCGGAAAATAGCGGCGCACCAGCTGGGACATCACATTGATTGCCACAATCAACATGGCTAAAAATGCGTAGACCATACCCATGCCTATTAACATCAGCTCAATCCCTGAGGACAGCATTTCGTTCATGTGTTTCGTCCAAATGATTAAAAACTGAGCTCATTATCGCCAAAACCGCCGGATTAAACAATCCTGAGCGGGCTGAAGGGTTTAATTGCCTTAGCCGGCGTAGGGCAAAACAGGTTTCTCAGAAAGCCGTTTTGCGTCGCCTGAGCAATGCGACGAGCAATCTCAATCGAGATGGACTAGCGTCGGTTTATTAAGCGGCCGACTGCAAATAGCTCAACACCTCGGCGATGTGCGTTTTGACTTGGACCTTGCGCCATTCCTTGACCAATACGCCGCCTTCGTCAATGACGAAAGTGCTGCGCTCTATGCCCCGCACTTGCTTGCCGTACATGTTTTTCATTTTAATGACATCGAATAGACTACAAAGACTCTCGTCCTGGTCGGATAACAAATCGAACGGAAATTCCTGTTTGCATTTAAAGCCTTCGTGCATTTTCACGCTGTCGCGGGATACGCCGAGAATAACGGCATTTAATTGCTTGAATTGTTCGATATTATCCCTAAAGCCTTGACCTTCCTGGGTACAGCCGGGGGTGTTGTCCTTGGGATAAAAATATAAAACGACTTTTTTGCCGCGATAATCGCTCAGTTTGACGGTTTTTTCACCGGTAGCGGCAATTTCGAAATCGGGAACGGCGGAGCCGAGAGTGGCTAAAGTCATCAGATCACCTTTTGATGGGTTCGAGAATAGCGTCGATATTCAAGCTGTCGCAAAAATCCAGAAATTCTTCACGCAGCGATAAAATTCGTACTTCCGGCGGCACCAGCAATACATATTTTGTGGAAAACACCGGCGTGTTAAAAAACGCCGCTTGATGGCGGCTGGCCGTGACCTCTTCGATACAGATGCCTCTATCCAACAAAAACGATGTGACCGCGAACAGCACGTCGTTCTTATCCATGGAGATCGTTTCCAATGTATATGGAACACCCTCCAATACCGGCGGCATTTCATCCGGCCGTAAAAAACTCATCTGAATTTCGAAGCGAATTTTTATCACTTCCAGCATGCCTTCCAGCTTGGCAATATGATTCCAATTGCCGGCGATCAGCACGTAAGCCGCAGTAATTTGGGTCAGATTGGACGTGCGCAGCTCCACCACGCTGCATTGACAGGCACTCAGCGCCGACAGGATTTCCGCGATAAAACCGTTGGACTTGTTGCCCAACACTGTGATTGCAAGTTGCATAAAATAAGTCCTTGAATACGCCTAGCGCAGTGTAACACCAACACTGCGAAAAGCAGAACCGCGACCAAGCAATCCGGACTACTGCGACTCTATATCGGTAATCACCGCGTGATTATCGAAATGAACTGTTATTTTCTTGCTGGCTCGCGCCGCCGATACCAGGGCTTCATCGACCTTAAACGCCACCGCCAACTGCTGATCCGTCACGGGCGTGGTACGCTTTGGAGCCACGCTGGAATGCAGCCAGGACAAATACAAAGTCCAAAACAACCAAATGCCGGCAATGATCACCACTATCTCGCCGTACAACTGCAATAATTCCAACAGCGTTTTATAACCACCGAACCAGCGAATCTCGTCAGACAGGCTTTTCAAACCCATCAGCCAGGCACCGAGCGTAAACAAGGGCCATAAAAAGTAAAGCCAAAGCACCCAACTTAATACCGACATAAACGCCGAGCCGCATTTTTGCTGGAAACTTTGTAGATGCGGCTGGTTGATGATGATGTCTTTCATTTCTGCCTCAAGCCTCGGTCTAAAGTCACCCACACCGCGCGCTGACCGCGTTTTTTACGCAAAGCCTTGATGCAGCCGTTAATCGTGGTGCCTACATTAATCAGCCAATAGATGATCGGATACCAGATCATCCAGTAATAATGCTGGGCAGAGCCGCCGCTCTTGCGTTCGTAGCTGGAATCGATGGTCAAACTGACCGCGAATTGAATCAAACAGGTGACGCATAGCAACATGCTGGTCCAATGCGGCGACAAATCCTCCAGCGCCTCCCTAGGTTCGTTGCTAAACCACTCGAACGGCACCATAGCCAGCATCGCCACCACCAAAAACGCCCAGGCTAAACTGATGCAGCATTCCAGATAAAGCGGCCACATGCCGCGGGAACGCCAGCTAAACAGCGGCCGGAAATAACGTAGCAAGACCTCGACACCGCCCTGCGCCCAGCGGCTGCGCTGTTTCCACAAACCATTGAGCGTCTCCGGCATCAATACCCAGCACAAGGCATTAGGCTCAAACCGAATCGCCCAGCCGGCCAGCTGCAACTTCCAGCTGATGTCGATGTCCTCGGTGACCATATCCGGACTCCAGTAGCCGACATCGTGCAAGGCGGTTTTCCTGAAGCCAGCGATGACCCCGGAAATGGTAAACACATGCCCGTAAGAGCGCTGCGCCCGCTTGATCATGCCGACGATGGCGGAAAACTCCCCCACCTGTATTTTGCCCAACAAGGTAGAGCGATTACGTATACGGGGGTTGCCAGTCACCGCGCCGACATGCTGATCTTCCAGAAAATGCCGGACAATCCAGGCAGTAGCATTCGGTGCCAGCAGGGCGTCGCCGTCGATACCTATCAATATCTCGCTATTGGCTAACAATGCTGCGGTGCGTAATCCCACCGCCTTGCCTTGATTGCTGGCCAAATTGACCACCCGAATTTGCGGGTGCTGGTCGGCCAACTCGTGCAGTATCTCCAGCGTGTTATCCTTGCTACCGTCATTAATCGCGATGATTTCGAAATTGGGATATTGCTGATGCAACAAGTATTCTATGGTTTCCCGAACATTCTCGCCCTCGTTATAACAGGGGATCAGGATAGATACGGGTGGGTATTCGGCTAACGCCGGCAGATCGGACAAGACATTGCCGCGATTGCGTTCCCAACGGATGTAGTAAATCATGCCGCCAAGCATCCAGACATAGGCCATCAGCAGAGGGTAATAGAACACGAAGCGTGAAAGCCATTCGTTGAATTGCCACCATGGCACTTCCTGCAAATTTTCCTGGGTAATCAACCACCAGTCGATAAATTGCTGTACCCAAGCTTGGTCTATCAAGTTCTCCATTTATCGCTTAATCCTTTTTGGAAACCGGAAAGAATTTTTTCAGCTCCGCCAACTTCGGCTGGTCGTTAAAAACATTATCAGGGTAATAGCCGATATGCTTGGCGCCGTGCTTTTTCAATAACTCGAATTGCTCGGTGAACACGGGCATAGGAATATCCTGCTTGGTTTTCCAATTAACCGCCTGCAATTCGAACACCATCTTGTCCAGACCGCCCGGATATTGCGCAGTTTTTTCCACTAGCTCGATCAGCCATTGCTTGGGATTTTCAGCCTCTTCCATGAAAGGCATCGCCTCCACCGCCACATAGTCGTAATGCTTTAAAAACGCCGGGAAAGACTGCGCATACCATTCTTCGCTATATGGCTTTAACAGCGGCAGGGAGTAAAAATTACGGGCGGTTTTGATATAAGGCCGATAGAACTTGACCTTATCGGTCAAATAGTCGGTGAACTGGCCGATTAACTCGGTTTTATGCTGCGCCCAACGCAAGCGCAACTCGCTAGACGCGTGGATAGTATCGAACTCGGCCGGCATGCCCCACACATTGCGGCTAAACTCCATCGCCAGCGGCGACACGTCTTCGTAATCCGACAAAATCCCGTCGTCATGAAACAGAATGCCGTTAAAGTCGCAATGCTTGGCCAGGTCTTCGTAAATCTCGCCGACAAACTGCCGCGCGTCCGGGTTAAACGGCGACAAGCGGGTATAGATGTGTCTGGATAGCTGCGGCTCGCCGTCGCGCCATTCCTTTACATACCACTTTAGCGGCACATCGGCCTTGTAAGCCATGATAGGCATCCAGGCGTACACTCTGACCCCGGCCCGCGTGCGCAATTGCAAGGTCACATGATTGAACATATCCCGGCGCACCGGCAAATGCCGATTGGGGAAATACAGTTTGTCGGCATTGCCGTCGCCGTCCGGGTCGGAATACGCTTGCAGATAGACGGTATTGGCGCCGCTGGCTTTAATTCTCTCTACCACCAGGGCCAAATTCTTCTCGGTCTGCTCCTCGTCATCGTCGTAGATGTAATCCATATCCACATGCGCGACTCGCAACTCTTGGCCGACCCGCTGATTTTTGACGATTTCACCGAACTGTTTAGCATTCACATCATCGGTGATCATCATCCGCTTCATCACGTACGCATCAGCCAGAGTATTGGCACCGTCGTTCAGTCCCATGGTTAGACGCATGCCCGCCAATTTCGTGGCTTCCAGCGCAATCGCGTTAAATTCGCCGTAAGGCCACACCATCACCCGCGGCCGTTTGCCCAATATCTGAAACAAACGCTCGGAGCTTTTATCCACTTCCTGGAAAATCCGTTTGCGATAGTCCTCGTCTTTCTCGTATTCGTCGTATTCGTTGCTGTACAAACGCGAAGTCACCGCGCTTTGCTGATTGCCTTGCGGATTGGCGACGATGCCGTGATGCAAATCAAAAGTATGCGAAGCAATTTCGACCAGACCGGTTTCCGCCACTTCACGAACCTGCGCCGGCGTCATTAACGGTTTAACGCCCGGCACATTCTGCTGCTCGAGCCAAGAACCGACTACCGCCAACGTAGCCGGATACTTGTACTTTTTCAGCAAGGGCATGGCTCGGGTATAAAAACTCAGGTAACCGTCATCAAAGGTCAACATCACGGCTTTAGTGGGTAATACCTTGTCGCCCTTCATGCAATCCAGCAAATCCTGGACGCTGATAACGTGATAGTTGTTCTGCTTCAACCAGGCAAAATGATCGGCAAGATGGTCTTTGTTGACCGCGATCCGATCAAATGGCGGCACCCGCTCTTCTTCTTCGAGAATATCGTGATAATTCAATACCAGAAAGCTGGAGTTACCCGAATCGGCAGCCAGCAAGGGCCCGGCAAACAAACAGAAAAAGACAAAAATTACACGAGCAACAATGTGCATATTCATTAATTTAAAGCGGGAAAAGAGACTGGAAACAGCTGGTTCTCAGTGTTAAAAAAGACCAGAATTGGACGAGGCATTTTACCCGAATCATAAGGCTTGACCCGTTTTATTTGTCCGTGCGACACCCTGTCGCAGGCATACTCAAACGCCGGCGACTAAGGCCGTCAACGCCAGTTTGGTGAGACCCCTAACAAAAAGCTCGAACGGCATCCGCGCCACAAACTTCATAATGTTCGGAAAAAACTGGTTATGATTGAGGAAAAAACCTGATCCAATCCGCCAACCGATTAATTCGGCGTATGGCGGGCCAGTACACCTTCCCTGGAGAATTCATGCAAAAACCCTCGCTAGCAAATCATTGGCGGCAAGACCTCACTGCCGGCTTTTTGGTATTCCTGATTGCCTTGCCCTTGTGTTTAGGTATTGCCGTTGCATCCGGATTTCCGCCCATGGCCGGCATCATTTCCGCCATCGTCGGCGGCTTGCTGGTGTCGCGCATCGGCGGCGCGCAACTCACTATTACCGGCCCGGCGGCCGGTTTGATAGTAGTGATTCTGACCTCGGTGCAGACCTTGGGCGAAGGCGATGCGCTAGCCGGCTACCGTTACACCTTGGCGGCCATCGTCATCGCCGGCGCCTTGCAAACCGTGCTGGGTTACTTCAAAGCCGGCCGGCTGGCGGCGTTTTTCCCGGCCTCGGTAGTACACGGCATGCTCGCGGCGATTGGCATTATCATCATCAGCAAACAGTTGCCGGTAATGGCCGGCGTGCAAAGCCAGGGCGTCAGCATCCTGTCCGGCATCGCGGCTTTGCCGCACAGTCTGATTTATTTCATGCCGCAAATCGGCCTGATTGCACTGGCCGGCATCGTGGTTCTGATCGGCTGGCCGCAGATTCAACAGCCCTTACTGTGCAAGATCCCGGCGCCGATTATCGTCATCGCCTCCGGCATCCTGCTCGGCCATCTGTTCCAGCTCGAGCAACTGCAACCGGGCGAAGCGTTCATCGTCCCCAAGGACATCCTGTTTGCCCCGCACTTTCTAGTGACGTTCCCGGATAGCCTGCTGGCTAGTTTTTACCTGCCGGATTTCGGCAAACTGACCGCGTTTGCTTTTTGGGAAAGCGTGGTGTCGATCTGCCTGGTCGGTAGTCTGGAGAGCCTGCTCAGCGCCGCCGCCGTCGATAAACTCGATCCGGAAAAACGCTACTCCGATTTGAATAAGGAACTGCGCGCGGTCGGCATCGGCAACGTGGTATCCGGCATGATAGGCGGCTTGCCGATGATTGCGGAAATCGTCCGCAGCTCGGCCAACATAGACGCCGGCGGCCGCAGCAGCTGGGCCAATTTCTTTCACGGCGGCTTCGTCTTGCTGTTTGTGGTGTTGTTTCCGGACTTGATCTCGACCATACCGCTGGCCTCGCTGGCCGCACTACTGGTTTATACCGGCTTTAGACTGGCCTCGCCGCAAGCCTTTGCCAAAAGTATGGACCTGGGCAAAGAGCAGCTGGCTTTGTTCGTGATTACCATCTTCGCGATACTGGCCAGCAATTTGTTGATCGGCGTGCTGATCGGCATCGCCGCAAAACTGCTGCTGCATATCGGTCGCGGCGTATCCTTGGGTAACTTGCTATCCATCTCTTACAAACTGCAAGCCAACGGCCCGAACAGCTGGATCATAAAAGTCAGCGGCGCGGCTTTGTTCTCCAACTTTCTGGCATTAAAAAGCCAAGTTGCCACCTTGGCCGACGGCCAAACCGTGATCTTCGATTTAAGCGCCGCCGATTTGATCGACCACACCGTGATGGAGTTTATCGCCCATTACCAGGAAGACTACATCGCTCGCGGCGGGCGTTGCGAAATTCATGGCTTGGCCGATTTGGAATCCCTGGGCGACCATGCTTTAGCCGCTAGACAGCGCAGATACATATAGGGCGCCTCAAAAAATTAGTATCTCTTCAGCGCAAAGGACCGCAGATCCTCTCCATCAGGAGAGGGGACATGCTTTCGGCGGCTTGCCGGGTTTTGCGATTTGCTGAATAGTTACACCTATTCTTACTATCTAAAAACCACCTAACATGACCGAAGCCACCATCATCTGCCCCAATTGCAGCACGCAAGTACCGTTGACCGAATCGCTGGCCGCGCCGCTGCTCGCTGCCACCCGCAAACAATTCGAACAGCAACTGCAACAAAAAGACCAAGCCATCGCCCTGCGCGAACAAGGCATCAAGGATCAGGAAAAGCTACTGGCGGAGGCAAAGCGCGGCCTGGACGATCAGGTCGCGCAGCAAGTCGCCAAGCAACTGCAAGCCGAACGCCAGCGCGTCATTGAGGAAGAAACCCGCAAAGCCAAACAAGCGGCCGCCGCCGAACTGGAGCATAAAAGCCGAGAGTTGGCCGAACTGAACGAAGTATTGAAAGTCCGCGACGCCAAACTCGCAGAAGCCCAACAAGCCCAAGCCGAGCTGATCAAAAAGCAGCGCGAACTGGACGACGCCAAGCGCGAGCTGGAACTGACCATCGAAAAACGCGTACAAACCAATCTCAACGAAGTGCGCAATCAGGCCAAACGCGAAGCCGAGGAAGGCCTGAAACTGCGGGTGATGGAGAAAGACCAGACCATCGCCTCCATGCAGCAAAAAATCGAAGAACTGAAACAAAAAGCCGAACAAGGCTCACAGCAACTGCAAGGCGAAGTGCAGGAACTGGAATTGGAAAACCTGCTGCGCGCCAAGTTTCCGTTCGACAACATCGAACCGGTGGCCAAGGGCGAATTCGGCGGCGACCTATTGCAACGCGTGGTCGGCGGCTCCGGGCAAGCCGCCGGCAGCATACTCTGGGAAGCCAAGCGCACCAAAAACTGGAGCGACGGCTGGCTGGTGAAACTGCGCGAAGACCAGCGCAACGCTAAGGCCGACATCGCCGTACTGGTCAGCCACGCCCTGCCCAAAGGCGTGGAAAGCTTTGAAGTGGTCGACGGCATCTGGGTCACCGCCCCCCGCGCCGCCTTGCCGGTCGCCACCGTGTTGCGCCACACCCTGCTGGAAGTCGGCATGGCCCGCCTCGCCGCCGAAGGCCAACACGGCAAAACCGAAATGGTCTACCAATACTTGACCGGCCCCCGCTTCCGCCACCGAGTGGAAGCCATCGTCGAAGCCTTCTCCACCATGCAGGAAGACCTGGACAAGGAACGCAAAATCATCACCAAGCAGTGGGCCAAGCGCGAGGCACAGATCGAACGGGTGATGAATGCCACCGTGGGTATGTACGGCGATCTGCAAGGGATTGCCGGCAAATCGTTGCAGGAGATCGAGGGTTTGGAGATGCGGGCCTTGGGCTTGGATGATGATTTGGGTTGACCGGCTGTTCAGTCAGCGCCAGCCCGATCCTCCCGGACTCTGTTTCCCAAGCTGCGGCTTGGGAAACCCGGTGTTGGAAGCTCCAGCTTCCAGTCTGGTTGCTGATAGGAAGCTAGAGCTTCCGAGATAGCATTCCCAAACTGAAGTTTGGGAACTAGAAGACGCTTGAGTTTGGCGCAAGCCGCGATCTATATTAGTATCTAATACACCATATCGGGAGCCCAATCATGCCTAGAAGCACTTCCGTCATCCTGGGTGACCACTTTGATAACTTCGTGCAGGAAAAAATACAGCAAGGCCGTTTCTTGTCGGTTAGCGAGGCCGTCCGCGCCGGCTTGCGCAAGCTGGAAGAAGAGGATCTTAAGCTACAAGCATTAAGAGCCAAACTACAAGCCGGCGAAGACAGCCCGTTGCAAGAGGATTTCGACGAAGAGCAATTTCTAGCCTTGATGGTAAAAAAACACAGCCAATGACGCCAAACTATCGCATCAGGCAACTGGCGGCGGAGGACCTGGAACGAATTTGGCTCTATAGTTTTCAGCAATGAGGTGGCGAGCAAGCCGACCGATACCTACGCGCCCTATTCAACCGTTTCGCCTGGCTTGCGGAAAATCCCAAGCTAGGCAAGGCGCGCGACGATATAAAACCCGGTTATTTATGCTTTCCCGAAGGCCGACATATAGTCTTTTACATCGTCACCAATACCGGTATAGAAATAATTGGCGTTCCTCATCAAAGCATGGATGTGACTAATCATGTTGTATGAGTTAAATAATGCCATCCGAAGAGTCGAGCCGGTTCCCAAGCTCCGGCTCTCACCGTTTACACAGTGCCGTCATGCCCGCAGGACGCGGGCATCCAGTGCCATGGATGGTAGCTTCAAACTACCCTTGCAGCCTGGATTCGCTTCGCGGTATGCGGCTCCGGCAATCCCTGCCGAAATGACGATTATCCAACATAGATGTGTATAACGGCGAGAGCTCCGGCTTGGGAACCAGAGAACTCGACGCGCACGGCTTACTGGTTCTGAGGACACAGCAAAATTCAATAAATTGCCCCATATATAAAATCATGTTTATACTTGCGTTTAAACATCCCGGAGACCATCATGACCGAAGCCATACTCGACATCAAACAATGGGGTAATAACCTGGGCGTTCGCCTGCCGGCAGCGATTGCCAAAGCAGCCCATTTGCACAACCATCAACGGGTGCGGATTTCTGTAGAGGACGACAAAGTAATCATTACCCCGCTGAACGACAAAGCTTTGACGTTGGAACAGCGCTTGACTCGTTTCGACCCCGAGCGGCACGGCGGCGAAGCGATGAGCAGCGAACAGACCGTCGGAGCCGAGCATTGGTAATTCAAAAGGAAAAAGCGGCTTGGGTGCCTAATCGGCAAGACATTATTTGGATAGATTGCAATCCTCAAGTCGGCCAGGAAATGCGCGACATCCATCCTTTCCTAGTGCTTTCGCCACGAATTTTCAACGAAAAGACCTCGCTGGTGATTGGCCTGCCGATGACGACCGCCGCCTACAATGCCGACAATCCGTTTGCGGTCGCGGCCGGGAAAGCCGGTGGCCGCAAAGCAGAGCAAACCAGTTACGTACTCTGTCATCAGCCCAAATCTTTTGATTGGCGCTTGCGCAAAGCAAAACCCCATCCGCTCAAGTCCTTGCCGGACAATTTGTTCGCACAGGTTTGCGAACGGTTGAACCAGATTATTCAGATTGGTTCGGGCTGATCTGCCGTTGAGCATGGTCGAGCCGAGCTAGGGCTCTGGCTTGCTCCGGCTTGGGAGCCCTTACCTTGGAAGCTCAAGCTTCCAGCTAGTATGTGGATAGGAAACTAAAGCTTCCGAGATAATGTTCCCAAACTGGAGTTTGGGAACCATAGGATCTACTGACAAATATAACAACTTTATGCTCACAAAAATTCATCTAACTACGCTACTAATTATATCTGCTCTCGTGGGTGGGGTAGTTTTATTGGCGAATGGCGTTGCCGTTAAAATAAGTTGGCTTAGCGCTGTTTCTGCCACTATTAGCGTCATTTCTGTGCTTCTATTGGGATTTGAACACTTGTTTTGGAGATGGAAGCTTCTACATGGCTGGTTTGTTGAGAAGCCGGATATACGGGGTACTTGGAAGGTAACGCTTCGAAGCAATTGGAAGACTGAAAATAACGAATCTACTGAAATAGAGGCCTATCTTGCAGTCCGGCAAACCTATTCTCAACTAAGTTTTCGTTTGATGACTGCCGAGCAAAATTCGGAACTGGTCAGCTCATCGATTCAGCGTGCCGCAGATGGAATATATAAAGTGAGCGGGGTTTATCTTAGCCAACCAAATCTTACTGTACGGGAGCGCAGTCCTATTCATTATGGGGCGATATTATTTACTGTGATTAGTGATCCGCCTACAGCTTTAAGCGGCCACTATTGGACAGATCGAAATAGTTCGGGAGAGTTCAATGCCACGTCAAGAAAGGTAAGCATATTTTCTGATTTCGTCGGCGCACAACAAGCTTTTGAAACTATCGATAATGGGTAAATAAAATGGCTGGTAAAGTTATATTTTTATTCATGTGGAGTTATCAGCACAGTTATCGCTTTGGCTTGGAGTATCTCGCCGAACAAGTTATTAAGACACTGGGTATTAATATTAAACCCAAGGTATTGGTAGTCGGCGCACGCCGTCCAAAAAGTAATAATAGAAATCCAGTGTGTGTTGAACCAGAGGATGGCGAATGGTCGGTAAACTTGTTTTCGGGCTTACTCGATTCTATAGAAACTATTTATAAAAGCCATCCAAATCAAAATCTAATTTATAGCAATAGTGAAATAGCTATGCGAGAAAAACCGGAACTTATGCACAGGGATTCGGTGAGGGCAGCCGTTAAGCAATCCTTGAGGGAATATGATACCCAGCAACAAGTACATTCATTTTGTGGGATGGCTTACCCTGTTGAAGATTATTATGTCGTTCCTGTTGTACAAGTACCCGAGTTCGTTTTTGGTTTATATCCTCCTCTTCGAAATGAAATCGGAGACCGCACTTTTTCGGCCCATCCTAGTTTTATTCACGCCGCAATGTCAGTATTACTTGGAGAAGCAACTGCCGAATTAGCGCAACCTAATCCCGGTTATGGCGGGCCATCAATTGGCTCGAGAACAGCAAAAGAAATTGTCCGGCAAGCTGCCTCTATTTTTCTGCGAACACCCGTTTTAGCTCTCAAAAATCAAGGCTACCATTTTGATCTTTTTGAACAATTCAACAGCATATCTTCGCTAATGTACGAAGGCACTAAAGGAACAGGACGGTTACTACTGGTTCATCCTGAAAACCCGGCTATTGACTATGATCTGCGCCTAGTTGACCCTGTGCCATTCCGAGAGCATCGATGGGCGCGGAAAATCCTGCAAATGGCGTCAGATGACATTATGTTGGTCGCCGATTGCGAAAAAATTCATGGATTAGGCAAGCTTAAAGCGAATTGTGATTCATCGCAGCAAGATGCTTTTATTATTGATTTCTTGGACCATTATTATTGGCAGCTACGCTCTGGAAACCAAGTGCTACTTCAATGCCGATACGGCGAGCCGAAGCTCCCACAAGAGCCAGTCAGCCAAGATAGATTTATCGATAATTACTCGCGCTTGTTTCCACAAACCTCTTCTGCTCAGCAAAATCACATCTGGCGAATTTTTAATATTGCCATCCAACAAAATCATGGCTGCATGATTTTAGTGGCTACAGATGCCATCGATGAAGTGCAGCGTTTGGCTCAACAAGGAACCGTAATTAAACCAACCTTGCTAACAGAAGAGTTGTTTTATCGTGTCAGTGGAATAGATGGCACGATAATTATTTCACCTGATGGAATATGTCATGCCATAGGAGTAATTCTCGATGGCCCAGCAAACGAGGATTGTACCCCGTCGCGTGGTTCACGCTTTAATTCTGGGATTCGTTATGTGAAAGCCAGTCACGCAAGGCGGTTAGCTATAGTTATATCTGATGATCACACAGTCGACATTATTCCCATGCTTCGACCACGAATTAACCGCAATGAAATCATACAGGTTATTGAGTCGTTGGAACTGGCGACGACAGACAATTATCACAAGTCGCAAAATTGGCTTGATGAACATAGATTTTATCTCGATGCGGATATGTGTGAACGCGCGAATAACGCGCTTCAACGTATTAAAAGCATTCCGAATGAGTTATATGAAATCAGGTATATTACGAACCATTTTGAGCCACACGCAGAAATGGATGAAAGTTACTTTCTTCCTACCTACTAATAACGCACATTCTATCAATAGCTTCCTTTACTACTCGTCGCCCATGCCCCGCAGCCGCAGCCGAGTCCTGCAAAATCCCAGCCCGCACTTCCTGACCGCAACGGTCAATCAGTGGCTACCGCTGTTTATTCGCCCAGCGACAGTGAATATCGTGCTGGATTCCTGGCGATTCTTGCGACACGGAGGATGTAGTGAGCAACGTGCAGCACATCGTTCGCGATTGCTGCGATTCGTACCCCTTACTAATCAAACACCGCTCTGCCTAACGTTGTATTTAACGACAAATGAATATTTGTTGCCGCGATTGGTTTAGAAGTTCGGAATCACGGCAATGGGACGAACCACCTGTACCCAGAACTCAACGCTGAATATCAATAACTTTTCCACCGCAATTTCCCCGACAAAAAACCAAGCACTTGTTTTCCGTTAAGTTTGTTCCTAAGCTAACCCGCTACTTATCCTCATAGACGACACTCAATGCGCGGCGTTCACACTGAATCGGAAAAAGAAGTTTACGACGTCGTCGTCATTGGCGCGGGCATTGGCGGCTTGAGTACAGCCGCATTGCTGGCGAAAACCGGCAAGTCGGTGCTTTTGGTGGAAAGGCACGACAGACCTGGTGGATATGCCCATGGCTTCAAACGGCGCAATTTCCATTTCGACTCCGGCGTGCATCTGGTCAGCGGTTGCAGCCCGGAAGGTTACGGCAACGGCAGCACCATCAATAAGATCTGTCGTGCAGTGGGTATCGATCCAGAGGCGCTTTTCATTCCAGTTCAATCTTACGCCCGCGCGGTGTTTCCTGATTTTGAAATTCCTTTGCGGGCTGGCGAGACAGCTTTTGTGGAAGGCTTGACCGAACGTTTTCCGCAGGAAAAAGACCGTCTTCTGGCGCTGATCCGGCTTTGCAAAGTATTGGCGGAAGAAGCGATGCTGGCCGAGGAAGTGTTGTCCCAAAGTAAGGCAACGCGGGTTTCGCCCATGCAGATGCTGGGCAATTTGTTCCGCTATCGTCGCACCACGTTGGCCGAGGCACTGGACGAATTTTTGGTCGATGCCCGCCTGAAAAGCGCTTGCGCGATGCTCTGGCCTTACTTGGGTTTGCCGCCGTCGCAACTGTCGTTTTTGTATTGGGCCTCAATGATGGCCGGTTACACCTACGAAGGAGGCTATTATTGTCGCGGCAGTTTCCAGATTTTCGCCAATCAACTGGCCGCCGCCATCCAAAATCAAGGCGGCGAAGTCTTGCTGAATGCCAGCGTGCGGCGGATTTGCGTCGAGCACGGCAAGGCCTGCGGCGTCGTCTTGGAAAACGGCCAGGTGATCCGGGCCGAAACGGTGGTATCCAATATCGACATCCAGCAAACCGCCGAGTTGTTAATCGGTCAGGAACACTTGCCGAGCGGCTATTGCGAAGGCTTGGCAACGCTATCGCCGTCTTTGTCAATCTTCGCCAGCTA
The DNA here is from genome assembly GCF_001644035.1 of Methylomonas methanica. GTDB lineage: Bacteria > Pseudomonadota > Gammaproteobacteria > Methylococcales > Methylomonadaceae > Methylomonas > Methylomonas methanica_A. The sequence continues at coordinate 71,042 of NZ_LUUG01000050.1, forward strand.
TATTGCGACCGACCTGCCTCTCTCTGAGCAAGACCATGCCCATGAAGGCTTTTTTTACGAATCGTTCGACCACGAAGCCAGTTATACGCTCAGCCAAACCGGCCAGAGCAACTGGTTTTCTGCAACCCTACCCTCTTTCGCCGATCCCTCGCTGGCGCCGCCCGGACAAAGCATCATGATGCTGACCACGCTGTGTCCGTTTGACGTGGGTGAATCGTGGCGCATAGCCAAGAGCGGCTTTCAGCAACGCTTGCTGGAAAAAGCCGAGCAGTATTTTCCCGGTCTAAACGACCATTTGTTGGTAGTAGAGTCCGGTTCGCCGCGTACCATGGAACGCTACACCCTTAACCGCCACGGCGCAGCCTATGGTTTTGCACCCAGCCCGGATCAGATCGGCCCGAATCGGCCCAGCGTGGTCGGTGCCCTACCCGGCTTGTTTCACACTGGCCATTGGACCCGGCCAGGCGGCGGTGTGGCCGGCGTGAGTGTCTCGGCCTTACTCGCCGCGCAAGCGGTATTGGGTATCGCGAAGCAAGAGGATTTTTGGAAGATTTTAGGGGTGGACGATTAAGTGGTCCAATAAAAATTAACGCCCACCTTCTCGCCGGGCATATTGAAGGAGCTTAGGATTAGGACATATAAAACAATAGCTTATTGATTCCCCATCACCCCAACCCTCTCCCGCGAGGAGAATGGGCTTTTACGACTGCCGTTTTCAGCCATTATTTGGACCGGAAGACAATCGACTTGATCCGCGCCAACTTCGGCGACACCACCGGTACCGTCAGCATGGTACTAAGCACCGCCATCAATAACAGCGCTGTGAAGGTTTCGCTGCTAATGATTTCTTTATCCAGCAAGACATTGGCAAAGATAATCATGATCAAGGCCTTGGTTTGCAGCAACCAACCGATTAAAGAGGCCTCGCCGCGCTGCCATTTCAGAATTTTTCCGGCCAGATGGATACCCAGCAACTTTCCAAACACCGAGACCAATAACAATAGGCCAGCGACGACCAGCACCGCCGCGCCGCCCATCGCCCAATTGGTTTTTAAGCCGGCACTGATGAAATACACCGGCATCACCGTCAGCAGCAGGTGGTGGCGTAACAGGTCCATTTGGGTTTGATTGAACCAATGACCATCCAGAATGGCGCCTGCCAAAAAGGCACCGACCATGAAATGCAGCCCAGCCCAGTCGGCGGCAAAACCCGTCGCCGCCAAGGCGATAATGCCGACATACCAGCGATCACGTTCCGGCAGCCAGACCATTAGTTTGCGAATCCCGTACGCGCTGATCGCAAAACCCAATAGAAAAGCGCCCTGCCGGCCTACCCGCTCCCAATCCAACAGAATCAAGGCCAGCACCGCCCAAATCGCAATATCGTCCATGCTGGCGTAACGCAAGATGCGCTGGCCGATAGGTTGGCGCAAAACTTCCAATTTTTCCATCAACAAAATCAAAATCGGCAGCGCTGTTACCGCGCAGGACATGCCTATCCCCAGCACAAATTGCCAGGACATAGCCTTGGCACCCATCCAGCCCTCGAACATCAGCATGCCCAAAGCGGCAAGGCACCCAAGCCCCAAGGGCACGCCTAGCGCCAGCCCGGCAGTTATACTGGTCTCCAATCGGTGTTGCCATGCTTGGCGCAAATCCAATTCAATACCCGCCACCCAGACAAACAGCATCACCGACCACCAGGCGATGCCGTTCAGTGCTTGTATGACCTGTTTGTTAAATACGAAAGCATAATAATCAGGAAATGCGGCACCCAAAATGCCCGGTCCCAGCAAAATCCCGGTAATGATCTGCACCACCACCAAGGGCGCGAAATAATCGGTTCTGCCGATTCGCCAAATCAGATACGGCAGGCTGTAGATGATAGTTAGGGCAATCAGAAATATTTCAGTGGTGTTCATCGGCCAATCGTTTGGAGTGAGTCGCGTTAGGAGGGTATTATTGCAAAATTACCGTCCGTCAACCGATGCATGAAATCCACGATGAAACTAATCCCGCTTTCTTTAGTACAGGTGAAACAGCATGTCGCAAACTGAAAGCTTCGATGCCGCCGTCATCGGTGGCGGCCCGGCTGGCGCCAGCGCGGCAATCATGTTGGCCAGAGCGGGCAAACGCGTAGTGTTGTTCGAACGCTCGCGCTTTCCGCGTTTTCAAATCGGCGAATCCCTATTGCCGGCGTGCTGGGAAATCTGGCGGCGATTGGGCGTCACCGAAAAAATCGAAGCCCAAGGCTTTACGGTCAAGCAAGGCGCCAACTTTGGCATGTTTAATCAAAAACCCGATGTGTTGCTGCTGACGGCGGAATATCCGGGGTATTTCGAACGTCCCTATACCTATCACGTGGAGCGTGCCCGATTCGATGAAATTTTGCTGGAGCATGCGGCCGAATGCGGTGTGGATGTGCGCCGGGAATGGTCGGTAGCCGATGTGTTATTCGACGGCGAACGCGCAATTGGCGTCAGCGCCGGCGAGAATGGCGCTGACGCAGCGCCGATTCATGCCGCAGTGGTGATCGACGCCTCCGGGCGCGAGTCGTTGATCGCCCGCAAATTAAACTGGCGGCGGCCTTTGCCCGAACTGAACAAAATTGCCCATTTCGCCCATTTCAAAGACGGCTTTCGCCGCGACCCGCACGGTTTTATTAACTTTGGCGAGGTTATGGACGGCTCGGTAACCACCGACATTCACACCATCGACGGCGGTTGGGTTTGGTACATTCCGCTACGAGACAATATCACCAGCGTCGGCGCGGTATTGGATACCCGTTTCGCGAAGAGCCTTGGCGATTCGCCGCAACAACGCTTCGAGACAGCCATTCAAAGCTGCGAGTGCGTGCGCGAATGGCTGGCAGGCGCGGAGCAAGCCATGGACATCAAAACCATTTCCTCCATTGGCTATATGAACGAACGCTTTCACGGCGACGGCTTTTTACTGGTCGGCGATGCCTCGATGTTTGTCGATCCGGTATTCTCCGCCGGGGTGACGCTGGCGATGCGCAGCGGCGTTTACGCCGCCGATGCTGTGCTGGACGGTTTTGCCAACGGCGACGATTTTAGTGCCGCGCGCTTCAGTCATTACGAAGCCCGCATCCGCGAACCGATGGGCCGGATATTCCAGATGATTTACAACTGGTACCGGATCCTGGAACAAAAAGACGCCAACAACATTATCCTACGCTCCCGGCAAAGCCCCATGCTGCGGGAACGCTTTATTGTCCTGCTCTCCGGTGGCTACGATAAAGTCAGCATGCAACAAATTCTGGAAGCGGCGGATGAGCCTGAGTCGACTTATTTGATTTCGTAAGGCTGGCTAATCGCCGCTTTGACTAGACATTTCAAATTCCAGGTAAATCTTTAGCCTTTGAAAGTAGCGAATTGGTGTTATCACCCCAAAGAAGGCAAACCCGGTTTTCGAGTGAACGGCTGATCTGGACCATACAGCAACCAATTCATCCCAGTAGTGGTTTCAAAGTTTCAAGCTGGCTGCAGGGCGGATAAGCGTAGCGTCATCCGCCAAATCGGTTGAACTTTCCTAATGCCAAACTATTGACGCAATCGCATTCCTGGCGGCACCTATTTTTTCACCGTTAACTTGCTTGAACGGAGATCGTCGCTACTGATCGAGTATATTGCAGAGTTACGAGAAGCGGTGCGAGTGATCCGGGAAAAGCAGCCATTTCACTAGTGCCCTTTGGGTATATCGATGCTTGGGTGGTTTTGCCTGATCATATGCATGCGATTTGGACATTACCGGCCGGCGACGATCAATATTCCAACCGATGGCGGGCGATAAAAAAAGCCTTTTCGAAAGCGATACCAAAAACCGAATATCGCTCTGCAATCAGAATAAAACGCCACGAGCGAGGGTTATGGCAACGTCGTTTTTGGGAGCACACTATTATCAATGATGCCGACGATGCGGTACATATGGATTACATCCATTACAACCCTGTGAAGCATGGCTGGGCAATCGCGGTTAAGGATTGGCCATATTCAAGTTTTCATCACTTAGTTAAAATGGGTGTTTATCCGTTAAATTGGGCGGGGTTGGGCTTGGCATTGTCGGAAGTTGGTGAGCCGGATAATTGACGGTTTTATCGGCGGATGACGCTTCGCTTATCCGCCCTACGACCCTAGGTTCCGATGATATACAGGCCTATCTAATCACTAGTTAGCACAATAGGGAAAATATGAGAGACGTAGGCTTAATGGGAGAAAGTACTTTCAGTCTTTGGTGTGCTGATGCCGGACTCATTTCAAATGGTTCACAAATAGATAAAACAGGATGGGATTTTTTTGTTGAATTTCCCTTCAACTCGGAACTTGAAGGAAATCCAATTGAACTTCATAAAGCTGCGTTTGAATGCAAAGTTCAAGTCAAAGCAACTGATAAACAAGAAAGAAAGCTTCCAATAACATTATCAAACCTAAGGCGACTAATCACAGCTCAAATGCCTGCATTCTTTGTTTTCATTGAGTTTGATGGTACTGATTCCGCAAAAAGAGCTTTTGTTGTTCATGTTGATAATGAATTAATTTCTAAAGTACTTAGAAATTTGCACAAAATTGAACAAAGTGACGTTGAAAACAATTTTAATAAAAGAACAATGACCATTCATTATGGTACAGAGCATGAGATGTCTGTGCTTAATGGAAGCTGTCTTAAGAGTATTTTAAACAAATATATTGGCACAAATTTATCAAAGTATGTATCAAATAAAATGACGCATCTTAAGTCTACTGGCTTTGAAGATGGTTTTGCACAAATACACTTTACAGTAAACGATGAAGAGAATTTAAAGCAGCTTATAGATGTTTCCTTGGGCATTGAAAATGATGTGGAATTATCTACATTTAAAGGAACTCATACTCGATTTGGTATCGTTGCTAAAAAGCCATTTATAGCGAACATTGGTGGTCGACTAGAAATGCCGAATCTTGAACCAAACGGGGAAATTTTAGTTAGGTTTAAAGAAAGTAAGCTATCTCCTGTAGTATCATTTAAAGCGAAATATTTTAGCTCACCATTTAATATAATGGTTCCTGATGAACTAAAAAAAATTAGAATTGAAGGTGATTTTTTTGATTTGGCATTAAATCCATATACTGGTTCCGCACATTATTCATTTTCCCTAGAAGAAGGTGTTCGACTAGAAGTACAAAAATTTAGAGATGCGTTAAAACTCCTTAATTTATTGAACTCCTCAGGAAAAAATATTTTTGCTGAATTAGTTTTTGAAGGAGGGGGAAATATAGAATTCAAAGTAGGCTGCACAGATGCACGCTTCGATTTTTCAAAAGAGCTAAAAACCATTGAATGTGCTGTAAAACTGCTTTCGGAGTTTGAGGTATCAGAAGTTGTGGATATATCATTTTCTGAAATATCTCAATATGAAAATGAAATATGTCAAATGGCAAGTTTAATAAATGCTTCACCTAACCCTTTTAGGGTTGAATTTAATGTAGTCGGTGAGGGGTTTGATCCCAACAAAAATGTTGCAAGTATTTTTCTAATGACAACTCCAATAGGAAGCCATATCTTTGGTTTAATTATCGTTTTAACAGGTATGGTGAAAGTTTTGGATAATGAACGCTACGAGCTGTTAACAAATAATGCTTCAATTGAGAAACGGTTAATCTCAAGAAGAGATAATTCTATCAAAAACGAAGACTTATTATCTGAAATAGAAATTGTAGAAGAAAGATACGAAGCCGATTATTCCGTTGTTACTATGTTTGACAAAAAGTGCTAACACCCAAATCACTTGACGTAAACTGACCATTCAGAGATTAATCTCAAAGGTCTGAAATTAGCCGAAAATGCCGCGCAATGGTGTTATGTTTTCTTTTCTAGCGAATCCGAAAAAAAGATGATGGCTAATGCCAGAGGAAAAACCATCAGCCAGAAAACAAAGTGCGCTTAATTCGTTGAGGCCTTAATGCTTAGTCGGCTTCGCCGCCGCAAGCTCGAATATGATGATTTCCGCTTCGCTTTTGCCGACGTTTTCCACGGTCATTTCCGCGCCGGTTTCCCAGAACACCTCGCCTTGGCTATAGACTTTGGTTTGGCCGTCGTCAGCGACTTTCAGCTTGCCCATCACTACATATCTCGGGCCGGGTCCTTCGTGGGTATGCAAGGGGGTTTTGTAGCCTTTGGGGAAGCGCACCCGCAGCACATGGCTTTCCACTTCTTTACTGGGTAAGGTTACCGGTTTAGTCATTAACAATTCGCGCGAGAATTTGCTGGTAGGCTCGTCGGCTTGCACCAGCGGCGATAGACTCGTCAATAATCCTAAAACGGCAAGTAAGTAGCAAACGCGGTTTGGCTGTTTCATAAAGTGGCCTCAAAAATAAGGGATGGGTTATGGGTGGGGAGTATACAAAAAACACTCGGCAACGCGCCCGCCGGATTTTCTCGGCGGGCGCTAGGGAACTATTCTTCGACTTGCACTTGCTTGGGCATGTCGCGATTGATCAAAAAATACACCAAGGGAATCACCACCAACGAAAACAAGGTGGAAGCGATAATTCCGAAGATAAAGCTCCAGGCCAAGCCGGAGAAGATGGGATCGAGCACGATCATCACCGAGCCCAGCACCGCCGAGGCCGCTGTTAAAAAAATCGGATTCAGACGCGTGGCGCCGGCTTCGATGATGGCGTCGGCCAAACTGATGTCCGGATTACCACGATAAATGTTCTCGATGAAATCAATCAGAATGATCGAATTGCGTACCACGATCCCAGCCAAGGCAATCATGCCTATCATGGCTGTGGCGGTGAAATATACCGGATCGGCATATAGCCCCACATCCGATGCAAATAAGTTGATAAACCAAAAGCCCGGCATGATGCCGATCACCGTCAGGGGAATAGCTATCATCATGATCAGCGGCACCCCCAAGGAGCCGGTCTGCCCCACCAACAGGATATAGATCATCACCATCGCTGCCGCGAACGCCAAACCAAGGTCGCGGAATACATCGACGGTGATTTTCCATTCGCCCTCCCCGGCCATTTCCGCGCTGTAACCGGCTGGTAGCGGCTGCTGTTCCAAAGCGTCTTGCAGATCCCACACTGCTTCCACCGGGCTGCGGCCGGCCATTTCGCCTAGCACATACGACACCTGGCGTAAGTTTTTGTGGTAAATGGTTTGATCGGCAAGTTCGTGGCTGAATCGACCGATTTCGCTTAAGCGGATCAGATCGCCTTTCGCCGATTTAACCGACAGGTTTAACAAATCGGCCTCGGAGGAACACGCCGCTCGGGGGTATTGCAGCGTGATCAACAAAGGTTGCCGTTCGCTGGCGATATGCAAAGTCCCGGCTACGCCGCCTTCTACCGCCAGTTTCAAGCTGCTGGCTACCTGTTGACTGGTAATGCCCAAGAGCGCCGCTTTGTCCTGATTCAACACAAATTGCCATTGGTCTTGCGGCGCTTGCACATAATCGTCCACATCCACCACGCCCTCCGTGGTTTGCAAATGTTCACGAACGTGTTTGGATACGCTCACCAAATCCTGATAACCGGCTTCCGGCGGTCCGTAGATTTCCGCCACCACGCTGGACAACACCGGCGGCCCCGGCGGCATTTCCACAATTTTTAGGTTGGCGCCGAATTTTTGACCGATCCGTTCTATATCCGGGCGCATCCGCAAAGCAATGGCATGGGATTGCTGCTCACGGCGGGTTTTGTCAACGAGGATGATGCGCAGGTCGCCGACATAGGCGCCCTGGCGTAAATAGTAATGCCGCACCAAGCCATTAAAATCCATGGGCGATGCCAAACCGACATAAGTCTGATAGCTGCTGACTTCGTTTACGGTGGACAGATATTGGCCTAAAGCTGTGGCCACTTCATTGGTCGCTTCCAGCGAGGAGCCGCGCGGCATATCGATCACCAATTGCAGCTCGTTTTTATTGTCGAAAGGCAGCAATTTCAATGGCACCACGCGGGTCACGGCCATCAAGGTTGAAAGGACAAACGCCACAAACACCGCCAGCAAAAACCACAAGGCTTTGGATTTATGGTTCAGCAGCGGCGCCATGATGGCTTGGTACAACTTGAAACCGCGGGTTTCCTGGAGACGAAACTCCGGTCCGTGATCTTTACCGTAATCGCCTTTTAACAACTTGTAGCTGGCCCAAGGCGTCACCGTAAAGGCGATCAGCAAGGACATCAACATCGCAATCGGCACGTTAAAGGCCATGGGCGCCATGTACGGCCCCATCATCCCGGTAATAAAAAACATCGGTACGAAGGACATGATCACCGCGAAGGTTGCCAAGATGGTCGGCGGGCGAATTTCGTCCACCGCCGTCAACAATGCCTGTAACGGCGGCTCTTTGCGCAGTTTGTAATGGCGATGAATGTTCTCGACATCGACAATCGGGTCATCGACCAATAAGCCCAAGGACAGAATCAACGCGAACAGCGTTACCCGGTTGATGGTGTAACCGAAGATCAAATCGCATAACAAGGTAATCGCAAAAGTCATCGGCACCGCCAATGACACGATCAGCGACTCCTTGAAACCCAGCGCCAGCGCCAGCAGGACGATGATGGTCAGAATCGCGATACTCAGGTGCATCACCAATTCGTTGACCTTGTGATCGGCGGTTTCACCGTAGTTGCGGGTGACTGTGACTAGCACTTCATCCGGAATCAGCGTGCCATGTAGTTCTTCGGTTAAGGCCAGCACCTGCTCGGCCACACCGACAGCATTGCTGCCGCGCCGCTTGGCAATGGCGATGGTAGCCATTTGCCGCTCTTCGCCGGCCACCGGTAAAGGACCGCCCTTGTGCCCTACCGTTTTCATTTGCTCAACGCCGGGACCGAAGCCGATGCGGGTGTAGTATTCAGTGTCTTGCGGGCCATCGACGATTTGCGCGACATCGCGCAAATACACCAAGCGGCCCGCGACGTTTTTTAAGACCGTCGCCCCAATCTGCTCGGGGGTTTCGTAATGGGGCCCGGCTTCCAGCAGGATTTCGTTGTTGTGCTGATTCAAACGCCCGGTCGGCAGATTGACGTTGCTCTGTGCCAAAGCTTGCTGTATTTCCGGCAGGCTCAGGCCGCTGGCTTGCAACTTGGCGGAATCGGGGTACACCGAAATCTGGCGCGGTGCCGCGCCGATAACCCAACTTTTGCCCACGTCGTCGATGGCACGCAAACGTTCAATCAGCTCTTCGGCGATGCGGCGCACCGCCATAATGTCTTCGTCAGCCTTGGGCATGGACAGGCTCAATAGCAAGATCGGGACGTCATCGATTTCCACCGGCTTGACTACCCAATCGCTGACGCCGGGCGGGATGATGTCCAGATTGGCTTGCAGCTTATCGCGGGTTTTGATCAAACTGTCTTCGATACTCTCGCCCACCCGATAGCGCACCGTCACCAGCGACTCGCCGGGCCGGGAGGCAGAATAGACATATTCCACCCCCTGGATTTGCTTGAGTAATACTTCCAGCGGCGTGGTCACGCGCTTTTCTACTTCTTCGCTGCTGGCCCCCGGATAATGCACAAACACATCCATGACCGGCACGATGATTTGCGGGTCTTCCTCGCGCGGCGTCAAAGTCAGCGCTGCCGCACCTGCTAACAGGGAAATCAATAAAAACAGCAGCGATAAATGCGAAGTGGTGAATAAGCGGACGATGGCAACCGTGATGCTGTCCTTTTTCGCTTCCACGGTTTTGTTCAACTCACTCATTGCCCCAACCCAGCGTTACTCAAGATGGTTTCGCCTGCGCGCAGTCCGGAGAGTATTTCGACCTGATCACCATACTGTTTGCCGGTGCGAATATGTCGGGTAAGCAGCCGTTGCCCGTCCAGCACTTTAACCGCTTGCAGTTGCCCGTAATGCAAAATGGCTGCTGACGGGATCATCACAGCTTGCTGCGCGCTGGCGCAAGCCAGTTCCAGCCAGCCGAATTGGCCGTGTTGCAAACCAGGCATATTGGGCAACTTGACTTTTACTGCCAGAGTGCGGGTTTGCGGATCGATTTCCGGCGCTATTTCGTCTACCGTCGCCGCTAGCGTTTGCTGCGGCGTATCGAAGCGCACCTTCACTTCCATGCCTAACTTGATGGCTGCGGCACAGTGGCTGGAAATGGCTGCTTCCAGGCGCAAGTCATCGGGTTTGTGCAAAGTGACGATGGCTTGATTAGGAAAGCCCATGTCGCCCGGCTCTTGCAAACGCTCACCGACTACTCCGTCGAAAGGCGCGCAGAGTACGTTTTCACCGAGCATCACTTTACTCTGTTGCGCGGAACTGGCCGCTTGATTGGCCATGGCTCTGGCACTTTGCGCTTGCGCCAGTACTGTTTCGTAGTTTTGCCGGGTGGCCGCTTGCTTGTTGTAAAGATCGATAATGCGTTTTTCTTCGGCATTGGCCTGGGCCGCCTGGGCCTGAGCCGCCGCCTGCCCCGCGCTGGCAGCATTGTAAGCCGCCCGCAAATCGCGATCATCGAGACGGGCAATGACCTGGCCTTGTTTGACTTTGTCGCCAGGATTAACAGCTATTTCCAGAATGCGCGCATTTAACTTTGGGGCAATTTTCGCCGCCAAGCGAGATTTGACCACACCTTGCCAGGACAAATTGTTCTCCGCAGTCTGTGTGCCTACTTTTAAGGTCTGGGCACCGGCGGGCAAGCTACTCTCAGGCAGTTCGGTGTTGCCTGGTTCGGTCTTTTTCTCGCCGCCCAAGATACCCAGCGCAAATAAAATCACCAGCAACAGCGCCGTAATTGCAGCCGCGGGGATAAGCCATCTCGGCGAATGTGATTCAGAAAAATGTTCGGTCATCGTGACTCCTTTATTGCCAGTAACCGGTGGCTTGTTTGAGTTCCGCTTCGGCCCGCAAGGCATCGAAACGCGCGGTGATTTGTCGGGTATGGGCCTTATCGCGCGCCACTTCGGCTTCGATATAGCGGGTCACCGTCACCACGCCGGCTTGGCGCTGTTCATTGACTAATCGCAAGGCTTCTTCTGCGGCTTTTACCGCTACGGCGCTAACTTCCGCTCTACTCAACGCGTCTTGTAGCTTGACTTGCGCCGATTTCAGCTGATGTTCAATACGTAAGCGGGTCTGCCTGGCGGCCTCTTGAGCGGCAGTCAATTCGTGCTCTGCTTTCTTGATTTTTTCCTGCGTCGCAAAACCGGAAAACACATCCACTTCCACCATCACGCCCGCCGTAACGTTATCGCGATTACTGCTGAAGGCCAGATCTTTACTATCAGAACCATAGCTGACAAAGGCGTCAGCGCGGGGTAAGTGAGCTGCTTGGGCAACATCAAGCTGACGTTCGGCCATCGCCACGCGCTTCTCGGCCGCTTGCAATTCGGGATGGTTGCTCAGCGCCTGATTGAGTAATTCGTCGAAAGCCGCAGGGTTGGCCGGTAATGCGGCTTGCTGCGTCGAGTTAATGGCAAAGGGGGCGTTGGTCGGTAGTCCCAGCAAGGTTTTCAACATACTCTGCGCCAACTCAATAGCGTTAGCGGCCTGGATTTCCGCGTCCTTGGCTTCCGCTAATTGCACTTCCAGCGACAATACGTCGGATTTTAAGACGGTGCCGGCATCAAAGCGAATTCGCGACTGATCCAGCTCGCTTTGCACTGCTGTGATGGAGCGTTGATTAATCTCGTGCGCTTCCATCGCCGCCAACTCGCCGTAGTAAGCCGCTGTGACGTTATTGACCAACTGATTGCGGGTCGCGGCCTTTTCCAGTTCCGAGGTTTCGATACCCAGTTCCGCGGCCTGTTTACGGTAGTAATCTTGACCACCACGAAACAACGAGTACGTCGCCGTTACTTGTGGCCGATAGTTATCCACGCCGCCGGGATGATTGAAGTCGTTGCCCGTAAAGCTGAGTCGACGCTGGGCAATGATCATTGCAAAGGCTTGGGCCGGATTATCGCTATGCTGATAAGACAAGCTGGCTTTGATTTGCGGGTAAAAACTGGCCAAGGATTCGCCCAACTGCGCATTGGCCTGTTCGATACGGGCTTGCATCATGCCAAGCTCGGGATTGTTCGCCAAGGCGGTTTCAATGGCTTGCTCCAGGCTGTAGTGACTGGGTTCAGCATCGGCCAAGGCCGTATCTATAACCAGCATCAGTGCGAAGGCCAGCCGCCAAAAATATCGATGTGTCATTGAGTAATCTGCATTCAATTAGGGCAAATGGGGTGGTATGGAAGCTTAGACGCTTAGTTCCTTTGGTAGACCAAGGGCACAGCCGTGTTCTTCATTCCATACCAGCACGGCATAAACCAGTGTCAGCCTTTCAGACGCATAATGCCAAACATTTTTAAGGTCAGTTTTTCGTAGTATGGCTCGCTGATTCCCTTGCGGACTTTGCGCATGAAGTATTTTTCATAACCAATTTTAGCTAAATGCACCCATTTACCACTTGAAGCCCACTGCACGTTACGCGGCGGAATTTGCGGCATGGCCAGGAATGCCACACCCGAATCGCCAAAGTCCGCCAGACACAATGCATTCCAGGTGCCTTTTTCTTTAGGCTGTTTGCCATCCAGTTCCGCGCGGATATTGTGCGCGGTGGCGGTGACCATCGACTCGATCATGTAACCGGTTTTTGGCGTACCGGTAGGCACCGGGGTTTGCTCCAGTGGCGGAATGGCGATACAAACGCCAATCGAATATATATTTTTGAAAGTGGGGTTGCGTTGATTCTCGTCAACAATCACAAAACCGCGTGGATTGACCAGTTTATCAATACCAGTCAATGCATCGACACCTTTAAAAGCCGGCAGAATCATGCTGTGTTTGAATGGCAATTCATGTTTCTTTTTCTCCTGGCCGTTTTCATCGACTTCGGTGACATACATCATGCCGGCTTCGATCTTGTCGATTTTGGCATTGCAGATCCAATTGATGTGCTTACTGCGCATCTCGGCTTCGAGCATACCTTTGGTATCGCCCACGCCGCCCAAACCCAAATGGCCAATGTAGGGTTCGGAGGTGACATAGGTCATTTTGACTTTATCGCGGATTTTACGCTGGCGCAGGTCGGTTTCGGCGATGAACATATATTCATAAGCGGGACCGAAGCAGGAAGCTCCCTGTGCGGCGCCGACTATGATCGGACCCGGATCTTCGACAAACTTGTCCCAAAACTCACCCGACTCGCCGGCGTGATCGACATGGCACACCGATTGGGTATGGCCGTTGGGACCCAAACCCGGTACTTCGTCAAATGCCAGTTTAGGACCGGTGGCGATCACTAAAAAATCGTAATCGACCTGCGAGCCATCGGCCAATTCCACTTGATTGTTTTCCGGGTGAAAGCGCGTGACTTTTTGTTGAATGAAGCCGATCTTCTTTTTCTTGAACATGGGCGCCAACTCCACCTTGATGTCTTCCGGCTTGCGCCAGTTGACCGCCACCCAAGGATTGGACGGTACAAAGTGAAACGTCGGCGTATCGGCGATCACCACTACCTCGTCTTCTTTCCGCGCGTTTTCTTTCATTTCCAATGCCATCGGGATACCGCCGATGCCTGCGCCTACAATTACAATTTTTGCCATGAGACTACTCCTAATTGAAAGATAATTATTTATTGCGGCCGCTACTGGCAGCTTTCTTTAATGCCCAATTTTTTAAGAATCATTTCCAACGGGCAGAATCGGGTAAAACCGCTTTGAAACAAATTGGCCCCGACGAACGCGGTAAACCAAAGCCAGTTGCTTGACTGAAATAGCGGGCTTCCTTCAACGCCCAGACTCAGCGACAGGAGCACAAATAAGCCGGCGACGATTCGCACAATACGGTCTGTGGTCATGACAACCTCTCTTTGCTGCGTTGCGCCAAGCTCTCGCAAGATTGATCGATGCCGTGATGATCGATGTCGCACACCGATTCCAGCCACATGGCGTTGATGATGGCAAAGGACGCCGCGAAACCGACGCCGAGTATCCAAGCGAAATACCACATGATGTGTCTCCTTAATAAAGTGTGTGGCTGTCTTTAAGAACAGCGGCTTCGGTAACGCTGCCCCACATCACCCGGTACACAAAGCGGGTGTAGAGCAGCACGATGGGCAGAAAGATGATGGTGATCCAAAACCCCAGCAATAAGGTGTTGTGGCTGGAGGTACCGTCCCACAAAGTCAGACTGGAACCGGGAGCGGTTGAGGAAATCAACAGGAAGGGAAACAAACCAAAACCGACGGTCAGTGCCACACCGGTAATGCCCAGGCTACTGAGTACGAACGCCCCCGTCCTGGACTCGCCCTTGCCTAACAGCCACGCCAGCGCGATACCGGAAAACGCAGTCAGCGGTGCCAGCCACATCCAGGGATACGTCATGAAATGATGCAACCAGCTTGCGCCATGGGCAATCACGGTTTTATGCAAGGGATTGGACGGTGCATCGGTAGCCGCCATTTGGGTAATTTCCGGACGATCAATGCCGACGAATACCCAAACTGTTGCCGCTGTTAACGCGATTAACAACATCGGCCCCAAGGCATTAACGGTATTCACGGCGCGCTGATGAATTACGCCTTCACTCCGCCATTTCAAAAACAATGCGCCGTGAAAGGTCGTTAGCAACAGCCCCGTCACACCACACAGTAAGGCAAACGGACTCAACAGCGCCCAGAATGAACCGTCGTAAAACGAGCGCAGATCTTGGTCGAAATGAAACGGCAGGCCCAGTATCAAATTGCCCACCAACACACCGAGCAAAACCGGCGGTAAGGTACTGCCGATGAACAGGCTCCAGTCCCAACTGTTGCGCCAGCGCGGATCTTCGATCTTGCTGCGGTAATCGAACGCGGCCGGACGAAAGAACAAGGAAAACAACACCAACAGCATCGCCACGTATAGCCCGGAGAACAGCGTGGCATACACTGCCGGCCAAATCGCGAATATGGCCCCGCCCAACAGCACCAGCCAAACCTGATTACCTTCCCAGGTGGCGCCGACGGTGTTGATAATCACCCGGCGCTCCACGTCGGTTTTACCGATAAACGGCAGTAAGGTGCCAACCCCGAAATCAAAGCCTTCAGTCAATGCGAACGCAATACCGACGACACCGATAAAGACCCACCAGATCAGGCGGATAGTTTCATAATCAAACATAATGAACTCCTGTTGACGAATGGTTTAGGCGGGTTGCTGTTCGAGACAATAGCGTCCGGTATGCAAGCTGCTGGGTCCGAGGCGGACGTACTTCAACATCAGATACATCTCGATGATCAGCAATATCGTGTAGAACAACGCAAAGCCGCCGATACTGAACCACAGTTGCCCGGCACTAAGGCTGGATACGCTCATGTGGGTAGGCAATACACCCGAGATGGTCCAGGGTTGGCGGCCGACTTCGGCAACAAACCAACCGGTCTCGGCGGCGATCCAAGGCAGTGGGATGCACCAGACCGCCATGCGCAGTAACCAACGTTTTTGATCGGCAACGCGGGTGGCGCAGTAGTAAAAAGTCATCGCAAAGATGAACAGCATGATAAAACCGCAAGCCACCATGATGCGGAAGGTCCAAAATAGCGGCGCGACTTTAGGAATCGTGTCGTTGGCGGCTTTTTGGATGGTCGCTGCGTCGGCGTCAATGACCTTGTCGGTATATTTTTTCAGCAATAAGCCGTAGCCCAGGTCGGCTTTGTGCTCATCAAAGTGCTGTTTGACGCTGGAGCTGTTGTCCCCGGCGCGCAGCTTTTGCAGATTATCGTAAGCCACCATGCCGCTCTCGACACGCTGTACGCTATCTTCGCGCAAATCTTTAAGACCTTTGACCTCCTCGTCGATGGAGCGGGTAGCGATCAGGCCCAATACGTAGGGAATTTTAAGCGCCATATCGGTTTTCTGATTGTCCTGATCGGGCAAACCAAACACGGTGAAACCAGCAGGGGCCGGGTGGGTATCCCACTCCGCTTCAATGGCGGCCAGTTTCATTTTTTGAGTTTCGCCGGAGGTGTAACCGCTTTCGTCGCCCAAGACGATGACCGATAAGATGGAGGCCAAGCCAAAAGCCGAGGCTATGGAAAACGAGCGTCTGGCGAAACCAATGTCGCGTTTGTTCAGTAAGTACCAGGAACTGATACCCAGCACGAACATTGAGCCAGTCACATAACCCGCCGCGACGGTATGCACAAATTTGACTTGCGCCACCGGGTTGAAGAACACATCAGCAAAGCTGGTCATCTCCATGCGCAGGGTTTCGTAGTTAAATTCGGCGCCCACCGGATACTGCATCCAGCCGTTGGCTATCAGAATCCACAAAGCCGATAAACTGGTACCGACTGCCAGCAGCCAGGTGACGGCGAGATGCTGCACTTTGCTGAGTCTATCCCACCCGAAAAAGAACAAACCCACAAAGGTCGATTCCAGAAAGAATGCCATCCAGCCTTCCGCGGCCAGTATTGGCCCGAAGATGTCGCCGACGTAATGCGAGTAATAAGCCCAATTGGTGCCGAACTGAAACTCTAGCGTCAAGCCGGTGGTGACGCCCATGGCAAAGTTGATCCCAAACAGCTTGCCCCAAAACTTGACCATGTCCTTGTACACCTCTTTGCCGGTCATCACGTAGACCGACTCCATAATGCCGAGGATAAAAGTCATGCCCAGGGTCAAGGGCACAAATAGAAAGTGATACAGCGCGGTTAGCCCGAACTGCATGCGTGACAGCATGACTATATCGTCACCGAACATGGCGAGACTCCTGGGTGGGTTGTGAAGAAAAATCGGGATTGATTTGGACCGGCGCGGCGGGCAAAGCAAAGTGCGCGGCGATGTCCGGTTTAACCGCGGGGCGCTCTTGCCAGCGGAAGATCAGAAACCAGAGACCGGTGAGCAGGATGACTTTTATCAACAGCGCTACGGCTATTTCCCAGCGTAGCAAGCTGGATTTTGCAGGAACCGAATGATCGGCAGTCTCTGTCATAGCCGCCTCCTTCTTTAAAGTGATGGAAATGCTTGCGGGTAAATAGGCCTTCTGCGGCTTATTTCGAGGGAGCAGTGTCTGCTGGATAGCTCGGATATAAGGGTTAACAGCGCCCGGCAACCCAGCTTTATTTGTAGTGTAGTTTGGTATTGAATCCGATACCCGCGCTAACGAGATATGAGTCAAATGCGCCGGAACGCCGCTTGTCATCGCCCTCGTATCTTGGCGGCGACCGCCTCGCGGCGAATGGTTGTGTCTCGGGATATCTGTTTCTGAAAGTTGACAGGAAAACATGCTCGCTTCACAAATATAATTAATCAATAATATTTTTATATCAATTTGCGTGCCAAGCGTAATTTCTCCGATTAATCAAGGTAGACAAGGACCGGACCACTATCATCCAGCGCAAAAGACGTTTCATAATGAAACATTGAAACAGTATTAGGTAATTTGAAACATAGGTGAAACATGTCGCGCCGATTGCGCAACAATCTGCCGATTTATTAACCCGGCCCTTACATGTCCCTGTTCCCATGAAGGCGAGAGCCCAGCGGCTTAAATCGCTTCGCTGCGCGGTCTAAGGACTTTAACTTTCGCGGGAATGACGAATCCAGGAAATTTAAGAGCCGGGTTGATAAGCAACTGGCAACTATCTGCTTCGTCGACTATCGAACCAAAAGTTTATAGGTTTGCTCCACCATTTTAGTTAAGCCGCGCTCTTTAAAATGCAGTTCGGTCGCCAAGGCATCGTCGCTGGTCAGCAATTCCACTTCACACCAGTGGCTATATAAACGCTCAACTTCGTCGGCTTGCACGCTAAATGGCGGCCCCGGCATTTCGTGCTGGGGATAATCGAATGCTATCAGCAACATTTGCACGTTGGTCGGCAACAGGGAGGACAGTTTCATCACATAATCGATGCGCATATCCGGCGGCAAGGCCACCAGCGCCGCCCTATCGTAAACTGCATCAAACTCGCCGACGTCGGCAGTTTGTAATGCAAAAAAATCCCCGCAGAAAATCTGCAAGCCATCGACCTCGCTGACCCAAAAATCGCCCTGGCGCCGCACGGTTGGCTGCAAATTGTTATCGGCGAAAAACGACTCGACAGCCAATGGACTTAATTCCACACCCACCACTTGATAGCCCATGGCCAACAGCCAGAGCAAGTCCTTGCTCTTCCCGCACAGCGGCACAAACACCCGGGCTTTTTGCGGGATAGACAAGCGCGGCCAATGTGTTTGTAAAATCGGATTGAACTCATGCTTATGAAAACCGATTTGGTTCTGCTGCCAACGCTGATGCCAGAAATCATGATCCATAGCCTGCCCTCTCTTTTGATTTTGAACGAATAGCCATTCTATTTGACTTGTCGGTTTACTGCTCGGCATTGTTAGCAACAGAATTAGAGCAGGTGATCGAGGTTATTGGTCATGATTTACTCGCTTGCGGGCGTGCCGGCGATTTTACTACTAGCCCCCATCAACTCCAGCTCAAACCGGTGCGAAAAACTGTCTGGCGATATTCCCAAGCGACGCGTATACGCCTGCCAAACATGCAGCGGCTGCGCCGTATGGTTTAGCTGCGCCCGGCATTGCTTTGACGGCATTCACCTGTAGCTCGGCGGCACGCTGTAAACCTTGGTGAACACCGCTGAACGTCTCGGCGGCACCGCCAAATGATTTGGTTTTACCGACACAGGAATTTGCGGCACCGACGAGCGGTTTTAGCGTGCACAGCGCTTACTTGGACACCATTGACCCTGACCTAAATACCACCGCTCCGTCGCCGGCAGGAGCCGGTTGTCACAGGGGATTTGCTACAACACCTCAGCCAAAGTGACCTCAAGATCTGGGTTTAAACTGGTTGACTGACCCTTGCCTTGCTATATGATGGGCCGTCATCATTCGGAAAACGGGGGCTACCATGTTACGCACCATCAATTTCCAAGGCTCGCGCGCCATTGTCGCCATCCTGGCGCTACTGCTGTTCGGCGGACAACCGCTTGCCGCCGGCAAATCAACCCCAAGCTGGGAAGCGTTTGTCGGTGAATTCATCGAACAGTACTTCCAGCTCCACCCCGCCTTTGCCGCCAATGCCGGCCGGCATGAATTCGACGGTAAAATTCCGGATTGGAGCCCGGAAGGGTTGGCCCGGCAAAGCCAATGGCTGATAGTGCAGCGCGAATTAGCCGCCCAATATCCCAATGCATCACTTAAACCAAGCGCACGCTTCGAACAAAAGCATTTACTGACGGTAATCGATGAGGAATTGTTCTGGCTGCAATCGGCCAAGTCGCCCGCGAAAAATCCGCTGTTCTATTCGCAGGCCTTAGATCCTAACGTCTACCTGACCCGCCCGTATGCGCCGCTCGACCAGCGCCTGCGCGCCTTCATCAATTACGCTACCAACATCCCCAAAGCCGCCGCGCAAATCCGCGCCAATCTAAAACCGCCGTTACCGCGCAGCTATATCGACGTGGGCAAGACTATATTCACCGGCCTGGCGACTTTCTATGAAACCGATGCCAAAGCCACCTTTGCCGCGGTGGACAATCCGGAATTGCAGCAGCAGTTCGATACTGCGGTGCCGGCCGCAGCCAAAGCGATGCGGGAACTGACCGACTGGTTGGAACAACAGCGCGGCAATGCCAACGACGATTTTGCGTTGGGTGCAAACCGTTTCCGGGCGATGCTGAAGGCCAGTGAAGGGGTTGATGTGCCGCTGGAAACACTTGAGAAGATGGGCCGCGCCGATCTGGAACGAAATCTCGCCGCGCTGTCAGAAGCGTGTAAACAGTATGCCCGGAATGCATCGCTGCCGGAGTGCGTCGCCAAAGTCGAAGCACAAAAGCCCGCCGATGGCGCGGTCGCCGAGGCACACCGGCAACTGGTGCAATTGAAGGCGTTTTTAACCGAAAAAAACCTGCTGTCGATTCCCAGCCAGGAGGACGCGACCGTCGCCGAATCGCCGCCGTTCAAACGCTGGAATTCGGCTTACATCGACATCCCCGGCCCTTTTGAACACGCCCTACCCTCCATCTACTACGTGGCACCGCCCGATCCGGCCTGGAGTGCCGCCGAGCAAGCTGCCTATGTGCCCAGCAAGGCCAATCTGCTATTTATTTCCGCACATGAAGTCTGGCCCGGCCATTTCTTGCAGCATTTGCATGCCGACCGCACTGCTTCAAAGCTAGGACAATTGTTTAGCAGTTACGCGTTCTCCGAAGGCTGGGCGCATTACTCAGAAGAATTGATGTGGGAAGCCGGCTTGAATGCGGGCGATGCGCAAACCCATATCGGCCAATTGTTGAATGCCTTGCTCCGCAATGTGCGGTTTTTGTCCGCGCTGGGCTTACACACCCAAGGCATGACTGTGGAAGCGTCGGAAAAAATGTTCCGGGAACAGGCCTTCCGCGACCCAGGTACGGCCAAGCAACAAGCCGCGCGCGGTACCTTCGACCCCGGTTATCTGAATTACACGCTGGGAAAACTAATGATTCGCAAACTACGCGAGGACTGGAGCGCCAGCCGTGGCGGCCGGACGGCGTGGAAATCCTTCCACGATACCTTCCTGTCTTACGGTGCGCCGCCGATTCCGTTGATTCGGCAGGCGATGTTGGGAAGCGATAGCGGGTCTGATCTTTAATGCCCTATCGAGAGCGGCTGACAGACGCGCGATGTTGAGGTTTTTGCACAAAAACAGCCGATAATCGCGCTAGCGATACCCGTTACCTTGCCAATTTACCCAAGCGCTATTTCTGCCTGCGTGGGTCATCGGCGGGATTGATATAAGTAATACCCCATGGTCCGGTGGCAATCAGCTCGACGATTGTTTCCTCGTCAGTTGTCCAGACATAATGCGCGTGGTTAGCGGGTAATACGAAGCTGGAACCTGTTTTAAACATCTTTCCCTTCTTCGTATCCAAGCTCTCGCCCATACCGTTTCCTAGCTTGCCACGCAGGACGGTAATGACCTCTGTAAAAGGATGTATATGTGGTGGAATTGGATAATTAGCTGGAAATTTCAACCAAGCGATAAACACTCCCGCTTTATTCGGGTCACCCACCAGAACTACGCTTTGAGCACCCTTGGGAAGTATCGGTTCGTCAGCCCACTTAACCGTATCCGGCGTAAACGCCTCCATAGCCTCGGCACGCATACGATCGATTTTATCCTGAGCTAATACAGAATTTGCGAAAGAAACAATTATTAAAGCTATCAAATAAATTCTCATCTGGGCTCCGTGTTCTGTGCCGTTAGTGTGTCGATATGATGGACTATTCGCAATCCAAGACGCAATCCTCGGCGCATAAGCGATAGCATCAGTTATCGAGACGCCGGTCCAAGGCAGCGGATGACGCTTCGCTTATCCGCTCGCGGCCCTGATTGGGTTGGCGGAGGAGTCCGCCTTACTTGCTACGAAGAACAAGTTTTTAAGAGCCCGCAGTAAATAGTCCGGTATCTACTATATTAAAACGGCCCTTAAATTTAACCCGGACCAATCGACCATGACTAAAAAAATCCTGTACTTTTTAACGCCAAGCGACAACATTAGCCCATTCGATGTCACCATTGCTGCTGATGCCGGCTTCGATATGGTGGTGCCGTTTACCAAAGTCGAACCTAAACAAGTATCGGCAATGGTTCAAGACGCCATTTTTTGTCGCCCACCCAACCGCTTTAACGACACCGGCATTTTCATCGGCGGACGCGATGTGCATATGGCGACCGACATGTTTCAGAATGCCAAAAATGCCATGGTCGGACCTTTCAAGGTTGGCGTATTCGCCGATCCGAATGGCGCTTACACCACGTCCGCAAGTATTGTCGCCTTGATCGAACAGGTTCTGAACGACAAGACAGGCAATGGCTTATCCGGAAAGAAAGTAGCCATATTCGGCACCGGGCCCGTCGGTCTATGCACGGCTATCTTGGCTACGCAACAGGGTGCGAAGGTAAAACTGTGCCAACTGGTTGCCGACGACGACGAAAGATCGGCGCAACGCTTTTGCGAACGCTACAACACTCAAGTCGAATGGGTGTCTGCACAGACTAACGACGAAAAAGACATAGTGGTCCGGGAAGCCGAAATCATTGTTAGTGCGGTAAGAGCCGGGGTGCGCATTTTGGAGAACTCCCTGGCGCATGCCGCCAACCTGATCCTGGCCGCCGATACCAATGCCGTGCCACCTAGCGGCGTAGCCGGCATCGGCCTTAACGACCTTGGCGTTGTCGCGGAGGTATCCGGCACCCGTTTTTTGAGCATAGGCCCCATGGCTATCGGTAATTTGAAATATAAAACCCAGTTTGGCTTGTATGAGCAGATCCAAAAAAGCAGTACCGCGGCGTTAATCGATTTTCCCGAAGCGTATGAATTTGCGCTGTCGGTATTGAAACAGCAAGCGATCAAGCCGGAAAAATCGATTTAAATCGTCAGTTCAACTATTTGGCGGCTCACCCTGACCGGCAGAACTTCGCCGGTCGCAAAGCTGTGCAAAATACCGCCAAACTAAACCCTGCATGCCGCTAAGTTAAGCGCTTGTAGCTGCGAATTTATTCGCACTATCGGCGCCAAAGGTCGAATAAGTTCGACCCTACAGCACGTCCAACTCTTCACTTAACGGCATCGACTAAACCTCAAGGTCTCGGGCAAATTGGCCGGCTCGCTGGGAGCCGGCCGGCCGTCGGCTATTGATGATCCGTCACGCCCGGTGTCAGCAAGATGTGTACCGGGAGTTTTTCTTGCAGCGTGTACGGACTGGCCTTGTTCTCCGCCACCCAGCGTTTCTCCGCCACCGATTCGAACGGTGGCGGCAATTCGCCTTGTAGCGACCAAAGATCGAAGGGGGTTTCGTCTATGGAGATTTCCCAGTCGTAACCGCGTTCTTTCACAAACGGTGCAACCACTTCGTCCAGCGTTCTAATCCACCACTCGCGTAGGATGGGGCCGGGGATGGTGCGCGCTATCTGATCAACCTTGAAACGGACGAAATTGTTATGCAGTTTGCCGCCGACAAAGCAATTGCCTTGCGCAATTTCCTCGTAAACGATCACGACGTAAAATTTGGGGATGGGCACACCGGCATAAATGCTGGTAATGCGTTCGGACAGTTCTTGTTTGTCTTCGACGCTGAACGCTCCGCTGGGATGATAGACTTTCCACAAAGGCATGATGATTCTCCTGTAATTTGCAATTACGTTTTGGCGCTCCTACTAGCCACCTTGTTATTCTCAGTTGGCATCCCGCCAAATTCGACACTTGATGCACAATTGAGAGTGAGGCGACGCGCCACCGCGTAAACTTGCAAATTCCTTGGGGAGAATTAAACGCCGGCGGCTGCGTCGGCGGTCAATCTATGCCGGGGAAGGCAAACGGTAAAATGCTTTGTATTCATACGCCTATGAAAATAATCCATGCCGAACGTCCCTGGCGTTTTCGTTAACATAGCTCGCGTTTACATTTTGGAAACCCCGCCATGGCCGACTTAAGAACGTTTGATTTGAATCTATTGATCGCTTTCGATCTGCTGATGAAGGAACGCAATGTGTCGCGGGCGGCAGAAAAAATGTTCATTAGCCAATCGGCAATGAGCCATGTGCTGCAACGCTTGCGGCAACAACTGGAAGACCCGTTGCTAGTGAAAACCCCGGCGGGTATGACGCCGACGCCACGCGCCCTGTCCCTGGTAGCACCCGTGGCGGCGGTGCTTAAAGAGGTGGAAGGCTTGATTCGCGCGCCGGCGCCGTTCGATCCCGCCAACTGCCGGCGCGCCTTTAACCTGGCGGCGACGGATTACGTGGAAGCCCTGCTGTTGCCCAAGCTGGCGCCGCACATTGCCCGGCAGGCGCCGGGCGTGGATATTCATTTCAAGCGTACCAGCAGCCATTTTCCTTTGAATGCGCTGGAACAAGGTGAGATAGACCTGATACTGGGATTTGAAGTGATGTTGAATCCCCCCAAACATCTACATTGCGAACGCCTGTTCGACGATTACATGGTCTGTGTGGCGCGCATCGGCCACCCGCTGGTGAATGCGGGATTGACACTGGAAGACTATATAGACCTACCGCATATTCTGGTGTCCAGAACGGGAGCCAGTACCGGGCAGGTCGACAGCTGGTTGGCGGAACACGGCCGCGAGCGGCGTGTGGCGCTGACTGTTTCGCATTTTCTGTCCGCGTCGCTGATCGTGGCGCAAACGGATATGGTCATGGCTTCTCCCAAACGCACGGCCGAACAATTTGCTCAGACTTTGCCTTTACAGTTGGTGCCCTTGCCGCTGGAGTTACCGCATTACGACATGGTCCTGGTCTGGCATCCGCTGCAAGACCAGGATCCCGCCAACTGCTGGCTACGCGCTGAAATCCGCGCCGCCTGCGCCGCTCTGGACCATTAAGCGCCAAACTGCGGTTCGCCCAGCTCGGGAAAATAGCGAAACTGCATGCGCCGGCAGTAATCGACTAACGCGGATTGGGTTAACGCATAATCCTTGACCGGCGACGTAACCGGACAGGCTAAAAGATTGATCAAGACGCCGTAGGCCGAAGCATCGACGCTGCTGGGCCGGTCTCCCAACAAAAAAGTTTTGCCATGAAGCGCGGCGGACACAGCCGCCACATCCCGCCGACCCAATTCGAAAACCTGTGCGGCAGGCAGCCGGCCAATGCCGTGGCCGCGCATTTGTCCCTTAATCCGCAACCGATAGCGTGCGGCCACCAAATCCGCCAAGGGCTGCGGCAGACCCTGAAAAATCGCCCGCTTATTGATGCGCCAATTCTCCGCTCCGTATTGCCAACGGCTATACATGCACACCCAATATAAATGTTCTTCCAACAGGCGTTGCCATGCCAGAGATCGGGCGCTTTTCTCGGCCGACAGATGCCCATCCAGGCTATCGCCGTAATGCTGTTGCAAATAACAAATAATCACCCGGCTATCGGCGAGCTTTTGACCATTGTCTTCTATGAAAGGCAACTTGCCGAAGGGTGCGTAGATGGGCAAGGTTTCGGCAATGCGATATTCAATGCCCGCCATGCGCAGATAGGTTTCCAGCTTTGCGCAAAATTGACTGGGGTTGGGAATATTCCAGGCTCGGGGGAATTGATGCAACGTAATCATCTGGTATTTCGTTTATCGCCGAATTTGTGCTGCATTTAGGGTGGTTGAATCAAAGCATTCTTTCGAAACACAAACAAGGATCACAAGCGCTAGATGGCAAAAACTTCTCGTTAAATTGGTGGGCCTGATTTGCAACAGGATTTGACCATGACGACAACAAACCTATTCCCGCCCCCGTAGTTTGTTCAAAATATTCTCGTCCATCTACGTGGGGCGAGTTTAAACAAACGCAAGCATTGTTTCATAGATTTTTTGTATCTATTCGGCAATGGTGATCGGGGTGGATAAGCCTGTGCGCATCCACCCTGATTGCCGGCTTTCATGGCACCGAGATGGCCCTATTCCCCCAGGCTGTGTTGCCACGCGTCGCCGCTGTTTCCAAACCGAGCCAAAGCAACAATACGGCGGGTAAGACTCAAAATGTCGTCGATAGCGGTGTAGGCCACCGGAATTACTACCAGGCTCAGCGCCGTCGAAGTCAGCAGGCCGCCGATCACGGTAGTCGCCATCGGCGCCCGAAAGCTCGGATCGGCACCTAGGCCCATCGCAATCGGCAGCATGCCGGCGCCCATCGCGATCGTCGTCATCAGGATCGGTTGCACCCGCTTGCGGCAACTGTCGATCACCGCGTCCACCCGGCTCATGCCGCGTTCCCGGCGGGCGATCATCGCGTATTCGACCAGCAGGATCGAGTTCTTGGTCACTACGCCCATCAGCATCAACAATCCGATCACGCTGGGCATCGCGAAACTGCCG
Source organism: Methylomonas methanica (assembly GCF_001644035.1). Classification (GTDB taxonomy): domain Bacteria; phylum Pseudomonadota; class Gammaproteobacteria; order Methylococcales; family Methylomonadaceae; genus Methylomonas; species Methylomonas methanica_A. The sequence goes on from NZ_LUUG01000050.1 coordinate 96,855, forward strand.
CCGGTCAGCAGCAAGGCCAAGAAGGCCCCGCCCAGCGACAAGGGCAGCGCGCCTAGGATCGTCACCGGCTGACTGAAGTCGCCGAACAACAGCACCAACACCAGGTAAATGCACAACACCCCAATCGCCATGGCCCCGCCGAAGCTGCCGAACAACTCGTTCATCCGTTGCGCATCGCCTGATTCTATCGTGCGCACGCCGGCCGGCAGGTTTTGCAGGGCCGGTAATTGCATGGCCTCGGCCAACACGTCGCCGACCGCCCGCTCGCCTAACTCGATGTCAAACGTCGTATTGCGCATCCGGTCCAGCCGGTCGATCTGCTGCAAGCCACCGGCCAAGCGAATGTCGGCCAGGGTTGCCAAACTCACACTGCCGCCGCGTCCGGACACCCGCAGTTGGCCGATTTCGTCCAAGCTGTGGCGCACCGACTCGGCCAGCCGTACTCGAATCGGAATTTGCCGTTGCGGCAGATTCAGCTTGGCCATCACGTTGGAGTAATCGCCGTAACTGGCGACCCTCACCACTTCGGCCAACGCCTCGACCGTGACACCCAACTCGGCGGCCTTGCCGAAATCCGGGGAGATCTGAATCTCCGGACGTTGCAGGCTGGCGCTGGAGGTAATGTTCCCGAGACCGCGCAGTTGGCGCAACTCGAGCTCGACCGCATCGGCGGCCCGGCGCAAGGCTTGTGGATCGTCGCTCGCCAGCGTCAATTGCAGTTTTTCGCCGCTGCCGCCGGCACCGACGGCCACCCGCACGCCGGGCAAATCGGCCAGTTTCTCGCGAATTGCCGCTTCGACCGCCGCTTGTTTATACGGGCGTTCGGCGCGGTCGCGCAGGCTCAAGGTCAAGGTCGCCTTGCGCACTTCGTAGTTGGTGGTCGCGGCATCCGCACCGCCACCGCCGCTACTGGAGACGCCGCCCGCCGCGAACACTTGCGTGATGTCCGGCAATTCGCGCAAGCGGCGTTCGGCTTCGGCGGCGATATGGCGGGTTTGCGCCAGCGTGCTGCCGGGCGGCAATTCCAGCGCCACCTTGGTTTGACTATTGTCTGCCGCCGGCACGAAGCCAGTGGGCAACAAGGGCATCAAACTCAGCGAACCGGCCACGAACACCACCACGCCGACGCCGACCGCCAAGCGATGGCTCAGACACCAGTCCACCGCCTTCAGATAGATGCGCATCATCGCGCTGTCGCCGCTATCGCGTTCCGGATGCGGCCTCAGCAGATAGGCCGCCATCATCGGCGTCAGCAAACGCGCCACCAGCAACGACGCCAATACCGCCGCTGCGGCGGTCACGCCAAATTGGCGAAAGAATTTGCCCGCTACGCCGCCCATGAACGCGGTCGGCAAGAACACCGCCACTAGGGTAAAAGTGGTGGCGATCACCGCGAAGCCGATTTCGTCGGCAGCGTCCATCGCCGCTTGCAGCGGCTTCTTACCCATCCGTAAATGCCGGACGATGTTTTCGATTTCGACAATGGCGTCGTCCACCAAAATCCCCACCACCAAGGCCAGGGCCAGCAACGAGATGATGTTCAAGCTGAAGCCGAAATACCACATTGCTGCGAAGGTCGGCAGAATGGACAAGGGTAGAGCCACCGCCGCAACCAGCGTCGCCCGCCAATCCCGCAAAAACCACCAGACTACAACGACGGCCAGGAAAGCGCCTTCGTAAAGCAAATGCATGGAGCCGGTGAAGTTGTCTTCGACCGGCTGCACGGTGTCGAAGGCTTCGCGGATTCGCACTTGCGGATTGGCGGCGGCAAACTCGGCCAGCGCCGCGCGCACCGCTTCGGCCACGGTCACTTCGCTGGTGCTTTTGTTGCGAACGATGTCGAAACCGATCACCGGCCGGCCGTCCAAGGTCGCGTAGGTGGAACGTTCGGCGATGGTATCGGTGATGTCGGCAATTTGGTCCAGTTTGATGTGGCTGCCGTTGGCCAGCGGAATATCCAGGTTGCGCAGCTCGCCGGCTGTCGCTACTCGTCCTAAGGTGCGTACCGATTGCACGCCGCCGCCGATGTCGCCGCGTCCGCCGGACGCGTCCTGCTGTACTTTTTTCAGTTGCGTCGCCACCTCGCTGACCAACGCGCCCAAGCCCGCCATCCGCACCGGGTCCAGATCGACGTGCACCTCGCGATCGACGCCGCCGGTGCGGGTCACCTTGCCGACGCCGGTCACCGCCAACAGCCGCTTGCTGACGTCGTTATCGACGAACCACGACAAAGCCGCTTCGTCCATGTTTTCGGCGCTGACCACGTAGGTCAGGATCGCACCGCCGGCCGTCGTGGTCTTGGAGACGATGGGCGCGGCCATCGCCGACGGCAATTCCGAGCGGGCGCCGTCCACCGCGTTGCGCACCTGATTCAGCGCCTCTTCGGAGTTTTTGTCGATGTTGAACTCGACCTTGATCGAAACCGAGCCGTCGGTGATCGTGGTCCGCACGTGCTCGACGCCGCCGATGGCGGCGATTTTGTCTTCGATCTTACGCGCCACTTCGGTTTCCAACTGCGCCGGCGCCGCGCCTTCCAAGGTTGCGGCGACGGTGATGGTCGGCACTTCAATGTCCGGAAAGTTTTGTTTGCCCAATTGCTTCAAGCCCATGCCGCCCAGAATCGACAGCACCGCGAACAACAATAAACTGGGCACCGGTTTGCGGATGGCCCATGCGGAAAAATTCATGATTTTGCTCCCGCGCCCAAGACCGCGATGTGGTGCTTGAGCGCTGATAAATGGCGATGCGTTCGGCATCGTGGTTGAAAAGCCGCCGTTGGCAGGCGCCCGCGGGCGCTCTAATGAATGGATTGCTTCGGCGCGATTCAGATCTTGGGCGTTACGCTGACGATGTCGCCATCCTTCAAAAACGCCCCGCCGCCGGCAACCAAACTGGCATCACCGGCGATGCCCTCGCGAATTTCCACCCAATCGCCCACCCGGCGGCCGGTGACGACGCTACGTTGAATCACCGGCTTGGCGGTTTGCTCGACCGAGCCGGCGGGCTTGGCGATTTCGAACACGTAATCGCGGCCGTCGCGCAAGACCAACGCGGTCTGCGGCACGACCAAGGCGGCTTGCGCGCCGACGGCGATGCTGCCTTGCAAATACATACCCGGCTTGACCGCGGCGTTGGGTATATCGACGTAAACCAGCGCGTTGCGGGTGGTGTCGTCCACGGTCGGCGCGGTCATCCGCACAGTGCCGGTCACGTTGCCGCCGTCCGGCAAGCTCAATTCGACCGCTTGGCCGGCGCGGATTTGCGCGAGCTGCTGGGCGTTGACCTCGGCCCGCCACTCGACCCGCCCCTGGCGCACCAGCCGGAACAACTCGGTCCCCGTCGCCACGACATCGCCGAGGCCGGCGCCGCGCGCCGAAATGACGCCGTCGTCCGGCGCGACGATATGGGTCTGACTCAAGCGGATCCGTTGGTTTTCCAGCTCCGCTTGCGCCAAGGCCAAGTCGGCGCGCGCGGTTTGCTCGGCGATTAAATATTCGTCGATTTTCTGCGACGACAAGGCCCCGCTGTCTTGAATTTCGCGGGCGCGGGCGGCGTCGGCCTGGGCCTTGGCCAGATTGGCCCGGCTCTTGTCGACGCTGGCTTGTTGCTTGTGCAGTTCGGCAACGACGGTTTCGTCGGCCAACACCGCCAAATCCTGGCCGCGTTTGACCCGGCTGCCGACGTCGACCAGTATCTGCTTGATCCGCAAACTGCCGATTTCGGCGCCGATTTTGGCTTCCTGCCAGGCCGCTACCGCGCCGTTGACCTTGATCGTCACCGGCCAATCCTGTCGGGTCGGCGCCAGCGTTTCGACCGCCAGCACCACCTTGGATTTAACGGCAACAGCCGCCGGCGCCGGTTTACCGGCAAATACCAGCAAACCGATGCCGAGGCCCGTCAGGGTCACGCCGACCAGCCAAGTTCGTAAAGTATACTTTTGCCTGATGTTCATAGTTGCTCCTCGCTTCGGCGGTTGCCGTCACTCAATGGGGTTCCGGCGTTCAATTGCGTATCCTGGGCGCGCCAACCGCCGCCCAGTGCCTTGTAAAGCGCGATCCAGTACTGCACGCGATTTTGTTGTTGGGTGATGTGGCTGATTTGCTGCGCGATCATCTGGCCGCGCGCATCCTCCAGCGACAGCAGACTCAGCCCACCGGCCCGCCAATTCAGCTCGGCCGCTTGAAAATACTGGCGATATTGCTCGGCGCTGCGGCCTTCGGCGATTTCCCGTTGCTCGGCGCCGCTCAGATTGACCAAGGCTTGTTCGACTTCCTTGATCGCGGCGCGGATATCGCTCCGGTAACTGGCCCACGCGCTGGCATAAGCGGCTTCGGCGCTATCGACCTTGGAGCGTAATTCGCCGCCGTCGAAGATCGGTAAGGTCACGGTCGGGCCGATCGACCAGGTGTTGCTGCTCAGGGTCAAGCCGGTGGTTTCGGTTTTGCGCTTGCCGATCGAACCGGTCAGGCTGACGCTGGGATAGCGCTTGGCGACCGCGTTGCCGATGTCGGCGCTGGCCGCCGCCAGCTTGCGCTCGTCGGCGGCCAGATCCGGACGCTGGGTCAGCAAGTCGGCCGGCACGCTATCCACTTGAAATTGCGCAGGTGTCGGTATGCCTCTGCCGCCGGCCAACCACTCGCGCAAATCGGCTTCTGCCAGATCGGTCAGCGCCACCAAGGCCTTGACGGTGTTGTCGCATTCGGCGCGCTGGGCGATCAGACTGGATTCGCCGGCATGCAGGCTGGCCTCGGCCAATGCCGCGTCAGCCGGCGACGAAAATCCGGCGCGGGCCAGGACGCCGGTCAAGTGCGCGGCATCCTGTTTCGAAGCGATGGCGTTTTGATAGGCAGCCGCCGCCAGTTCGCAGGCGCGGTAACTGACATAGTTGCTCGCCACTTCCGCCGCCAAGCTGATTTTGGCGTTCTGCCAAGTCAATTCCGCCGCTGTCAGGCGGGCTTGCTCGGCCTGCCGGCCGAAGGCGAATTTGCCGAATAAATCCAGCTCCCAACTGGCATCCAGACTGCCGGACAGGATTTGGGTAATGCCGCTACCGAAGCCCGTGCCACTGCCGGTAGCGGTTTGCGAGTTCGCCCCGGACGTGCCGCCGCCCTTGGAGCGGCTAAAAGCCCCGCTACCGGCCAAGCTGGGCATGCCGCCGGCTTCCGCGCCGGCCAGACTGGCGCGCGCCGAGGCAATACTGGCCACGGCTTGGTCCAGCGTAGGGTTATCTTGTTCGGCGGCCTGCTGCAAGCGCGTCAATACCGGGTCGTCGAATTGACGCCACCAATCGGTGAATTCAGTCGCGCCGCCGGCGTCCTTCCGTTGCGCTTGCCATTGCGCCGGGGTGTCGATCGCCGGCCTGACGTAGTCGGGAAACACGCTGCAACCGGCCAAAACGCCGCAACCGGCCAAAACGCCGCTACCGGTCAGAATTGCCAACATTGCCGCTTTCACGACAGTCTCCGGGCGGTGACGCCGTCTAAAAACACCTGAACGACAAATAAGACATGGGCGCGAGCATCCCAGTCCGCTTCCAGGCAACCGAACAAGGCTTTGTTTCTCGGTTCGGCAAACAGCATTTCCAAAAACAAGGCCGCCGCGCGTTCGACGTCGTGTGCCGGCAAACCGTTCGCCGCGCCGTGTCGACGCAGGTAATCGGCAATCACATTTTGAATGCGCTTGGGTCCGGTGGTTTCCATCCGTTCGCTTAGTTCCGGAAAGTGCAGCGCTTCGGCGACGCCCATCCGGTAAAACGAGATCATGTCGGGCTGCATGACTTTAGCCAGCATGTTTTCGCCAAGCGCGATCAAGCCGTCGCGGCAAGACATTTGCGCTAGGTTCTCGATACTTTGCAATTGGGAAATATCGGATTCCACCAGGCGTTCGACCGAGGCCAACATCAATTCGGCCTTGTTTTTATAGCGCTCGTAGATGGTTCGGGTGGAAACTCCGGCCGCCGCGGCAACCTTGGCGATGCTGGTGTTGGCATAACCCTCGCGCATGAACAGTGCCAGAGCCTGATCCAGCAAATTGTCGTTGCGCTCGGTTTCGGTACCGGCTTTCGGCCTTCCCACTTTGGGTTTGTTCGGCGTTTCCGCTGTCATCGTCTGCTCCGGGAAAATAAAAATAAAACGTTTCGTTTTTATTATTCTCGAAGAATAGCTTTTAGGCAAGTGCCTAACAGTAAAAGTTTGTAAAGTAGAGCCCGAAATTCGGGCACTGCTTTAAGCTGCGCTGTGACGAAAATTAGTCGGCAGGAACTGAGCGAAAGCAAGCGGAAGATATTTACAGCTGCGCAAACAGCCATGATTGCTGATGAGGTGTAGTCGTTGCACTTCAAATTTTATTTTTTGATTCCCTCTCCCCAACCCTCTCCCGGAGGGCGAGGGAGAAGATGTGCCGAAACTTGAAGTGCGAAAGGTATAAATTTGAAACAGCCCGGAGCTTGCTGGCCTTGTTGATGGGCTTGACTCACTACTTCCAGTTTAACAACTAGGACTAGCGCCAAGACTGTGGAAAAATTTTAAGAGGCGACGCAAACATCCGCTCTCATGCAGAAGAATTGGGACAGCGCCATTCGGCTGGAGTGTGAACAGGGCTCTCTTAAATGTGTCGCCCACTTCCGGCAAAACGCAGCTGATCGCCAAGGCCCCAGGCTGGGTTAACGGCAGTAAGACCCAGCGCTGCAACTAAACCCAAAACTCAAGTCTTGGCTTTTTTATCCTTACGGATACCACGCACGGCATAGGTTCTGGCTTTATCTTTGGCGGTTTCCGCAAAGAAGCCCTTCCAGGTCTCGCCGCCTCTATCGGCAATAGCCGTCGAAAAATCCTTGAACAGGCTGATACCTTCCAAGACCATTTTAGGGCTAAAGCCATAATCGTGGGTCAGGTAGTAGCTGATGCTCATCAGATAGGTTTTTTCTTTGCTGATCAGCTTAATCAGCCGCTGTTTTTGTTTGTCATAAACGTAGTAAGAGGTCAGTGCCAGCAGGCTCAAACCAAAAAATTTCGTCCACAGCAAAATATAGGCATCGTCTTCATAGAGCTTCTGACCTTTGTGCAAAATGGCATCGGTTTTAGTCATATTCATCCTCGTTTCAATTGTCGCGGCATCTTAATTTAAGTTTGAAAACTTTGTTTTATAAATATTGTTCGAGACTGCGGGAGCGGCGACATTTAAGTGCCGGGGCAGTAGTATTACCGTGAAACCCCAAAAATTCGAACCGCCAAGCTACGGCTCAGGATTATCTGCCGGGGAAAATGTACGCTACGAGCGCTATCAACCAATCTGGGACGCTAATTGGAAAACCCTATGACGGCTTAACTACCGGAGATAAAAGCAGGCTGACTCACCGATGTGATTAACATTGATAATGATGGGACATTTAAAAAAATACCATCTAATATTGCGTCTTAACCGATCAAGAAAGATCCTGATTAGTTCTACTTTGTCAGATTTAAGAAGATGCTGTCATGCCCGCCTGGAAGCGGGTATCCCGGTGGGCATGGCCGATTTTTTGGGTTTAGCTGAAGCAGCTTGCTAGTCGGGAATCATAATCTCAAAAACTGGATCATGGAGGTCGTAATAATGGAAAGCGGCATTACAAAAAGCAGCCAAATCAATAACACTGAAAGCTGGTATCGGGCCCTAATCGAATCGTCCGGCGATGCCATTATCGGTAAGGATTTGAATGGCCGGGTTGCCAGCTGGAATCCGGCGGCCGAACGGATGTTCAGTTATACGGAACAGGAGATGCTGGGACAGCCAATAACAAAACTGATCCCCAAACAGCGGATTAACGAAGAACAGGTGATTCTTGCCAGAATCTTGCAGGGGGATCAAATTCAACACTACGAGACGACTCGGCTGCGAAAGAATGATGACGAGTTTCCGGCGTGTATCAGCGTTTCGCCGATAAGGTGTCCGCAAGGCAAAATTATCGGCGCGGCCAAAATCATTCGGGATATTACCGAACGTAAAGCGGCGGATTTGTTGAGCAAAGACAACCGCTTTCGGGCACTGTTCGAGACCATTGTGGATGGCGTGGTGCTGATTAATGCCAAAGGCCTGATTCAGGCATTAAACCCCGCAGCGCTCAGCCTGTTCGGCTATACCCCTATCGAGGTACAAGGCAAAAACATCAGTCTGCTGATGCCCTCCCCCCATGCCGAGCAACATGATCAGCATTTGGATAACTACCTGAAAACAGGCATTAAAAAAGTGATAGGCATTGGCCGGGAAGCGATGGGTAAACGCAAGGACGGTTCGATGTTCCCGGTTGAGTTGACGATCAGCGAAATGGATGTGGACGGCGAGCGTATATTCACGGGCATAATCCGCGACATTTCCCAGCGCAAGCAAGCCGAGGCCGCCAATGATTTTGAGCAAGAGTTGGCTAGCGATCTGTTACAGCGCCTTTGGGAAGCCGAAAAAACCGACAAATCGGGCCTGACTATCTGGCGTGGCGAAAACTTGCCCGGCAAACGCTATTTCTCCGGCGACCTATTACTGCACGCATCCAGTTATGGGCATACTTACGTATTGCACGCCGATTCCATGGGCCACGGCCTGGTAGCCGCTTTACCGCTATTGCCGCTGGGCGATCTGTTTTACTCTTTGGCGCACTCAGGGCACATGGTCGGGGCTATCGCCGCCAAACTGAATCGGATGCTGTTTGAAAGAATGCCTCGTGGCCGCTTCGTTTCCGCCACCATTTTGCGCATAAATACCCATCACAGAAGCGTCGAGTTCTGGAGCGGCGGCATGCCGCCGCTCATAATTTTGACGGTGGAATCCGCTGACGAGACACAGGCCGGTGGCGAGCATCCGGCGTTAGGCGTCTTGTCGCCCGACGATTTCAATGCAAAAACACAGGAATGGCAATGGGATAGCCAATATCCGCAACATCTATTTTCTTATTCCGATGGCTTAACCGATGCGCAAAACACCGCTGGAGAACGATTCGGGCCGAAACGTACTTTGGAGTTATTTAAAAACCAGTGCAAAGCCCCCAGCAAATCAACCGAGCTTTGTGAAGCGTTTGTTGATTTTATCGATCCCAACAAAACCCATGACGACGTATCCTTGCTAATGGTCGATTGCGAGTTGCTGCGGCAATATGCGTAATTGCACGAACTTGCACACCAATCAGAACCAAAAACGTTCGGTAGATAGAGTAATCGCTTAGAAAATCTTTTTCTTCAGCGTCTTCCAGCACCTTTTCCTTTTCACCTGAGACCAATCTGAATCAACCCTGCGCGATAGAAATCGACCCTCTTTTAGTCCTAAAGCGCAGGTTCTCTTTCTCTGATTGGCAATACCAGGAGCCGACTCTAACTACCAAAATAGTCACGGCACATCGGGAATGTTTATATAATTTAGCTAAATTATATAAACATATCAGCCATTTTTGGCCTAAACATGAACGAAAGTGAAATCTACCAACGCATAAACCAAGCTCTGGCGGAAGCGCCGCGTAACCAGTACACCGTAGAGCTCCATTTACAGATGCTCAAATACGCTGACGCATTGAAAAACATCACGGCCAAAGAGTTTTGTGAAGGGGTCGGTCTGCGCGAGAGCTTTGGCACCGAGTTCAGCAAGATGCGTAACCTGACGCAACGTCTAAAAGCGGCAGGACTCAATACTGATCTACTTTAACGGAATAAACCGAATACAAAACGACGGAAACGCTTCTACAAATGGCTATCAAAAAAACCGAACTTTACTCTTCCCTCTGGGCCGGCTGCGACGAACTGCGCGGCGGTATGGATGCCAGCCAGTACAAAGACTATGTGCTGACTTTACTGTTTATGAAGTACGTGTCCGATAAGTACAAGGGCGACCCTTACGGCATGATCGTCGTGCCGCAAGGCGCCAGCTTTGATGACATGGTGGCATTAAAAGGCGATAAAGAAATCGGAGAAAAGCTTAACAAGATCATCAGTGCGCTGGCCGAAGAAAACGACCTCAAAGGCGTCATCGACGTTGCCGACTTTAACGAGGAAGACAAGCTCGGCAAAGGCAAGGACATGATCGACCGCCTGTCCAAGCTGGTCGGTATTTTTGAAGGCATCGATTTATCCGCTAATCGCGCCGATGGTGACGACCTGTTGGGCGACGCCTACGAATACCTGATGCGTCACTTCGCCACCGAGTCCGGCAAATCCAAAGGTCAGTTTTATACCCCGGCGGAAGTCTCGCGCATTCTGGCTAAAGTCATTGGCATAACTCCAGAAACAGATCAGTCTCAATCCGTTTACGACCCCACCTGCGGTTCCGGCTCCTTGTTGTTAAAAGCCAGCGACGAAGCACCGCGCGGCTTAACCATCTTCGGCCAGGAAATGGATAACGCCACCAGTGCGTTGGCCCGCATGAACATGATTCTGCACAACAACGCCACCGCCAAAATCTGGAAAGGCAACACCATCGCCGATCCGCAATGGAAAGACGCCAACGGCAAACTCAAAACCTTCGACTTTGCGGTCGCCAATCCGCCGTTTTCCAACAAAAACTGGACGAGCGGCATTAACCCGCAGGAAGATGAATTCGAGCGCTTCACCTGGGGCATACCGCCGGATAAAAACGGCGACTACACCTTTTTGCTGCACATTATCAAAAGCCTTAAATCCACCGGCAAAGGCGCGGTGATTCTGCCGCATGGCGTATTGTTTCGTGGCAATGCCGAAGCGCGGATTCGTGAAAACCTGCTCAAGCAAGGCTACATCAAAGGCATTATCGGCTTGCCCGCCAACCTGTTTTACGGCACCGGTATTCCGGCCTGCATCATCGTCATTGATAAAGAAAACGCCGCGCACCGCAGCGGGATCTTCATGATCGATGCCAGCAAAGGCTACATGAAAGACGGCAACAAAAACCGGCTGCGCGCGCAGGACATCCACAAAATCGTCGATGCCTTTACCAAACAGCTGGTGTTGCCGCGCTACAGCCGCATGGTGGCCTTAAGCGAAATTGCTGCCAACGACTACAACCTGAATATTCCCCGTTATATCGACAGCAGCGAACCCGAAGACCTGCACGACTTAAGCGGCCATTTGCAAGGCGGCATACCCAACCGCGACATCGCCGCGCTGCAAGCCTATTGGCAGGTATTCCCCAGCCTGCGTCACAGTCTGTTTGCCGAACTCCGCCCCGGCTACAGCAAAGCCTTGATCTCGACCGCACAGGTTAAACCCACGATATTGAACCACCCCGAATTCATTGCCTTTGCACAGCAAAGCCTGCAACCGTTCAGCGCGTGGCGTGACCGGGCTGCGCTAAACGCTATTGAAATCGGCCAACTTCCCAAACTCATCATCCAGCGCATCAGCGAAGACCTGTTACAAGCCTACGCCGACAGTGCCTTGCTGAATAAATACGACGTCTACCAAATCCTCATGGATTACTGGGCCGAAGTCATGCAGGACGATGTCTACGTGCTGGTGCAAGACGGCTGGTCAGCCGGTAAAACCCTGCGCGAACTGGTGGCGCAGAAAGGCGAAAAGCTCAAAGAAACGCCCGACCTCATCATCAACAAAGCCAAATACAAAGCCGAGCTGATTCCACCGGCCTTGCTGGTGGCGCGTTACTTTCAGGCCCAGCAAACCCGCATCGACCAAATCCAGACCGAGCTGGATGCCGCCAGCCAGGAACTGGAAAGCTATCTGGAAGAACACGGCGACGACGATGGCCTGCTCAGCGATGCTCTCAACGACAGAGACAAAGTCACCGCCGCCAGCGTCAAAGCCCGTTTAAAGCTGGCGACCGACCCGGACGAAAAAGCCGCGCTGCAACAGGCGCAAAAACTCTTTGATGCCGAGGCCGACGCTAAAAAATCCCTCAAGGAACAGCAGGAAGCACTGGATTTGGCCGTGTTCAAACACTACGCCAGCTTGAGCGAAGCCGAGATTAAAACCCTGATCGTCGAAAACAAATGGCTGGCTTGTCTTGAGGCCAATATCCAAGCCGAAATCGAGCGCGTCACCCAGCAATTGGCGAATCGGGTAAAAGAGCTGGAAGAGCGTTATGCTGAGCCGTTGCCTGCCATCACGCAATCGGTTGATGTGTTGAGTGAAAAAGTGGCCGGACACTTGAAGGCGATGGGTTTGGAGTAGGCGTTATGACAATTGGCAATCAGGTAGTTGTAGGGTGGATAAGCGCCAGCGCACTTGTGCCCCGGTGGGTATCTACTGAACACCCATTCAACACCCCATGAGTAACTATCAACGCCTGCGCCTCACCGGCGCCTGTTATTTTTTTACCGTCGTCACATGGCGGCGCAAGCCAATATTTACCGATAACAACAAGGTTCAACTGCTCCGTGATGCCTTGCGCAAGGTCAAGGAAGCACAACCGTTTCATATCGACGCCATCGTGGTGTTACCCGACCACCTGCATTGCATCTGGCAAATGCCGCAAAACGACGCGGATTATTCATCCCGCTGGAGGGATATAAAAAAAGCCGTTTCCCGCCAAATCGATACCACCACCAACGCCCGACACGAGCGATTGATTTGGCAGCGCCGGTTTTAGGAACATACCATCCGTAATGAGCACGATTGGCAACGGCACATGGATTACATTCATTACAATCCAGTCAAACACGGATTGGTGAAACAACCCAGTGATTGGCCGTGGTCATCGTTCGCCAATGCGGTAAAAAAAGGTTGGTACACTGCCGATTGGGGCGCACAACCGCCAAGCCATATCAGCGACATGGAGATCGAATGACCAATTCCATCCACAACATAAATAGAAAAAATGTAGGGTGGATAAGCGCCAGCGCATCCACCGAGCCAACGTGCATTGTTAGGCCAATATTGGTGGATGCGCATTCGCTTATCCACCCTACACTGGCTTCGATATTGGCGGCAGCATGACAGCCAATAATCAAGTTGCTGAGGCGAGTGTTAAGTATTTGGCGGAAGCAGCTGGGCAGACTTTGCCTGCTGGCTATAAGCAGACGGAAGTGGGGGTAATACCAATCGATTGGGAACTCTCAACAATTGGTAGCTACACGACGTGGATGTCGGGCGGTACGCCCAGTAGAAGCAATGATGAATTCTGGAATGGTTCTATTCCGTGGATCAGCGGTTCAACGCTTAAAAGTTTTGAAATTTCAACTTCAGATCAATTTCTGAGTGAAGTGGCAGTTACAGCTGGAAGTAAAATGGCTCCATTAGGTGCTATTTTATTGTTAGTAAGAGGTAGCGCTCTCCACAACGAGATAAGAGCCGGAATGGTCGTTGAACCAGTGGCGTTTAATCAAGATGTAAAAGCATTAGTTCCAGCTAAAGGTTTAGATGCCAGATTTTTAACATTTTTTATTCTGGGAATGGAAAGCGAACTCTTAAAGTTAGTGAGTTCTGCTGGAAATAGTGCAGGAGTACTAGATACCGAGTTAGTCAAAAACTTCAGGTTATTTTTGCCGCCGCACCATGAACAAACCGCCATCGCCAACGCCCTATCCGATGTTGATGCGCTGATTAACGAGCTGGAAAAACTGATTGCCAAAAAACAGGCCATCAAAACCGCCACCATGCAGCAACTCCTCACCGGCAGGACACGCCTGGCGGAGTTTAGTGGAAAGTTGAAAGTGGAGAATGGAGAGTTAAAAAACCCCAACCACTCTCAACTGTCAACTCTCAATTCTCAACTCAAAAAAGGCTATAAGCAGAGTGAGTTGGGGGAGGTTCCGGAGGATTGGAACCTCATGACAATTGATGACGTTGCTAACTTCTCTGGAGGTTCACAGCCACCTAGAAGCACTTTTATATCTAGCCCGAAAGCTGGTTATATTCGCTTAATTCAAATTCGGGACTATAAGACATCTGAATATGAAACCTACATACCTGAGCTGTTTGCAAGAAAAAAATGCAATTCAACCGATATTATGATTGGTCGGTATGGGCCACCAATATTCCAAATTCTTAGAGGGATAGAGGGAGCATATAATGTGGCATTGATTAAAGCCTCTCCGAAAGAAGCGATCAATCAAGAATATTTATATTACGTATTAAAGAGCGAAAAGCTATTTGCGTTAATGGATATGCTTTCTCAGCGCTCATCTGGGCAAACTGGTGTGGAGCTTCCGGCATTAAAAGCTTACCTGTTACCTTTACCTAGTAAACTAGAACAAACCGCCATCGCCACCATCCTGTCAGACATGGACGCCGACATCCAAACCCTGCAACAACGCCTGAGCAAAACCCGCCACATCAAACAAGGCATGATGCAGGAGTTATTAACCGGAAGAATCCGGTTAATAAGTGGAAAGTTGACAGTGGAGAATGGATAATGAAAGAGCAAGAAAATTCTCAATTATCAACTGTCAATTCTCCATTTACGAAGCGCAATCCCATTAGCGAAAAAAGCTTTGCCTTCGCCTTGCGCGTAGTAAAGATGTCGAAATTTTTGCAAAGCAATAAAAAAGAATACGTGTTAAGTAAACAAGTGTTACGAAGTGGCACGGCGATTGGGGCTTTGGTGCGTGAGGCAGAACATGCGCAGAGTAAGGCTGATTTCATCAACAAAATGAGTATTGCCCTTAAGGAAGCAAACGAAACCGATTATTGGATTGAGTTATTATATCAATCTGGCGAAATCACCCTGGAAAGCTATCAATCCATCAAACCGGATATTCAGGAGTTATTGAAACTACTGGTTTCAATCGTCAAAACATCCAGGGAGCGCTCAGCATTATGAACGTCCACTATTCACTTTCCATTCTCAATTTTCCATTGATCCTCTTGCTATGAATGGATTAACAGCACCGATTTGTCGAATCATTGCCGGGCCAAATGGTGCGGGTAAAACCACCTTTGCACTAAAATTCTTGCCAAAAGCCCAATGCCTGAATTTTGTGAATGCCGATTTAATTGCTGCCGGTTTATCGCCATTGGCTCCAGAGCAGCAAATCATGGCCGCCAGTCGCTTGTTTCTGGGCGAAATTGAGCAGCATATTCAGGCCCGCCGTGATTTTGCCTTTGAAACCACCTTGTCGGGTCGAATCTATTTACGATTGATTGAACGGATGCGGGCTGAAGGTTGGCGTGTTGAGTTGTATTATCTGGCGTTGCCTTCTGTGGAAATGTCGCAACGACGTGTCGCGGAGCGCGTTTCGCACGGCGGCCATTCTATTTCCTTGCGGGATATTACTCGACGATTTCCACGCAGTTTGCATAACTTGTTTTACCATTTCAGTAATGCGGTCGATCAAACCCTTTGCTTTCTCAATACGGGAGAGCAACCCGAACTCGTCTTCGAGCAGTACAGCGCAGAGCGTGTCATTATTGATGAAGCACTCTATAGCCAGCTTTTACAGGAGGCCAACCCATGATTACAGCCAGTCAACAAGCCCGAGAAATTTTGGATATTTTGCGTTTTGCCGTTACCGAGGAACTGGAGCGTAAAAAGCGCTTGGGACACTACGCGGTGATTTGGCAAGACGGGAAGCCAGCGTTGATTGGCGCAGAAAGTGACCCTGTTTTGGCTCAGCCATCATTAGAGCAAGACAACAGTCCTAGTTTTTGAAATAGGTTGCTTATCAAAATAGCTGCGCTTTAAGTCCGAGGATGAGCAATATTCCGCATTGGGCGTAATTTGCTTGATGGTTGCTTGACTGGCGGGGTCGAATAGCAAATATAATTTTGTTATATCATTGAAAATAAATGACAAACTTTCTAGTTTTTGCTTGATGACTAAACTGTTTTTTGATTGCTTGGTTTGAACTATGTGGAAACCAAGCGTTTAATCGGCTAGTTCCAAGTCGCGGAATTTGTGATTATTGGATTTGAGCGCCTGCTCGATAGCCTGCACAGACTGCCCTGTTTCGATGGCACTTGAACTGGCAACGGCCCGGAAAATACGGGCTTTTTTGACTTTCTTAGTGGGTTTTCGTGCTGCCATGACCTAAACCAGTAACGATGATTTTTGATTATAACTGCTCGGTGGACTGATAACGATATGAGAACAGGGAGTATCAAATGAGCATTGTGGGACAACGCGAACGCACCACGCAAAACCGTATCGTTGCATTCTTTCAAAATGAGTTGGGCTACCGTTATCTGGGCGATTGGCAAGATCGCGCAGGCAACAAAAACATCGAAACCGGCTTGCTAACCGCTTGGCTGCAAAAACGCGGTGTTAGTGATGCGTTGATTACCCGCGCCATCCGCCAACTGGATACGGCTGCGGCTCTAGGCGAAGGCAAAAAGCTGTATTACGCCAACAAGGATGTGTACCGCCTGCTGCGCTATGGCGTGAAAGACAAAGAAGGTGCGGGTGAGCAAAATCAAACCGTGTGGTTGATCGACTGGAATAACCCGGAAGCCAACGACTTTGCTATTGCCGAAGAAGTGTCGCTCAAGGGCGAAAACAAAAAGCGCCCGGATTTGGTGTTGTACGTCAACGG
The DNA here is from genome assembly GCF_001644035.1 of Methylomonas methanica. Classification (GTDB taxonomy): domain Bacteria; phylum Pseudomonadota; class Gammaproteobacteria; order Methylococcales; family Methylomonadaceae; genus Methylomonas; species Methylomonas methanica_A. The sequence continues at coordinate 113,269 of NZ_LUUG01000050.1, forward strand.
CATTGCTTTGGGCATACTGGAGCTGAAGCGCTCGTCGGTGTCGGTGGCCGAAGGCATACGCCAGAATCTGGACAATCAGAAAAAAGACTTCATCCGTAATTTCTTCACCACCCAGCAACTGGTGATGGCGGGTAACGATACGCAGGGCTTGCGTTACGCGCCGATTGAAACCCCGGAAAAGTATTATCTGGAGTGGAAAGAAAATAATGTAGGTTGGGCTGAGCAAAGCGAAGCCCAACAAAATCAAAATGTTGGGCTTCATTGCATTCAGCCCAACCTACATAAATTGGATTTTCATTTAAGCCGCATCTGCAACAAACAGCGCTTCTTGCAGATCATTCACGACTTTATGGTGTTTGATGCCGGTGTGAAGAAAACCTGTCGGCATAACCAGTTTTTTGGTATCGAGGCCGCCAAGCAACATGTGGCCCGCCGAGAAGGCGGCATCATTTGGCACACCCAGGGTTCGGGTAAAAGCTTGACCATGGTGTGGCTGGCGAAGTGGATTCGAGAGAATGTGAAAGATAGCCGGGTGTTGATCGTCACCGACCGCACCGAGCTGGATGAGCAGATTGAAAAAGTCTTTACCGGTGTCGATGAAGCCATTTACCGCAGCAAAAGCGGTTCTGATCTGGTTGCCACGTTAAATCAGCCTAATCCCTGGCTGGTGTGTTCGTTGGTACATAAATTCGGTCGGCAATCCGAAGGTGAAGATGAAGGTGCCACGGATGCCTTTATCGAAGAATTGAAAAAATCCCTGCCCAACGATTTCAAGGTCAAAGGTGATTTGTTCGTGTTTGTCGATGAGTGTCACCGCACCCAGTCCGGCAAATTGCATGAAGCCATGAAGACCATTTTGCCCAATGCGCTGTTTATCGGCTTTACCGGTACACCGCTGATGAAAAAGGACAAGAAAAAATCCGTGGAGGTGTTCGGGCCGTATATCCACACCTACAAATTCGATGAGGCGGTGGCCGATGGCGTGGTGCTGGATTTGCGTTATGAGGCGCGGGACATCGATCAGCACATCACCTCGCAAAAGAAAGTCGATGAGTGGTTTGAAGCTAAAACCCGTGGCTTATCCAATATCGCCAAAACCCAGCTCAAGCAAAAATGGGGCACTTTGCAAAAGGTGTTATCCAGCAAGTCGCGCTTGCAACAGATCGTCAATGACATCTTACTAGACATGGACACCAAGCCTCGGTTGATGGACGGCTATGGCAATGCCATGTTGGTGTGCGCCAGTGTCTATCAGGCGTGTAAGGCCTATGAAATGTTCAGCCAGTCGGATTTAGCCGGTAAGGTGGCGATTGTCACCAGCTTCCAGCCCACCGCTACCAGTATCCGTGGCGAAGAAACCGGCGAGGGTTTGACCGAGAAGTTATTCAAATACGACATCTATCGCAAGATGCTGGCCGACTACTTTGAGCAGCCGGAAGATGTAGCAGCGAGTCGAGTTGAAGAGTTTGAAAAGGCGGTTAAAAAGCGCTTCATCGAAGAGCCGGGGCAAATGCGTTTGCTGATTGTGGTGGATAAATTGCTGACGGGTTTCGATGCGCCCTCTGCGACCTATTTGTACATCGACAAGCAAATGGCCGATCACAACTTGTTCCAGGCGATTTGCCGAGTTAACCGGCTGGACGGCGATGATAAGGAATACGGTTACATCGTCGATTACAAGGATTTGTTCCGTTCGTTGGATAAGGCTATTACCAACTATACCCAAGGTGCTTTTGATGGCTACGACCAAGAAGATGTCGCCGGACTGCTGAAAGACCGGCTGGAACAGGCTCGACTGGATTTGGACAATGCCTTAGAAATGGTTCGTGCCTTGTGCGAGCCGGTTAAAGCGCCACGCGCTACCCAAGATTACATTCATTATTTTTGCGGTGAATCTGGGGTTAACCCGGACGCGCTGAGTGAGAAAGAAGCGTTGCGTCTAACCCTGTATCAAAACGTGGCCAAGCTGATTCGGGCGTTTGCCAATATTGCTAACGAACTGCCGCAAGCCGGATTTACCAGTGTTGAAGCCGAGCAGATTCGTGCGGAAGTGGCGCATTACGAAAAAGTGCGTGATGAGGTGAAATTGGCCAGTGGCGACTTGATCGATATGAAACGCTTTGAACCGGCTATGCGGCATCTGCTTGATATGTATATCCGTGCGGACACCAGTGAACAGTTGATGGATTTTGAAGAACTTGGGCTAATCCAACTAATCGTTGAAAAAGGCATTGAAGCGACGGAATCTCTACCGGAAAGCATTCGCAAAAATCAGGATGCTATGGCGGAAACCATCGAAAATAATGTCCGTCGCACCATTGTTGATGAAAACCCGGTCAACCCAAAATACTACGAACACATGTCGGTGTTACTGGATGAGTTAATTAAGCAGCGTCGGCAAAAGGCCATTGACTATCAAGAATACCTGGAACGAATTCGTGAGTTATCCAGAAAAGTGATTCGTCCGGAACAAGCCAGCTTCAGCTATCCATCATCGCTAGATAGTCAAGCCAAGCGGGCCTTCTATGATAACTTTGGCCAGGATGAAGTGCTGGCTACCAAAATCGATAGTGCCATTCGCTTTACCAAGAAAGCCGATTGGGTGGGTGACCGCTTTAAGGAGCGCGAAATTGCCAATGCGATTCGGGAAGAAACCACAGGCTATGACATCGATATTCCCAGCGTGATGGAATTGGCTAAAGCGCAGAAGGATTATCACTAATGCCACAGATGCAGATTGGCTCGTTATCGCTGCAACTGAATCGCAAGGCCATTAAAAACCTGCATATCAGCGTGCTGCCTCCCGATGGCCGCATTCGTGTGGCGGCGCCGGAACAGATGACTGACACGGCAATTCGTATGGCCGTGATCAGCCGCATACCTTGGATTAAAAAGCAGCAACGCGACTTTGCCGCACAACCCCGGCAGTCAGATCGAGAGATGGTCAGTGGCGAATGCCATTACTTTTGGGGCAAACCCCACCGCTTAAACTTAGTAGAACGGGTGGGTCGGCATGAAGTTAAGGTATCGGGCGGCAAAATTCATTTGTTTGTCAATCCCGGTACCTCGGTTGAGAATCGGGCCTTGGTCTTAGCGGAGTTTTATCGCGCCAGGTTAAAAGCCCAGGTTGAAAAACTAATCCCGGAATGGCAACAGCGCGTGGCGGTTGAGCTTGCCGATTGGAGTGTCAAAAAGATGAAAACCAAGTGGGGTAGCTGCAATGTTGGCGCAAAACGCATCTGGTTTAATTTGGAATTGGCTAAAAAACCACCGGAGTGCTTGGAATACATTTTGGTCCACGAACTAATTCACTTACTAGAGCGGAAGCATAACGAACGCTTTCGTGCTCATATGGATAAATTCATGCCCAATTGGCGGGAACGCCGGGATTTGCTGAACACTTTACCCCTAGCTTTTGGCACATGGACTTACTAAATCAAACTATCGATAGGAAAATCTCAATACTAAAAACCGTCGTATTAATTATAAATCTCTAAAATATCAGGTGCGCAAATAGTATGAAATTTTGCACTGCCCCACTCCCGGCTAAGAAAATACCTTCAACCGCTCTGCGGCCCCATCCTCATCCAAACCACCGGCAATCCGTTGACACAAGGCCTGATTGGACTACATTTATCGGCAGTTTGGTTTAGCCGTTAAGCTTTCTACCACCGGCCAAGGCGATTATCAGTTGAATTAATGCCGATATTTGAATAATTAACCATAAGGAGTCTTAATGAATAAAGAAGCGGCAAAGAGAAATAGTCAAATCTGG